>JAEEND010000017.1 GCA_016283575.1 Lachnospiraceae bacterium | reverse complement strand
ATGATTTTTTCATCAAACCATTCTTGTTAAAAATTTCATGAGCTGTCACAGTTCTGCTCTCACTCGCTGTCACAAACTCATTCACCTTTCTGTCATTGTTTCCGGGGTTTTCACCCCGGATTTATTACTCAATTCCCCCGACCATTTCATGATCAGCCACAAACCGTACCATATGCTCGTCTATTAATCTCTTTTGCTGTTGATATGCGTACATCAACGTTTTTTCGCAGATCCTGTTTATCATTCGTGGTATTCCTGCCGATACCTTAAAGATTTCGTCTTCAGCCCCACTGGTAAACAAATCCTGCTTCACTCCCGCATATGCCATATGTGCGGCGATGTACTTGCCGGTTTCAGCTCGATCCAAACGATTCAACACGATATTCATATCAATTCTCTGCCGAATTGCTGCATAGCTCTGCAGTCTCAGTTTTTGGTCCCACAGTTCTGTCTGACCTACCAGAATCAGACTCATAGGACTGGTGGAATCAAATCTATAATTCAAAAGAAATCTGAATTCTTCCAAGGTTTCTTTTCCCAATAAGTGCGCTTCATCCAGTACAAAAACAACTCGTTTCTTCTGCACTGTTCTGACATTTTCGATTTCCTTCTGCAGCTGTCTTTTCGAATCACCTCTGTAAAATTTTGCCTCCAGACCCATCTGGTCCAGCATTCCCGAATACAACCATCTTGGTGTTAGTTTTGAATCCGACAGGTAAAGCAACATATATTTATCTTTTGGAAGCCTGCTCTCAAACATTCTTATCAGCGTAGATTTCCCACATCCCGGGTCTGCCGTAACCACCGCAAACAATTGTCTGTCTGCCGCATATGTCAATCTCCCTACTGCATCATCTATGGTATTTGACGTATAAAGCCTGTCTGTCGGCACATCCCGTGAAAACGGCGTATTTATCATTTCAAAGAACTCTTCATACATTTAAGCCACCTGCCTTTCCGTACTCACCGAATGAAAGGGCATTTGCCATCAGGTGGTGGTCTTCTTTGTATTTCTTTTCCAATGCATCCAAAAATCTTGATGTTTCCGGCATACTGTCTGTCATTCCTATCGGAAGAGGCGGGGTCTTATCACAAAAAGCTTCTATCTGAACCCGATGTGCAAAAACAGGTTCCATATCCCGGTACATAACCCTGATGATTTCTGTATTCATCGGATCAAATGCGATTTCTACTTCTGCATTTGCAAGAGCCGTGCTTGCCTCATATTTCACATCCCCAAAGGAAAAGCAGCCTGCATTATCAAGACGTCTTTTCTCATGGTGCTGAAATGCTTCGCTTACCAGGGTTGTATCCAAATATACCAATCCCTTGGTATCTCTCATAAACTCCTGATAAGGCGAGATTCCCTCCTTGGGCACCTGAACTCCATGAGATTCATAGTACTCTTTTATTCCATCATGAGCTTCTTTCTGATAGTCCTGCTCTAAAAAGTATTTCCATTTCTGATTCAGTTCTTCCAAGGAATGTACCTTCGCAACACGAATCTCTGCAATGAACTGGTCTACCTTCTGATGAAATTTTTCTATCTTTCCCTTGGATTCGCAGGCATAGGCTTTCGCATGAAGTTCCCTGATTCCAAGTCTTGCCAGCGCTGTGTTTAACTGATTTGTAGTGTACTGCGTTCCGTTATCAAGATAACAGGCATCACATTTACCATACTTTAAAATTGCCTTATGAAATGTATCCTCTACTACTTCCTGCCGCTGATTATCATAAAACTCTGACTGCACGATGAAACGTGAATGGTCATCTATCAATGATGAAAGGTAAGTCTTTATTAAGGTTCCATCTCTTAATCGGATGTCCGGTCCGTACTTGATATCTCCCTGTAGCAGTTCCATTCGATGAGGCCGGCAAAAACGTCTTGAACTGCTTTCGCGCTTCTCGGTATACCGTTTCATCTGCTTTACACCAAGACCTGCATTATACAGATACCTTTGTATCGTAGATGCCTTAATGACTCCCGGCAGTGCATAACCTTCGATTTCCAGTATCTTTATTATCTGGCGGACGCTTCGTCTGGGAACTTCTCGTTTTAACTGGATTGCCTCACCTACGATTTCATCCCAGTTATCAGGCAATGCCTGACTCCTTCTCTTTTCCCGATTCATGGGCCGAAGACCGCTAAAAGCCTCTTCCTTATACTTGGCTTCATAGCGATACAGACTCCTTACGGAGATCTCATGTCTTTCTGCGATCTCTTCCCGTAGCTGCCTCCTTTTGGCTTCATCCAAATCTTCATCCAGAAGCGGTGCTATCATCTGATAGCGTTTTAGTGCTTCCTCATCCTGCCATTTCTTTACTTCTTTACTCTGCATAAGCATTACCTCCTTTTTAAGGCAACCTTATTACAAAGCCAAAATGACAGCACACAAAAGTAGGTGCATAAATCCTAACCCTCCGGATACGGTTCTATCCGACCGCCGGAGTTATATATAAACCGGACAACCACTGACAGCCACCCGGGGCTTATTCTCTCTCTGAGTCCCTTCAGCAAAGACTCACCGGATTTCAGGAACTCTGTATCCAAATCCAGGAGATGATGCAGCATCGATTTCATCTGTCCATTGATATTTGCCCCATTACGGGCAAGCCACCACTTCCAATGGTTCATGGTGCCTTCACATGGATAATTCTCTGTATCCAGGTCGTCCGGTCCCTGCACCTCATCAAGAACATCCTCAATAATTTCCGAACCATAGTGCTTGTATGGAACCATGCAGTCTATCAACTCGTTGTGAAGACGGCCGCATTTGTCGTTACTACATTTCAAGCGGTTAATGGCGAACCAGCTTTTCTTGCCACCGGCTTCTTTGTGAACTCTCAGTTTCCTATCCCTCTTGCATAGAGGGCTTCCGCACTCAGGACAGATGGTATCTTCTTCACTGATTACTAAAAATATTTTTTTCTTCTTTACGCTCTAACCGATACTTTGATATGATAACCATGGTAGTGATACCACCATAGATCCTGGAATACATCGACTCGCCAAAGAAGAAGGATTCCAGGATCCTTTCTTTTTATTCTTTGGTGACAGTATATCGGTTAATTCTGTGACAAGCAACTAAGCCAGTTTTAAGTCAGGCTGAGAGGGGCGCAACAGCATTTATATATTCACCGACTGTTTTCGCCATTCCGGTAATCGTGGTTTTTCCACTTCCGTTAGGTCCTGCAAACACAATCACTTCCGGCAACTTTACAGCATTATTCTCCGACATATTCTCTCCTCCCATCGGGATATTCGAGATATGCCCTTTTAGTCTCATCATCATATTTTGCTACCGGCAACCCTTTGATCTTTCTTACCTCTTTGTCTATTCTGATTGCTTCTTTAAATCTTTGCGTTAATTCATCATCTGATATTCCACATGTCGAATCTAACTCATTTAATACAGTCATAGGAACAACTCCTTTCAAAAAATATAAATACTCACATCTATAACCATTATTTTACCCCAACTCAAATAAACGATAATTTACTTCAGCAGGCCCAGGCTCTTTATCGAGAAATGTTTGTCTCTTTTGCAAATGCTCAACGCCGTGAGTGCCGTGCAGAGGAATACTTTGATATAGCTATTGGCAAAACACCTCCCCGCAAAGAACATCAATGGTTTACGACCAATCCGTCCGATGTGACTTGGGTATCCATATCAGATATGGGTAGTTGCGGCACCTATATCAGCAGAAGCTCCGAACAACTAACGCCGGAAGCTGTCGATAAATTTAATATCAAAGTCATTCCAAGTAATACGGTTCTTTTGAGCTTTAAGCTCACGGTAGGTCGCATTGCGATCACTAATGGTGAAATGACTACCAACGAGGCTATTGCTCATTTCAAGACGGATAAGCCATATATCAATGAGTACTTGTACTGCTATCTGAAAGACTTTAATTACCAAACAATGGGTAGTACTTCCTCCATTGCAACTGCAGTCAACTCAAAAATCATTAAGGCTATGCCATTTATTATTCCGGCTGATGATGAAATATCTCGTTTTCATTCTGTAGCAGGTCCCATGTTTGAGCAGATTTTGAATAATCAGCTTGAAAATGACTCACTTGCAGAAATGAGAGATACCTTATTACCAAAGCTTATGTCTGGTGAATTGGATGTCTCTAACCTCGATATCTAAGCCGCTAAATTATCGTTTTTATTAGAAAGGATTGATGATCATGAATAACAATTTGCTTGGATACAATATCCCTCAGATTAAGATACCAACTATTGAGCCTCCCGTTTTCGATTCACCTATACAGCACATGTTTGTGGATGAGCAGTTTGAGATTATTAAGAAATATATTCAAGAATTCGAAAGCCAGCTTGATGCAGAACATGAAGTTGGGATAAAGCTAACTAATTTTGGCCAATCGATCGTAATGCAGGTAGTAGAAATATCATATGAAGAACCCGTATTAATGGTTTTTAAAGGCTATGTTAATGGAAAGATGTCAATTTTGATACAGCACATGAATCAATTAAGTTTCTTATTGACAGCTATAGATAAGATTACAGAGGAACCTAAAAGACCAATTGGGTTTAGA
>JAEEND010000016.1 GCA_016283575.1 Lachnospiraceae bacterium | reverse complement strand
TCTATGTCGGAATGATAGTAATCAATCTGGTCTTTGTTCTGATCATATGGAAGAAAGTCGGTAAGACAATTGATTTTGAAAAGATAAGGCGCGAGTGGTAGGAGGCATTGTATGAAATGCAAGCGTTTCGAAGCCGGAAGTGGACTAGGGGGACGGGGTTAGTAGTCCAAAAAGATAGGTTATAACACTAGAGCTTTAAGGTGCGATAAAAATCTTTCTGCTATAGGTGTAAATGCCTGATAGCGGTTCCATGCGAAATATATTTTGTTTTCAAGCTTAGGAGACAACGGTCTGAATGCAAGGCCGTTGTTTTTTGATGTATCAATAAGGTGATCATAGGTGAGAAGATACCCAAGACCTTCCATTGTGAAAATAGAGCCATTGTAGGAAAGACGGAAAGAACCTTCAAGCTGAAGCTCAGAAAATCTGCTCCCTGCCCATTTCTTTATATCTCCGTTCCAAGCCTGATCTGAGCAGAAAAGAGGTAATCCTATCAGGTCATCCAAACGAATGGATTGCTTTTTTGCCAGAGGGTCATTTTCAGGAATGATAAGTCCCCAGGTATCAGCCTGTGGAAATTCTATATATTCATACTTTCTGATGTCCGGCTGCTCAACCAGAACAACAAAATCAAGAAGTCCTTTTTCTGTTTTTTCAGATAGTTGCTCTGTATCACCACTTGTGATGTGATAGTGGAGACTGGGATAGCTTTCTTTAAAGGTCTTGATTGCTCTTGCAAGGAATCTTAGCTGATAAGATTCTGCAAGTCCCAGGTAAAGATTGCCTCCGCTTACGTCATCAAGTGAAACAAATTCCTGCTCGATTTTATCAGCCATGCTCACAAGATCTTCTGCACGGTTTCTGAGAAGAATTCCTTCTTCTGTCAGCTTTATACTGAAACTGTGCCTTGTAAATAGCTTCTTACCCAATTCTTCTTCCAATGATTTTAATTGTTTGGATAGAGTTGGCTGAGTCACATGCAGTATCTCAGCGGCTCTGCTCATGTTTTCTTCTCTTGCTACAGCTAAAAAATATCTTAAAGTCCTGATTTCCATGGTGATTCCTTTCTGCACTGCTCATTGCTGAATGATATGCCAAAATGGAATAATATGATATTCATTATAACTATTAGCAAAAAATCTTACAAGCTCATACAATAGAATTGTAAGTGAAATATTTACATGGAAATGAGGAATACTCATGGATAAAGAATATCTAAAGCAAAGCCTTTCAGATGCGGGATGCTGTAATGAGGCAACAGACACTATCCTGGAAAGATTTGAGTCAGGCAGTATCGATGAAATGGTAAGGCTTCTGAAAAAAGAAAGATGCCGTGCCATGGACGAGTACCACGAAAGCGGGAGAAAAGTTGACTGCATGGATTTCATGCTAAGAAAAATCGAAAACGAAATGAAGGAGAGATGACGGAGGTATCAAATGATGATCAGAACAGAAGAACTTAATTTAGTAACAGAGTGGGATAAGACCTTTCCAAAGAGTGAGAAGATAGAACACAGCAAGGTGACATTTGCAAATCGCTACGGGATAACTCTTGCGGCAGATATGTATATACCAAAGGATATAGATGGCAAGCTTCCGGCTATTGCAGTATCAGGACCTTTTGGAGCTGTTAAGGAGCAGTGTTCAGGATTATATGCCCAGACTATGGCAGAAAGAGGATTTCTTACAATAGCCTTTGATCCCTCTTTTACAGGAGAGTCAGGCGGCAACGTAAGATATATGGCATCACCTGATATCAATACAGAGGATTTTATGGCTGCAGTTGATTTTCTTTCACTTAATGAAAAGGTAGATCCGGAAAGAATAGGAATCATAGGAATCTGCGGATGGGGCGGAATGGCTGTCAATACAGCTGCTCTTGACACAAGAATCAAAGCTACAGCTGCAATGACCATGTATGACATGACAAGAGTTAATGCAAAAGGTTACTTTGATGCCGATGACAGTGAAGAAAAGAGATATGAAGCGAAAAAGGCTATGTGCGCTCAGCGTCTTGAAGATTTAAAGAATGGAGAATATAAGCGCGCGGGAGGTGTTGTAGATCCTCTACCTGCAGATGCACCTTTCTTTGTAAAAGACTACTTTGATTACTACAAAACTGATCGCGGATATCATGCCCGTTCCCTTAATTCCAATGATGGATGGAATGTGATAGGCTGTGAATCCTTCATGAATCAGCCAATCCTTAAATACAGCAATGAAATCAGAAGTGCAGTGCTTCTTGTACATGGCGAGAAGGCTCACTCCTGCTACTTCAGTAAAGACGCTTTTGCCGATATGATAAAGGACAGCAAATATGCTGATAATAAAGAGCTGATGATCATCCCTGATGCAGTTCATACAGATCTGTATGATGGAGGAGATAAGGATTATATTCCGTTTGACAAACTTGAGAGCTTCTTCAATGAATATCTGAAATAAGGAGAGGTGACGATGAGTAAGGTTTTGATAATAAAGACAAGTCTTAGAGTAAAGAGCAATTCTGATATTCTGGCAGATAAAGTATCTGATGGAGCAAAAGCTGCGGGACATGATGTGGAAGTCATCAGCCTCAAGGACAAAACAGTTGGATTCTGCAAAGGATGTCTTGCATGCCAAAAGACGCAGAAGTGCGTGATAAATGATGATGCTGTAGAGATTGCGAAAAAAGTAAAGAATGCAGATACGCTTGTATTTGCGACCCCTATCTACTATTACGAGATGAGCGGACAGATGAAGACTCTCCTTGACAGACTTAATCCGCTTTATCCTTCTGACTATAGATTTCGTAATGTCTATATGCTTTCGACTGCTGCTGAAGATGACACATTTGTTCCTGAGAAAGCTGTCAGTGGTCTGAATGGCTGGGTAGAGTGTTTTGAGAAAGCTTCATTTAAAGGTTCACTGTTTTGTGGCGGAATAAATGACATGGGTGAAGCAGAAGGCAAAGAAGAGGAAAAGCGGGAAGCTTATGAGTTTGGAAAATCTCTTTTGTAAAAATACAGGTAAAACGCTTATAGCGTTATGTGTGATGGTTGTAAACCTCTTTACCGGATGTGGATATAATGAGAATGCACAGGTTCACTCGAAGGTTGATTTGGTTCAAGACAATTATGTAGAAACAATACAGTCACAGGTTAACGCTGATGCTAAAACGAACAGTAATACGGCAACGGAAGATCACTTAAAGGATGAAGAAGACGTAATTACTAATGATGAAAGGTCGACGGAAAATATGCTTAAGCTTTTTATAAATGATGAAGAGATACAGGTAATCTGGGAAGAAAATGAATCAGTAGAAGCTCTGAAGAATCTGGCTGAAGATAAACCTATCATCATTGATATGTCTATGTATGGCGACTTTGAGCAGGTTGGCTCTATTGGTCAGTCTATTCCAAGGAATGATAAGCAGATGACTACAAGTGCCGGGGACATTGTTTTGTATTCAGGTAATCAGCTGGTAGTGTTTTACGGTTCAAATAGCTGGGCTTATACAAAGCTCGGGCATATTGATAATACATCTGCGGAAGAAATGAAAAAAAGGCTTGGTTCCGGGGACGTTAACGTAACAATAAGTATTACTGAATAAGCTTATGAGAAGTAGTGATAGAGTTTTATTCAAGATATGAGAAAAGAAAACTTTCCGTAACGGAATGTTTTTCTTTTACAAACAATACAACAAGTGTATTATATATAGTATAGGTTCCATATAAAATGAAGTCATGAAAACAAGTAAGGAGACTTCAGATATGGAACAGAACAGGAAAATGTATGGGGAGATCTTTAAGGAACGGGAATATAGAAAGCTTATTTTTGCTACGGTTATCAATCGATTTGGCGATTCTGTAGATGCAATCGCCTTTACATGGCTGGTTTATCTGATCACAAAAAGCGCAGCTTGGTCAGCAATAGTTTTTGCACTTAATACACTTCCCAACGTGGTGGTTCAGCCTTTTGCCGGAGCTATTGTTGAGAAGATGAACAAGAAGCATGTGATTGTAGCAACACATCTTCTTAGGGCAGTCATTATTACATTGTTTGCGTTTATTTATAGAGCAGGCTTAGTGAATGCGCCGGTTATGGCGATCTTTACTTTGGTCATCACAACAGTGGAATCCTTTAATCTGCCTGCAACTTCAGCATTTACATTGCAGGTAGTTAAGAAAGAGCATATGACCTGCGGAATGAGTCTTAATTCCATGCTTTCAAGTGCTGCATCTTTGGCAGGTACAGGTGTTGCGGGAGTGATCATTGCAACAGCAGGCGTTTCTGTAGCAATGATGATTGATGTGGTAACTTTTGCGGTTGCAGCGATGCTTATCAGCGCAATGAAAGCCGGAAGAACAGCAATTACCGAAGCAGCACCGAATGAAGTCTCCAAGGAAACATCCGCAACCGGAGAAAAAGAAAATAAAAAAGAACAGAGCAAAATTGAATTCTTCCTGGATGGATTTAGATATGTGGCAAGATCCCGAGTTATCTGCAATTATGGATTACTTGCTGTTGCACTTAATTTTATGCTCATTCCGATAAATGCACTTCAAGCACCGATTGCAGGCGAGATATTCAGGATGGGCGGAGAAATCCTCAGTATCGCAGGCGCATTTGCTGCAATCGGAGGTATTGCCGGATCCGCACTTGTGCCGGTTCTTTCAAAGAAACTCTCTCCCCTTAAGATGACCATGCTTGGTACATCACTTCTCGGAGCGGGAATGCTTGGAATGGCCTGCGGTGGAGTCTTTGCCGGAAATAATATTGCCTGTTATGTGGACGTAGCAGCTTCATTTTTTATCATGATGGTGGCAGCTTCAATAATAGGCGGTACGATCAATATCCAGTTTATGAAAAACGCCGATCCCGAATATATTGCAAGAGCGTCAGCAGTAATGGGCGCATGCGGAGCAGCATGTATGCCGGTGGGATCGCTTCTTTTAAGCGCGGTTGTGACCAGGGTCAGCACAGAAGCAATTCTTGTTTTCTGCGTAATTTTTACGATAGCTATTCTTGCAATCTTAGTCTTTGCAAAACCACAGATGGAGATTGAGGAAGGCTCACTTGGAATTAAAAACGAGAAAGTATCAGCTGATTTAGGATAAAAATTCTTTCATTACAGGAGTTTGTAATGCAGATAAAGCTTAATGAAAACATAAAGAAATATCGAAAGAGCATGAATCTTACCCAGGAAGAACTTGCAGAAGCATTTGGAGTTACGGTTGGAGCCGTATCAAAGTGGGAAAGCGGCAGTAATGTGCCGGATATCCTGACTCTTATGCAGCTTGCAGACTTTTTCAGCATATCTGTGGATGTGCTTTTGGGCTATAGCATGTCCTCCAAGAACATAAAAGACATTTCTGACAGGATGGATTCTCTTTTGCATGAGGATAAATATGAAGAGGCTATCGCTGAGGCAGAAAAAGCACTGGTCAGATATCCGGGTAACTTTTCGATTCTAACAAGCTGTGCGGACACATACTATATTGTTTCATCGGTAAAAGATTTGAAGGATTACCGGGAAAAAGCAATAGAACTTTACGAGTCGTCTCTTCGCTACGTTTCACAGAGTGACAAACCGGATCAGGAAACCTTTAGCATTAAATATCGCATCGCAGCTATAAAAGGCCGTGACAACCCTGAGAAATCTCTTGAGGAGTTTGAAAAGATAAACTATCAAGGCATAGCAGACATCAACATTGCCAATATTTTAAGAATGACAGGCAAGCCGGAAGAAGCAATGGAGGCTTACACGAAAGTTTTGGTCTCCATTCTGGTCAAGACCATGGAATTTTCTACAGAAATGTTTATGGTGTTGGTTTCTATGGACAACACGAAGGGATACAAAGAAGCCTGTGAGATCATGGATTGGTATATGACTATAGTAGATGCTACCATCATTGATAGGAGCAAGAACAGTTATCTTTCCAAGATGATGATCTTGGGACTTATTTTTAAATCATTAGTTCTTTCCTGCCTCAAAAAGAATGATGAAATGAAAGCCTGCATTGATACAGCCTTAGAAATAGCAAAGCAGTATGACAAAAATCCTTCAAATGATTTTGCAGGAAAGATCAGATTCTGGCATGGAAGTGAGGATTATCACATTTCTCTATATGATAATTTTGGCGTTGGAGCCATGGCCGGTATCGATAATCTTTTTAATATGGGGCCTAAAGTGCTGCCTCCTAAAGTCATAAAGAAGATGGAAGCGTCACTTGAATATTGGAATAGTGTAAAATAAGGAATCTCGCTGTCTGAAAACGAACTTTTGAGCCGGACTTGACAGCGAGATTTTACTTTTTATGAATTCCGCTGTTGAAAGATGCCGGAGTGAAGAAAAAAGAACAGCGAAAAACAGGATTTCGGAGATTCCGCTGTTGAAAGGCGCCGGAGTGAAGAAAAAAGAACAGCGGAAAATAGGATTTCGGAGATTCCGCTGTTGAAAGGTGCCGGAGTGAAGAAAAAAGAACAGCGAAAAATAGGATTTCGGAGATCCCGCTGTTGAAAGACCCACGATGCGGGGCGAAATGCGGATTGTATGCTGACTTCACTATGGATATAATGAATTTATGAATAAAAAACCGGACACGGCCACAGGAGGAGCAATGAAAGAATTTTACATCGACAGTGACGGAACAAAACTACATGCGAAGCTTGATTATCCCGAAGGAATTGAAAAAGGACCTCTGTGCATATTGATTCACGGATTTACGGGATGGCTGGATGAAGACCATATCATCGCAGTGCAAAAAGCCATGAACGAAGTCGGCATAATTGTATTACGAGTGGACATGTACGGACATGGACTGAGCGGCGGTGAATTCAAGCATCACACTCTCTATAAATGGGTAACTAACGCGCTTTCCGTGATGGAGTACGTTAAAGGTCTCGATTTCGTGACGGATATATATTTATGCGGGCATTCCCAGGGCGGACTTCTCACCATGCTGATCGGAGGCATGTGCGCCGATGATTTAAAGGCAATAATCCCGCTGTCTCCTGCATGGATGATTCCGGAGGATGCAAGAAGAGGAGAACTGCTGGGGGCAACCTTTGATCCTGCCCACATACCCGATATGCTTAAGGGATGGGATTGGGAGCTTTCAGGCGATTATATTCGTGTGGCGCAGACAATTCATCCCGAAGACGAAATCGCCCGTTATAAAGGTCCTGTCTTAATTATTCACGGTGATGAAGATGAGGCGGTACCATATTTTTACGGCAAGAAGGCAGCAGAGCTTTACAAAAACGCGAAGCTCGTTACTGTTTATGGGGAAGACCATTGTTACACCCGTCACATAGATAAGGTGACGGAAGCCGTGAAAGAGTTCTTTTTGCAAAAATAAAAACAGCATCAATTCCGCGAATATAAAGAAAGTTGCAGACCTGAAGAATATATGATAATATATCAATAGATATCAAAGTATATCAAAGTATATTTGGTATAAAGAGGTGCAACCATGACTATACAGGAAATGAGTGAAATAAAAGATATGCGAGGATTCAGCCTTTCGCAGTTATCTCAATATTCCGGTGTTCCCGTAGTGACACTTCAGAAGATATTTTCAGGTAAGACCGAAAATCCAAGGCCCGTAACGCTGGCAGCAATAGAGCGCGCACTTACCTCTCGGGAATTTATATCAGAGGGCAGAGCTTATCACTATGACATGGCGAGGGAGACTTCAGAGAATCACGTAAACTTGCTTCGCGAGACCGCGGAGAATCGCTATAACAGTCATATTAGCGGACTGACTATTGACGAGTACATAGAAATCTCAGGAGATGCCCACACTGAATTGATAGACGGCAAAATTTATTATTTTGCTGCACCTACCGTAAAGCACCAACAGCTTATTCAAAAAGTTTTTCTTGCTTTTAACACATATATATCTGAAAAAGGCGGGGCATGTGTGGTCTTGATGGGGCCTGCAGACGTGCATCTTGAAAAAGATGATAACAACAATATGCTTGTGCCCGACCTGACAGTTACCTGTGACAAAGATAAGATAAAAGACCGCATCGAAGGCGCACCGGATTTTGTATTAGAGGTTCTTTCTCCTTCAACAAAGAGCCGTGACATGGGCATTAAGCTTACAAAGTACATGAATGCAGGAGTCCGTGAGTATTGGATCATAGACCCGAAAAAAGAACGCATTGTAAAGTACCATTTCGAAGATGAAGATTATCTTCCGGAAGTCTTTTCTTTCGGTGAAGACGTGCCGGTCTCGGTTTATGACGGTGATTTAAAAATCAGATTATAAAGCCGGTCGAAGAGATATTTGCGCGTAGTCAGCTATGACTTAAAAATCAGAATAAAAAAAGGCTTCATGAGGGGTCAGACCCGCTCGATGAAGCCGATTTCTTCAAGTTTTTTCATGTAGACGCTGAGCCTCTCGTAAAGTGGTTCGGCATCTTCTTTATATTCTTCATGCAGAAGCTTACCGATTTCATAGACGGAAAGCTTACCGTCTATCTTGGTAAAGATAAAACTGCCCATGCCCTGAAGCTCTATCTGACTCACTTTAGGCTTCTTAAAAAGAAGCTGAGCAAGTCTGTTTGTTATACCTTTATTCTCCATATTGACCGTTACCCGGCCGGCGTCATCCACCGACCAGGTAAGGCTTTCTTTTATCTTAAAGATATAGTCAAGGTAATTATCACTGTTTCTTTTCATTGTCTCTCTTTACGGCATATATGCCGATCATAACAACTACAAAAGCAAGTACGGCTAAACCACCGAACATGCCAAGGTTAAGGGAACCGGATAAATCGATTTTATCACCGACACCTAAAACTGCGAGGATCGCAAGAATGATTCCCGCAATGCCTTCACCGGCAATAAGACCGGAACTGAAGAGTATGCCCTTGCCTGCTGCGTCTTTGGATTCGCCTCTCTTCTTATCGACAAACTTTCTGATAAGTCCGCCAAGCATAATGGTGGAAGAAAGTTCCAAGGGAAGGTAAAGACCGATGGCAACGGGAAGTGAACTGATTCCGAGCACTTCAACGGCAATTGCGATAAATGCCCCGATGAAGATAAGCCCCCAGGGAAGGTTACCGTTCATAACACCCTCAATGATCATCTTCATCATGGAAGCCTGAGGAGCGGGGAGCACTTCTGAGCCAAACTGATATGCTTCATTAAGCAATATCATAACGCCGCCGATGGCGAAAGCTGCAACGATGGTACCGAGAATCTCGCCGATCTGCTGCTTCTTAGGTGTAGCACCTAAAATATATCCTGTCTTTAAGTCCTGAGAGGTATCACCCGCCATACAAGCTGCGATACAGATAATTGAACCGATGGCAATGGCACCCTGCATTCCGTGAGCGCCGTTGTCGCCGGCAATCTTAAGCATGATGGTCGCAATGAGAAGTGTGGCGATGGTCATACCGGAAACCGGGTTATTGGAGCTTCCTACAAGACCTACCATACGTGAAGATACGGCACTGAAAAAGAAACCGAATATTACGATGATAACAGCACCGAGAAGTGTTACGGGTACTGAAGGTACAAGCCAGATCAGTAATATAAGAGCTAAGATAGCGCCAAGCACGATTCTTATATCCAGATCCGTGGCTGTGCGGACATCTCTATTTGCAGCCTTTGACTTTATGCCCTTAACTGCTTCCACGAAGGTTTTAACAATTAAAGGAAGGGTCTTAATAAGGCTTATGATACCGGCTGCGGCTACAGCACCTGCGCCGATGTATTTAATATAGTTACTCCAGATGGCAGCAGCGCCGCCTGCAGCATAAAGCTCTGCCACAGATACGGATGCGGGATAAAGAACGATATCTCCGCCAAAAGTAACAATGGCGGGAATCAGTACAAACCATCCGATAAGTCCGCCGGCAAACATGTATGCAGAAATCTTAGCACCACAGATATAACCTACGGAAACAAGTGCGGGATATACTTCCGCGGAAAATTCAGTTTTTAATGCACTTAACTTTACTGAAACGGCTCCGGGAAGTACCTTGATGCCGTCTACGATAAATTTGATGAGCGCGGCAATTCCCATGCCCATGAATACTGCCGATGCAGAAGAACCGCCGTTTTCACCGGCAAGCAATACTTCCGCACAAGCGGTTCCTTCGGGGTAAGGAAGAACACCGTGCTCTTCTACGATAAGCGCATTGCGGAGGGGCACCATAAAGAATACGCCGAGCAATCCGCCAAAAAGAGCGATAACAGTAATGGTAATAAGTGAAGGCTTATCCATCACACCTTCTTTTGCCCACAAAAATAAAGCGGGCATGGTGAAGATGGCACCTGCAGCAAGGGATTCACCGGCGGAACCGATGGTCTGCACCATGTTGCTTTCTAAGATGGAGTCCTTCTTCATGATAACTCGGATAACAGCCATGGATATTACGGCTGCGGGGATAGAGGCGGATACTGTCATGCCGACTCTGAGTCCGAGATACGCGTTCGCTGCACCAAATATAACGGCCAAAAGAAGACCCATGATAATTGAAGTGGGGGTCATCTCGGGAGTTACCTTATCTGCAGGAACATAGGGTTTAAAACTTTCTTGCATTTGACTTTTCTCCTTTATATATTGAAAGACCTTCCTATTATAGTATGTCTTTCTCAGAAAGACAATTTGAGATTTTGTTTTTTTTAAAATCCAATTACCTATTAATAAATGGGTTATAGAATAACAGTGATGGTGTTTTTTTAAAGAAAAAGAAAGGAAGAGGTCAGACCGGATGAAACACTTTAGAAAAATCTTCTTTTTAACACTAATGACAGGGGCGCTGTTTTTATTATCGGGTAACAAAGCCTATGCCTATGTGGAGGGCATGGCTGACCTGGATGGAGACGGTGTCATTACTTATTATGACCAGTTTAAGGAAAGCCGTGATTTTATGGATGAAGGCTACAGCGCAGGAGGCATGGGTACTTTCCAGACCTACTATGCTTATTATGATGAGCACAGTGTGGTAAATGTGGGACTTCCAAAAATCTCATCAAGCGCTGAAAGAACAGCAAGAAGCTATCACAAGCAGGCCATCAACACGAAGAGATATTATCTCCAGGAGCGTTACAATAGAGAGATTTATCCTCGAGATACAAGGCAGTGGACTGTTACAAACAGCTGGTATAACTCAGAAACCGACGAGTGGGAAGCAAGCGTCAACTGCACATATCCCCATGTTGAGCTTACTACTCCCGAGACCATAATTTACGACGGAAATAAGTGCAAAGTTACTACACTTGATTTAACCAACGCTTACACAAAGAAGCTTACCATCACTGACAACATCACCCGTATCAAACGGTGCCAGTGCCCTATGTTAAAAAAGCTTGAGGGTGGACGTAACGTTGAGTGGATCGGAAAAGAAGCTTTTAAGAACTGTATATATTTAACCAACATGCCTTATTTTCCTTATCTTAAATCCATACAGTCAAGAGCCTTTGAAGGTTGCTTTAACTTAACGGAAGTTTTGCTTCCTCCCATGCTTGAGACGCTGTGGTGGGATTCTTTCGGATGGTATGATGTTGTACTTGGTAACTACGATGCGTCTGTTGCAGCTGAAGATGACAGAGCATATCAGGGTATAGATGAATATGCGGATTTATATAAGATTTTCGGAGTGACTCTGTATGCCGCCAAGGGTACAAAGACATGGGAAACCTTGGAAGATTTATTTTCCGACACACTTCCTTCTTTTGCACATTTATCCTATGCACAAAGTAACAAATATCCCGGAACGGCCGGTGATGTGGAAATCCCCGACGAAGAAGAAATAATGAGCTGGGTGCCGCCAATTACGGATCCGGCCACCATTGACTGGGGAGACAGTAAAACAGACTTAAACGATAAAGACAGTGTGAAAAACTCACTTACCAACGAGCAAAGGACCGTGCTCCGCTGGCTTGAAAGTCTGTTATTAAAGGGAGAAATCAATGACGACATGTTCTTAGGATGCGTAAGTGCCATGTCGGGATGTAACCCCATTCATAAGGATTTTCTTATTAAATATAAAGATGACCCCATGACCTACAGGTTGCTCGCTCTAAATCAAATCGGAGCGGAAAAGCTTGCAAAGGCCTATAATCTTTCGGAAAAAGACAGAGAGGAGGCCCTTGAAAAGGCGCGTCTTCGAAAAGAAGCCGAGGATCAGAGAAGACTGTTCCTTAAGTATTTATGCGATAACCTGATTGAAGACAGAGATTTTATTGAAGAAGAGCTGGGAGTATTCGTGGATGATGACAGTAAGATTACTGAATATACAGGATACTTTACACAACTCTTTGACTATGTATCAGGCGGTGACACCTGGGGAAGCGCAGCTGCCAAGGTTCTCACCACGACTGCGGTTTCGACATGGGTTGATGGCTTTATCGAAAAGAACCCGGAACTCTTTGTATATGAAGAGACAGTAACGTTTCTTTTTGGAGATTCCGTTGCCAAGGATGTTACATCCATTAAAGATAATGCACAGCACATTACGGAATTTGTAAGTGACCTGGTAATATATCCTACATATGACGCCTGGGTTGAATGCCAGAATTTCGCCGACGATAAGAAATGGCGCGCTTTTAAGATTCTATGGGTAATGGATGTAAAAGAAACACTTAGTAACCTGCAGCTTGAGAACGGTGCAAAATACGGCAACAACATCGGTAATGCCGCATATCTTCTTGAAACCATCACGGACCCTCAGGCTCTTGATGAAATATGCGTGGGCTACATGGAGATGATTAAAAACGGAGAGTTTTTCTCAAACTTCCTGCAGGATGTTTATGACGTAACCGTTAAAGACAACAAGGAACTGGAGAAGTTTGAACAGAATCTTCAGATTATCATGACGGGCTGGATGGAACTGTATTATCTTGAAGATGACGTATTTACCATGCCGCTCCATCAACTTCATACCAACAGTTTGCTTATGGAAAAGTACTTGAAGTAGGGGGTGCGATATGAAGAAAAGAATATACACATTAGGACTTTTAATTATAATTGCAAGCCTGATTTTTACTCCCGGTTGCAGCTGCGGTAAAAAGAAAGGCTCTTCAGACACATATGCCCCCACAGCGGGACAGAGCGCTGCGGATGTAGCAAAGAATGCAGAAAACATGAGCTATAAATCAGGGGCTGCGGAAGACGGCGGTCTTTATGCCGACCCGGATGTACCCTTAGATTCCTTCAACGTATTTGTGCAAAAACATACGGAAGATGAGTTTCCTGTATATGAAGGTGATGAATATTTCTTTTTCCCTTCAGGTCCCGATTATTTAAAGGGCGAGTTTGAAAAGGGAAAGACCCTTCTTTATTCCTTCGATTCCATGGGCGACCCCATAGATGTGAAAGGGCGTATTGTATATAAGTCCCGGGATGAACTTTTAAATAAGAATAAAGAAAAAGAACTCACGGAAGGTGAGTTTAATGAAAACGGCTATACATACTATGACAATGTGCTCTATTACTTTATGAATGAAGAAGACCTGTTTTCAATTGAGTCAATTACCAACAAATATGACCTTCTTAAGAACGCTTCCGCAGGAAAGTGGGACAAGTATACATACTGGTTCTCAATGCCTTATAAGAGCGAAGGCGAATATGTATATTATGTAACTGCGGAACCCAATGTCATTATAAGGGAAAGCGAAAGTGACGGATTAAGGGTTGATGGATTTTCAGGCGTTACGGATTCTGAAGTTTATAATCTATTCACCAACGTCATGAAGGGAAACAGCGTTTCTTTTAACGAATATAAGAAGTATTTTGCAAATGATGTGCCGGAGTCTTATATAAAAGAATACTACAACACAAAATACAGAAGCCCGTCTGAATTTGAAGACTATGAAGTAATTAAAGTAATCGACGATGAGGATTCAGCTTATTCTGTAGTGTTATTCTATACCATTAATCCGGGATACCCTGACGTAAATCCCGACAGCTACATGTTCGCGGCTCTCATCAATTTTGACTACGAAGAAAAATGCTTTAAGATTGCGAACCCCGATAATTTCAGATACTATGAATATGATTATTATGAGAACATTTTGACACCGCAGTGCTACAGCGCACTTCTTGATGGCATGCCCTACAAGAGATTCTGGGTTCCGTTCGCTTTATACAGACCCGTAGGATTTAAGAATGTGCTTACGGCCAAGGTGCTGGATGCCTTCTTATTCGATGACGGCACTATGGCGATAGAGATGTACTTTTACAACGATACCGACAATGACATGACCATTACAACAGTGGACCGCATTGCCTTAAATTCGGAGCGAGGACTTATTGTTGACGGAAGCGCCAATTTAGATCTTTACGTTCCTGCTCATGATTACATGATAGGCACCATGTATGTGCCACCGGAGTATGTGAATTATGATTGGTTTACGGATCTTACGGTAGTTGAATTCTCATACAGCGTAGATATTTATTAGTACGGGGTAGTATATGAAATCTTTCGGTAAATTCCTATGTTTCCACGTGTTCATTCCCTTTGTAAGCATTATCGCAGCTATCGTGCCGCTCTTTTTGGGCGTGAATATGTATGGTGCCATGATAGTTGCCCCGGTAGTAACGGTTCTTATATACATAGGATTTATGAAGCGCATGGATCTGAAATTTGCATTGAAGCTTAACGCATGCACACTTCTTGTTTATTCCGTGGTATTTCTCATCCTGCTCGCAATTTCAAAGGGAAATCCCGATAACGTTCTGGTGGGGTACGCCATTATTCCGGTGTTTCCGGTGACGCCTCTCTGGATCATAGGACTTCTCATGAACCGGATGATGGAAGCCTACGTGACCGCCCTGTTAATTTACCTGTCGGCAGCAGTAATATGCTTCGTAGCGGAAAAAGAAAAACCGGCGCTTAAATATACCCTTGCCTTCGCAGGGCTGCTGATTGTGGTGCTTTCCATTTCTTCCATCGCGTATTTTCAAAGACCTGCCGCAAAATACGGAGGTCATGGCTTTAAATATATGCACGGCTTTTCAAGTACAGACTTTACGGATTATACCGTTTATGCCGGGAATTCAAAGCTTGTAACGCTTCCCCATGAGCCCGGTCTGACCATCGAAGGCGTAGAGAACATGCCTGTTATGGACGGCGCGGAAGCCTGTTACCCTCTCTATGCAGCAATCGCCAAAGCAATTTACAAAGACATTGACGTAATAGAAAAAGAATGGCTTAAGGATAAAGAAAATACAAATGGAAATTTAAACGGCAGGGTCGTTACCTTCACCAATACGGTGGTGGGATTCCAAAGGCTTGTGCGCGGAGGACTTCCAGATGCCACGGACTATGAAAACGTAAGCTTGTTCTTTGGAGCAAGACCATCGGAGAGCCAGTTACAGTTTGCGGAAGAGCTGGGCGTTGAGGTTGACATAACTAAAATCGGAAAAGAAGCCTTTGTTTTCTTTGTGGAGAAAGATAATCCTGTATCAAATGTAAGTGCCGAGGATATGCGAAAGATCTATCACGGCGACATTACAAACTGGAAGGAGCTCGGAGGTAAAGACTCGGAGATCATTGCCTTCCAGAGACCGAATAACTCAGGTTCACAGACCATGATGGTTTATTTTATGGGGGATACATCTTTAAAAGAACCCAAAACCTATGAAACCGTTGATTCCATGGTGGGGGTAATCGACCATGTGGCGGAATATCACAGTGAAGAGGGTGCCCTCGGATATTCTTTCAGATACTTTATAGAGGGTCTTTCCCAGGAAAAGAATGTAAAGCTTTTATCCATTGACGGGGTTGAGCCGACCGTTGAAAATATCGAAAACGGAAGCTATCCTTTAACTGTTGATCTATGCCTTATTACAAGAGCAGGAGACACAAATCCCAATATAGAAAAAGTAAAAGACTTTATCCTGTCCGAAGAAGGTCAGTACCTTGTCTATGAAACAGGCTACGGCCGGATAAAGTAATATGAATACCAAAGCAAAATGGTCCGAGATTTCTCGGACCATTTCACTTTTTGCATAATAAGATATATAAAGGGAAGTCAATAAGCTTGATTGGGAGATCCTATCTGAAGAATCTGTGAAGGATCTCTTTAAATGTATAATGAGGTGCCCGGTCTAAATAGTCCTGACAATACTCATATCTTTCAAGCTGCGCCCACTTAGGAGTGCGGGGATCGTTTCTATGAA
This sequence comes from Lachnospiraceae bacterium, assembly GCA_016283575.1. Taxonomy (GTDB): domain Bacteria; phylum Bacillota; class Clostridia; order Lachnospirales; family Lachnospiraceae; genus UBA1258. The sequence goes on along the minus strand of JAEEND010000016.1, from coordinate 35,530 downwards.
TATCATATAATGTCATCTCTATCATATTGGATACCTCCTTGTTGTTTTCTTTATCTACATATAGATTAGCATAATGACAGCACAAAACAATGGTTGTTAAACTTGAAAAAAAGAAAGTTTTTTGTGCTCACATCACAAAAATGTGCTAAAATAGGTTATGGAGGTAGTTTTATGGGCTTTACAGTTGAGGATATGCTTATTATTTCCCGGGAAAAATACAATATGGAGCTGATCGCCGGCAAAAACGGCTGGGCCAACTCCATCAGCTGGCTGCTCATGGCGGAAGACACCATAATAGTAAACAGCTTTCTGGGAAAGGAACTGGTGGTTACCACAGGACTTGGATTTAATACGGCAGAAAAGCTTATAGATCTTATTAAAATGCTGGACTCCCATCACAGTGCGGGTCTTATCATAAATACTGGCTTCCATATAAAGGAGGTTCCAAAAGAGGTTAAGGATATTGCCGATAAACTGGATCTGCCTCTCATGACGGTTCCCTGGGAAGTCAGTATGGCGGAGATGATCAAGGACTTAACGGTTCGAATATTCATGCAGACTCAGACCGATGAACAGCTGTCATCGGCGTTCATAAAGGCAATAGAGCGTCACAGGGAGGTTGATGATTACAGGGATGATCTGGCTGCTTCTTTTGACGTGGACGGGCGGTTCCAGGTGGTTACGCTCAGCACACCCTCCCTTGATTCCATGGATACGGTAGAAAGAAAGCGTATCAGCTACCGACTGCAGATTTATCTTGAAAACATTTCTCATAATGCCCACTTCTTTTACTATAACGGAGCTTTTCTTCTTATACTTAATGCCGTGGACGACGAGCCCCGAGAAGAGATCTTAGAGGGCTTTCTTAAGCGTGCCAAGATGCGTATGCCGGATCAGGATGTGTTCGTGGGTGTGGGAAGTCCCGTCATGGATGTTTACAACCTGCATCTTTCTTATAAAAGAGCGGATTATGCCCTTAGATATGCCATGTCAAAGAAGCATGCCATTGAGCGTTTTGATTCACTGGGTCTCGACCGCGTTATATATTCCGTTGCAGACAGACTTTTATTAAAAGAAATGGGTTACGATAAGCTCGCACCTGTATTAGAATATGATGAAAGGCATGATGCGAATCTTCTTGAGACGCTGTATCTTTATTTAAAATATAACGGAAGCGTCAGCCGTGTATCCGATGAGATCTACATACATAAAAATACTATTCTTTACAGGATGGGAAAGATAAAAGAGCTTTTAAATACCGATCTTGAAGATGGTGAAGAACGCATGGCACTCTATCTTGCCGCCATAATAGTAAGAGAAGGTTTGCATTAAAGGGAGGAATAATGAAGAATATACTTATTACCAATGATGACGGGATAGAAGCGGAAGGCATTGTGAGGCTCGCGCAGACTGCCGTGAGATACGGTAACGTATGGATAGTGGCTCCCGACGGCCAGCGAAGTGCTGCCTCTCACAAGATCACCCTGCGTGAATCCATTGATGTATACAGGGCGGATTTCCCGGTATCGGGAGTCAAGGCCTTCAAGACCACAGGTACACCTGCCGATTGTGTGCGTTTCGGTGTTCTTAACATAGTGAAGGATTCCGTGGATTGTGTGCTTTCAGGCATTAATTTCGGCTACAACATCGGTTCCGATGTGCAGTATTCTGCTACAATAGGTGCAGCAATGGAAGCAGCCCATATAGGACTTCATGCGGTTGCTCTTTCCGAAGGCTGGAACGGGGTCCACGAAGTTACGGATGAATACTTAACAAGAATGCTTGATGAAGTGATCGATGCCAAGTTGTTACCTAATCAGATGTGGAATATCAATTTCCCCATGTGCGGTATCAAAGAATGTAAGGGTGTTCTTTATGACAGAAAGGTCGCTCACAATTCCTTCTGGGATGACTATTATCTGGAAGAAGAGCTTCCCGACGGAGGCTTACGGCTCACGGTTCAGGGAAATACCAATGACAAGGCGTTAGAGGGTACGGATTTCAAAGCTTTGCTGGATGGTTATGTTTCCGTGAGTAAGATAAAGAATATAACCCATATAGATGGTTAATGATTAAAACTTTATAAAATCAATTGAATGTAATTTAATTTTGTGTTATCATTTCCCTTCGGAAACGTTAATATAAAAAATAATGAGGTGACAAATGAAAGAAATTAAACCAGGAACCTATGAAGGTGAACGTGCCTTATATATGTTAAAGGATGCCAGGGTAAGCGATTCGACATTCCAGAACGGCGAATCTCCCTTGAAGGAATCTAAGAATATAGAAGTGACAGGTTCTTTATTTAAATGGAAATATCCTCTTTGGTATTGTGACCATGTGGTGCTTAAAGATTCCATGCTTTTTGAAATGGCAAGAGCAGGCATCTGGTATACCAACAATCTTGAAGTCATTGACACCGTTATAAAAGCTCCCAAGAATTTCAGAAGATGTAAAAATACGAGCCTTAAGAATGTACCCCTTCCCAATGCTCAGGAAACTTTCTGGAACTGTGACGGCGTGCGTCTTGAAAATGTAACTGCCAAGGGCGACTATTTTGCAATGGGCAGTAAGAATATCTATGCTGACAATTTTGTACTTGATGGTAACTATTCTTTTGACGGATGTGAAAATGTGGAAATCCACAATTCCAAGCTTTTAACCAAAGATGCTTTCTGGAACTGTGAAAACGTAACCGTTTATGATTCCTTCATATCCGCTGACTATATAGGCTGGAATTCAAAGAATGTGACATTTATAAACTGTACCATCGAGACTCTTCAGGGTATGTGCTATCTTGAAAACCTTGTAATGCGTAACTGTAAGGTAATGAATACCGACCATGCATTTGAGTTCTCTACAGTAGATGTTGAACTTATTACACCGATTGAGAGCATTCTTAATCCCATTTCCGGTACCATTAAAGCTCCCGAAATCGGAAATCTTATTCTTGAAAAAGAACTGATCGATCCTGATAAGACTAAGATAGAATGTGCCAGCATCATTAAGAAATCCGACAGTCCTGATTGGAAATAACAGCGGAGGCTTCATGAAATACAATTTTGATGAGATAATCGACCGAAGAAATACAGGATCCCTTAAGTGGGACATAAAAGAACACGAGCTCCCCATGTGGGTTGCGGATATGGATTTTAAAACTGCCCCGGAAATAATTAAGGCTCTTGAAAAACGCGTATCTCACGGGGTCTTCGGTTATGGGATCATTCCCGATGAGTGGTATGATGCCTATATTAACTGGTGGAGAAAACGTCATGACTTCACCATGGAAAAAGAATGGCTCATATTCTGTACCGGTGCGGTGCCCGCTATTTCATCGATTGTCAGGAAGCTTACGACTCCCAATGAAAAGGTGTTGATTCAGACACCCGTATACAATATTTTCTTTAACAGCATCGTGAATAACGGTGCAAGAGTCTTGGAAAATAAGCTTATCTATAAAGATCATAAATATGAGATAGATTTTGAGGATCTGGAAACAAAGCTTTCCGACCCTCAGACTTCCCTCATGATTCTCTGCAATCCTCATAATCCCATAGGAAAGATATGGAGTCGGGAGGAGCTTGCCCGTATCGGAGATCTTGCATATAAGTATCATGTAACGGTGATTTCCGATGAGGTTCACTGCGATATTACAGAGCCCGGGTTTAACTATATTCCTTTTGCATCCGTATCGGAACACTGCAGGATGAATTCAATTACCTGTCTTGCACCCAGCAAGTGCTTTAACCTTGCGGGAATGCAGACGGCGGCGGTTTCTGTACCGAATCCCTATTTACGTCATAAGGTATGGAGAGGTTTAAATACGGATGAAGTAGCGGAACCCAATGCTTTTGCGGTGCCGGTTACTGTGGCGGCCTTTACGGAGGGCGAAGAGTGGCTCGGCGAATTAAATGAATATATTGCAGGAAACCGCAGGATCGTAGCGGAATATCTGAAAGATAACGTAAAGGATGCGGTTTTGATAGAAGGTCATGCCACATACTTACTATGGATCGACATGAGCTGTTATCAAAAAGAAAATGAAGACCTGGCTGAGTACATACGTCGTAAAACGGGTCTTTATCTTGCTTCCGGAGAAGAATACGGAGAGAGCGGCAAGAACTTTATCCGCATGAATGTTGCCTGTCCGAGGGCGACGCTTAAAAAAGGTCTGGAATTATTAAAAGAAGCGCTTTTATAAGTGCTTCTTTTCGTATATATTAAGTATATTGATTGAAAAGGTGGTTTATTATGGGATTTGTATCTAAAGACGAACTTGACAGATTTATATATGATGATGCTGTGACTGCGGATTTTAAACTTTCCGTAAATACTCTTGATATTACGGCGGAAGCGCTTATCGTCCGTCATGATAATTCGCAGAATACCAATTATACGGACAGTTACGCAGGCACCTCTTTAATTCATTTTTCCGATGCAAGTGTTATGAATGTATATAAGGAAGGTTATTCTTATTATAATGCCAATGATGAGCTGGTGTCAGAGGTTCCCGATGAAGAAATCTCTGAAAGCGAGTGGGATCGGCTTTTTAAGGATCTTCCCGGAACATATCTTGTTTCTTTGAGAAAAAGCGACGGGGGAATCTACGAAGCAATATTCGAAACATCCGATGAAATCGGAGCTTCTGCGGATTCCTATAAACTTATGCTTAAAGCAAGTCACGTTACCGTATCCTGGGATAAATACATGAACCGTGTTATTAGATAGAGGTTTTTATGAGTAAGCGAATGAAATTTTATCTTGCCCTCAGGGAATATACCATTCTGACACTTGCTACCATAGTATTGGTGGTGGGTGTCTATGTGTTCAAATTCCCCAACAATTTTTCTTTTGGCGGAGTAACCGGTATCGCCATTATCTTGGGACGCGTGGGTGGACTTAGCCCGGCAACCTACAATCTCATTATCAATATGGCTTTATTGGTAGTGGGCTTTATATTTTTAGGAAAAGAATTCGGAATTAAAACGGTTTACATAAGTATACTGAATTCCGTGCTGTTAAAGCTTCTTGAAATATGGTTCCCCATGGATGGACCATTAACCGATGAGCCTGTATTGGAGCTTATATTTGCCATCATCCTTCCGTCTCTCGGAGCGGGTATCATGTTTAACCTGGGAGCAAGCGGCGGCGGCACTGATATAGTGGCAATGATAGTTAAGAAATACAGTAAGTTTAATATCGGAACGGCATTATTCCTGGTGGACTTTTTCATTACGGTAGCCGCATGCTTCGTATTTGATGTAAAAACCGGTCTGTTTTCTTTCACGGGTCTCATGGCAAAATCCCTTGTTATCGACGGTGTCATAGAAAACATTAACCTGTGTAAGTATTTCACCATTGTATGCGATAATCCGGAACCGATATGCGATTATATAATCAATAGTCTAGGTCGAAGCGCCACCGTTTATACTGCGGAAGGCGCCTATGCCCACAATGAAAAGAAGGTTATCCTCACTGTCATGAAGCGATTTCAGGCAGTTGAACTTAGAAATTTCGTAAGAAAAACAGAACCGGGCGCCTTTATCATGATCACCAACAGCAGCGAGATCATCGGCAAAGGCTTCCGAGGGTTCAACTAAGCAATAATAATCCGGAGGATTATTATTGCGCCCGATAATGAAACGCTCGCGTTTCATTATATTCCTTTATAATTCTGAGGGATTATTTTTCCGCCCGATAATGAAACGCTTGCGTTTCATTATATTCCTCTATATTTATAAAGCAAAAGCGGTTTATTACAAACCGCTTTTTTTAGTTTCAAATTCTGTACCTTTTGGTTTATTCAGTGTAAATACTTCCGAGGCTCTGATTTTTAAAATGTAATTGTAACAAGGGCATAGCCCAAAACTAATAATCAGACCTAGGAGGGTTAAAACATGAAAAAGTTACTTGCAATGTTCCTTGCACTGACAATGACCATGAGTCTTGCAGCATGTGGCGGAACAGCATCGGTTCAGAGTACCGAAACACCTGCAGCAAACGTTGAGGAGGCAGCAACTCCCGCAGCAACTCCCACAAAGGCAGACGACGGAAAGCTCGTAGTCGGATTTGCTCAGATCGGACAGGAATCCGGTTGGAGAGATGCAGAAACCAATGATATTCAGTGGTACGCAGCAAGAAATACAGACACACTTCAGTTAGAATTTGCAGATGCTCAGCAGAAGCAGGAGAACCAGATCAAGGCAATCCGTAACTTCATCGAAATGGGCGTTGACGTTATCGCATTTCCTCCTGTAGTTGAAACAGGTTGGGAAGCAGTTCTTACAGAATGTAAGGAAGCAGGAATCCCTGTAATCCTTGTTGACCGTGGTGTTGATGCATCCTGCGAAGATTTATATGATTGTAAGATCGCATCCGACTTCATCTGGGAAGGTGAACAGGCAGCTAAGGTTATGGGCGATTTACTTGGCGGCAAAGGTAAGATTGTAGAACTTGAAGGTACAGTTGGCGCTTCCGCAGCAACAGACCGTAAGACCGGTTTTGATGATTACATGGCAGCTAATTATCCCGATGTTGAAATCCTTGCATCCCAGACCGGTGACTTCACAAGAACACTTGGTAAGGAAGTAATGGAATCCTTCTTAAAGACATATGGTGCAGAGATCAACGGCGTATACTGCCACAATGATGATATGGCTCTCGGCGCAATCGAAGCTATCAAAGAAGCAGGCTTCAAGCCCGGCGAAGACATCAAGATCATCGGTGTTGACGGTGTTAAGGGCGCATTCGAAGCAATGGTGGCAGGCGAAATGAACTGTACTGTTGAATGTAACCCTTGTCTTGCAAATCAGATTTTTGAAACCGCTGCAAAGCTTAAAGCGGGCGAATCTGTTGAAAAGTGGGTTGTATCAATCGATGGTGTTTACACATCCGATCAGGCAGCTGACGTGATCGATTCTAGAACATACTAATACACATTGAACACGGGGACGGCTTTGCCCGTCCCCTGTTTGTGTCTTATGACATGTAGTGTTAGGGAGGAAAAAGAATGGCAACTAAATTACTAAGGATGGAGCATGTTAACAAATCCTTTCCCGGGGTCGTGGCATTAAATGATGTGGAATTCAGCCTTGAAGCAGGCAGCATTCATGCTCTTCTGGGTGAAAACGGCGCAGGTAAATCGACTCTCATAAAAGTACTTACCGGCGTAGAAAAGATGGATGGAGGCGAGGTCTATTTAGACGGCAATGAAATCCATGTGACAAGCCCCTTTGACGCACAGAAAAAGGGTATAAGCACCGTTTATCAGGAAGTAAATTTATGTCCGGATCTTTCGGTAGCTGAAAATATATTCATCGGTCGTGAACCTAAAAAGCATGGTCATATCGACTGGAAGAAAATAAATGAAGATTCCAAGGAACTTATAAAGGAATTTGATCTTAATTTGGATGTAACGAAGAAGCTTGGAGCTTTCCCTGTTGCGGTGCAGCAGATGATAGCCATAGCAAGAGCCGTTGATATAAAAGCAAAAATTCTGATCCTCGATGAGCCCACATCCAGTCTTTCTCAGGCTGAGGTTGAAAAGCTTTTTGACATCATGAGAGAGCTGAAAAAGCGTGGACTGGGCATTGTATTCGTAACCCACTTCCTGGATCAGGTCTATGAAGTGACTGATACCATCACCGTACTCAGAAACGGTGGATATGTAGGTACTTATAAGACGGATGAACTGGAAAAACCCGCTCTCATCGGCAAGATGCTCGGTAAGGATTTTGATTCTCTGGCAGAAATATCCGTAACGCAGCGTGAAGCAGGCGAAAATCCCGAAAAGTTTATCGACGTCGAAAATGCGGGAACAGCTAAGATCAAGAATGTTTCTTTTTCGCTTAATAAGGGTGAAGTAAGCGGTCTCTCGGGACTTCTCGGATCGGGACGTACGGAAACTGCAAGATTACTCTTCGGAGCCGACAAGATGACGGAGGGTCACATTAAGATCCACGATAAAAATGTCTCTATCAAGAATCCTTTGGATGCTATCCGATGCGATATCGCTTTCTGCTCAGAAAACAGAAAGACAGAAGGTATCATAGGTGAACTGAGCATAATGGACAACATCATAATCGCCCTTCAGGCAAAGCGCGGCCTTATGCATGTGGTTTCTAAAAAAGAAGCTGCTGAGATAGCTGATAAATATATTAAAGAATTGAATATCAAGACTCCTTCAAGGGACCAGAAGATAAAGAATCTGTCCGGCGGTAACCAGCAAAAGGTGCTTCTTGCCCGCTGGCTTGCCACCGATCCTGAGCTTCTTATCATGGATGAACCCACAAGAGGTATCGATATAGGTGCCAAGGCGGAAATACAGAGAATAGTGGTAGACCTTGCCAAGACCGGCATGAGCTGTCTGTTCATTTCATCGGAGCTTGAAGAAATGCAGCGTTGCTGCAACACCATGTATGTGTTAAGGGATAAGAAAATAGTGGATAAGCTGAGCGGTGACAATATAACGGAAGCTAATATCATGAAGAGTATTGCGGGGGAGGGAGAAAACTAATGAAGAAATTTAAAAACAGCCTGGAAATCAGACCTTTCCTTGCTTTAATAGTCATTCTTTTGGCATGTGAAGTGCTTTACCGTGTGATGTTCGGTGATTCTTTCTTTAAGATCACAATGGTGGACGGTCACTTCTACGGGCGTCTAATCGATATTCTTCGTAACGGAAGCAAATATGTGATCCTTGCGATAGGTATGACCATGGTCCTTGCCACCGCAGGTACGGATATTTCCGTAGGTTCCGTAATGGCTATTGCCGCTTCGGTTGCATGCTCCATTGTGGATGAAAGGATCCTTCCTTCTTTACATGGAAACGTATTCGCCGCAGTGCTTATCGCACTTTTAGTGGGTGCTCTTTGCGGAGCATGGAACGGATTTCTTGTTGCAAAGCTTAACGTACAGCCCATCGTAGCCACCATGATCCTGTTAACCGCGGGTCGAGGGATCGCTCAGCTTGTATCGGACGGTAAGATCGTAACCATTAATTCGGATGCTTACTATTTCATAAACGGAGGATACTTCCTGGGACTGCCCATTCCTTTCTACATCGCGCTTTTTGTGCTTGTGATTGCAATCATCCTTACCAAAAGAACGGCTCTGGGAATGGCGATCGAATCCATCGGTATCAATTCGGAATCAAGCCGGCTTTCAGGTATTCTTGTAAGTAAGAACCTGTGGGTCATCTACATATTCTGCGGTATTATGGCAGCTTTAACAGGTATTGTTGAATCCGCAGGTATTAAAGGCGCCGACTGTAACAACTGCGGCCTTTTATACGAAATGGACGGAATCCTTGCCGTAGCACTCGGCGGCACCGCGCTTAACGGCGGAAGATTTTCTTTTGTATCGAGTGCTCTGGGTGCATTGATAGTGCAGACTATTTCCACCGTGATCTATGCCTTCGGCGTAACGCCTGAGCTTACCAAGGTGTTTAAGGCATTGATAGTTGTCATTATCTGTCTTGCCCAGTCACCCATCTTTATGGCGAAGCTTAAGGGTATATTCAGTAAGAAAGGGAGTGTGGCTGCATGATGAAAAAGTTAACGATCGGTAATGTCTCTCTTTTAATTGCAATCTGCTTATTTATAGCAATGTTCGTGGGCGGTTCCATTAAATACGATCGCTTCGGGTCCGTATCCACAATATTTAATCTGTTTAACGATAATGCATATCTTATCATAGTTGCAACCGGTATGACCTTTGTGCTTCTTACCGGCGGCATCGACATTTCGGTAGCATCAAACCTTGCATTTACATGTGTCTTGTCAGCTTTCCTGCTGGACAAGAGGTGGTCCGCACTGGTGGTTATTCCGCTGGTTCTTTTTATCGGAACCTTTGCAGGCTTCTTAATGGGTTATTGTATTCAGGTATTTAAGATTCAGCCATTTATCATAACTCTTGCGGGACTTTTCTTTTTACGAGGCATGTGCGCGGTTGTAAGTACCGTGTCCATTCCTATTAACAATGCCTTTTACAAGAGCCTGGCTCTTTCGAAGATTTCCTTTCAGATCGGCGGCAGCAGGGCTAAGCTTTACTATTACGTATTTATAGCGCTGGCTGTGGTGCTCATTGCCTGGTTCGTGCTTAAATATACCAAGTTTGGACGATACGTATATGCCGTAGGTTCCAACGAAGTTTCCGCAGAACTTATGGGCATTGATGTAAAGAAGGTTAAGATTGCAGTTTATGCCATAAGCGGATTCTCCGCATCTCTCGGCGGATTTGTATTCAGCCTTTACACCCTTGCGGGATATTCTCTTCAGAACATGGGTCTCGAGCTTGATGCAATTTCATCGGCGGTTATCGGCGGAACCCTCCTTACAGGCGGTGTGGGTACTGTTATCGGTTCCATGTTCGGCGTGCTGATACAGGGTATCATTCAGACCATAGTAACCTACCAGAACTTAAATACCTGGTGGACTAAAGTTACCATCGCTGCTCTTCTTTGTTTCTTTATCGTGATTCAGAGGATCATTGCCATAAGAGCGGAGAAAAAGAAAGCGTGAGTAAACCTTAAGTTTAGTCATGCGCCCTATAAAAACTCTGACGCGCTTATGACCGACAGTCAGTATATGGATTTTTTGAGGCAGGCTTTTAAACCTGCCTCATTTATGTAAAGGGCCAAGGGAACCTGCAATTTAGTTTACATAATTGTTGATTACCGGAGCATTTAGTAGTATATTAATAGACAGGGTGAGAGGTATAATACGTGAAATTAGGCAGAGCATTTAAGAATACTAAGCTTAAGAAGAAATTATTATTTACTTATCTTATGATTGCGCTCATTCCCCTTACGATCTTCGGAGGGGTTCTTGCCGTTATCGGCGTTGACGGTTCCAAGGATAAGACTGATCTATATGCCCTTCAGGTTGCGGAACAGGTCAACGATTCCATAGATATTTACATAGGTACCATTGAGCAGTTGATGGATACCATAATAACAGAAGCACGATACGAGGATAAAGCCACTGTCTCCGAGGATTTTTTAAAGAGGTTAAAAGAATCCTATCCGGAGATCGCAGGCATCACGGTGGCTTATTATGATGATTCATATATATGTGCCGGCATGACCAGAAATTCAAGGGATCTTTTCAGAAATGAGACCTGGTACAAGGCGGCCATGCATGATTTCGGAAAGCTTACACTGGGAAGCGCAGTGGGAAGAAATGTTATCACCACCGATGAGATAGGTGCGGATCGTACCTTTTCAATGTGTAAGGCCTTTGAAAGCGGCGTTCTTTTGCTGGATATAAGACATATAATCATCGAGGGCTTTATCGATAAAGCTGCCATCGGTCAGCAGGGTTTCGTATATATCGTCGATAAGAACGGTGACGTTGTATACGCTCCCGCCAATGAGATCGTCTACAGGATCCCCGCGGATAAGCTTAAGACCAATATCCAGGGGCAGGAGATCGTGATAAAGGGCGTTAAATATTATTTATATACAGCCGTCAGCGAAAGAACCGGCTGGATGAGCGTTGCCGTTATTCCGGAAGAAGAATTCCTGTCCGATTTAAACGGAACGCTTACAGTGCTTGTGATAACCGCCCTTGCCAGCGTAATACTGGTTACTTTCGTATCCTTCATGGTATCTGACAACCTGACCGAGCCCATTTCCGAGCTTACTGACCTTATGAGTAAGGTTGAGGAAGGGGATATGGATGTGCGCTTTACGGGAACCAGAGAGGATGAAGTGGGACAGTTGGGCGAGTCCTTCAACCACATGATAGAGCGAATGGATACTCTGGTACAGGAGCTTGCCGATGAAAAGCAGAGTAAGCTCATGGCAGAATTAAAATCCCTGCAGGAGCAGTTTAAACCGCACTTTCTTTATAATACCCTTGATACCATAGGCTGGATGGCGCGTTCCTACAATGCCACCGACATTGTGAAGATAATCGAAGCTCTCACCAATATCTTCAGGATCGGCCTTTCCAAGGGCAGAGATTTTATCACATTGCGGGAAGAAAAAGCCCATGTCGAAAACTATCTGTATATACAGAAGATCAGATATAAAGAAACACTTAAATATGCGATCGAAATACCGGATGAATATGATGATGTGGTGCTTCCGAAGCTTATCCTCCAGCCCCTGGTGGAAAATGCCATCTACCACGGCATAAAGCTTAAGAGAGGCGGCGGAACCATAACGGTAAGAGGATATGAAAAAGAAAAGGATCTTTTTATAGAAATATGCGATGACGGTGCCGGAGTCGATCCCGATAAGCTTGCGGTATTAAAGAAACAGTTACTGGAAGAAGGCCAGATATCGGGAAAAGACGGTTTCGGCTTATTTTACGCAGCGGAGCGTGTTAAAATGTGCTATGGGGAGCCATATGGCTTAAATATAGAAAGCGCACCCGGGGAGGGCACCACGGTGACTCTCAGGCTGCCTTTAAACAGTGGGGGTACAGAGAATGGATAAATACAAGGTACTTATTGCAGACGACGAAGAGATTATCCGCTCAGGATTAAGAAGTCTTGTTGAAACGGACGAGGATTTTATGGTAGTGGCAATGGCGGAAGACGGAGAGGTAGCTCTTAATCTTGCCAGAGAATATAAACCCGACCTGATCCTTGCCGATATTAACATGCCCTTTATGAACGGACTTGATTTTGTGGAAGAGTTATTAAAAGACCTTCCCGGCGTTACGGTTGTGATCGTAACCGGCTATGATGATTTTACTTATGTACGAAAGGCTCTTCAGTTAGGAGCCAAGGACTATATCTTAAAGCCCATTATGGAGGAACCCTTCTACGAGCTTCTTAACAAGATGAAGCGTGTGATCGCCTCCAAATTTGAAAGCGGTAAATACATCAAATGGGCAAAAGGCCAGATTGAAAAGAACAGACTTGCATTAATAGATAAATTCATGAACGAGTGGATCTATACAAATCCCGATGAGATTGAAGTTCGCGAAAAGATGCAGTATTTGGGCATTAATCTTCCCGAAAGCTTCATGCTTACGCTTATCAACATGAAAGAAAGCATTGATTCAAAGCTTTCTGAGGAGCTTCTCAATTTTGCGGCCAAGAATATCGCGGAAGAAGTGATCGAATCCGCCATACTTTCTTTTACCAGCAGAAAGGGTGTATTGGCCGTGCTGTCAGCGGATATTGAGGATGATAAGATCGCGGAACTCACTGATAAATTAAAAGAAACCTTTGAGCGCATATTAAATGTCCGGGCGGAGATCGCCTGGGAAAGAGGTCGAAGCTTTTATGAAATGTCGGAAGTGTTCCTGAATCTTGAAAACAGCCTGAGAGAGCGGACGGAATACTCCACCATCGTAAAAGAAAGCATTGCCCTTATTGAGCGCGAATATATGGAAAAGGAACTGTCTCTTCAGAGCGCATCGGATTATCTTCATATTTCCCCTCAATATTTAAGCAGATTGTTCAAAGCGGAAACCGGAGAAACCTTCGGAAGTTTTCTTGCGGATTTCAGAGCTAAAAAAGCCATTATATTACTTAAAGACCAGGAACTTAAGATTTACGAAATCGCTGAAAGATGCGGTTATGCAACACAACATTACTTTTCCAATGCCTTTAAAAAAGAAACAGGCATGTCACCTATGGACTACAGAGCGCAGATCTGTAACTGATACCGAAAAGGAGCACCGTAAACCAATGATCAGAAAAGTTCTTACGTTACTTGCGGTAATGACTATGTGTCTTTCCTTAACGGCCTGCAACAAGGCTGTTATCAGGGAAAAAGAACATGTCATAGGCGTATCTCTTGCCAACATGAGTGAGCAATGGCGCCTTGTGTTGAAAGAGGAGCTTGAGGAGGAAGCGGCCAAATATGATGATATTACTTTGATCATAAGTGATGCCGCCGGAAATACCGAAAAGCAGATAGAAGATGTGAACCGTCTTATGGAATACGGTATAGATCTTCTTATTATCTCGCCTATTGATACGAAGGCATTGTCACCTGTAGTAAGCTCGGTTTACAGTGAAATACCGGTAATAGTAATGGACAGAGTGGTGGAAGGTTATGACTACAGTCTTTTCATAGGTCCGGACAATGAGCTTATCGGCGAGCAGGAAGCTAAAAAGGTGCTGGAACTTATGAGTGAGCGTAATGTCAAGGGTACCGTACTTGAACTTAGAAGCGAGAATCTTGCAAGTGATGAACGCTCTGACGCTTTCAGATCCGTCATGAACGAAAAGAAGCTGACAACCATGAACCTTCTTATTCCTGAAGCAACACGGGACTGTGCGGAGGACAATCTCGCCGACTTTTCAAGCTATGCCGCCAATAATATAAGAGCCATCTTCGCTCACAATGACTATATGGCATACGGCGCGCGTCTGGCTCTTGAAAAACTCGGGAAAGAAGATGTTATAGTTGTGGGACTTGACGGATATCCGGGACCCGGCGGCGGACTTGAGATGATAAAGAGCGGCATAATCGATGCAACTGTTTCCTGCCCCACCGGCGGTATAGAAGCTATCAGATATGCGGTAGCGATCCTTAACGGAGAAAGCGGTGTTCCCAAGAAGGTTCTTTTGCGGAGCACGGTTATTGATTCTCTTAATATTGATGAAGCAAAAGAACCCATCACGATAGAAGGCGGAAAGATCCGTGTAGGTTATGCTCAGATCCGCGAAGACAGCGCATGGAGAAAGGCTAACACCGATTCCATCATAAAAGCCGCCAAAGAATTTAATATCGATCTGGAAGTAAAGTATTCGGAAACCTCTCTCGAAGAACAGATCGAGCAGGTGCGCGAATTCATAAAAGATGATGTTGATGTGATATTGCTAAGCCCCTTCGTTGAAGACGGCTGGGATCAGGTACTGGCCGAGGCCAAGGCCGCCAATATCCCTGTCATTCTCTCCGACAGATCCGTTTCTTCAAAAGAAGATATGTACACTTCTTTTGTAGGAGGAGATTTTGAAGAAGAAGGAAGAAAATGCGGCGAATGGATGCTTTCGGATATGGGAGAAGGAAAGGCGCGGATCATGGAGCTTTTAGGTTCCAAGGGTTCAACTCCCGCGTCATTAAGATCCAAAGGCTTTAACGAAAGCTTCAGGGATAATCCCAATTGCGAAGTGGTATATTCGGCATATGCCGACTTCAATGCCGACTTAGGAAAGATCGTTCTTTCGGAATATATTAAAGAAAACGGACTGGACGTAGATTACATATTCGCTCATAATGATGATATGGCTATCGGAGCAGTGGCAGCCATTGAAGCCGCAGGCTATCGCCCCGGCGTGGACGTGAAGATCATGTCTGTAGATGGCACAAAAGAAGCTCTTAAGATGGTTAAAAAAGGAAAGATCAGCTGTGTATCCGAGTGTAATCCGCTTCTCGGTCCCGTGCTTATGAAGGCGGTTACGGATCTTTGTGAAGGCGAAGAGCTTCCGTTGACCATAGTGACGGATGAAACGGTATTTACGAGGGATACGGACAAGTCCTTGTTTAAGGGCAGAAAATATTGAGAGGTGCAACATGACAGGCCTTATAGTAGCTTATTCAAGAAACAGAGTAATAGGAAGAAAAGGGGAGATTCCCTGGCGCATAAAGGGCGAGCAGAGAAGGTTCAGAGAGCTTACCACAGGCAATGTGGTGATCATGGGCAGACGTTCCTATGATGAGATCGGCCGGCCTCTTCCCAACAGATTCAATATTATCGTATCAAAGACCGCGGAATATTCCGCCGAGAACCTTGTAACGGTTCCGACCTTAACGGATGCGATCAACTATGCAAAAGAACATTTCCCCGATAAGAATATATATTTATCAGGCGGTGCGGGAATCTACAGAGAAGGTCTTGATCTCTGCGACGCTTTGTATGTGACGGAGGTTGACATTGATGTCCCCGACGGAGATACTTTCTTTCCGGAGATAGATGAAGGTCTCTACGAAAAGACGGTAGATGAAGAAATTGATGGAGATATTCCATATAAATATGTAACTTTCAGAAAAAAATTTTAGGAATTTAAAGTGAAAAAAACCGGGTCCCTTATAAAGGAACCCGGTTTTTGCATTCATTATTATGAATAAATATTAAATTATGGAATCGATTCCACCGGAGTGTTATCACCCATGGGCGCGTGTTCTTTAGTCATTCTTAAGAAAGAAGAATAGGTTATGTCGTTTAATACCGCGGTGGCGGATCTGTCACCGGTTTCAACGGTAATCCTTGCTTTTCCCGAACGCATTTCTTCTATATATACATGGTTTCCGGGTTCGACCCCTTCTTTTACGGCGGTAAGTATGATCATGTTACCGGTAAGCTTGTCACTGCGTCTTCCCCACATGATCGAACCGCTTACGGCAATTCTTGATATGCCTGCAACATTATCGTGATTTAACAGGAAATACTCATCATCATGAGCAGAGTATACGCTGGCGCTTCCGCCGAGAGCGTCACCTATCATCAGAGTGTAATTTTTCTGAAATCTGCTTCTTGCAATGGCTGTTACGACAAGTGTGATAAATGAACCGAAAAGTATTATCACGAAGAGCCACAGTAAAACGGTGCCGGCCTTTCTTTTTACCTGAGTTGAATTATTATGCATTTTTTTGCATGACCCCTCTTTCGTTTATTTTTTAACCATCTAAATTATACTAAAGGCCGCCCTTCATGTCTATCTTGACATTTCCTCTTCCTTTTTGTAATATTTACAAAGATATTTTTCAGAGTGGGACAATTAATATACCTTATAGGCGTTTTGGAAGGACAGTATGATTACATTAAGATATGGTAAAGAATACAGAATGGATCTTGAAACCTTTCCCGACGGCAAGAAAAAACAGAAGATGGTATATGTTGGTCCGCTTTATGATTACGTGAATACCACCGGCGAACATAAGAGACAAAGGAGTCTTTTGCTTGTGCTCGTCAGCTTGTCAGCATTTCTGTTTATCTCCGGTTTTTCATTTTACAGTAACTTATCCAGAGTATGGTTCACAAGCGTGCCATATGCAGTGAATGCTTTGATTATTTATCTGCTTTTTGAAAGTATCGGTTATTTCTGGAAGTACAGAAGCGACTTGAACAGAGAAGCAAAGCAGCGTGGCGGAGACAGGTTGAAGGCTTTATCTTTGGTAGCTGCGTCCCTGTATTGCATAAGCTTTGCGGGAAGCATGGGAGCTATAGTTTCTTCTTATATAAGTGAGGTTACGGTATTTGATTACTTATATATAATGGTAATATTACTCAGCATCTTTCTTATGCTTGCGGCTTTCTTTTCGGCACGTAATATTGCTTATATTGAAAAAGAAAATCCCACGGCCAAAGAGTGGGAGGATAAATAGGTATTATCAGAGGCAACTCTGTTAATATAAATAGCGGACATAAGTCCAAGAACATAATAAAGGGAGGAAAATATGAAAAACGCTATGAAGAAAAGTCTTGTGCTTTTACTTTCTGTAGCACTTATGGCATCTACTTTTGCAGGATGCTCTAAGAAGGCAGAAAATGTTGAAGAATCAGCTTCAACAGAAACATCCACAAGCGTTGAAACACCCGCAGAAGAAAGCGATGACATCCTTGTAGTTGGTTACGACCAGTTCGCAAGCAAGTTCTCACCTTTCTTTGCACAGCTCGCGTATGACCAGGACGTAGCAAGCATGACACAGCTTGGCTTACTTGGCACAGATCGTGAAGGTAATGTAGTTCTTAAAGGAATTGAAGGAGAAGTTATTCCTTACAACGGAACAGATTACACTTATACAGGTATCGCAGATTGCGATATCACACAGAATGACGACGGAACAGTTGTATACGAATTCACATTAAGAGACGATATCAAGTTCTCTGACGGTGAAGCTTTAACAGCTGATGACGTTATCTTCTCCATGTATGTATTATCAGATCCCGCTTATGACGGATCTTCAACATTCTATACTCTTCCTATCAAGGGTATGGCAGATTACAGAGCAGGTATGGATACCCTCTTCAATCTCCTTTCCGCAGCAGGAAGAGACAACACTGACTTCACTAACTGGGATGAAGCTACTCAGACAGCTTTCTGGGCAGATATCGACCAGGCAGGTGAAAAGTTCGTTCAGGAAATCGTAGACTACTGCGTAGCTGCAGGTTACAACTCAGCAGATGATCCCGTTGGTGTTACCATCGGTACATGGGGATTCGATGCTCCCGAAGATGCTACACTTCTTGATGTATTCAACATCATGGCAGAAGCTTATGGCGGAAACCTCACAGAGTTAAGCGATGTTGAAAACGCAGGCACAGCTCTTACAGATTTCATGGAAAACTATGACGCTTATACCGTTGCAGTTTCCACAGGCGATTCAGCAGCCAACATTGCCGGTATCGAAAAGACCGGTGATTATTCATTAAAGATCACAATGGACAAGTTTGATGCAGTAGCTATTTATCAGTTACCTGTAACTGTAGCTCCTCTTCATTACTACGGTGAAGAAGCTCTTTACGACTACGACAACAACAAGTTCGGTTTTGTAAAGGGTGACTTATCACATGTTAAGTCCGTTACCACAAAGCCCATGGGCGCAGGTCCTTACAAGTTCGTAAGCTATGAAAACGGTATCGTTTCCTTCGAAGCTAACGAAAACTACTTCAAGGGATGCCCTAAGATCGAGCACATCCAGTTCCAGGAAACTCCCTCAGCTGATAAGCTTACAGGTATCGCTTCCGGAACATTTGATATATCCGATCCTTCCATGAGCCTTGAAGTATTAAAGGCTATCAAGGGTTACAACTCTAACGGAGAGATCGAAGGCGACACTCTTACAACAAGCCTTGTTGATAACTTAGGTTACGGTTACATCGGTATTTCCGCAAGCAACGTAAACGTTGGCGGAGATCCTGCTTCAGAAGAATCCAAGAACTTAAGAAAAGCATTTGCTACATTATTTGCTTCTTACAGAGATACAGTAATCAACTCTTACTACGGCGAAATGGCTGCAGTAATCAACTATCCTATCTCCAACACTTCTTGGGCAGCTCCCAAGCCTGCTGATGAAGGATACAGAATTGCTTACTCTGTAGACGTAGACGGCAATGCAATTTACACAGCAGACATGACTGACGAACAGAAGTATGCAGCAGCTCTTGATGCAGCAATTGGCTTCTTAAAGGCAGCAGGTTATACATGGGACGATGCAGAAGGCAAGTTCACACAGGCTCCCGAAGGCGCTCAGATGACTTACGAAGCAATCATCCCCGGTGGTGGTACAGGTGATCACCCTGCATACGGTATCCTTACCGCAGCAAAAGAAGCTCTTGCTTCTGTTGGTATCACACTTGAAATCAACGACCCTGCAGATTCTTCCGTTTGGAATGATGCTCTTACAGCTAACACAGCTGAAATCTGGGCAGCAGCATGGGGCGCAGCAGTAGACCCTGATATGTATCAGGTTTACCACTCCGATAACGCATACGGAAAGGGTACAAACTCTAACCACTATGCAATCACAAGCGAAGATCTTGATACTCTTATCGTTGAAGCAAGAGAATCAGCTGATCAGTCCTACAGAAAGGCTACTTATAAAGAATGTCTTGAAATCATCCTTGACTGGGGTGTAGAAGTTCCTACATACCAGAGACAGAACGCTGTAGTATTCAGTACAGAACGTGTTAACATGGACACTGTTACTCCTGATATCACAACATTCTGGGGTTGGATGAACGACCTTGAATTACTTGAAATGAACTAATCAAAACGTATAAGTTTGATTATGTAGGATAATAAAGGGGTCTGTACTCGATGCAGACCCCTATTTATCGGATATGGCGCAGTAAGATATATAGTTTTAGAAAGACTACCATTAAAGGTGTAAATCATGGCAAAATTTATTCTTAGAAGACTTGCACTCAGTGCTATAATCTTCTTTTTCGTAACATTTATCATATACGTGCTTGAGTGCTCACTCCCCACCAGCTATGTTGAGAAACAGGCTATGGAGCTTGCTCTTCGTCCCGGTAATACAAAGAGTGCACAGCAGTGGATTGAAGAACTTAATGCACAGTACGGTATGGATCAGGGTATCGTAAAGGGTTACTTTACATGGCTTGGTACTGCCGGAAAGGGTGAATTTGGTGACTCCTGGACTCAGACAATGCCTGTAACGGAACTTTTCAGAAAGTGTATCTGGTACAGTTTTGCAATGGGTCTCATTTCGTTTATTCTCGAGATAATAATCGCGATTCCGTTAGGTGTAATGGCAGCGCGTAAACAATATAGTATGGCCGATTATACAGTTACAGTCTTCGGTCTTATCGGTATTTCAATGCCCACATTCTTTGTGGCAACAGTATTAAAGCTTATCTTCTCAATCCGTCTCGGATGGTTTGACCTTGTAGGTATGCAGGGACGTAATTATGCGACTCTTGATGAAGTAGGAAGATTCTGGGATCTTGTGGCACACCTTGTGCTTCCCATTGCAACTCTTACCATCGTAAGTATCGGTAGCTTAATGCGTTATACCCGTACCAACATGCTTGAAGTATTAAATGCTGACTATATCAGAACAGCAAGAGCCAAGGGCCTTCCTGAAAGAAAGGTTATAAGCCACCATGCTTTCAGAAATACTTTGATCCCCCTTGTAACAATCCTTGGCGGATCTCTTCCCGGCCTTTTCTCAGGTGCACTTATTACTGAGACTCTGTTCGGTATCCGTGGTATCGGTTTCTACTCCTATTATGCAATGACAGGCGGAGATATTCCTTTTACCATGTTCTATCTTGCATTTATTTCTATTTTGACACTGCTCGGCAACTTGATTTCAGATATTTTATACGCTGTGGTTGACCCCCGCGTACGAGTAAATTAAGGGGGTGAAGATTCATGCGTAAGAATTTTAATGAAGTTTTAAAAGAACGTGAATTAAGAGAAAAAGAAACATCTGAAGAAAAGGAAATGAGTCTTGACAGCTCTGAACGTGTTAAGGTTCTTTCTCCCGGTCAGATGGTATTTAAGCGTTTCATTACCAACAGACTTGCGGTAGTTGGTTCCGCAATCCTTATCTTTATGTTTGTATTCGCATTTATAGCTCCTATTTTCTATCCTTACGGACAGACAGAGATCTTCTATAAATACGATAATTCGGTAGTAGACCTGGCTCAGGCCAAGGTAAGAAATGAATACACGGCTTTCTATAAAGAAGGGGCTGAAGGGGTTCATTCAAGTGTAAGAAACAAGCTTACATCAACCATCACATCCATTGAAGCTGCAGGTGCCGAAGAAGGCACGATTGTAAGCTCCGAAGGTGATACTTATACTATTGAAAAGAACAACGATGCGATTTATTCACTTTTTGCATCCGACTACAAAGAAATCTGCAATGTAGGCGGTACCAGCAAGGTTGGTGTATATGACCTTGTAGGTAAGGCAATAAAGTATGAAGAAGATGTTACCGAAGTAAGCGGTCTTGAACAGAAGATTGCTTCCGCTATCAAAGATAAAAAGACTGAAGTTTCTTTAGGCGGAGTTACATACTCTATCAAGGCAGGCAAGATGAAGAAATATGATATCTATGCTACTGCCGAAGGCTTCAACTACACAGGCGCAAAGCTTGGTGCGGAATTTGAAGCTCTTGTATCTGAAACAGGCACATCCGGTTCTTTTGAATATAACGGAAAGACATATTCAGTTAAGACCGACAAGAATGTAACAACTGTTTCTGAAGTTGCAGGAAAGAACTTTTTAGCTTACCTTACAACCTATGCATTTGATGCACATGATGAATCAACAGCATTGGATGATCAATTTAAGTTCGCTGCTTTGGATGCGATCGTAAATGGCGAAGGCTTCAGCGTTAACGGCGAAAGCTTTACCGTAAGCAAAGAAGATGAAGAATTCGTAGTATATAAAGCAGGAGAATCCGAAGCCTATGCAGCTCTTTCCACTCTTGTTATCAGAAGAGCAACAGGTGAAGACAATCTTGAACTTGCATTAAAAGAAAAGACCCGTGAAGTTATAGAAGAAATGGATGCATCCGGTGAAAGGACAGCTAAGTTCAACTGGGAGATCGCTCAGGTTGATGCTAACGGTGAATACACCTATGACGAAAACGGAGATCTTGTAAAAGAAGAACGTGAAATAACCATTACCAATAAAAACGGTTCCTATACACTTACAGTTGAACAGGTTGTTTACCTTATCGATACCTTTGCCCGTCCCTCCAAAGAACATATCGTTGGTACGGATGGTGACGGTATGGACGTATTTGCCCGTATGATGTACGGCGGACGTGTTTCCCTCCTGGTTGCCTTCGTGGTAGTTATTCTTGAAACCATCTTGGGCGTAATCATGGGTGGTATCGCAGGTTTCTTCGGAGGCTGGGTTGATAACCTTATCATGCGTATGGTAGATATTTTCTACTGCATACCTTCAATGCCCATTCTGATCATCATGGGTGCATTGTTCGATGCCATGAAGATGAAGCCTTATCATCGTCTTGCATGGCTGATGGTAGTGCTTGGTGTACTTGGCTGGGCCGGTGTGGCGCGTCTTGTCCGTGGACAGATCCTTTCTTTGAGAGAGCAGGAATTCATGGTTGCTGCCGAAGCTATCGGTCTCAGAACCAAGAGACGTATATTTACACACCTTGTTCCCAACGTAATGCCTCAGCTTATCGTAACTGCTACATCCGCTTTAGGTGGAGTTATCATTACCGAGTCCACACTTTCATTCCTGGGTCTCGGTGTTAAGCATCCTCTTGCTACATGGGGAACCATGATTAACTCGGTTTCCACGGCAGAAGCGATGAAGGCCTATACATACATCTGGGTTCCGGTAGGACTTCTTATCTGCCTTACCGTTGTTGCATTTAACTTTGTAGGCGATGGCTTAAGAGATGCCTTCGACCCTAAGATGAAGAGATAGGAGGGTTCGATAATGGCAAAGAAGAAAACAAGTTATATTTCAAACAGAGAGACGGCCAAGATTACTCGTAAGAATCGCAGAATCACAAGACGTCTCGAAAAAGAACATAATAAAAAAGTAGATGAATCCTATTACACCACCACCATGAGGGATGATGGAAACGTTGTTGAATTCGACAATGTATGTTCATACTTCTTCACTGATATCGGTGTTGTAAAGGCAGTAGACGGTGTTTCTTTTGACGTACCCAAGTGTTCAACAGTCGGTATCGTAGGAGAATCCGGTTGCGGTAAGTCCGTAACAAGTCTTTCACTTATGCAGTTACTTCAGCGTCCCAGCGGTCAGACCGTAGGCGGTGAGATCAGATTAAATCTCGGGGAAGAAGGAAAGGCAATAAATATTGCCAAGACTCCCACAAGCGTTATGCAGCACATCAGAGGCAATAAGATGTCCATGATCTTCCAGGAGCCCATGACAAGCCTTAACCCCGTATTCAGGATCGGCGAACAGATCAATGAAGTGCTTGAGCTTCATTATCCTGATATGAGCAAGGAAGACATGAAGAAGCGTACACTTGAGATGCTCGAACTCGTTGGTATTGCCAACAAGGAAGGCGTTTACAGCATGTATCCTCATGAACTTTCCGGCGGTATGCGTCAGCGTGTTATGATCGCGATTGCACTTGCATGTAATCCTTCACTTATCATTGCCGACGAGCCCACCACAGCTCTTGATGTTACCATTCAGGCCCAGATCCTTGACCTGCTTAAGAATCTTAAGGATAAGATCAATTCATCCATCATGCTTATCACTCATGACTTAGGTGTAGTTGCCAACATGGCAGATTACGTAGTGGTAATGTATGCAGGACGTGTAATAGAAAAGGGAACCGCAAAAGAAATTTTCGAAAATCCCTGTCACCCTTATACCATCGGTCTTATGAAGTCCAAGCCCGTTGTAGGTAAGAAGGTTGATGAGCTTTATAACATTCCCGGTTCCGTACCGAACCCCATCAACATGCCTGACTATTGCTACTTCAGAGACAGATGCGAACACACCTGTGAAAAGTGCTTTGCAAAAGAAGGCGGATTCGGTAATTATCCTCCCGAAATCAAGATTTCCGATACCCATGTTGTTTCATGCTATCGCTATTATGATGAAGGACAGGTACTTGATTACCCTAAGACAGTAAACGTGGAGGAACTGTAAATGAGTGAAGAAATTAAAAACCAGTTAGAGACCTCTGACGTAGAAAATACAGATGATGTCTTAGTTGTTAAAAATTTAAAGAAATACTTCCCCATAAAGAAAAATATTTTCGGTAAGGGAACCAAATTTGTAAAGGCTGTTGACGGAGTTTCTTTTTCCATCAAGAGAGGAACTACCATGGGTCTGGTTGGTGAATCAGGCTGCGGTAAGTCAACTACAGGCCGTACCATTTTAAGACTTCAGGATAAGACGGAAGGTGAAGTGCTTATTAACGGCGTTGATATCTTCTCACTTTCCAAAGAGGAATTAAGAAAGAAACGTCCCGAGATTCAGATAATCTTCCAGGATCCTTTCTCAAGCCTTTCCCCCAGACTTCCCGTAGGCGAGATCATCGGTGAGGCAGTAAGAGAGCATGGAATCGTGCCCGAAGAAGAATTTGATGATTACATCACAAGGATCATGAAGGCATGCGGTCTTCAGGAATATCATAAAGACCGTTATCCTCACGAATTTTCCGGCGGACAGAGACAGAGAATCTGTATCGCAAGAGCTCTTGCTCTTAATCCTGAATTCATCGTGTGCGACGAACCTGTTTCCGCGCTTGATGTATCGATTCAGGCACAGATCATTAACCTTCTTCGCAGCCTGCAGAAGGAATTTAACTTAACATATTTGTTTATTTCCCACGACTTATCGGTTGTAGAACATATTTCCGATACAGTTGGTGTTATGTATCTTGGTAACATGGTTGAATATGCTGAAACCGAAGAACTCTTCAAAGAGCCCCTTCATCCTTATACAAAGGCACTGTTCTCAGCTATTCCCGTGCCGGATCCCAATTACAAGATGGATCGTATCATCCTTGAAGGAAGCATTCCTTCACCTGCCAACCCTCCCAAGGGCTGCAAGTTCCACACCCGTTGTTCCGAGTGCATGGAAAAATGTAAGTATGTAGATCCCGAATACAGAGAAGTAAAGCCCGGCCGTTACTGCGCATGCCACCTTTACAACACCGACGAAATGAACAAAGAAGTCGATAAGAAGATGGAAGAAGCAAAGAAAGCTGAAGCAGAAGCTTCCAAGTAATCAGGTAACCGTAAATCTCAGCATTATTTGAGAGATGTTTATGAAAAAGAAAAAGACCACATATGTGGATGACGGAAGAACAATTGCAAATATGAATGTGGAGGGCATGCCCTGGTACCATCCCGAAAAAGATGAAAAAGTACCGAAGACTTCGTCCTACGAACCGGATGCCAAAGAGACCCTTGCCATTATGGGCGGGATCTTAAAGGCAGCCATGCTGGTTGCAGGCATATTTGTGCTTGCCTTCACAGGTTTTATTCTTTTTTCGTATTTTGTATGGCTTAAATGATCGAAACCCGCCTGCCGGCGGGTTTTATCTTTGCCGGAATAATGGTAATATGTATATATAAAAAATGCGAGGTAATCATGAACAACGAACTTACAAGAAAAGATATAGAAGATATGGAAGCGGAGATCGAACACAGAAAAGTCGTGGTAAGGAAAGAGCTCCTTGAACATGTTAAAGAAGCCCGTTCCCACGGCGATTTAAGTGAGAATTTCGAGTATTATGCCGCTAAAAAAGAAAAGAATGCCAACGAAGGCCGTATCAGATACCTTGAAAGAATGATACGTACCGCGAAGGTACTTGAAGATGATTCCAAGGATGACGAAGTGGGCATAAACAAGACCATCACCGTATATGTGGAGGAAGACGATTGCGAAGAAGTATATAAGATCGTCACAACCGTCAGAGAAGATTCTCTTAATGGTCTTGTAAGTAACGAATCCCCCATGGGTAAGGCTTTGCTTGGCCACAAGGTGGGTGACAGAGTGGAAATCGAAGTAAGTAAGGATTACAGCTATTTCGTAGTAATCCGAAAGATCGATAATACTACTACGGGAGATTCCGGAAAGCTTCGGGACTACTAAGCAGGATAGTCTTAAGATTCTTTTTAAGAGCTATTACGGTAAGTATATATTATTAGGCATGCAGCTTTCGCTACATGCCTTTTTTGACAAAATGGCTTAAATTCAGTATAATCTTAATGTTTGAGTTTGTGAAAAATGCAAACTCAATATGTGTCGGCTGATTTAAAAAAGCAATATTAAGGAGGACTTATGTTAGATACAGTTATTATCGGTGCAGGTCCCGCAGGTCTTTCAGCAGCAGTTTATGCAGTGAGAGGCGGACTTTCAGCACTTCTTATTGATCAGAGTCCCGTCCATGGAGGTCAGGTTCTTACCACCTATGAGGTAGACAATTACCTGGGTCTCAAGGGCATATCCGGAATGGAGCTTGGTCAGAAATTTGCAGCACATGCCAAAGAAACGGGAATTAATGAGCTTAATTCCCCTGTTACCGAGATTGAGCCCATGGATGGAGGGTTCAAAGTAAAAACGGTAAAAGAAACTATTGAGACTAAGACAGTTATAGTAGCAACAGGAGCGGTACACGCGCATCTTGGGGCAAAGGGTGAAGAAGAGTTCGGAGGAATGGGTGTTTCCTACTGTGCAACCTGTGACGGCGCTTTCTTTAAGAACATGGACGTCTGTGTTATAGGCGGTTCCGATGTGGCAGTGGAAGATGCCGAATATCTGGCACGTACCAGTAAGCATGTTTATCTCATCCACAGACGTGATACTCTTCGCGCAGCCAACGAGCTGGTGGAAACCTTAAAGAAAAGAGACAATGTTTCCTTTATATGGGACAGCGAAGTTACTTCTTTTAACGGTAACTTAGATCTTGAATCCGTAACGGTACATAACAAGAAGACAGGAGAAGATACGATCCTTCCGGTGCAGGGCGCATTTGTAGCGGTGGGAATCAAGCCTGTTTCAGACGTACTTAAAGGCATTGTCAATTTCGATGAAAAGGGATATGCCATTGCCGGTGAAGATTGCCGTACCAATGTAAAGGGCATTTATGTGGCAGGAGATGTTCGTAAGAAGCCTCTTCGCCAGATCATAACAGCCGTTGCGGACGGAGCCAATGCTGTTGCCAGCGTACAGGAAGATATCAGATGATTAATTTAAAGAGATTATTTATTCTTGTGGCGGTATTTACGGGAGCTTTTCTTTTTAAGCCCGTAACTGCCGAGGCAGGGTTACTTCAATCGGAAGAATCCGTCGATTCCTCCGATACACAGATAGTAATGGAGGTTGTGGATAACAGGGAATATGCAGACCTTGTTATTGCTCAGGTTGACAGCTGGGTCAATGTTCGAGACCTTCCCGGTACAGAGGGAAAGGTCCTCGGTAAGCTGTACAACAACTCCGTTGGTCACTTCATAGAAGAGGCTGACAACGGATGGGTCAAGATCCAGAGTGGCTCCGTTACCGGTTATGTTAAAGCAGAATATTGTGTACGAGGCCGGGAAGCTCTCAAGATTGCGAGAGAAGTGGAAGTTACGATTGCAACCATCAACACAGGCACTCTGAGAGTCAGAAAAGAGCCCAATACTACTTCACGTATCCTCGGAACATTCTCAAGAGGCGATGAACTTGAAGTTATAGCAACTGAGGATGGCTTTGCAAAAGTAAGTTACAACAATGACGAAGGATATATATCCCTTGACTATGTAGATCTGTCCACGGAATTCGTGGAGGCTGAATCCATAGAAGAAGAAAGAGCACGACTTGCTGCCGAAAAGAAAGCAAAAGAAGAAGCGGCAAGAGCGGCAAGGCAGGCAGAAGAAGCCCGCAGGGCAAGAGAAGCGGCTGCAGCAGCGGCTCAGGCAGGTACTGACGGTGCCAATACAAATACTCAGGCTCCGGCAAGCTCAGGTTCTTCCGATCTCGGACAGCAGGTAGTTGATTATGCGGTACAGTTTGTAGGTAATCCCTATAAGTACGGCGGAACCAGCCTGACAGACGGAATCGACTGCGGCGGATTTGTACAGGCCGTATATGCTTACTTCGGTGTAAGCTTACCGAGAACGGGACAGCGTAATTCCGGTTATGCAGTCGGATCTCTCGATGAAGCTCTTCCCGGCGATATTATCTGCTATTCAGGTCATGTTGCGATTTACATGGGCAACGGACAGATCGTACATGCGGCAACTCCCAAGCACGGTATCTGTATCGGAAGCGCTACATATACAAAAATTATCGGAATACGAAGAATATTTTAGAAAATTTTCACACAAATCTTCGATTTTTAGTGGTTTGTTAAGCACTCTTATGGTATAATCTTATTACGCTAAAGAAACAGCAATGCGATTATATCCGAGAAGGAGTGATGTGTATGAAATTTACTATCCTTGGAAAGAACATTGATGTAACTCCCGGTTTAAGAAGCGCAGTTGAAGACAAGATCGGCAAGCTCGAGAAGTACTTCACACCCGAGACCGAAGTGCATGTTACATTAAGTGTTGAAAAAGACCGACAGAAAATCGAAGTTACGATTCCCGTTAAGGGAAACATCATTCGTTCCGAACAGGTATCCAATGATATGTATGTATCTATTGACCTTGTAGAGGAAATCATTGAGCGTCAGTTAAAGAAATACAAGACCCGAATTACGGATCGTGAGCAGGGGGCAGGATATTTCAAAAAAGAATTTCTTGAAAATGATTACGAGGACGATGGTGACATCAAGATCGTACGAACCAAGAGATTCGACATTAAGCCCATGTATCCCGAAGATGCATGCGTACAGATGGAACTTTTGGGACACAACTTCTTCGTATTTGTAAATGCGGAGAACGACCAGGTTAATGTAGTGTACAAGCGTAAAGGCGGTACCTACGGACTGATCGAACAGGATTTATAAGACATAATATGAAGACGACTCGCTTAGGCGGGTCGTCTTTTTGTTTATGTTCATTCTTTTGTGAAAACAGGTTACATAAGACACTTTTTTGCTTCAACCCGCAAAATTATATTGATAAATTTTTGTCGGCGTGATAAAATATTTCTCAGTTAATGTCAAAAATTTAACAAGACATATGAAGGAGATTTATTATGGCAAGAAAAGTTGTTTTAGCAGGCGCTGTACGTACCGCAATCGGTACCATGGGCGGCACCCTTTCCACAACACCCGCAGCTGACCTTGGTGCGATCGTAATCAAGGAAGCACTTAACCGCGCAGGTGTAAAGCCTGAACAGGTTGATCAGGTTTATATGGGATGTGTAATCCAGGCAGGTCTCGGTCAGAACGTAGCTCGTCAGGCTACATTAAAGGCAGGACTTCCCATCGAAGTTCCCGCTGTTACCATGAACGTTGTATGTGGTTCAGGTCTTAACTGTGTTAACCAGGCAGCACAGATGATTATGGCAGGAGATGCTGATATCGTAGTAGCAGGTGGTATGGAAAACATGTCCATGGCTCCCTATGCTATTCCTCAGGGCCGTTACGGTTACAGAATGAACAACGGTGTACTTGTTGACTGTATGATAAAGGATGCTCTTTGGGATGCATTCAATGACTACCACATGATCAAGACAGCTGATAATATCGCTGAACAGTGGGGTCTTACAAGAGAAGAACTCGATGAGTTCGCATTAAAGAGCCAGCAGAAGGCTTGCGCAGCAATCGAAGCAGGCGCTTTCAAGAAGGAAATCGTTCCCGTAGAAGTTAAGAAGAAAAAAGAAACCATTATTTTTGATACAGATGAAGGCCCCAGACCCGGTTCCACAATGGAAGGTCTTGCAAAGCTTCGTCCCATCAATCCCGATGGTTTTGTTACTGCAGGTAATGCATCAGGTATCAATGACGGTGCAGCAGCAGTAGTTGTTATGAGCGAAGAAAAGGCAAAAGAACTTGGCGTTAAGCCCATGGCTACTTTCGTAGCAGGCGCTCTTGCAGGTGTTGATCCTTCAATCATGGGTATCGGACCTGTAGCAGCAACCAAGAAGGTTATGGCTAAGGCTTCAATGAAGATTGAAGACTTTGACATCATCGAAGCCAACGAAGCATTTGCAGCTCAGTCCGTAGCAGTAGGTAAGGACCTTGGCATTGATGTTGATAAGCAGCTTAACCCCAACGGTGGCGCTATCGCATTAGGACATCCCGTAGGTGCTTCAGGATGCCGTATCTTAGTAACACTCCTTCATGAAATGGAAGCGAAAAACGCTAAGACAGGTCTTGCAACACTTTGTATCGGCGGCGGTATGGGTTGTGCAACAATCGTTAAGCGTGACTAATTAAATGAAAGATAACACATATCCGAGAGTAGAAATGCTCTCGGATATACGTGTGTTTTAAAGTATATTTTTAAAGGAGCACAAAATGGAATTTGTTTTGTACGAAGAAAAAGGTGCCGTAGGCATCATCACCATCAACAGAGAGAAGGCATTAAACGCCCTCAACTCAACTGTTCTTGATGAACTAAGTGAAACACTTGATAACGTAAATTTAGACGTTACCCGCGCTCTTATTCTTACAGGCGCAGGCGAAAAGAGTTTCGTGGCAGGTGCTGACATCGGAGAGATGAGCACACTTACCAAAAAAGAAGGCGAAGCCTTTGGTAAAAAGGGTAACGATGTATTCAGAAAGCTTGAAACATTCCCCATCCCCGTAATTGCTGCAGTTAACGGTTTTGCTCTCGGCGGCGGATGTGAGATCGCCATGAGCTGCGACATCAGAATCTGTTCTGAAAATGCAGTATTCGGTCAGCCCGAAGTAGGTCTCGGAATCACGCCCGGTTTCGGCGGAACTCAGAGACTTGCACGTTTAGTAAGCCCCGGCATGGCTAAACAGATGATCTATACAGCAAGAAATATCAAAGCCAACGAAGCATACAGGATCGGTCTTGTTAATGAAGTAGTAAGCGCTACCGTTGATGAAGCAGGCAATGTAACAGCTTCCGCAAAAGAAAACCTTATGGCAGCAGCTGAAAAGATGGCAGCTACCATCGCAAAGAACGCTCCCATCGCTGTAAGAAATTGCAAGAAGGCGATCAATGACGGCCTTCAGGTTAACATGGACGAAGCAATCGTGATCGAAGAGAAATTATTCGGTGACTGCTTTGAAACAGAAGACCAGAGATACGGTATGGCTTTCTTTTTAGATAAAAATAAAGACAAAGTAAAAGAAGCATTTAAAAACAAATAAGTTAAAGATATATAAGGAGGAATCAACATGAAGGTTGGTGTTATCGGTGCAGGTACCATGGGTCAGGGTATTGCAAAGGCATTTGCTCAGACCGAAGGATACGAAGTAGCTCTCTGCGATATTAAACAGGAATGGGCAGAAGGCGGTAAGGACAAGATTGCAAAGGGTTATGCAAGACTTGTTGAAAAAGGAAAAATGACTCAGGAAGCGGTTGATGCGATCCTTGCTAAGATCACTCCCGGATTAAAGGAAAACTTATGTGCTGACTGCGATCTTATCGTAGAAGCAGCATTTGAAAACATGGAAGTTAAGAAGACAACATTCTCTGAACTTGACAAGATTGCCAAGCCCGAATGTATCTTTGCATCCAATACTTCTTCTTTATCAATAACAGAAATCGGAAACGGTTTAAACCGTCCCATGATCGGTATGCATTTCTTTAACCCTGCAGACAGAATGAAGCTTGTTGAAGTTATCGCAGGTGTTAATACTCCCGCTGCAACAGTTGATGCCATCAAGAAGATTTCCGAAGAAATCGGAAAGACTCCCGTACAGGTTAACGAAGCAGCAGGTTTCGTAGTAAACAGAATTCTTATCCCTATGATCAACGAAGCAGCATTCATCAAGATGGAAGGTGTTTCTGATGTAGAAGGTATCGACAATGCCATGAAGCTTGGTGCCAACCATCCCATGGGACCCCTTGAACTCGGTGATTTCATCGGTCTTGATATCTGCCTTGCAATCATGGATGTTCTTTATAACGAAACAGGCGATTCCAAGTATCGCGCATGTCCTCTTTTAAGAAAGATGGTTCGTGGCGGTAACTTAGGCGTTAAGTCAGGAAAGGGCTTCTACATCTACAACGCAGATCGTACAAAGACCCCTGTTGACGCACAGTAAAAAGAAACAAATTTACGGAGGATATAAATTATCATGGATTTTACTTTAAGCAAAGAACATGAAATGGCCCGCTCTTTATTTAAAGAGTTTGCCGAAAAAGAAGTTAAGCCTTTGGCTCAGGAAATCGATGAAAATCATCGTTTCCCCAGAGAAACCGTTGATAAGCTTGCAAAATACGGATTCCTCGGAATCCCTGTAGCTAAGGAATTCGGCGGACAGGGATGTGACGTTCTTACATATGCTATGTGTGTAGAAGAACTCTCCAAGGTTTGCGGTACCACAGGTGTTATCGTATCCGCACATACATCACTTTGCCTTGATCCCATCATGACATTCGGTACTCCCGAACAGAAGGCAAAATACGCAGTACCCCTTGCTAAGGGCGAAAAGCTCGGCGCATTCGGTTTAACAGAGCCCGGTGCAGGTACCGATGCTCAGGGTCAGCAGACCAAGGCTGTTAAGGACGGAGACGAATGGGTTCTTAACGGAAGCAAGTGCTTCATCACAAACGGTAAGGAAGCAGATGTATATGTTATCTTCGCTGTAACCGGTAAGGTTGAAAAGCGTGGCCGTGTCATGAAGGAAATCTCTGCATTCATCGTAGAAAAGGGAACACCCGGATTTACCTTTGGTACAAAAGAAAATAAGATGGGTATCTGCGCATCTTCAACTTATGAACTTATCTTCACAGATTGCCGTATCCCTGCTGAGAACATGCTCGGCGCTCAGGGTAAGGGCTTCAACATTGCAATGCACACTCTTGACGGCGGACGTATCGGTATCGCTGCTCAGGCCCTCGGTATTGCAGAAGGTGCTCTTGAGACAACCATCAATTATGTAAAAGAAAGAAAGCAGTTTGGTAAGACCATCGCTCAGCAGCAGAACACACAGTTCCAGCTTGCAGATATGGCTACCAAGGTTGAGGCTGCCAAGCTTCTTGTATACAAGGCAGCAAGAAAGAAAGACGAATACACAAAGAATCCTAAGACAAGCTATTCCGTAGAAGCAGCTATGGCTAAGCTTTATGCAGCAGAAGTTGCTATGGAAGTTACCACTAAGTGCGTACAGCTCCACGGTGGTTACGGTTACATTAAGGAATACGATGTTGAACGTATGATGCGTGATGCCAAGATCACAGAGATCTACGAAGGAACAAGTGAAGTTCAGCGTATGGTCATCAGCGCTAATTTATTGAAGTAGGAGGATTTTTGTCGTGAAGATTATTGTATGTATAAAGCAGGTTCCCGATACAAAGGGAGGCGTTAAATTCAATCCCGACGGAACACTTGACAGAGGAGCAATGCTTGCGATCATGAACCCTGACGACAAGGCAGGTCTTGAAGCAGCATTAAGATTAAAAGATCAGTATGGCGCTGAAGTAACAGTTCTTACCATGGGTCTTCCCAAGGCAGCAGATGTTCTTCGTGAAGCAATTGCCATGGGCGCTGATAAGGGCGTACTTGTAACAGACCGTGTACTCGGCGGTGCTGACACATGGGCAACATCCACCACAATCGCAGGTGCCATCAGAAACCTTGATTATGATTTGATCATTACCGGTCGTCAGGCTATCGACGGTGATACAGCTCAGGTTGGTCCCCAGATTGCAGAACACCTTGGAATTCCCGTAATTTCTTATGCTCAGGAAATCAAGGTTGACGGCGATAAAGTAACAGTTAAGCGTCAGTACGACGACGGTTACCACATGCTTGAAGCAAAGATGCCTGTTCTTATTACAGCACTTTCAGAATTAAACGATCCCAGATACATGACTCCCGGTGGTATCTTTGATGCCTGCAAGGCAGAAATCACCACATGGGGAAGAGCAGACCTTAAGGATGTTGATGATTCCAACATCGGTCTTGCAGGATCACCTACAAAGATTGCCAGAGCTTCTGACAAGGTTCGTAAGGGCCAGGGTGAAAAGGTTGTTCCCGAATCACCTTCAGATGCAGTAAGCTACATCGTTGGCAAGCTTAAAGATAAGCATGTTATCTAATTAATATATAAAGGAGTTTAATGATGAATTTAGAAGAATATAAAGGCGTATTTGTCTTTGCTCAGCAGGTAGACAATAAAATAAGCGGTATTGCTTTTGAATTACTTGGAGAAGCTACAAGACTTGCAGCTCCTCTTAACGCACAGGTTACTGCAGTGCTCATCGGTTCCGGCGTAAAGGGACTTGCAGATGAACTTGCAGAATATGGCGCAGACAGAGTTATCGTTGTAGACGATCCCGAATTAAAGAACTACAGAACAGAGCCCTATGCACATGCTCTTGCATCTGTAATCAATGAATTTAAGCCCGAGATCATGCTCGTTGGTGCTACAGCTATCGGACGTGACTTAGGCCCCACAGTTTCAGCTCGTGTAGCTACAGGTCTTACAGCAGACTGTACACAGCTTGAAATCGGTGACTTCCCCATCAATGCTATTCCCGGTCAGGAAGACAAGCAGAAGCACAATCAGCTTCTTATGACCCGTCCTGCATTCGGCGGTAACACAATCGCTACCATCGCTTGCCCCGACAACCGTCCTCAGATGGCAACAGTTCGTCCCGGTGTTATGCAGAAGCTTGAGCCCAAGAAGGGTGCCAAGGCAGAAGTTGTAGAATTCAATCCCGGATTCACACCCAACAATAAGTATGTAACCATTAAGGAAGTTGTAAAGGCAGTTAACAACGTTGCAGATATCATGGATGCTAAGATCCTTGTATCCGGCGGACGTGGAGTTGGCTCACCTGAAAACTTCAAGCTTCTTGATGATCTTGCAGAAGTACTCGGCGGAACAGTTTCCTGCTCCCGTGCGGTAGTAGATGCAGGATGGAAGCCCAAGGACCTTCAGGTAGGTCAGACCGGTAAGACTGTTCGTCCCAACGTATACTTTGCGATCGGTATCTCCGGTGCTATCCAGCACGTAGCAGGTATGGAAGAATCAGACATCATCATCGCTATCAACAAAGATGAAGATGCTCCCATCTTCGACGTTGCAGACTACGGTATCGTAGGCGACTTAAACAAGATCCTTCCTGAACTTACAGAAAAGATCAAAGCAGAAATGGCAGCTAAATAAGTTGATTCATGGAGCCCTCGGCATTGCGCCGGGGGCTTTTTGCTTTATCGCCGGCCTTGCGCCTTGCCCATGCGCTTTTGTACCTCGAATCCGGCCTTGCGACAGCGGAAATTGAGTGGGTGGGTGGCTTGTGACAGCGGAAATCCATTTTCACAAATTTCCGCTGTTGGAAATTGAGTGGGTGGGCGGCATATGACAGCGGAAATTAATTTCTACAAATTTCCGCTGTTGGAAATTGAGTGGGTTAGGCGTTTTAGACAGCGGAAATCAATTTTCATAAATTTCCGCTGTTGGAAATTGAGTGGGTGGGGTCAAGTCCTTTTTGTGGTGTAAATTCACCTTTAGGTTTTTTGCTTTTATGCAGCTAGTAATTGTTGTTGCTTTTTCGCAATGACAATCAGTTTGTTTTTGCATGATTTT
>JAEEND010000002.1 GCA_016283575.1 Lachnospiraceae bacterium | reverse complement strand
CTCCATTTTTAATCTGCACACGAAGACTTGCCGGATTATCCTTATTTACAGACATATATACTTCATGAATGCACATCTGTCTAGCCTTTATTAAAGTAAGTTCAAGTCCTTTCGTTGCATATCCTTTCCCACGATATTTTTTCGAAATACAATAGCCAATATGACCAGCCCCTTCTCTCAAAAAATCATTCAGACAATGCCTTAAATTGAAAACTCCAACATAAACGCCTTCATCAACGAGCACATATGTAGTATCAGGAACAAATCCCTCCGGTAATTCTTTTCCCAATGACCAGTTTCTCTTTTTTTCTATCCACTCAAGAAACTGTTCATAGCTATAACCATATACATTATTCATATAGCCGTTCTCATTTTCCGGAAATGACATATAAAGCTCATATGCTTTTTGATAATCAGAATCCTGTACTCTTACTAGTTCCATAACAAATCCTCCGTGTATTTTTTATATAAAGAAAGCCCCATCAAACTAATGTAGTCTGATGAGGCTTCACTCTACCTTATATGTACTATTACTACTATTACATATATTGTCGTTCCTCACCATTCATATCACCAAAAATCCCCTGATTAGAGTTCACGGGATTAGTATCTGGTGTATTAGAATTATTGAGGAACGTATAGTTCATATTTTTTCTGCTCTCTTAAAATTTTTACTTATGAGTATAATCATGTTATTTTTTCATGTCAACAAAAAAATCTCAAATGACAGCATAAATCTTTACTATAACAGAAGCTATTCACCCATGTCCTATCCATAGTAACCACGATACGTTAAGTCGTAAAAAATTTGCTACTATATCATCTGAAAATGCCTCAAAGCATCCTCTATCGCCTTAACTTTTTCCTCCGGGCATCTAGGCTGTCTGCTATCCTCAGATTTTGGCTTATTATAGTTTTCACGCTCTATGATCCCATGTCTCTGCTTTACCTGAGCAATGTTCAGATTTGTTACATGAAATCCGTACTTTTCCTGCACCCAGTTCTGAATCTTCTTGTACGTAGCCTTTGTTTCAGCACCTGTAGCATCAATCTCATCCAGATTAATCTCAATCTCGATATGGTCATCCGGCTTTTGTTGGGACAGAAGAACAACAGTCTCCACATGTTCTGTTTTCGGGAACATGTCGACGCATTCGGCGGATTCCACTTTGTAACCGCCGGAGGTTAAGAGCTTTAAATCACGGGCAAGGGTCTCGGGGCCGCAGGATACGTAGACTATTCGCTTTGGTTTCATGATAAGAAGGGCCTTGATAAAGTCTTCGCTTGAACCCTGCCTAGGAGGATCCATAAATACCACGTCCACTTTCTCGCCTTTTTTAGCCATATCTACCATGAATTTTCCTGCGTCGTTTTTATAAAAAGAAATATTCTTGATCTTATTCGCGGAAGCATTGATCTTAGCGTCTTTTACGGCATCACCGTTAAGTTCAACGCTTATTACTTCTTTTGCTTTATCGGAAGCAATGATTCCGATGGTCCCGATACCGGAATAGGCATCAAGGACACGTTCTTTTCCTGTAAGACCGGCATAGTCAACAGCCTTTCTGTACAATATCTCCGTTTGAATTGGATTGACCTGGTAAAAGGATTTTGAGGAGATTTTAAATCGCTTTCCGCAAAGCTCATCTTCAATAAATCCCTTACCGTAAAGGACATTCTCTTTATCCGAAAGCACAAGGGAATCTGTTCTGGAATTTACATTCTGGACTATTGTTGTGATTTCGGGATGGAGCTTCTTTAATGCCTTGCAGAAATTCTGTTTTGAAGGAAATACCGGCGACGCAGTTACCAGGGTAACCATGACTTCTCCGGTCAATCTGCCCGTACGTACCATTACATATCGTAAAAGACCCACTCTGGTATCTTCGTCATAAACTCTTATCTTAAAAGAACGAAGAAGACTCCAGACGGAATTAATAATGGCATCGGCTCTTTCATCTTCTATAAGGCACTTTTCGGTCTTTACAATTCTGTGGCTCTTTTCTTCGAAAATCCCGTAAACGGGCTTACCTTTTTCCATACCGAACACCCTTGTGACTTTGTTTCGGTAAAAGAAGGGATCCTCCATGCCCGTAATGCCCGATAACCTGCAATAAGGCTTTATAAGCCTTCTCACATAGTCTTCTTTATTCTTTAATTCTTCGCTGTAATCTAAGTTTAAATACCTGCATCCGCCACACTTTTTTTCGACGGGACAGGTCATTTTCTTCTTGTCCATTAATTCTGATGTCTCACAATCTTATATTCATTATCTTCACTGAAATAAGGGCACTGGAATCTTGAATCCGACATGATCCTGCCGTAATCATCTTCGTCCATATTCACCATGCAGACATAACCATCGTATTCTTCGTCATACACATAATTGGAGCAGTTATCACAATCACCGTATCCGGCCATAAAAACCTCCTTAATAAACACTATGCTCGATAATACCTCGCTTAGTGCTCTACACAAAAAGCTCGGATGAATAATCATCCGAGCTAATTTTACTAAACCTTATTGGTTAACGCAACTCAAAGCCGTTTTTGTCAATGACGTAGCGCTTCTTTTCACCATGCCAGTTGATGGGAATGATAACCTGCTGCCACTTTTCGGGCAGATTGGGAGCGAATGTTACTTCGTCACTCCACATACCGCTCTTCATGCCGGCGAATCCGTATACGACCATCTGCCAAAGTCCGCCGCAGTTAGCAATATGAATACCTTCTTCTGCGCCCTTCTTGTCAGCGCTCAAGTCGATATCTATGACACGCTTCAAGAAATCCATTGCCACATCGTCTCTGCCTATCCTTGCAGCGATAATTCCGTGAACGGCAGCTGAAAGAGATGAATCATGCGTGGTGATGGGTTCATAATAATCATAGTTACTTATGAACTGCTGACGGGTAAATTCATCGGGGAAAAGCATCATCATTTCAAGAACATCTGCCTGTTTCAGAGCCTTGGAACGGTAATTCTTTTCCTGAGAAATAAATTCTCCGAAGCAACGGGATCTGTCCTTCCAGATCCTCGAAAAATCAAGGTCTGCGAAATCATAGAATCCGTCACACTGCAATATTATCTCGGTATCTTTATTGAAGCTTATCTTGATATTGGCTGCCACATCTTTAAAGGCCTCCATATCTTCGTCGGTAATATTTAAGCGACTCTTTATTTCATCAAACTCGCCTTTTTCCTTAAGCTCTTCGATGCAGGAAACCGTTGTATCAAGCGCAAACTTAACCATGTGATTGGTGTAAGCATTGTTATTGGTCATGGGAAGGTATTCATCAGGACCCATTACAGACAAAAGAACATATCGTCCCTTCATATCTTTATCCACGCGGTCTACCCAGTAACGCGCAGTTTCAACCATTATATCGATTCCATAGTTCTTTATAAAATCACGGTCGCCTGTAGCTTTAACATAATGCATAATGGCATATACGATATCCGCAGTTACATGGATCTCATGATCCGCATACTGCCAGCAGGCACACTCTTCTTCGCCGGATACCGAGGATTCCCAGGGGAATCTTGCGCCCTTATAGCCATAAGCTCTGGCGTTTCTTTTGGCGCCGGCGAGGGTATTGTATCTGAACATAAGAAGGTTCTTGGCGCCTTGTGGATTGGTATGGATAAAGAATGGAAGCATATTGATTTCCGTATCCCAGAAATATCTTCCGCAGTAAGCTTCGCCCGCGTAACCCTTGGCACAGATCGCGACATTGGGGTTTTCGTCGTTATCGGCTCTTAAGAGATGATAGGTTGAGAACTTGAGAGCCTTCTCAGTCTTTTCATCTCCCACGATCTTGATTTCCGCATCGTCCCATTTATTCTTCCAGACCTTCTTATGAGCTTCATAATAATCCGCAAGATTCTCTTTTTTCACCGCGTACAAACCGGAAACATTTCTTGCTTCCATATTGCCGCCTTCAACGTCACAGTCAGCATTTGCTGCAACAACCTTGTGAATCACAAAGCACTCTCCGGTCTTTAAGTGCTTTCTTCCGATATAATTGATCCTTGATAAATCCTGCATTACGGCAGTTTCAACAGCGTCGCTTAAGAACAATTTGGTTGACATAAGTACGCTGTTGCCACCGTTTGTTTTAAGAGAAACACTTATGGAATCACTGTCTTCGGTAAAAAGAACATTCTCGAAATGATTAAAGCCGTTGGTTCTGACGCCGGCATCTATACCTGACCTGAAGGACAAATCTCCCTCACCGGAAAGAGCAGTTATCTTAATTTCGGAAAAAGCAAGATGCTTATCAGCGAATGATAAGAATCTGAAATATTCCATTTTAAGCTTGAGTCCTTCTTTTGTATTCCATACAAAGCGTCTTACAAGGGTACCGTCCCTCATGTCGAGGTACCTTTCGTATTCGCTAATATCACTCTCTTCCATGTCCAGATCTTCATCCTTAACGGCAAAAGAAGCTGCCATGAAAAATGGAAGGTTAACGATTTCGGTAAAAAGATAGGGATGCTTTCCCACCACTCCGGGAATATATGTACCCCATTTGGAGCTCTGTTTTTTATGCTTTTCAAGAGTTACATTGGCAGGCTTACGATCGTATTCTTCATCCTGTTTTACGCTTCTTACGCCTTCTTCAAAGCTTCCGCGTACATGCATATATCCGTTACCCTGCGTTAGAAGACCTTCGTAGTACTTGGAACTGTCTTCATTAAACCCCGGATCCTCAATGCACCATAAATCATCTTTTTCGTTAATATCAAATGTAAACATCAGCTCTCCTATCCTTTAACAGATCCTGCGGCAAGTCCCGCAACAACCTGTTTCTGAAGAATTATAAATGTGATAATACTTGGAATCGCCACTACAACCGTTGCTGCAAACATTGCGCCGTAGTCGCTGGCGAAAGCGCTCTTAAAGTAGTAAAGAGCTATGGGAAGGGTACGCTTCTTAGTGTCCCCCGTAAGTGTCAAAGCAAACTGGAATTCGTTCCATGCAAGCAGGAACTGGATTACTCCGGCTGTAGCAAAAGCAGGTCTTGTGATTGGTAATACAACCTGCATAAAGGTTCTGAAGAATCCGCTTCCGTCAATGTAGGCTGCTTCTTCAAGGGAATAAGGAATCGTCTTGATATAGCTGACCATTACATAGAAAGTAGTGGGCATTCCGAGAGCCGTATATACAAGTACAAGTCCTGTAAGGGTGTTATACAGATGTACTCCGCTGAATGTTGTATAAAGGGGTTGGATCAGCGCAGCTCCCGGAATGATAAGTCCCAAGGAGAACATTAATGTGATAAGTCCTTTTATTTTGAACTGACATCTTACCACTACATATGCTGCCATGGAGCAGATGATAAGATTTAAGAGTGTTGCAAAAATACCTACTATAATGCTGTTACCGTAGAAAGTTACGATAGGAGCGAGTTTGAATGCGGTAACGTAGTTTGCTATATGCAATCCTGTAGGAAGTCCCACGGTTCCCGATAGTATCTCACTGTTTGTCTTAAAGGATGAAAATAAAACCCAGATAAAAGGCACAAGTGAAATTACACATATGATAGAAAGGTATAAAAACGTAAGTGTTTTC
The DNA here is from genome assembly GCA_016283575.1 of Lachnospiraceae bacterium. Lineage (GTDB taxonomy): Bacteria > Bacillota > Clostridia > Lachnospirales > Lachnospiraceae > UBA1258. The sequence continues at coordinate 34,057 of JAEEND010000002.1, read as the reverse complement.
TTTATGATCTTCATGTCTCTCTCCTTCCTATTCTTCTTCCTTGTCCATTCGGAACAGAGTACGTATTACCTTAAGAACAACAACACCGAGAATAATAAGGATCACGCCCTGAGTATTTGCAAGGGAGTAGTTGTTGTTGGAAAATACGGTTTTATATATGTACATCGGCATGTTCATGGTACGGGCACCCGGGCCGCCGCTGGTGGTCATCATGATGACATCCAGCTTCTGAAGCATACTGGTTGCCGCAAGTATCACGCATGTACCGATAATGTTCTTCATAAGAGGCAATACAATGTGCATATCTATCTGAAAAGAAGTTGCTCCGTCAATTCTTGCAGCTTCAAAAAGGTCTTCGGAGATAGATGACATCTCAGCCATGACTAAAATTGTTACAAGACCCGCATAAGGGAGCCAGGTAAGTGTTACCGACAGGAATGCGGTCTTTGGATCGTTGTACCAGTTCTGTATGAACTTTTCCCCTGTTATTCTTGACACAAGCCCGTTAATAAGGCCGAACTGGGGATTCATTACGCATAAAAACAACATACCCAGCGCTGCACTGGAAATGATGTTGGGGATAAAGAAGATGGTTCTTACGGGACTTGAATACCATTTCTTTTTGGAAAGCAATAATGCGACCGTAACACCTATCGTTACGTGGATCGTGGACTGAAGTAATATCCACACGAATGTGTTCTTTATACTTTGAAGAAATGCTTTGTCTTCTGTAAAGAGATATATATAATTCTTAAGGCCTACAAAAGTAATTTTGCTTCCTATAAACCAATCCGTGAAAGATGTGCCGATGAGTACCAGTAAGGAGCTCAACATTACAAAGGAAAATAAAAGTACTCCGGGAGCCAAAAAGAGAATTACCCATTTAGTGTTATTCTTTTTCATTTTTCCCTCCTAAAATGACCTATTTTGCGAGGATTTTTGGCATAAAGATAGCGCAAGCGTCATTGCCAAGGCAATTAACCGGCATTTCTGCTTGCGCTATATGAAAATCATGATTCGTTCCGAAAATCAGATTTTATTTATTTGCTTGCCTTACCTGCTTCTGTAAGGTATGTAGCAAAGTCTTCTGCTGTGATCTCGTTGTATACGAGTTCAGGATATCTTACTGCGAATTCATCAACTACGGTTTCGTATGCGTTGTTATCGATTGTACCGAATTCATACTTAGCCTGAGCTGCAAGAGAAAGTGTTTCAACTAAGTTGGGGTTCTCTGCCTTGTATTCGTCTGTGATATCTACGTTGTCTGTAAGAGGAAGAACGCCTGCCTTCTCAAGGAATACGCTCTGTGCGTACTTACCGGTCTTGAACTTTAAGAATTCAAGAGCTGCTGCCTGTTCTTCTTCAGATTTACCGTTGGTGCAAAGGATGTAACCAACTTCGTACTGAGAGAATACGCCGTCACCGGGATATAAAGCAACACCGACTTTATCCTTGAAGCCTTCGATAGACTTTGTTGTATCTGCAAAATCAGGTGTCATCCAAAGACCGTTAGCGATCATTGCTGTCTGGCCCTGTTCGAATGCATTAGCTGCGTTAGCATAGATTGCACCTACAGCATCTGCTGTTGTGTAATCCTGTAAGCACTTCTGCATCATTTCAAGACCCTTTACAACTGTTTCTGTGTTGTAAGATTCAGGATAAGGTGTGTTCATGAACTTGTTGCCTTCATCGCCATCTGTTCCGATGTAAGCTGCAAGCCAAAGGTTTGTTGTCCATGCATTTTCACCTGTCATAAGTGCAAGAGGTGTGTAACCTGCTGCTTTAAGCTTTGCATTGTTGTCCATCCACTCATCCCATGTCTTAGCGGGTGTGATGCCAACTGCGTCAAACATTTCCTTGTTGTAGAAGTAACCGTAAATCTGTCTCTGGTTGGAGATGGAGTAAACGGAACCATCTTCTTCCATGTTATAGTTCATAGCGCCTTCACCAACGTAGTTCATCCATCCTGCATCTTCATCAAGGAAAGGCTTTAAGTTAACTGCCTGACCATTCTTGATAGCAAGTTCTCTGATACCGTTCTTACCGATCAATACATCGGGAAGAGAATTGGATGATGCAAGAGTCTTCATTTTGTCAACGAATGCATCGTCACTGGGAAGTTCTTCAACTACTACTTTGATCTTACCGTCATAAATTCTGTTGAATTCTGCGATAACTTCTGCTTCAGCCTGAGCTGATGCATGTGTACCTACCATAAATGTTGCATATGAGATTTCTACAGGTTCGGAATCAGAAACGGTTTCTTCCTTGCCTACTGATTCTTCAGCGATCTCTGTAGATTCAGCAACTGATTCTGTCTTCTGTCCGCAAGCGGCAAGAGACATAAGCATTGTAGCTGCCATAATGCAAGCTAAGCTTTTTGCTAATCTGTTTTTCATAATTACCCTCCTATTAGGTCGTTTATTGGAACAAGACCAATATAAGATATGGGGCCCGAACCTTGAATGGGCTCAGTTTTCCTTTTCTTTTGAAAATTTGACCATGAATCTTTAAAAAGAAACTTTTAAGCCATTCTTTTGTTATATTTTTACCTGTAATTGGATTTTTTTGCTTAATGGCCCTGTCTGAAGTCACTGGGGTTCAGACTTGTATATTTAACAAATACGTTGGTAAAATAAGCCGCATCCTTAAATCCCACGTCTTCAGCCACTTCGTAAATCTTCATGTTGGTATTTTTCAATAATTCCTTCGCTTTATTCACGCGATACAATGTGATTGCCTCCGTGACGGTATTTCCCGTCATCTTTTTATAGGCGCGGCTCACATAGCTTGAATTAAGATAAATTTCTTTGCTTATCTTCTGAAGGGTAAGCTCTTTCTTATAATTGCTCTTTATACAGTCGTCAACCTTTTTAACGAGCTCATTTTTAAAATTCTTTTTGCCGATGCATATGCTTCGGATCTCGGAAATCAAGATCTCTCCGATCTTTTCTAAAGATGTGATGGTATTTGATGACTGTACCTTCTTATAGATCTCTTTTTCATAATCATTGAAATCAAGGTCCACATTAAGCTGATAGCGCACAGCCTTGTGGATGATGGTGGAATATATTACAAGCATGTATAACTTGCATTGTTCAAAAGAACATCCCGATGCTTTTAACTTACCTACAAAATCGTGGAGGACATTAACTGCATTGTCACTTCTTTCGTCAAAGGTAAATTCACAGATTTTCTCTGAAAAACCGTCAACATCAAGGAACTCTCCGCTGTTTCTGCCAATAGAGCCTTCGTAGATCTTAAGGGCGCATCCCTTGCCGTCTATCTTGGAAAGAGCATCTTTAGCTTCCATATAGCCTTCTTTTATCGTCGCTATTTCCGGAAGCTCGCTGCTTATACCGATCTTTATCTCTATTCGCATAAATTCTTCCACCATGATAAGAATGTTACTGAAGCATTCCACCACGCGGTTTATGTTCATGCCGGAATTCTTTTCATAGCTTAAACCGATGATAAGCAGTGACTGATTTACGCTTATTGTGGTAAAGCGGCAGTTCTTAAGACCGATCTTTAGGATATTATTGAACATTTCATAGAGATTACGTTCTGTGTTGCTGTCCCCTTCATATCGATTTATTTCACAGGCACATATTACAAGATTCGAGTTTTCGAAGCCCGTAATATCTTCTTTTGATAATTCTGTATCCGTTACGAGACTCTTCAGTATGCTCATGAAATATCTGTCGTCGGAATGTATCTCGTCCCCTGAGTTTTCTTTCTTTTCATCCCTTTTAGCATTTATGGCTGCCACATTCTTTTCAACAGCCTTGGGGAGCTCATCCATGAAATCATTTTTGATGATGAAATCCGTTACGTTGAAGGTAATAGCCTTTTTCGCCATGTCGAATTCCGAATACGCAGTGAGGATTATAACCTTTATTTCCGGATATTCATCCCTTATGTGACGGCTTAATTCGAGACCGTCCATAACTGGCATCTTAATATCCGTAACTACCATGTCCACCGGGTTCTTTTCTATAAATTCAAGGGCGGACACGCCGTTTACGCAGGCACCGACCACTTCGCAATTAAGACTTTCCCAGTCTATCAGTTTTTTGATCCCCTCACGTATGTTTCTTTCATCATCAACAATCAATACTTTAACCATTTTCTACCATCCATTTTTTCTTTGGTATCTTTATTTCTATGTCCGTTCCCTCATTTAATGCGCTCTTAATGCTCAGTCCGTACTTATCGCCGTACATCATCTTAATACGCCGATTGGTATTCTTAACACCCACCTTTTCGCGGGTAAGGCTTCCATCCGGATTGAGTCTTGTATCCGAAAGCTTAAGCACCTCCGGGTCAAAGCCCACGCCATTATCTTTAACATGGATAATAATATCTTTGTTCTTTCCCTTAATGCTTACTTCGACCTTGCCTTCTTTATCGGAAACCTCCAGGCCGTGCACCACCGCATTTTCAACCAGCGGTTCGATCGAAAGCCTCGGTACCTCGCATTCGATAAGTTCATCATCTTCTATGTCGATAGTATATGAAAGCCGATCCTCATAGCGTTCTTTTTGCAGGGATAAATAATATTCCACATATTTAAGCTCTTCCTTTATGGGAATGGTGGAGCGCTTGTCCCTGTAGATCCCTGCCCTTAAAAGATTCGAAAGGGACGTGATCATCTTGCTTACGGTTTCATCCCCTGACATCTTTGCCTTTATCTGGATCGTCAGCAATATATTAAAAAGAAAATGAGGATTCATCTGTTGCTGCAAAAACTGGATCTCTGATTCTTCCATCAAAATCTTCTGTTCATACTGGGTCTCTATCATGGTGACAAGAACTACCATTATGAGGGTGGTGATGATGGAAAGAAGCAGTAACGATTCCATACTCTGTATGGTAAGTCTTACGATCTCACTCTTCGGAAGCATATAGATAAAATAAAAGTCGGAATTTACGCTTCTTTTTGTAATGGCATATTTCTTGCCGCTTACCAGGATATCCCGCCTCACGCCGGAAGAAACCGTAAGGATCTCTTCCCTGATGGTCTTTCCCGCGATGCCTTCTTCGTTGGAAGCATAGATCATGCCGGCTCTGTTGGTTAAATACATAAGGGCGCCTTCATAGCCATAGGTGCTGTTAAGGCTGTCCTTCAGGAAGCTTGCGTCGGTTGCGCATATGATATAGATTGATTTCTTATGACCCACATCTTCCGAATAATCGGAACGAATCTTCAGAGTTGTATACATGGTTGGGTCTTCATCGGTGGGTGGAATAACCAAAGAAAATTCGTCTGATTTACGAATCACATCATTAATGGCGGAGGACTTCTCCTCTATGGTATGAACGTTATATGGTTTTGTGAAGGTATATGCAAGAAGGGTACGGTCTTCGTACACAGCCACATAGTCGATAAGATCGAGATTCCAGCCGTTGTTATAAATAAGAGTGCGCTGCATCTCATTTTCAAGGGCCTTGGTGCGGATCCTTCTATCCTTTTCATCCACGTTGAAGTAATCATTATCCTTGGTCCAGTTACTTAACGAATCACTGCCTGAAATGGCTATTGTGGTACCTCTTATCATGGAAAGACTGCGACCGATGCTTTCCATCGTTCTTTCTACGGAATTATCGATATTTTCATAATTACGTCGCAAATTAGTCTGATAAGCTCCATAGGCTGTGATCGCGCCGTAAACAGAGAATGCTATAAGCAGCACTCCCACTGTCTTAAGTACGGACCTATTTTTCTTTTCTCCTTGCTTCAGCAATTTCTTTTTCATAGGAAGCTGCACTTTCAATTTTTGATACCAGTCTGTCAACAGTTTCTTTATCATCTGAAAATCCGAAAACGATCTCGGATTCAACAATTTCACCCGGCTCTATGTATTTAAGCTCGCCGTCTATCGCCTTCTGCCTGATGGAGTTGGGTCTCGTACGACAAGGCTCTATCGCATACATCGCCTCTCCGTCATTTCTCTTCGCAAGAAGCGTCCTCCCGAATGAGCTAAGGGGACGGAGTACCAGGGCCATTTTTGTATTCTGCCTGTTAACTACCATTTCGGCAGTAATATTATCAGGCTCCTTATATAAGAATTCGCAATCGGAAAAAGAAGGTATTTCCTCTATTCCATATACCTTTTCAGGTACGTATTGATAGCAGCGAATGGGCATAAACTCAAGCTTTTCGGGATAAATAGCCTTGGGACTTATTTCCGTGGGCGCAGAGTCTCTAAGTAACATCCTGTCACTTGATACGGGAAGCACATATCTTCCTCCTTCATTCATAAAGGAACCGTTAAGCTGAACATGGTAGCCGGTATCAAGAGGAAGAATTTCATCGGAAAGATTCTTATAAGCTTCTTTTCTTTCAAAGAAACAGGAATCCTTCTTGAGTATTATGTAAACCCATTTTTCATACTGTGGTGTTGCTCCATACCCTTTGATCGGCACAAATCCTGCAATGGTAAGCTCGTTGTTTTCATAAGTTATGTAAACTCTCTCGGGGTCTGCTTTTGAAAAAGCACCGGTTCCATGGGGTGTCCTGATCTCATCGGGAGTTCCGAATACTTCCGGTCCCAGGGATGCCACCGCCTGATAAAATCCCTTTTCCCATGCTCCATCCTCTTTAAGGTCAACACCGTCGGGATTGAGTAATCGCTTAATATCTCTATCCCAGCTCATCTTATGACCTTTATAAAAGATCTCGCCTATATCCATGGCCCTCTCTACTATGATGCTGAAATCGAGTATTCCGTTACTTACCTTTAAAAGATTTATTTCATAGCCATTCGGATCCTTCAGGCTTTCTTTTTCGACTGTGAAATCATCGTTGAATCTTAATGTTTCATCCTTTATATTTTTAAATTCTATTCTTTCCATAACCCACCATACCTTATTTTATATTATGAGAAGAGCCACTTCTATGGCACTATTTTTCTATTGGTTGTAATTTTTTTACCATATACGTGAAAAAGGTAAAAAAATTAGAATTAATTTGTAATTTCTTTACCTTTGCTTGTAATAATTTTACCTGTTCTATATTAACTTGAGAATATCACTGAAGGTGTCGATCCTGTAATCAGCCTTTTCCGAAGCTTTGGCATCTCCTATGGCAACTGCCGTCATGCCGGCTGCCTTGGCAGCTTCGATGCCGGAGATTGCATCTTCCAAAACCGCGCAGGTTTCAGGCTTTGAATGCAAAAATTCGGCAGCCTTCAAAAATACTTCAGGATCGGGCTTTGATCTTGTAATATTATTTCCGTCTGAAATTTCATCGAATGCATCAAGAAGATCCACCTTTTCTAAGATCAGCCTTGCATTCTTACTGGATGAGCCGAGAGAGATCTTTATACCCTTTTCTCTGAGTTTCTTAAGAGTCTCCCTTACTTCGCTACTTACATCAGACGGCGTCATCTTATTAAGTAATTCTCTGTATATTTCATTTTTATGAGTGGCAAGCTCTACTTTTCTTTCGTAAGAAAGGGCAGGGCCTTCATATCTTTCAAGTATTATTTCAAGACTGTCCATACGGCTCACGCCACGAAGTCTGTTATTTATCTTTTCATCAAAATATACGCCTAATTCATCGGCCATCTGTTTCCAGGCCTGATAATGATACTTATCAGTAAATACGATTACACCGTCCAAATCAAAAATAAAAGAATCTATCATTTGTAAGTCCTCGCTTTCTTAATGTATAAAAATTATCGAAAAAAAGAGACTTTTACAATGAAAAATATTTACTCTCGCAAGGGGGATGGGTAAAAATATCACAAGACTTCGCCCTAACAAAACGTTAGGGGCGAATGAGAGCCGGACTTGAACTTGCGGTCTCCGCTTCGCGTCTACACTCCGTTTCGGTCGTTGCTAAACGAACGTCCACTGGACGTTCAGCAACGGTCGGTGTTAAACGCGTGCCACCGGCACGCAACACCCTCTTCGCCCTAACGTTTCGTTAGGGACGAATGGGGCCGGATAATTAAACCTGTAAATTCCGATTAAAAAAAGGATTATCCTTTCGGATAATCCTTTTTTTAATCGGAGTGACAAGACTTGAACTTGCGGCCTCTTCGTCCCTAACGAAGCGCTCTACCACCTGAGCCACACCCCGGTATGGTGCAATATTTAATTGCGAATAGCGAGAGGGGGATTCGAACCCTCGACACTGCGGGTATGAACCGCATGCTCTAGCCAACTGAGCTATCTCGCCATATTTCGTTAAGTAGTTGATGGGGCCTACAGGGCTCGAACCTGTGACCCTCTGCTTGTAAGGCAGATGCTCTCCCAGCTGAGCTAAGACCCCGTGTCTCAACCGACCGTCTTAATATACAAAATATGGTGACTATTGTCAAGGGTTTTTTTCAAATTTCTTATTTTCAGATTTCTCCCTGTTTTGCCTTACATCCGGCGCATCCGTTACATGAAAAATCGCGGCTGCCGCCCATGTTCATCATGGTTTCTATAAGGCATACGGAGTGAGCCGCAATACCTTCTTTTGCTCCGGTAAAACCAAGGCCTTCTTCCGTTGTTGCCTTGATATTCACGGCATTAACATCGATCTTAAGAGCATCGGCAATATTCTTTCGCATAGCATCGATATGAGGACGCATTTTTGGTGCCTGACAAAGAATGGTTGCGTCAATATTCTCCACATAATAAAGGTTCTCTTCAAGCAGATCTCCCACATGCTTAAGGAGTTCTATACTGTCGGCGCCTTTATATCGGGGATCGGTATCGGGAAAGTGTAAACCTATATCTCCAAGTGCCGCAGCTCCTAAAAGAGCATCCATAATGGCATGGGTTAACACGTCCGCATCCGAATGGCCGAGAAGCCCTTTTTCATGGGGTATATTTACCCCACCGATTATAAGAGGGCGATCTTCAACCAGTTTATGAACATCATATCCGTGTCCTATTCTCATTACATTCTCTCCGGTGCGCTGAAGCCAAGCATATCAATACAGGTTTCAAGCACATTCTTGGTTAAATTGATAAGGGCAATAAAGCCTTCTTTTTTATCAGCATCTTCTTCAGTAAGAATCTTTGTCTCATGATAGAAAGAATTGAGAGCATTGGCAAGGTCGTAAATAAAAGCACATACTCTGTTGGGAGAAAGCTCTTCATAAGCTCCCGTCACCGCTGCCTGGAAACCTGTTAAGACTTTCATCAATTCCTTTTCGCTTTCGTTGACAGGGCTCTTGATGGCTTCCGCATTGATCTTTCCGCCCTGAGATACGAACTTATCTAAAATCGACTTGATCCTTACTATGGTATAAAGAATATAGGGGCCCGTATTTCCTTCAAAAGAAGTGAATCTGTCTAAGTCAAATACATAATCTTTTGAGGGCTGATTGGAAAGGTCTCCGTACTTTATTGCGGCAAGACCGATGATCTTTGAAGTCTTTTCCGCTTCTTCTTCGGATATGCCCCTGTTTTCATTCTCAATAAGCTTTTTAAGCATCTCTTCATTGATATCCTTAATAAGATATTCAAGACGCATTACACCGCCGTCACGGGTCTTAAAGGGCTTTCCGTCCTTACCGTTCATGGTACCGAAACCGATATGGATAAGCTCTGTATCATCATGAACAAGGCCTGTCTTCTTGGCACATCTGAATACCTGGGTAAAATAAAGTTCCTGACGCTTATCAGTTAAATAGATGATCTTATCGGGATTGTATTTTTCCATACGGTCTAAGATGGTAGCAAGATCAGTTGTATCATACTTTGCGGCACCGTCCGACTTAAGAAGCATGCAGGGAGGAACTTCCTTGGTATCCGTTTCTTCTTTTACATCTACTACAAGAGCGCCTTCGCTGTAGTGAGCAAAGCCGTCATCCTTCATCTTCTGAACCATTCCGGGGATCAGCTCGTGCACGGAGCTTTCGCCGTTCCACAGATCAAAATGTACATCGAGATTATCATAGTTTCTCTTTAAATCGGAAACTGAAACATCGATGATCTTGTTCCATAAAGCACGGTAACCTCTTACGCCTGACTGAAGCTTGAAGGTTGCTTCCATGGCACGGGCTTTGTAAGCTTCATCTTCTTTACTCTTACCTGATGCCGTGGGATAGATTTCTTCAAGATCCGCAACCGTAAAGGGTGCTTCTTCGGGATATTCTCCCTGATAATTTTCATCAAAATAGCATAAATCAGGCTTTCTCTCCTGAAGCTCTGTCATAACAAGACCCATGGGAAGACCCCAGTCTCCCATGTGAATGTCGCCGATGGCATCATGACCTACATAGCGACAGATTCTTTTAACAGCTTCACCGATTACTGCCGAACGTAAATGTCCTACGTGAAGAGCCTTCGCTACATTGGGTCCGCCGTAGTCGATCACGATCTTAAGAGCCTTTTCGGGCGCCTTTAATCCGAATTTATCTTCTTTTGCCATGGAACGAACATATTCCGTGATGAATTCGGGATTTACATTTAAATTAATAAAGCCGGGCATTACGGCTTCTGCCTTAGAAAAAGCAGGATTACCAACAAGCTTTTCAACTACCGCATTGGCAACATTTATTGGTGCGGTATGTAGCTGCTTCGCAAGTGCCATACTGCCGTTACACTGATATTCGCAGAGATCCGGACGGTTGGAAATGCTTACACGCCCTGCCTCTCCGGGATATCCCGCAGCCACAAAAGCTTCGCTTACTTCTTTTGTTATTAAATCAAGTATTTTTTCCATTTTATCCTCTGATATTTTCTTGCTTTCTTTTTATGGATTCTGCCTTGGAATAAGGGCAGCCGCAATAGTCCTGACGGTACAATCCATATTTCTTTGACAATTCTACGCTTCGTTTATAGCCTTCGTCTTTTTTGAAGTCGGAATTTAGGAATCTGATACCTTCTTCCTTTGCGATCCTTTCACCTATTTCATTTAAAAGCTCCGCATTCTTTAAGGGGCTTATGGTGAGTGTGGTGGTAAAGAAGTCTGCATGTTCTTCCTTCGCTACTCTGGCAGCTTCCCTGAGTCTTAATTCAAAGCACTTCTCGCATCTTTTGCCGCCTTCAGGTTCTTTTTCAAGACCCTTGGCGATTTCTAAAAACTTTTCAGGTTCCTTTTTACCTTCCACAAATTCTATCTCAGCTTCGGGATATTCTTTTTTAAGTTCCGTAATAAGACGCTTTAATTCGGCATCTCTGAGTTCATATTCTTCATCCTCAACTATGTTGGGATTATAATAAAGAACTTTTATCCTGACCCGACCCTTTAAAGTCGTAAGGCATGCACTGGAGCAGGGAGCACAGCATGCATGAAGTAACAGTGTTTTGTCACTTCCTGATTCCTCAAGCTCCCGGTCCATTAACTTTTTGTAATTTACTTTATTCATTAAACTTACTTATTTAAAATATTCAACACCGGATTCGAAGATCTTAAGATCCTGCTCTCCGTAAATATTTACTGCTACGGATCTTCCGATTCTTTCTACATGTGCCATCTTACCTAAGCATCTTCCGTCAGCGGATGTAATACCTTCGATTGCGGCATAAGAACCATTTACATTGAATTCTTCATCCATGGAGATATTTCCGTCGGGATCGGCATATCTTGTGGCAACCTGGCCGTTCTTAAAGAGTTTTTCGATCCATTCTTTATTGGCTACAAATCTTCCTTCACCGTGAGATGCGGGAGTTACATATGTCTTTCCTACTTCCGCAAGTCTCAGCCAGGGAGACTTATTGGATACAACCTTGGTATATACCATCTTGGATATATGACGGTTAATGGTGTTGTATGTAAGTGTAGGTGAATCGGCGGTCTGGCCAACGATTTCTCCGTAAGGTACAAGGCCAAGCTTGATAAGTGCCTGGAATCCGTTACAGATACCGAGTGCAAGTCCGTCTCTCTCATTTAAGAGCTTCATTACTTCTTCTTTAAGCTTATCGTTTCTGAAAGCTGTAGCGAAGAATTTAGCAGATCCGTCGGGTTCGTCACCTGCGGAGAAACCGCCGGGGAACATGATGATCTGAGCCTGAGAGATTGCCTTCTTGAATTCATCTACGGAATCTCTGATATCTTCTGCGGAGCGGTTCTTAAATACCTTGATAATGGTATCTGCACCTGCTCGTTCAAATGCTCTCATGGAATCGTACTCACAGTTGGTTCCGGGGAATACGGGAATAAATACCGTGGGACGAGCCACTTTATTTTTACATACATAAATATCATTGGTTTCAAAGAGCTTATCTTCAAGAGAATCCTTATTAAGTACTGCCTTTTCAGGGAATACCTTGGATAAAGGCTTTCTCCATGTGTCAACGGCTTCTGAAAGTGAAAGTGTTTCATCCTTATAAGAAATAACCGCTTCATCCATAACCTTTGCAATGATCCTGTGTTCGGAAGTGATCTTTCCTTCGTCTTCGGGACTGATTTCAACGATAATTCCGCCCATAGCATTTTCGAAGTAATCCCTTAATGCTATCTCGGCATTAAACTTAAGTCCCAAATCATTACCGAGAGCCATCTTGGCTGCAGCTACGGCAAAACCGTTGGAATCTGCAACATATGCCGCCTTCACTACGCCTTCTTTTGAAAGCTTATGAACCTCTTCGAACATATCAAGAGTACTTTCGTAGTTCGGCATATCATACCTGTCTTTTTCGATCTCAAGGAAACAAAGTATGTCGCCTGCTTTCTTGAGTTCAGGTGTGATCACATCCTTTTCTTTTGCCACATCAACTGCAAAAGAAACAAGTGTGGGAGGCACGTCAATATCATTGAAGGTACCGGACATAGAGTCCTTACCTCCGATGGAAGGAAGACCGAAACCGATCTGAGCATCGTAGGCACCGAGAAGTGCTGCAAAAGGCTCGCTCCAGCGCTTGGGATCTTCCGTCATACGTCTGAAATATTCCTGGAAGGTGAAGCGGATCTTCTTGGCATCACCACCTGCAGCAACAATCTTAGACATACTGGAAAGTACTGCATAAACTGCACCGTGGTAAGGTGACCAGGATGAAAGATAGGGATCGAAGCCATAGCTCATCATGGTTACTGTATCGCATTTTCCGTGAAGAACGGGAAGCTTTGCAACCATTGCCTGTGCTTCTGTCAGCTGCTTCTTACCGCCGTAAGGCATAAGAACGGATCCTGCTCCGATGGATGAGTCGAACATTTCAACGAGACCCTTCTGTGAGCATTCATTCAAGTCGGAAAGTGAAGCGCTGATGGCTTCTTTGAAAGAATCCTTTTCTATAGCATCATTTACTTTATTAATTGCGATCTTATCAAAATAATTATTGTTCTCATCGGGCATTTCAACTGTTACATCGGTCTCCTGATGAGCACCGTTGGTATCGAGGAATGCACGGCTTAAATCTACGATCTTCTTGCCTCTCCATGTAAGGACAAGTCTTTTTTCTCTGGTAACGGTGGCAATCTTAACTGCTTCAAGGTTTTCTTCGTCGGCATACTTTAAGAATTCATCGGCATCCTCCGGAGCAACCACAACTGCCATTCTTTCCTGGGATTCGGAAATGGCAAGTTCTGTTCCGTCAAGACCTGCATACTTTTTAGGCACAAGATCTAAGTTAACCATGAGGCCGTCTGCAAGTTCACCGATAGCAACGGATACACCGCCGGCACCGAAGTCATTACATTTTTTAATGAGCTTTGTAACTTCGGGACGTCTGAAAAGTCTCTGAATCTTTCTTTCTGTAGGTGCATTACCCTTCTGTACTTCAGCACCGCAGGTTTCAATGGAAGCCTCCGTGTGAACCTTGGAAGAACCGGTTGCACCGCCACAGCCGTCACGTCCTGTACGTCCGCCAAGCAAGATGATGATATCATCGGGATCGGAGTTCTCTCTTATAACATTTTCTCTCTTAGCGGCACCCATAACGGCACCGATCTCCATTCTTTTTGCAACATAATCGGGATGGTACACTTCCTTGACATAGCCTGTTGCAAGACCGATCTGGTTACCGTAGGAAGAATAACCTGATGCAGCGCCCTTAACGATTTTCTTCTGAGGGAGCTTACCCTTTAATGTATCTGTTACGGGTACTGTAGGATCTGCGGCACCTGTGATACGCATTGCCTGATATACATATGATCTTCCTGAAAGGGGATCTCTGATGGCTCCACCGAGACATGTGGCAGCACCACCGAAGGGTTCGATCTCAGTGGGGTGGTTATGAGTTTCATTTTTAAAGCTTACAAGCCACTCTTCGGTAACACCGTCAATTTCAACGGGAACCACGATGGAGCATGCATTGATCTCATCGGATTCTTCCATGTCATCAAGCTTTCCGTCTTTTTTAAGCTTTCTCATAGCCATTAAAGCTAAATCCATGAGACACACAAATTTGTCGGATCTTCCCTTGAAGATTTCTTCTCTGGTATCCAGATAGCTCTGGTAGGTAGTCTCGATGGGGGTTCTGAAATAGCCTTCTTCAAAGTTTACATTCTTAAGCTCTGTTGAGAAGGTGGTATGTCTGCAGTGATCTGACCAATAGGTATCAAGAACTCTGATCTCTGTCATGGAAGGATCACGGTTTTCTTCGTTTTTAAAATAATTTTGAATATGTAAAAAGTCCTTAAAGGTCATGGCAAGATTGAGGGATCTGTATAATTCCTTAAGCTTATCGGAGTCCATGTCCTTGAAGCCGTCAAATACCACTACATCTGCGGGTTCATCATATTCGGTAACAAGCGTCTCAGGTTTTTCAAGTCCTGTCTCTCTTGAATCAACAGGGTTGATGATGTCGGATTTGATCTTGGCAAATTCATCATCGGAGATGGAACCTGAGATTATATATGTAACTGCTGTCTTGATTACAGGGTTTTCGTCCTCCTTTAAGAACTGGATACACTGAACGGCGGAATCCGCTCTCTGGTCGAACTGTCCGGGAAGATATTCAACGCTGAATACTCTGTCTCCTGCTTTAAGTCCCGGCTCGTCGAATCTGATGTCATCTACGGGAGGCTCCGAGAAAATGGTGGTGGTTGCCTTGTCGAATACTTCGTCGGAAATGTTCTCAACATCATAGCGAATAAGCACTCTGACATCGGTTACATTCTTTATTCCCAGGAATCCCGAAATTTCCTCTCTAAGCTCTTCAGCCTTAACGGCGAAGGGTTTCTTTTTCTCGACATAGATACGTCTTACATTGCCCATAACAGTAATGGTGCTCCTTTCATTAATTAAAATATAAGAAATGGGGGTTCAATATTGGACCCCCATGTATTAATCCGCAATCAGGCCACTCATAATATATAACAGTTCGCGATCGATATCGCTTTCTGTTATTCCCGTTGTTACCGAGCGGATCTTAAGTCCTTCGATAACATTTAAAATATTACGGGCAGCACCCTCCGGGTCCTCACAATAGAGTTCGCCGGATTCGGAACCTTTTTCTATGAGCTTTCGCACTACCTTCACAAATGCGTTCAATCGCTCTTTAAAAAGCTCCGTACGGTCACTATTATTCATATTAGAAAATGCATATTCATAGGTGGCAACAAGTAAGCTTTCTTTTTCGGAAAGAAGCTCCTTCTTCTGCTCCTTTAAAAACAGAGCGAGGATATCTCCCGCGCTGCTTTCTTCATTAATAGAACCGGAAAAAACATCATCCATTTCTTCCGCTTCATTCTTCATCAATTCTGCAAATATATCTTCGGTACTTTCAAAATAGATATAAAGACCGCCGCGACTTATATCACAGGCATCCACTATATCTTTCATGGTAACGTTTTTAAAACCTTTCTTCGCAAAAACGCCCCTTGCGGTGTCCAGAATATATTGCTTCTTTTTAGCCGCTTTATCGCTCATTTACGATAACTCCTTCTACGCCTATGCTAAAGGCGAATCCCATATTTCCAATAATTTTTTCATTCTCAGTAATACAGCAAGGAAGACCCCTTCTTCAACAGCCTGGCTCCAAAGAACGCCTTTGGTCATTCCGCCAAGCACATACTTGCTGAGTATAGCTACCAAAATGCCGGCTTCTTTAACACCGACTTCTTCGATAATGCGCTTTTCATCCTGAACAGTTCTGATTCTGTGTTCGGAATAGGCATATACATAATTCTTGTCAATGAGCCCGGTCTTTCCGGCTTCATTTACAAAATTAAGAAGCATTGTGTCATAAACGGGGAAAGGAATGGTGGACTTTGAAAGATTGTTGTCATTATAAACCTTTGAAGCTTTTTCTCCCGCTTTTTTGGTAAGCCACGGCACATAAGTCAATAATTGTAATACCTCATCGCGATGCTCTGCCAATGAAAATTCTTTCATATAGCCTCCTTCTCTAATGCGCTTAAACGCAAAAGCCCACAATACTTTACATATTTTATCATACTTTTGGGAAAACACAAGGATTTGAACAGAATAAAAAGTAAAAACGCTAAGGGGTTACCTTAGCGCTCTTACTTGTGTAAAAGGGGAATTTTCTCGGAAAAACTTGATTTTCTCAAGTTCTAAAATGATTATATGGGAACATGCCCCGTATTTATGCAATTATTTTGATGTATAATATAACAATATTGATTATACTGTACCTTCCACGTACTTTCTATGAATCTCGAGTTCGGGTGGTATGGGTTGATTTTGATTCTTTATCTTCTGTGCCACACCATCCAGTCTGTGTAGCGTCTGGGCAAGCTTCACGTCATAACGCTCAATAAGTTCCTTAAATAAAGGATTTGCCGCGATCTTTTCACGAAGCTCCTTGGGGAAGGGACAATATGTAAGAAGGATCGCTCTCGCAACTTTGTTAAGTCTCGGTGAACCGGCTCCCTCAAACATGATCCAGGTAATATAGTCACGCACGAACATTTCCTTAAAGGAGTTCTTGGCTTTAACAAGGCTCTGCTTAACCTTTTCTTTTGCATCCTGTGAAAGATCGTTGTTCTTTTTATAGAACTGTACGTAGTCGCAGTATTCGCTGGTAAGGGACTTGTCGGTAATATCGTTCCAGCGAGCACCCTGCTCTCTCTTGCACATTTCCCAGCGGAATTCTCCGGTAAGACGGGTAAATGTCTGGCGTATATCTTCCAAATGGAATACGGAGATCATCATACGGCCGGGAGTGGTACGCTTCTTTCCTTCAATCTCCTGCCACATAACGCCTCTTGTTCCCACATTGGGAAAAAGAATAACATCGGGAGTTACTTTTACAGCCACATATTCCTTCTGAATACCGATCTTTTCATTTACATATACGGTTTCCCTGAAGAATGCGCCGTAATCCACGGATTCAATAAGCTTGAAGGTGTCTTTGATAGTTTCCACATTAACAAGGCAGTTCTCCAGAGGCTTTATAACATTGCTTTCGCAGAATACCGGGCAAAAAATACTGATTCGTCCAAAAGTAACTTTATTGACCATGGGGAACATGTTCTCAAGTTCGAACATGACTCTTTCTCCGGGGTCACCAAGCAATCTGGTCTCAAGCTCCGGCGTGATCTTACCCTGCACCTTCTGTTCGTGAAGGAATGCAACATAATCCGTATCGAATTCGTTGCGGCTCGGTTCTTTTTGTTTATTGTATATGGCAAGGAGCCATTCGTATGCCGTGTACACGCCCTGATATGAGTCGCCTCTGAATTCGTCGGCGATGCTGTACAGGTAAGCCGCATTTTCAAGCCCCGCCAGTTCTTCATCCACATATCCGAAATTAAAGAACATTTTCAATACGGTGGGTACTCTTGAATCATTGACGCTTACTTTAAATGCCTCGACATAGATCTTATAAAATGCCTGGGTAAGCTCAGTTCGTAACTTTCTTGCACTGTCTTCCGTCGAAGCCTTGTCGGAAAGTTTTTTATACTGGGTTATGAGCTTCTTGAAATTATTGGCAAGTTCATCATCCACTGCCGCATATTGCAAAATAACATCAATTGAGTTGGTAAGTTCTTTTGCGGAAGCTTCCGATACTCCTCCGGCACCTTCTTCCGACTTGTAATTCATGTTATTGTACTTGTTTCTGTATTCTTCACATCTCTCATGCAAAAGATCCTGAGAAACCAGCTTCTGTTCGTCAAGATATTTAATAAGGGACTCGATGGTCTCAACCACCTTGTCGGCTTCGGGACTTCCGGCTTTTAATCTGAAAAGAAGGGATACATAGAGATCGAACATATCGATCCTTGATTCCTGCATGAAGACGGATTTATTTTCTTCAACGTAGTCGTTCATTGTCTCGAGAGCTGAGAAGGCTGCGTGAACATCCTCGCTGGCACGCTTTACAAATCCCACCATATAGCTGGGGCGGGCATAAAGCGCCATCTTTACTTCCTGAGGAAGATCCTTCATGGAAGCATAGTATGATACAATCCAGGGCTCGACCTCTTCTTCAAGAGACAGTTCCTGAATGGAGTCAAACTGTGGCAGAGAACGCGAGATCACATTGTAATGAGAGCAGAAATCTACATATTTCTCATAATAATCGAAGATATTTTTATAGAGAGTCTTGCAGTTTTCCTTCTGTCTCGCATATTTGCCGTAGACGCCGTAAATCTGATTCAGCATGGACTGATAAAGCATTTTTGCGATTTCGGGATTTGCCTTTACGATCTCAGCTATGGAGCTTTCTTTTTTAATGGCGAAAGAAACGAAGGAGCAATCCTCAAGAGTTGTATATGTAAAGAAATGGGAATCATAGGCGATGTCACAAAGTCCTACGATATCGCCCTTTTTTAAGATCATTTCACCGCCGGGAAAAGTAGCCTTAACCTGCCCGGAAGCTATGATATGAATAGCATCAAGACTCTGGCCTTCCGTGCAGATATACTTGTCCTTGGAAACCTGTTGTGTTTGCACTGTAAACCTCCCTCAAAGGTATTTTTCCCCTGAAAAAACTCTATACATCATTCTATCACAAAAGGATTACTAACTTCCATATAATAATCAAATAATTATCTGAAAATTTTGGGTAAA
This sequence comes from Lachnospiraceae bacterium, assembly GCA_016283575.1. Classification (GTDB taxonomy): domain Bacteria; phylum Bacillota; class Clostridia; order Lachnospirales; family Lachnospiraceae; genus UBA1258. Next base: position 15,188 of record JAEEND010000002.1, on the reverse strand, counting down.
TTTTTTATTTTAGGGCACAAAAAAAGAAGGTAATGCTTACCTTCTTTGAAAGAGCAGGGGCAGTAGGAATCGAACCCACATCGATGGTTTTGGAGACCACTGTTCTACCTTTGAACTATGCCCCTATGTATTTTTCTCAAACCGACAAGTGAGATTATAGCATAAGGTATGAACGGTGGCAAGTGCTTTTTAATTAAAAATCGGAAGGTTCATGGCTTCCCCGATATCCTTCACTCCGAAAACCCGGATTCCCTTAATTTTCTTGATTTCCGCATTTATATTGGATGCGGGAATTATCACGGTCTCAAATCCGAGCTTGGAAGCTTCCGATACTCTCTGCTCACACATTGACACGGCTCTTACTTCGCCCGATAATCCCACTTCTCCGATTATAACGGTCTTTTCATCTATATATTTATTTCTGAAGCTTGAAGTAACTGCCATGGATAAAGCCAGATCCAAAGCAGGTTCATTCATCCTTAATCCGCCGGCGATATTTACATAGGCGTCACAGTCTCCTATCTGAATACCTCCGCGTTTTTCAAGAACTGCCATTAAAAGATTGACTCTGTTGATATCCATGCCGGTGGTCTGACGTCTCGGAATACCGAAATTGGATTTAGATACAAGAGCCTGTATTTCAAGCATTACAGGACGGGTACCTTCGATGGCACAGGTTATAACTGAACCGCTGGCCTTTTCGGCTCTTCCGCTAAGCATAAATTCAGAAGGATTCAGTACTTCCGTAAGCCCTTCTTTTCTCATTTCAAAAACACCGATCTCATTGGTCGATCCGAATCGGTTTTTTACTCCACGTAAGATTCTGTAGGAAGCGTGACGGTCGCCTTCAAAATAGAGGACGGTATCAACCATGTGTTCAAGCACTCTGGGGCCTGCAACAGCGCCTTCTTTTGTCACGTGACCCACTATAAATATCGTAATGTCCATTCGCTTTGCAATCTGAAGGAGCATCGCGGTAGCCTCACGGACCTGGGAAACAGAGCCGGGAGCCGATGAAACTTCTTCCGTATACATGGTCTGGATCGAATCAATTACCACAACTGCAGGTTTTTCGCGGTTTATGACATCTTCTATCTGATTTAAGCTGGTCTCGCAAAATACATACATATCCTGAAAATCAGAGCCTACACGCTCCGCCCGCATTTTTATCTGCTTTAAAGACTCTTCACCGGATACATAAAGAACCTTACTTCCGTTAGCTGAAAGATTCTTGGTAACCTGCAAAAGAAGCGTTGATTTTCCGATTCCGGGATCACCGCCTATTAATACCAATGACCCTTTTACGATCCCTCCGCCCAATACTCTGTCAAGTTCACCTATGCCGGATGTAATGCGTTCACCGTCATTTCCCTCGATATCTTTAAGTAAGACCGGCGCATTTGCATTTAAAGAAGTGCCGATGCGTTTGCTACCGGCACTCTTTTTTTCTACCAATTCTTCCGTAAAGGTGTTCCATTCCCTGCACCCCGGGCACTGTCCCATCCATTTTGATGACTCATACCCACAGTTTGTGCAAAAGAAAGCGGAGATTTTTTTACTCATACAGATTCCTTTTTAGTAAATACTGTCTCGTTATTTTTGAATCTTGCGGTTACCACATCACCCGGAACGATCTCCTTTTTAAGGATCTCTTCCGCAAGCTTATCTTCGATTTCAGACTGGATGGCACGCTTTAAGGGACGTGCACCCATCTTAAGGTCTGTGTATTTATTGACTATCGCATCCTTAAGCTCCTTGGATATGGTAAGAGTGATATCCATCTGCTCCTTGCATCTCTTAACAAGCTGCTTTGAAAGCATGGTGCAGATTTCAGACATATCCTTCTTATTCAAGGCTCTGAATACTATGATATCGTCAATTCTGTTGATGAATTCAGGCTTAAACATACGCTTTACTTCATCCATGACATTATCTTTCATGCGGTTATAGTCTTTCTTTTCCGAGGTTTCCGTCTCGAAACCGAGAGTCTTGGGCTCAATGATACGCTGAGCGCCCGCATTACTGGTCATGATAATGATGGTGTTCTTGAAATTAACCTTTCGGCCCTTGGAATCCGTGATATGACCGTCATCAAGAACCTGAAGGAGTATATTGAACACATCGGGATGAGCCTTTTCTATTTCATCGAAAAGAACCACTGAATAGGGATTCTTACGTACCTTCTCACTTAACTGACCGCCGTCGTCAAAACCCACATATCCGGGAGGCGAGCCAATAAGCTTGGAAACGGAATGTGCTTCCATATATTCACTCATATCCACACGGATCATGGCATCTTCCGTACCGAACATTGCTTCCGCAAGGGCTTTTGAAAGTTCGGTCTTACCTACACCTGTAGGGCCTAAGAACAGGAAGGATCCGAGAGGTCTGTTGGGATCCTGAAGACCCACTCTCTGACGCCTCATTGCTTTGGCGATCTTCGTAACCGCATCTTCCTGACCGATAACTCGTTTATGAAGAATGGATTCAAGCTTAAGGAGCCTTTCGCTTTCTTTTTCCGTAAGCTTCTTAACGGGAACCTTGGTCCAGATAGCCACAACATCGGCGATGTGATTTTCATCAACCACGTACTGGCTATGTTCCTTCATGGTCTTTTCACGCTTCAAGAGTCGTTCAAGTTTCTTATAAAGCGCATCCTGATTATGCTTTAATTCGATTGCCTGAGCATATGCCTCGATCTTAATGGATCGGGCAATCTGAAGGTCTATCTTTAAGATTTCATTCTTAAGTTCTTCCGCCTTTTCCGATACCTTAAGATTCTTAATACGTACCGATGCGCCTGCCTCATCGATCAGGTCAATGGCCTTATCAGGCAGGAATCTGTCATTGATGTATCTTGAAGAAAGCCTTACTGCCGCTTCAATGGCCTCCGGCGTATACTTGACATGGTGATGCTTTTCATAGGCGGGAGCAATACCCTCTATGATCCTTATAGCTTCTTCTTCCGTAGGTTCGGAAACCGTTACAGGCTGAAATCTACGCTCTAAGGCTGCATCCTTTTCCACATATTTTCTGTATTCCGTCAATGTTGTGGCGCCGATCAGCTGGATCTCGCCACGGGAAAGAGCGGGCTTTAAGATATTGGCAGCATCGATCGCACCTTCCGAACCGCCTGCTCCGATAAGTGTATGTATTTCATCAAGGAAAAGAATGATGGATCTGTCTTCCGAAACTTCATTAAGAAGCTTCTTCATCTTTTCTTCGAATTCACCTCTGTACTTGGTTCCTGCCACCATTCCTGCAAGGTCCAAAGTAAGAATTCTCTTATTTTTGACCGTATCCGGTACTTCTCCTGCTACGATTCTGGCGGCAAGACCCTCAACAATGGCAGTCTTACCTACACCGGGTTCACCCACAAGACAGGGATTGTTCTTACCTCTTCTTGAAAGGATCTGAACCACTCTGGTGATTTCATCATTTCTTCCTACAACGGGATCAAGCTTTCCCTGATGAGCAAGAGCCGTCAAATCTCTTGAATAGGACTGTAAAAAGTCTTTGCCCTTTTCTTTTTCTTTTTTCTTTAAGTCGTCCTTAACAGCCTTGGGATTTTCACCCATGGCAAGGAGTGTCACTGCATAAAGTTCAACAGGACTTTTCTTAAGTGACATGATTATCTGAATGGCAGTATTGTCTCTGTCCTTTAATATGGCAAGAAGAATATGCTCCGTTCCCACCACATTGGAATGGTATTCTTCCGCAATGCGTTCACTTTCTTCAAGAACACGCTCGGTCCTGGGTGTTAAACCCGCCTTGTCTTTAAGTAAGGTACCCTGACCTCTTACACTGAAATCCTTGATAAGCGAGATCACAACGGATTCCGTAATACCGTTCTGTAAAAGAACAGAGGCCGCAACACCTTTGCCCTCTCGTATCAAACCTACAAGAAGGTGCTCGCAGCCTATGTAATAATGCCGTAATTCTCTGGAAATTTTTTCCGCTTCTTTTAAAGCGATTTCAGCATTTTCCGTATATGGTAACATTCCTATACCTCGTTAGTCTTCATCCCTCATATCATCAAGATTAAGGAATCCGAATTCCATATCATCATCATCCTGAGTGAGCTTCGCTGTCTTACGCACGGGAATCTCTCTTACTTCCTGCATGGAAGCGCCTGCTCTCTGATAATCTGATGCGTTTTCGGGTCTTATAATGCGTCCGTCGGGTGTCTTCATGCTGCCGTCAGGATATTTCATGGTGCCGTCAGGCATCTGTACTCTTCCATCTGATAATTTAACAGATCCGTCAGCCATGCGGACACCTGTAACTACTTTTCTTATGCTGCCGTCGGGCATCTGTACGCGGCCGTCGGGAAGCTTAACTGCGCCTTCGGGAAGTCCTGTTTTTCTTTCGGGAGCGCCGATGGTCTGAGCCTTCACATTGGAAGCTGTGGGACGCACGGTCTGAGTCTCTCTTGCAGAATAAGCTGAAGGCTTTCTTTCCTGTCTGTAAGACTTTTCTGTTTCTCTTGTCTTAACAGGCTCTTCGGTTTCGCCGTATCCGTAATACCACTGTCTGAAATTAATATATGCGTAAACGCCGACACCTATAAGAATTACAATAAGAGCTGACAGTAAAATAATTATTACATTTCTGAAAGTGATCTTACCCTTAAGAGAAGTTTTTTCAGCTTCTTCTTCCGCGATCTTGCTTACAGCGTTATTAAGATCTTCGATCTTAGTCTTCTTACCCTCAATATAATTGTATAAATACCAGGTCTGATCTGATTCTTCGAATACTGCCTCGTAATCTTTGTATACAGGTTCGGGAGTTTCTTCCTCTACAGGTTTCTCCTCAGTTTCCGTTTCGGGAGGCGCGATCACCTTATCGACAAGTTCGCCGTCAAGAGAAATAAAGTCATTTCTGATGAATCCGTTTACGGGTGTATTTCCATCCTGATAGCTGATACGGTACCATACCTTATTTTCAGAATCAGTTGCATAACCTGTTACAGTTACGGCTGTTCCCTGCTTGGCGCTGGTTACTTTCTTTCCGCTTGTTGAAGCATTGCTTCGTACATTAACAGTTCCCTTAACTGAAGCAGTCATGGGTTCTGTTTCCGTCATGCCGGTTTCATCTATGGTCACTGAAGTATCAACCGAAGATGTGTTTCCGGTTGATGTATTGGTATCTGTGTTAGTGTTGGTATTGGTGCTTGTGCCGGAGCTCTGACTTGTTGCCACATCACCGGATACGGAAACAAGGTCTGAACGAATATAGCCTGTGGTATTGGCATCCACATAAACCTTATACCAGGTGTTTCCTGCCGAATCTGTTTCTTTTGAAATAACATCCAGCTTGTCACCCTTTACAACGCTTCCGAGAGCCTTACTTCCGGAAGACGCCTCGCTTCTTAAATATGCGCTGTCCGCTGTTACATTTCCTTCGGTTCCCGCAAAAGAAATTGCAGGGAACATAAAGAATGCGAACATCAATACCCATAAAAATCCCATTAATTTAGGAAACATAAGTTTCTTTTTCATTCTTCTCCATCTCCTCTCAAGAATCTTGCTTTTGAGCTGATCTCAAGTTTACCATCCACAATCAGGTCATTTATAACGGCTTTGGACACTCCCGTGCCCTTTTCCGTCTGAAGCACATTGGCTCCCGGATGCTCCTCTAAAAAGTTACGCACCTTGCCGTAATCATCAAGCTCTTTATTTCCGCACTCGGTGCACTCATATTCTCCCACACCGAGATACTTGAGCTTTCCTCCGCACTTAGAGCAATTAACGGGTTTATCATATTCTCGTTCTCTAATAAGTCCCTCTAAATTCATAACTCTTGACCCTCTATTGAAACATCCGACAGGTTACTTGTTTTACAAAACCTCTATAATAAACCGCACAGCGTTTTATTATCGGTCGATGCTGCGATCCCTCGGTTCACAGCATCTCGATTGACTTGGCAATATCTGTTCTCATGTACTTATTCTTAAAGTCAACCCATTCCGTAGCTTCATAAGCTTTTGCACGGGCTTCTTTAAGTGTATTGCCGAGAGCGGTTACGCCAAGAACTCTGCCGCCGTTAGTTACGATCTTTCCGGCATCATTAAATTTAGTTCCTGCATGGAAGCAGAAATAATCATCTCGACCATCAAATCTATCAAGGCCCGTGATCTCAAATCCCTTTTCATAGCTTAAAGGATATCCGTCACTGGCAAGGATTACGCAGACTGCAGCCTGATCCATAAAGTCAAGCTGAAGCTTGTCCAAAGTACCGTCAATGCAGGCTTCCATTACATCGATAATGTCAGTCTTCATTCTGGTGAGTACCACCTGGGCTTCGGGATCGCCGAAACGGGCGTTAAACTCAAGAACCTTGGGTCCTTTTTCGGTTAACATAAGTCCGAAGAAAATAACTCCCTTGAATTCTCTTCCTTCCGCCTTCATGGCATCTACTGTTTTCTGGAAGATGTTCTTTTGGCAGAACTCTTCAATTTCTTTTGTATAGAAGGGGCTGGGAGAAAAGTTACCCATACCGCCTGTATTTAAGCCTTCATCATTGTCCTTGGCTCTCTTATGGTCCTGCGCTGAAGCCATGGTCTTAATGGTATTGCCGTCCACAAAAGAAAGAACGGAAACTTCACGACCGGTCATGAATTCTTCAACGACCATCTTATTACCCGCAGAGCCGAATTTCTTGTCTTCCATAATCTCTTTTACGCCGGCAAGAGCTTCTTCTCTGGTATTACAGATAAGCACGCCCTTTCCGAGAGCAAGTCCGTCAGCCTTTAATACAATGGGCATATCGGCATGCATCAGATATTCTTCGGCCTTCTTAGGATCGTCAAAATTCTCATATGCGGCTGTGGGAATGCCATATTTCTTCATCAGATCCTTGGAGAATGCTTTGGAGCCCTCTAAGATTGCCGCATTCTTTCTGGGCCCGAATACTCTTAACCCGCGGGCTTCGAATACATCCACGATTCCGCCCACCAGGGGATCGTCGGGACCGACGATTGTTAAATCGATCTTTTCTTTTTCAGCGAAATCGGCAAGGGCTTCAAACTCCATAACACCGATATTCACTATTTCCGCAACGCTTGCGATTCCGGCATTTCCGGGAGCCGCATAGATTTTGGAAACTCTTTTGGATTTTTTAACGCTTAATGCAATGGCATGCTCTCTGCCGCCGCTGCCGATGATAAGTACTTTCATTTACTGGTCCCCTATTTTAATTTCTTTTCGTGCAATCTTACCGATTATCTCGGGAAGGATCTGCCATTCCGCCTGCTCCATGACTCTTCTCTGAAGCACCTCGGGAGTGTCGCCATCCTCTACATATACAGCCTTCTGACAAAGAATCTTTCCTGTGTCAATGCCTTCATCCACAAAGTGTACCGTGGCGCCGGTAACCTTTACGCCTCTTGCAAGGACGCCTTCGTGAACCTTGAGACCGTAATATCCCTTTCCGCAAAAAGAAGGTATTAATGAAGGATGGATATTTATGATCCTGTTTTTATATTTTCTTATTATGATTTCCGGTACGTTAACAAGGAAGCCTGCCAAAACCACAAGATCCGGATTTACAGAATCGATTTCTTTTAACAAGGCTTCGTTGAAGGCTTCGCGGTTTTCAAAATCCTTGGGGGATACGCATTTAGCGGACACATTTCTCTCCGCTGCTCTCGTTAAAGCATAAGCATTCTTATTATTGCTTATTACTTCGCAGATCTCCGCGTCTCTTATAATTCCCTTATCCATGGCTTCAAAGATCGCGCCTAAATTGGTGCCTCCGCCGGAAACACACACTACCATTCTTAACATAATTCAACACCCTTTGTGCCGTTCTTTGTTTCGCCGAGTACAAAGCAGGTATCCCCTGCGCTTCTTATAGCTTCCATGGTTGCTTCCACATCGGCTTTGTCAACGCATACTACCATGCCGACACCCATATTGAATGTGTTGTACATCATTTCTTCCGCGATGTTACCTGTCTTCTTAAGCATCTTAAAGATTGCAGGCACTTCGTAGCTGTCCTTTTTAACTACTGCTACGATATTATCAGGAAGCATTCTGGGAATGTTTTCATAGAAACCGCCGCCGGTAATATGGCTGCAGCCCTTGATCTTGACGCCTGCTTCTTTTACCTTTTTAAGAGCCTTAACATAGATTCTTGTGGGCTCGATCAAAGCTTCGCCGAGAGTCTTTCCGAGTTCTTCATAATATGTATTTAAGCTTTCCTTGGTCATTTCAAATACTTTTCTTACCAAAGAGAACCCGTTTGAATGAACACCTGAAGAAGCGATGCCGATAAGCACGTCGCCTTCTTTGATATTTTCACCTGTGATCAGATCTTTTCTGTCAACCACACCTACAGAGAAACCTGCGAGGTCGTATTCGTCTTCGGGCATAAGTCCGGGATGTTCTGCAGTTTCGCCGCCGATCAATGCGCATTCTGACTGCTTACAGCCTTCCGCAACACCCTTTACAATGGTCGCGATCTTTTCGGGATAGTTCTTGCCGCATGCAATATAATCTAGGAAAAATAAGGGTTCGCCACCTGCACATGCTACGTCATTAACACACATTGCAACCGCATCGATTCCGATGGTGTCATGCTTGTCAAGCAAGAAAGCAAGCTTAACCTTGGTGCCGCATCCATCCGTACCTGACAAAAGAACGGGGTCTTCCATTTCTTTTATCTTTGATAAAGAAAAGGCTCCGGAAAAGCCGCCGAGGCCACCCAATACTTCGGGTCTCATGGTCTCCTTAACATATTTTTTCATTAATTCTACTGACTGATATCCTGCTTCGATATCAACACCGGATGACTTGTAATCCATATTTACTCCTTTATTTTGAATAATTCTTGTAACCGACTTCTTTTAATTTTGCATCTTTCTTTTCGACAGCTTCCTTCATGTTCTCTGTGTAAGCCTTAAGCTTTTTAAGAAGCTCACTGTCAGACACGGAAAGAATCTTCGCTGCAAGTATGCCTGCATTGGTTCCTCCGTTAATTGCCACTGTTGCAACAGGAATACCTGACGGCATCTGCACGATGGAATAAAGTGAATCCTTACCGCCGAGACTTGTGGTATGCATGGGGATACCGATTACCGGCATGGGGAAGATCGCTGCGCACATACCGGGTAAGTGTGCTGCCATTCCTGCTCCCGCAATAATAACCTTAACGCCTCTTTCTTCAGCGGTTTTGGCATATTCAAAGAAAGTGTCGGGCTCTCTGTGAGCCGAAATGATGGTCATTTCAAAAGAAACTCCCAATTCCTCCAATACATCGGCTGCCTTGCTCATAACCGGCATGTCCGAATCGCTTCCCATTACAATTGAAACCAAAGCCATAATAAAACCCTTTCTATTTTAAACGCCTGCATATAGAATGGCGCTTATCATCAACAAATTTATCACATTGATCACTATTCCCGTATTGGGAAATACCATGAATATATCTTCTTCTTTTCTTGCAACAACACCGAGGATGGTACCCGCTCCGGAAAATAACATTACAAGGAACATGGCGGCCCCCACGGACCCTTTAATCTCACCGCGCTTAAAATATGAAAGCACAATGGCAATTATAATGGTCACAAAGGAAATAACCCCTAAAATAGTGGCAAAAATGCCCTTTTCGGAGTGTTTTTTATTGGTATACTGAATATTTCGCCTATTTTTACTCATACACAATATATTGTATCGTTATCTCGGAGAATCTGCAAGATATATCGATAAGTTCATGAAAATTTAAAAATTTAAGAAAGAAAAAGGCACGGTAATTAAACCGCGCCATATTCTTTATAATACGCATCTATTCTGTTATTTATTTCATCGTCGATTACAACTCGACCGTTAACTTCACGGTTGTAGAGGTACTCTCTTACTTCAGCCATGGATACAATGGCTGCCGTGTTGAATCCGTAAAGATCCTTAATCTCATCAAGAGCGCATTTATCGCCCTTACCACGTTCCATTCTGTTCAAAGAAACCATAAGGCCGAGAATCTTAATATCCGCGCAGCCTGTGATAATGGGGAAGGTCTCTTCAATTGACTTACCGGAGGTTGTAACATCTTCGATAATTACCACTCTGTCGCCGTCCTTAAGCTTTGACCCAAGGAGTATTCCTGCGTCACCGTGGTCCTTTTCTTCCTTTCTGTTGGAGCAATAGCGAATCTCTTTTCCGTAGAGCTTGGAAAAGGCAATTACTGTTGCTACAGATAAAGGAATACCCTTATAGGCAGGTCCGAAAAGTACATCAAAATCAGTACCGAATCGGTCAAAAATAGCTTTTGCATAATATTCGCCAAGTCTCATGAGCTGTGAACCTGTAACATAGGCTCCCGCATTCATAAAGAAGGGGGATTTTCTTCCGCTCTTTAAGGTAAAGTCACCGAATTTAAGCACATCGGATTCTACCATGAATTCAATGAATTCCTCTTTATATCTTTCCATATGGACCTCCCTGTGTATCTAAATTTACTCAACATATGTATGTTGCCATAATCAAACAATAAACTCAATGTTCAAAGTGTAGAATTACAGGGCGTTTTTAATGTCTTCTTTCATATCTATGACAGCCTGTCTTGCAGCATCATAATAATTCTTTTCACCGAAGCGTGCATACTTTTCCTGCTTGTATGCTCCGATAATGCCTCTTGAAGAATTTATGATGGCACCGAGACCATCCTCATTAAAGAATGCCTTTAAGTCTTTTCCCGTTCCACCCTGAGCACCGTAACCCGGTACAAGAATATAGTTTTTAGGCATTACTTTTCTTAAATAAGCGCCCATTTCAGGATATGTAGCACCTACAACAGCGCCCACATAGCTGTATTCATCACCCATAAGGGATTCGCCCCATTCTTTTACCTTCATGGCTACTTCTTCATAAAGGGGCTTTCCGTCTATTAATCGATCCTGGAATTCTCCGGAACTGGGGTTTGATGTTTTAACAAGTACGAAGATACCCTTCTTTTCCTTGGCACATACATCTATAAAAGGCTTGATGCCGTCCACTCCGAGATAAGGATTTACAGTTGCGAAGTCTTCATCAAATCCCGCAAAAGATTTTCCGTTTATATTAACATGTCCGAGGTGTCCCAAAGCATAGGCTTCACTGGTAGATCCGATATCACCGCGCTTAATATCGGCGATTACGGTTAAATCCTTTTCTTTACAGTAGTCAACAGTCTTTTTGAAAGCGATCATGCCTTCGATACCGAACTGCTCATACATTGCAATCTGAGGCTTAACTGCAGGAACCAAATCTGCCACAGCATCCACAATTGCCTTATTATATTCAAAAATTGCTTCTCCTACCGCCTTTAAGTTCTCGCCGTATTCTTTGTAATTCTTTTCAAGAACCCACTCCGGAACCAGCTTGAGAGTAGGATCCAAGCCTACCACAATAGGCGCTTCTTTCTTCTTAATGTCATTAACCAGCTTATTAATCATGTCGCCACCTCGCATTTTTAATTTACGATACAATAAAACCCCCTTGTATGCAAGGGGATGATTTACACAAAAATAAGCCCGGGCAGGTGCCCGGGCCTCTTCTATCTATAACTCCCCTACGAGTTATGCAAGAACTGTATTTAATGATTCAACATATTTTTTGATGTTGGATGCATTGGCATATTTTGTGAATGTATCACCGTTCACTTCCACAAGAGTGGGTGCCTGCATGATGCGGTACTTTTCAACAAGTTCGGGATTTTCTTCCGCATCAATTACGAGGTAATCAACGCCCTGAAGCATTTCCTTGGCAAGTTTGCAGTTGGGGCAGGTCTTGGTGGTGAATAAATATCTCACGCTTTCGGGACTGTCCACTTTTACATCAACTTCATCTTCGGTATTGGTTACTGTAACCACCTTGGTGAAGGGGCGCTTAAGAGAAGATTTTCCAATATCGTAGGTGATACGATTCTTATATTCCTGAGTCTTACCATCGTTCCAGTTCTGAACCGGTCTGTAGTAACCTGTGATACGGCTGTATACTTCGGTTACTTCGCCACAGTAAGGACAGGTCTTCTTTTCTCCTGCAAGATATCCGTGATTCTTACAGATTGAATATGTAGGAGAAAGTGTGTAATAAGGCAATTTATAATTGTCAGCTATTGTCTTAACAAGGTTTGCTGCTGCTTTCCAGTCAGGAAGCTTTTCACCGAGGAATGCATGGAATACGGTTCCCGAAGTGTAAAGAGTCTGCAATTCATCCTGAATATCAAGAGCATCAAAGATATCACTTGTGTAATCCACAGGAAGATGGGATGAATTGGTGTAGTAAGGTGTGTCACCGGGCTTACCTGCTGTTTTAATTGCGGGATAACGTTTCTTATCATTCTTGGCAAGTCTGTAAGAAGTACTTTCTGCGGGAGTTGCTTCAAGGTTGTAGAGGTCACCGTACTGCTCCTGGTAATCCTGGAGGCGGTTTCTCATGTGATTCAAAACTTCCTTGGTGAATTCCTGAGTCCTCTTATCAGTCATGTCTGCACGAAGCCAGTTAGCATTTAAACCAACTTCATTCATGCCCACAAGGCCGATGGTTGAGAAGTGATTGTCAAATGAACCAAGATATCTCTTTGTGTAAGGATATAAGCCTTCTTCAAGAAGCTTTGAAATAACTCCTCTCTTAACCTTAAGAGATCTTGCCGAAATATCCATGAGTCTGTTAAGTCTCTTGTAGAAGTCATCCTTTGATGTTGAAAGGTATGCAATACGAGGCATGTTAATGGTAACAACGCCTACGGAACCTGTGGATTCGCCGGAACCGAAGTATCCGCCGGTCTTCTTTCTTAATTCTCTTAAATCAAGACGCAGTCTGCAGCACATGGAACGAACGTCCGAAGGCTCCATATCGGAATTGATATAGTTGGAGAAATAAGGTGTTCCGTACTTTGATGTCATTTCGAAAAGAAGCTTGTTGTTTTCTGTTTCTGACCAGTCAAAGTCTTTTGTAATGGAGTATGTAGGGATGGGATACTGGAATCCGCGTCCGTTGGCATCACCTTCGATCATGGTTTCGATGAATGCCTTGTTGATCATATCCATTTCTTTTTTACAATCTTTATATTTGAAATCCTGGGGCTTTCCGCCTACGATAGCGGGAAGCTCAGCCAAGTCATTGGGAACGGTCCAGTCCAAAGTGATATTTGAGAAAGGAGCCTGTGTACCCCAACGGGAAGGAGTATTTACGCCATAAATAAAGGCTTCGATACACTTCTTAACTTCGCCATAGGAAAGATTGTCTATCTTAACAAAGGGAGCGAGATATGTGTCAAAGGATGAGAAAGCCTGTGCGCCTGCCCATTCATTCTGCATGATACCTAAGAAGTTAACCATCTGGTTGCAAAGAACCGATAAATGTCTTGCAGGAGCAGATGTGATCTTACCGGGGATACCGCCGAGACCTTCTGTTATAAGCTGCTTTAAGCTCCAGCCTGCACAGTAGCCTGTGAGCATTGAAAGATCATGGATGTGAATGTCAGCATTTCTGTGAGCTTCGGCAATTTCTTCATCATATATTTCGCTGAGCCAGTAGTTGGCTGTTACAGCACCGGAGTTGGAAAGGATAAGTCCGCCTACGGAATATGTAACGGTGGAGTTCTCCTTAACACGCCAGTCTTCAACCTTAACATAGCCGTTAACAACGTCCTTGTAGTCTAAGATCGTGGACTTCATGTTACGCATTTTCTCTCTCTGCTTACGATAGAGAATGTATGCCTTGGCAACGTCGGTGTAACCTGCCTGTTCAAGAACACGTTCTACACTGTCCTGGATATCTTCCACATGAACCTGACCGTCCTTCACCTTGGGCTGAAAATCAGCGGTTACCCTAAGGGAAAGCAAATCGATAATGTCATTGCTGTATTCCATATTGGTGGCAACGAACGCTTTCATAATGGCATCACTGATTCTTGTTAATGTAAAATCTGAAATTTCTCCGTTTCTTTTTACTACCTGATACATTTTTAAACTCCCTTGTTTTTTTACTTAAACCCTTTAAACACAGTTTAGCAAAAGCTTTTGTGTAAGTCAATGAAAAAAACACAATATCTCGTCTGATTTTTGTAATAAATACTCTATATGTTGTGTTTTATTTTTCTGAATATTAACTACAACAATCTGTTTTTCCCGTAAAATCAAGGTATTATTCCATTCTTTTTACGCATGTGCTAGAATATTTTCAAAAGGTGAGACACATGAAAAAAAGAATACTTACTATATTTATGATTTCCGTCATGACACTTGCAGGTTGTGGCAAAGAAAAACCCGGCATACTCTATAACGAAGCCTGGAATTATTATGACAAAGGTGATTTCGAGAATGCCGTAAAGACCTTTGAACTTGCCGTGGAAAAAGAAGGTGACACGGAAGAAAACTTAAGAGCCCTCGGAATCGCATATCTGGTAAAAGAACAATACGCCGATGCCCGGGACACATTTATAAAAGCTTTAAATGCGCATCGCGGAGGCCTTACGGAACTTGACTACGATACTAACAGGTATCTCGGGCTTGCTTATGAAAAGCTTTCCGATTACAAAAGTGCCGCAGATGTTTATACTGCCATACTTGATTTAAAGAAAAAGGATTACGATTCCTACTATCGCCGTGGTGTGTGTTTCCTGAATCTTTCCGACAAAACCGGAGCCGAAGCGGATTTTGCCAAGTTTACCGGAGCATATAAAAATGACTTTGAAAAGCATGTTCTTGTATATAAAGCTTACTTTGAAGCAGGCTATGAAACCGACGCCGAATCTTATTTAAAAGCATATTATCAGGCCAATGAAAAGAACCTGTCCGACTATGAAAAGGGAGTTATCCTCTACTACTTAAAGGACTACTCCAATGCAAGAACCCTGCTTGAATCCGCAAAAACCATGAGTAATCCCGATACAATCTTAATGCTTGGGGAAACCTATGAAGCCATCGGTGATTACAGTTATGCGGCAAGCCTGTACAATGCATATTTGACTGAAAAAGGTAACAACGCATCTTTATATAATCGCCTCGGCATAGCCAAGATGAAGTCCGGCGACTACGAAGGCGCCCTTCTTGCTTTTAATTCAGGCCTCAATTTAAAGGATGCGGAGTTCGAAAAAGTCCTTCTTTTTAATGAAGCCGTATGCTACGAATACCTGCTGGATTTTACTACAGCAAAAGAAAAAATGGCGGCGTACGTAGCAAGATACCCTTGGGACAAAACCGCAGA
>JAEEND010000001.1 GCA_016283575.1 Lachnospiraceae bacterium | reverse complement strand
ATCCGGCTGTTAACCGGAGGGTCGTAGGTTCAAACCCTACTCGGGGAGCTCATGGCTCCGTGGTCAAGCGGTTAAGACATCGCCCTTTCACGGCGGTAACACGAGTTCGATTCTCGTCGGAGTCACTGGAAATTGGTATTTTAATTTCCTCTAAAAAATAAAGTATTTTTACTTTACAAAATGTTTGTGATACGATAAAATTCAATTCGTAGCGCAGGAAAATGCCGATGTGGCTCAATGGCAGAGCAGCTGATTTGTAATCAGCAGGTTAACGGTTCGAGTCCGTTCATCGGCTTTTATTATGACCCGCAAGGGTTTTGGACCTTTAGCTCAGTTGGTTAGAGCAACCGGCTCATAACCGGTCGGTCCTGGGTTCGAGTCCCCGAAGGTCCACTAATATTAACGCATTAGCTTTTGCTTAATGTGGCCCAGTGGCTCAGTTGGTTAGAGCGCCGCCCTGTCACGGCGGAGGTCACGGGTTCGAGTCCCGTCTGGGTCGTTCCTCAAAACTTAATAAGGGGTCTTAGCTCAGCTGGGAGAGCATCTGCCTTACAAGCAGAGGGTCACAGGTTCGAGCCCTGTAGGCCCCATTCAGAAGTCATTCTGAGGAATGCCGGCGTGGCGGAACTGGCAGACGCACAGGACTTAAAATCCTGCGGGACTAACCTCCCGTACCGGTTCGATTCCGGTCGCCGGCATTAAATTGGAAGAGAAGTGCTTTTAGCACTTCTTTTTTGTATATTGAAACTGTTTAGGTATATTCGACTATGGATAAAGATTCTTTACTTCTTAAAAAGCGATTCATTGAACTTGCCAATCGCTCATATATGGAAAATCGCTTCACTTTTACTGAGTTTTTAAGTGAGGCTGATCTATCATGCTTTTATGAGGCTTTGCCTGAGATTGGGTCAGTTCCCTATACTCTTTCTGATGATACCGATCAGGAAAGGATCATGGTTCGCTTTGGATCCGCTGAAGAGCTTGGATATACGGAGGAATTCCCCATCGCTATATTACTTATTAAGCCTAATGCCGAGAAGTTTGCGGATAAATTGACCCACAGAGACTTCCTCGGTGCCCTTATGAATCTTGGGATCGAGCGTGATGTCCTTGGTGATATCAAGGTATTTGATAAGAGAGCTTATGTATTCTGCCACGAGAAAATAGCATCTTATATCATCGATAATCTTTCTTTTGTGAAGCATACGGCTGTTAAGGTCTCTATCGTAACTGAGATTCCTGAGATCGCGGAAAAACCCGAAATCTTAAAGCTTGTTCAGGTTCCGTCCCTTCGGATAGATGCCGTTGTTTCAAGAGCTTATAATCTTTCAAGAAAAGATTCCATCGAGTGCTTTTTACAAAAGAAAATCTTCTTAAACGGCCGATTAATGGAAAACAGCAGCAAGCTTATTAAAGAGGGTGACAGGATAACTCTTCGAGGCAAGGGCCGTTTTAAGATATCCGAGGTGCTCGGTACCACAAAAAGCGGTAAAATCAATATCAAACTTAGCTTCTAGTATTAATTATTACGTAATGAATCAGTGCTACTCTGTTAATACGGATTAATAGGGAGGCGCGGCGTATGGACTTTGTTTTTGACTATAAATCGATACACTTTCTTATCAGAGACCTTGTATGTCTTTTCTTTCTCATATGTTTTTTGATCAAAAGACAGGTTGTTTCTTCCAATTCCAAAAGAAATTTTATTGAGTATGTATACTATCTTGTATTCATCTTTTTTGCGGTGGATGCTCTTGTGGTATGGACCAATCATATAAATCTTCTTCCCGATAACGGGCTTTATCTCTATGCATGTATTTACTACCTTTTTATATTATGTTCGGCGGCGATATCTGTTTATAATTCTGCCGACATGCTGGGTATGCGTAAAAAAAACAAAATAGCTCTGGGCATAGTTACTTTGGCAAGCATTCTTATCTTTGCTTTTTCTTTTGTTATCAATTTTAAAACAGAATTTTTCTTTACAATAAAAGATGGAAATATTGTGCGGGGCCCCGGTTCTCATGTCATATTTATGGTAGCGGTGCTCTATTATCTTATTTCTTTTGCCCTTTGTATTTATAAGGGATATAAGGAAAAAGAAACCTATGCGCGGGTCTATGCATATCATACCTCGGTGATCTCCATTCCGTTGATCGTATGTATTATCATTCAGTGGTTTACAGGTCATTCCTTTATATTCTTTGCCTATGTTTATGCCTTTATGATGAATTCCATCGATGAAGGCGAGAATAGCTACTTAAAGCAGCAAAAGCAGTCAAGCATTGATGATGTGATCCTGGGTCTTACCATGGACTTTGAATGGGTCGCATATATCACCTATACGGCTAAGACCCGTTACTGGGTTGCAGTTGATTTCAGAATGAGTGATTTTTTCTTAAAACACATTCCGGAGTGGCAGGAAATAAGCTCCTTTAAGGAAAAGATCTTTGCTCTTGCCAATAACGTAGTGCATAAGGATGACAGAGAAGGCTTTATTGAAGGAATGGGCAAGGATTCGATCCTTAACGCACTGAAAGCGGATTCGGCATACTTCTACAATTTCCGAACGGAGATCGATGGCGAAGTAGGCTACTATCAGATTAAGTTTGTTGCTTCTTTTGCAAGGAACAGGCTGGCAGGCTTTACGGTGGGTATCCATTCCGTCAGTGAAGAAACCAAGAATGTGATAAAGAACCGTGCTTATCTTGAGCATGTTATTTCGGAAAGAACCATGGAGCTTCAGGAAAAGAATGAAGCCCTGAGCCGTATGAACAATGACATTCTCGAACTTCTCGGTAATCTTGTCGAAGGTCGTGACATTGAAAGCGGTGAGCATATCAAGAGAGTGCGTCATTTCACCAAGTATCTCGCCGAGCAGGTTATGGAGGATTATCCTGAATATGGATTAACGGAAGAAAAGGTGCAGCTCATCGCATCAGCCAGCGCTTTGCATGATGTGGGTAAGATCTGTATTCCTGATTCCATTCTTTTGAAACCGGGAAAGCTTACGCCCGAGGAATTCGATGTCATGAAGACTCATTGTGAAAGAGGCTGTCATATTTTGAAGGAATCGCCCAGAGACTGGGATGAGGATTATCTAAATACAAGTTATGAGATTTGCCGTTATCATCATGAAAAATATGACGGAAGAGGTTATCCTGAAGGCTTAAAGGGCGAAGAGATACCTATTGCGGCGCAGATCGTATCAGTAGCGGACTGCTACGACGCCCTGGTAACAAAACGTGTATACAAGGACGCATACACCTGTGATGATGCGATCAATATGATCTTAAACGGTGAATGCGGAGAGTTCTCTGAAAAGATGAAAGCGTGTCTCCGAAAAGTTGCAGACAAGTTCGAAGAAGAAGTAAAATCATATATAACTGAATGATGATCAGTTCACATTTTGTGGTTAACATTAGGTAACTTTCCAACGGCACAACATACGAGGCAGAAAGAGGGAAATATGGCTGAAGCAAATGAAAAACAGGCAATTTTAATAGCCGAAGACGAAGAGATTAACCGCACCATTCTCAGAGAAATGCTGAAAGACAACTACAGGATACTTGAAGCGGAGAATGGTAACCAGGCAATATTCTATATTCAGGCAGAGGAAGAGAACATTGCCTTGATCATACTGGACATCCATATGCCTAAGCTTGACGGGTTTGGGGTAATGGATTATCTGGTTGAGAACAATCTTACGGAAAAGATCCCGGTGATGATCACCACCGTGGACCGTTCTTCAAATGTGCTGATTTCCGGCAAAAAAAACAAGGTAGCTGACATAGTGTACAAACCCTTCAGGGCTTCAGATATCAGGAAAAGAGTTGATACCCTGATTGAATTGTGCAGATATGAACAGAGCCTTGATCAGATCATACGCGAAAAATCCAAGCTTCTTACAAGTCAATATAATACTCTGCGTAAGGCAAAAGCATTTATAAAGCCCAGGTGGGATGAAAGTGTCCGCAAGCTTATGACGGAGCTGCTTCCGGATCATGCAAAGCATGCAAAGAGAGTAAAGGCATATACCTATGCTTTGAGTAGTGCACTTGCTAAGAACTGTCCGAGATACGGGCTTACGGAAAACAGCTGTAAGATCATCGCCGATGCATCAACGATCCATGATCTTGGCATTGTGATAATTCCAGATGAAGTATTTGCTCCTCACAATGCAACGGCTCATCGCGGACTTATGCAGATAAGAAAGCGTCCGGTTGCTGCTGCGGAACTTATAAATATCATGTTCGCAAATCAATCCAATCAGACAGAACGTAAATATGCTTACGAAATATGCAAATACATGTATGAGCAGTATGACGGAAAGGGTTATCCCGAAGGATTGCAGGGTAATGAGATCCCTATTTCCGCGCAGATCGTGGCTTTATGTCATCGCTATGATGAATTAAGATTCCCCTCAGAAGGCACGGAAGAGCCTCATAAGCATGTTATGAAGGTGATCACGGAAGCAGATTTCAGATCTTATAATCCTGATATTCTTGACACTTTCGAGGCAATTTCGGATACTATAGAAGAGTTATCAAAGGCAGACTAGAGAATGGAGACATATTATGAGTAACTATCCTACACCTCACATTAATGCAACCCCCGGGGACTTCGGCAAGACGGTTTTAATGCCGGGCGATCCCTTAAGATCAAAATTCATCGCAGAGAATTTCCTTGAAAATCCCATCCTCGTAAATAACGTACGGGGAGTTCAGGGATATACCGGAACCTATAAGGGCGTAAAAGTATCCGTTATGGCAAGCGGTATGGGAATGCCCTCCATCGGGATCTACAGCTACGAGCTTTTTAACATTTTCGGTGTTGAAAATATTATCCGTGTAGGTTCCACCGGTTCTTTAAATAAAGAAGTAAAGATACGTGACATTATATTCGGCATGGGTGCCTGCACCAATTCCAATTTTGCGCGTCAGTATAATCTTCCCGGAACCTTCGCTCCCATTGCGGACTATAAGCTTTTGTCAACGGGTATTGAGAAGGCAAAAGAACTAAAGGTTAATTACCACGTAGGAAATATTCTTTCTTCCGATACCTTCTACGATGCCGATCCTACCTGCAATGAACGCTGGGCCAAAATGGGTGTCATGGCAGTGGAAATGGAAGCAGCGGCGCTTTATATGAATGCCGCATATTCAGGAAAAAGAGCACTTGCCATTTTGACGGTTTCAGATTCCATCGTAACGGGTGAAGCGACCACGGCGGAAGAAAGACAGAATTCCTTTACCGAGATGATGAAAGTGGCTCTGGAAACAGCAGTGGCGATGGAAAATTAAAAAAGTATCTTGACTTTGAATCCTCACTATGATAGACTTCCTTTTGTGTCTGGTAAACAGCACAGAATGTGTGTGTAGCTCAGCTGGATAGAGCGTCTGGCTACGGACCAGAAGGTCGTGGGTTCGAATCCTGTCACACACGTAAGACTAAACCTGAAGGTTGATTCCTTCAGGTTTTTTGTTTTTCTAAGTAAGAATCTGCCTAAATAACGGCTCTCTAATTCATAAGATTCTTTTGCCTTTTCGTAAATTCTCCCATAACTATTTTTTAATATAAATACATATAATTTTAAGTACCACAATGTATGCGATTAAAGGAGCTGACCTAATGAAAGAAAGACTGAATATACTATACAATGCCTTGTTTGGAAACCATCTTCCCATAAGACAGAGACTTTTGCATGTGATCACATTTGAGACTATCCTGGCGGGACTGGGCGGAGTCATCATGACGTTATTTGTAACACCGGATGTTCTGTTTATAGTTCCCATTCTTTTTATGATCGCATTGGGTATTCTTACATTGTGGCTTTCGGTCAGAACCGATAATGTAGATGCGGCAGTTACGGTCCTGATAGTGGGCGTATGTTATATTTCCTTCCCGATCCTTTTCTTTTTACTGGGAGGAAAGCACTCCGGCATGCCCATGTGGATGTTGATAACACTCGTATTTATCGCGGCGGTAACGGAGGGCATATATACATATGTTCTTTCAATTATTCAGGTGCTGATAATCGGCGGATGTTTCTTTATGGAATATAAGTTTCCCATGCTTGTTTATCATATCGTCGGCGGCGAAACCGGCGAGACCATTGACCTTTTTATTGCTACGATCCTTGTTGGCGTGGTATTCGGCACCGCCATCAAGTATCAGGAAAGCTCCTTAAAAAATCAGGGAAATGCATTAAGAGAAAATGAAAATGTCATGCGAAAGGCGAAGAATGACGCAGAGCGTGCCAATGAAGCGAAGAGCACATTCCTTGCCAGCATGTCCCATGAAATAAGAACTCCTATTAATACGATCCTTGGCATGAACGAGATGATCCTTCGCGAAAGCCACGAGGATAAGACTCTAAAGTATGCTGATAACATCGATTCCGCAGGCCGTCAGCTTCTTTCTTTAATAAATGACATTCTGGATCTTTCAAAGATCGAGCGCGGCGAAATTGCTCTTAATGAAGTTGAATATCAGACAGCCACTCTTCTTAATGATTGTGTAAATGCGATCGATATTAAGGCAAAAGAAAAGAAGTTAAGATTCGAAGTTCATAACGCTGCACAGCTTCCCGCTAAGCTTTACGGCGACGAAGTGCGTATCCGCCAGATCATCACAAACATACTGACCAACGCAGTCAAGTTCACCACTGTGGGTTCCATTGACATGTATGTGGACTATGTTCCCCTTAACGATGACAGGATAATGCTGAAGGTTACGGTTAAGGACACCGGCTGCGGAATTAAATCAGAAGATATTCCCAACATATTTACTTCTTTTAACAAGAAGGGACAGCTGGGTGACAAGTACTCCCAGGGTACGGGCCTTGGACTTGCCATTTCAAAGTTCTATGCCGACTTAATGAACGGTAATATTTCCGTTGCCAGCGAATACGGCATCGGCTCAACCTTCTCCATAGCAATACCTCAGAAGGTTATCGATAATATCGCTCTCGGCAACATGGAAAACGAGCTTTCTGCTGCGAAAAAGCAGAAAAAGAATTATCATGCAAGTTTTACCGCCCCCGATGCAAGAATTCTTTCGGTGGACGATGTGGAGATAAACCACGATGTTCTGAGAATGCTTCTTAAAGATACCCTTGTTAAGCTTGATTGCGTATACGGAGGAAAAGAAGCCATTGCTCTTTGTAAGGATAAGGATTATGACCTTATCATCATGGACCATATGATGCCCGAAATGGATGGTGTGGAAGCATTCAAGAAGATCAGGTCCATCGAGCAGAGTAAGGGACGTAATATTCCCGTAATAATACTTACGGCAAACGCTCTTACCGGTGCGGAAGAAATGTACATGAACGAGGGCTTCGCAGGATATTTATCTAAGCCCGTTAACAGCGCCCGTTTGGAAGAAATGCTTGCACGTCTCCTTCCTGCCAATCTTGTGCATTTCGGTGATGGAAATAATAAATCCGATGTTGAAGCTTCAAAACCGAAAGAAGATAAGAATGATCAGGATAACTTCCGCGATGAGATCATAAAGGAAAATGAGGTGCTTCAGGAGAGCATTAACAATTCGGAAAAACTTTCAAGAGAAGCCTTTGAAACTCTTCCGTTCTTAGATATGGACTATGCAATGGACTGCTGCGCAGATTCTATTTCTTTATATGCCCAGGCAGCATCCGGGTATTGTAACAGGGATAATCGCCTGGAACTTATAAAGAAACTCTATATGATGAAGGCATGGGATGATTATGCAATCAATGTTCATGCGTTAAAGAGTTCCTCGCTTTTAATAGGCGCCATCACTCTTTCAGACCATGCAAAGAGTCTTGAAATTGCCGCAAAAGAAGGAAACCTTGAATATGTAATGAAGCATCATGACGAGGTAATGGAGGAATATGAAAGGGTGCTTGACGGTATCGGAAAGGTACTTACGGATCTGAACATTCATGAATAGTGAATAGACAAGAAAAAAGACCGCTGTATCAGTGGTCTTTTTTCATGAGGGGAGTATAATACCTGTTATTAGGGTACTATAGAAAAGTGGAGAACTCTTCTATATGAATATAATATAGTACTTTGGTACTAAAACAACAAGGGACAATACTACCAAAGTGCTGCTGTGAAATCCATATTGATTTGGCAAAATTAACATAGGATTTTATTGTGATTGACACTTAATACCGCCTAATTTATATTAACGTTATGAGAAAATTTGAATTGATAGCTCCCTGCCATTTCGGCCTTGAGAGCATACTTAAAAGAGAAATTGAAGATATAGGCTACGAAGTGGTGAAGGTTCAGGACGGCCGCGTTACCTTCGAAGGTGATGAGGAGGCTGTAGCAAGAGCCAATATCTGTCTTCGAACCGCAGAGAGAATACTTATTAAAGTAGGTGAATTTACAGCCACTACCTATGATGAACTATTCGAAGCCACCAAAGCTCTTGACTGGGAGAATTATATTCCTAAGGATGCCAGATTCAATGTGGTAAAGGCTTCTTCCATCAAGAGTAAACTTTTCAGCCCCTCTGACATTCAGTCCATCATGAAAAAGGCGATGGTGGAGAGACTTAAGCTTAAATATAATGTTGCATGGTTTGATGAAACAGGAGTTGACTATCCTGTAAGAGTGACTTTACTTAAAGATGTTGTGACGGTAGGCCTTGATACCACGGGAGTGAGCCTTCATAAGAGAGGTTATCGTAAGCTTGTAGCCAAGGCTCCCATTGCTGAAAATCTGGCAGCAGCCCTTATCATGCTTACACCATGGCATGGTGACAGGATCCTCGTTGATCCCTTTTCCGGAAGCGGAACATTTCCCATTGAAGCGGCTCTTATGGCAGCTAATATTGCTCCGGGCATGAACCGCCGGTTTATTGCGCAGGAATATAAAAATCTCGTTCCCGCTTCTTTTTGGAAGGATGCATTTACAGAGGCCCGTGACGAAGTTAATCTTAATATAGAAACTGATATTCAGGGCTATGATATTGATCCCAAGATGGTGGAAACAGCCAAGGCCAATGCATCTCTTGCGGGAATCGATAAGCTGGTACATTTTGAAAAACGTGATGTTAAGGACTTAAGAAGTTCTGAAAAATACGGCTTTATCATAACAAATCCTCCCTACGGTGAGAGACTTGAGGAAAAAGAAAATCTTCTTCCTTTATATGGTATCCTGGGACAGCGCTTCAGCGAGCTTCAGGACTGGTCCATGTTTATGATCACTTCATATGATAAAGCTGAAGAAGCATTAAAAAGAAAAGCCGACAAGAATCGAAAGATCTATAACGGCATGATGAAGACCTATTTCTATTCCTTTATGGGTAAAAAACCGGAGAAAAAGCGCGATTAATGGAAACAAATACCTTCTTTCGTAAAAAATTAACAAGAATAGCTTCTTTGATTACATTAATAGTTTCCGTTATGCTTTTTGGCGCCATGTATGCCTATGCTGAGAATAAGACGGTTATTATCAATGACGCTACGGAAGATGTGGAAGAAGAGAAGAACGAAAGCTACCGGTTCAATGTGCCGGTTAAGTCTTCAAAAGATGTGAGTTACCTGGTGATCCCCCATCCCGGGATCCCGGCTGACGAGATTTCCGTAGTATGTAAATACGGTGAGAAGCATCTTCTTATAGGATTTAAAACGGACAGAGATAATTTCTTTTACAATAAGAAGCCCCATGGAAATTTTAACGGTGTCACCGAATGTGTGGGCGATTATAACGGAAAAGAACTTGTTTATGATTTTTCTCTTTCTGATTTTCAATATCCCGAAATAATGTACGGAGAAGATGAAGTATTGATAAAGCTTCGTCCTTTGTCAGATTTAAAATCTCCGGTCATTATGATCGATCCATATTACGGCGGAAAAGAAGCCGGTACGATCGCAGGTTCTGCTGTAGAAAAGGATATACTTGCAGGTATTGCTTATAAGCTTGACAGGCTTTCCGCAAATAAGCCCTATACCCTTCTTTTTACAAGATTGGGGGATGGCTATGTAAGTATGGAGGAGAGATTTGACTCAGTTAACATAACTAAGTCCGACTGCTATGTCGGGATCAGGCTTTCATCCGATGTATCCGACGTGAGACAGTTCGGCATGTATGCGTCCTATAATGACGATTTTTATGATGAAGATTTTGACGGTGTAGATCTTGCGGATTCTCTTTTAAAAAATGTCTGTTCCATTACTAAGAATAAGGCAAGAGAGATACTGCCCGCGAACCCGGAGACTGAGCTTATTTCCGGCTTCAGTGTGCCTTCGGTGGTGCTTTATGCGGGATTTATTTCAAACAGTGACGAAGCTCTTCTTTTGCAGAAGGATGAGTATATTGAGTTAATCGCTAAAGGCATGATCAAGGCCTTTGACGAAATCTACGGGGTAAAATAGATGAATATCATATTTGCTACAGGAAACAAAGATAAACTGGTGGAAGTGAGGGAAATCCTTTCTTCCATTAATAAGAATGTTACGGTCAGATCCATGAAGGAAGTGGGTCTTGATCCGGAAATCGTGGAGGACGGCGCCACATTCGAAGAAAATGCCATGATCAAGGCCCGTGAAGTTTACAGGGCGGCAAAAGAAAATAACATGGAAGATATTCTGGTACTTGCGGATGATTCGGGACTTTGCATCGATTGTCTTAACGGTGAGCCCGGCATCTATTCTGCAAGATACTTAGGTAAGGACACTTCCTACGATATAAAGAATCAAAATCTTATCGACAGGGTCAATGAAGAGGGAAAGGGAAATCGCAAGGCTGCTTTCGTGTGCGCCATTGCTGCGGTTTTCGATGATGGAAGTGAAGAAGTGGTGAGAGGAACTGTAGAGGGAGAGATCGCAAAGACTCCCGCAGGAAAAAACGGATTCGGATTCGACCCTATTTTCTTTTTACCTGAAAGGGGCATGACTACAGCAGAATTAAGCCCTATGGAGAAGCATGCCATCAGTCATAGAGGAAATGCTCTGAGACTTATGAGGGATGTAATTAAAAAGCATGAGAATATTAATAGTTAGTGATACTCACGGTTTTTCTGATAATTTAATAAAGGTTCTTAAACGTATCGGTGAACCGGATATGCTTCTTCATGCCGGAGATTCATCCGGTGAGGATGAGTATATAAGAAGTCTTGTGCACTGTCCCGTGAAGATGGTGCTTGGTAACAACGATTATTCCATGAAGCTTAAATATGAAGAAGAATTTGAGGTGGAAGGCTATAATTTTCTTCTTACCCACGGACACAGGGACCACGTGTATTTCGGTACCGACAGGCTCATGTATAAGGCTATGGAGCGGGGCGTTCAGGTGGTTGTCTTCGGGCATACTCATATACCCATGATAGAGTATGATGAGGATAACGATATTTACTGCGTAAATCCCGGAAGCATAAGCCTTCCGAGACAGTCGGGAAGAAAGCCGAGCTACATGATCTGTGACATAGACAAGGACGGAGAAATACACTTTTCCATTAACTATCTTGAGTGATTTCGGGGCGTTTTTAAGGCCGCAAAAAAAAGATAAATTTTTTGTTGACATGTTAGTGACTTTTTTATATAATCTAACTTGCGTCACGAAAAGACGGCCCATTTCGGGGTGTGGCTCAGCTTGGCTAGAGCGCCTGGTTTGGGACCAGGAGGTCGCAGGTTCGAATCCTGTCACCCCGACGTGATGATGATATGTGTCCGTAGCTCAGCTGGATAGAGCAACGGCCTTCTAAGCCGTGGGTCGGGGGTTCGAATCCCTTCGGGCACATTTCGCAGGTGTAGTTCAATGGTAGAACACCAGCCTTCCAAGCTGGATACGTGGGTTCGATTCCCATCACCTGCTCTAACATGTGCAATGCGTAACTTAGTTTTGCAGGCACAGTTGTTCCGGCGAGTAACGCGAGAGCGGAACTTCTTTTTTATATGGTGGATATAGCGTAGTTGGTTAACGCGCCAGATTGTGGTTCTGGAGATCGAGGGTTCGAGTCCCTCTATCCACCCTTTCCAAGGGCACTTGTTGGAGACGAATTTTGGGCTATCGCCAAGCGGTAAGGCACAGGACTTTGACTCCTGCATTCGGCAGTTCGAATCTGCCTAGCCCAGTTTCATAATATTATATGGGCTACTAGCTCAGGTGGTAGAGCACTTGACTTTTAATCAAGTTGTCGCGGGTTCGAGTCCCGCGTGGCTCATTACAAAGAGAGAAGCAGAGGCTTCTCTTTTTTGTTTCTTTTCACGCGTTTTGTTAATGCTTAAAGGTTAGAATATAAGTGTTTTAAGGAGTGATTATGCCGGAACGTATACTTATATTTTTAATCATCTTATTATTTATCGATCTATTTGCCGCAGCTCTTCTTTATCTGAGAAACAGGCATCATCGCATTGAAAAGAAGGAGCTTAATGCGCAAATCGAGGTTCTAAAGGCTCGTATCGAAAAGTGTGAAGCAGATATCAACACAAGGGATGATCTTATACGCAATGTAGGGCGTGAGATTCGTACACCCATGAATGCCATCACCTGTGCCGTTGAGCTTATTTCCAAGGAATCGATCCCTGAAGGAACACTGAGTTATGTAAACATATTGAAATCCTCTTCCGATGCCATGGTCACTATGCTTAATGACCTTGTGGATTATACCATGCTTGAGTCGGGCAATTTTACTCCCATTGAGGAAGGTTATGATATAGCCCAGGCAATTAAAGAAGTAGCGGACATTATTTCAGATAAGCTTAACGATCGACCGATTTCTTTTATCATCGATATAAATCCAACTTTGCCAAGGTTCCTGATAGGTGATGTGGTAAGGCTTAAACAGATAGCGATCGAGCTGCTGACCAATTCGGTCAAGTATACTGAAGGGGGCAGGATCGCTCTGTCGGTTAACTATGAACGGCTTTCCAAAAACGTGCTGGATTTGATCATTAAGATCGCCGATACCGGATGCGGTATCCCCCCGTCGGAAAAAGAAAATCTCATAGAAGAATTCAGAACGGCGGAGCAATCCGGCAAGTTCCATCGTGACGGAGTGAGCCTCGGACTGATTCTTTGTAGGCAGTTGGCCCGTAATCTCGGCGGAGATATGAAATTCGAATCCGAACTCGGAAAAGGTACGGTTTTCACGGTGAAGATCCGGGAAAAAATAGCAGAAGGGGACAGAACCGTTTGCAGGAATAAAGCATCGAGAAATTTTGGATTCGATGTGCTTCTTTATGAAGACGATCCTTATTACAGAGAAGGTTTAAAGGATATATTCGTATCCCTGGGACTTCCCTTCCATGAAGTAAATAATGATGAAGATGCGGTTACAATGCTTTCTACCATTAAGATAGATTTTGCTTTTGTATCGGAAGCCCATGTGGAAAGCATGGTATCTGCCATTAAACGATACTCGCCCATCACCAAGGCGGTAAAATTAAAGGACATAGGCGGCATGGATTCTGTGACACCTAAGAATGTCTATATCATGAGGAAGCCAGTTACGGTATGCGCGGTGGAGGAACTTCTTGATCGAAACGGACAGATCGATCCCGATGAAATAGAGACTCTCGGAAAACTCACTACCCCTGATGTAAGTATTCTTCTGGTAGATGATAACAGAGTGAATCTGAAGGTCGCAAAAGCCATTTTCGAAAGCTTCAATGCAAGGGTGACAGCAGTGGATTCAGGCTATGAAGCTGTGGAACTTGTGAAGCTTGGGGAACACTTTGACATTATATTCCTGGATCACATGATGCCGGGTATGGACGGCATAGAGACGGCACGAAGAATACGTGAAGTGCCGGAATATCGCACCACCCCCATAATCGCCCTTACGGCCAATACCGGAGGAGATGTGGAGCGCCTGTTCTTTGAAGCAGGGCTTAATGATTTCCTTCCTAAGCCCATTGTCATGAACCATCTTGTATGTATCATGCAGAAGTGGGTTCCGCGGGATAAGCAGGAATTTGTGACAGATACTTTTGACAGTCCCTTCCTTAATAAGAAGAAAGCAGTTCATTTTAAACCCGAAAAGGGCCTCTCAAGAGTCTGGAACGATGAAAAGATCTTTAATGAGGGCCTAAAGATATTTGAAAAAGAAAGCGAAGATCTTATAGAGGAGATTTACGACAAGGATAAGGAAGAACTTTCCAAAGATGCACTTAGAGAGCTTCTTACTTTCTCGGATTCCGTCGGCGGTGTGAGGATGTCCAAGAATCTTTCTGAGTTACTTAATATTTCTGAAATCGGTGATGTAAATCTTATAAAGAACAAGGTGGAAAAGATCAAGGAGGAATACCGGATTTTGACTGCTGAAATAGGTAAATATTTAGATGAAAGGAAAGAGCCTGATATCTTGACGTTTGTATAACTTTGCGTGTATCATAAAGCATGTTGGAATTTCCAACATGCTTTATTTTATTTCGCGGATATGGCGGAACTGGCAGACGCGCCAGATTTAGGTTCTGGTGGGAGACCGTGCAGGTTCGATTCCTGTTATCCGCATTTATTTTATTAGATTAAGGAAGGCATGTTATGAAAAACGGTGAAAGACCTTACAATCCCAAGGAAATTGAGCCTAAGTGGCAGAAATACTGGGAAGAACACGAAACCTTTAAAACTGATGTATGGGACTTTTCAAAGCCTAAATATTACGCTCTTGATATGTTCCCCTATCCTTCAGGAGTAGGACTTCATGCAGGACATCCCGAAGGCTATACAGCGACTGATATTATGTCCCGTATGAAAAGAATGCAGGGCTACAATGTCCTCCATCCCATGGGTTACGATTCTTTTGGCTTGCCTGCTGAACAGTATGCGGTAAGCACAGGTAATCACCCCAACGGCTTTACCGAAAAGAATATCGAAACCTTTACAAAGCAGTTAAAAGAACTTGGTTTTGACTACGACTGGGATAAGATGATCGCAACCAGCGATCCCGCATTTTATAAATGGACTCAGTGGATCTTCAAGAATCTCTATATGGACGGCTATGCAAAATACATTGACATGCCTGTCAACTGGTGTGAAGAACTTGGAACCGTATTAAGTAATGATGAAGTTATCGACGGCAAGTCTGAACGTGGCGGATACCCCGTTGTTCGTAAGAACATGAAGCAGTGGGTAATCAATCAGCCTGCTTTTGCAGAAGATCTGTTATCCGGCCTTGATGAGATCGACTGGCCCGAATCAACCAAAGATATCCAGAGAAACTGGATCGGTAAATCTACCGGTGTGGAAGTTTCTTTTGACATAGTAGGCGGAGGTAAGTTCTCCATTTTCACAACCTGTATCGAGACCATCTACGGTATCACATTTATGGTACTTGCTCCCGACGGACAGATTGTGAAGGATCTGATGCCTCGCATTCAGAATAAAGAAGAGGTTCAGGCATACATCGACGAAACTCTTAAAAAGAATGATATGGACAGAACCGAGCTTAACAAGACTAAGTCCGGCTGTGAATTAAAGGGCGTTTCCTGTATTAATCCCGTAAACGGTAAGGAAGTGCGCATGTTCATCGGTGACTTCGTACTTGCCAACTACGGAACAGGTGCTGTTATGGCAGTTCCCGCTCACGATCAGCGTGACTATGAATATGCCATCGCCCATAATATAGAAATGATTCAGGTAATCGAAGGCCGTGATATAAGTGAATGCGCTTTCGAAAAGTATGATTATCTCGGAAAGGGCTGTAAGCTCATTAATTCAGAAGAGTTTACCGGCCTCACCGTTGAGGAAGCAAAAGAAGCAATCACATCCAAGCTTGAAAAGATGGGTGTTGCAAAGAGAACCGTTAACTATCACTTCAGAGAGTGGATATTTGCCCGTCAGCGTTACTGGGGCGAACCCGTACCAGTTGTTCACACTGAAGACGGAAACATTCATGTACTTGATGATGATGAACTTCCTCTGGTTCTTCCCGAACTTGAAGACTATAAGGGAAAGAACGGCAAGGCTCCTCTTGAAAATGCAACAGAATGGAAGAAATACGATCATAACGGTGTAAAGGGCACAAGAGAAACATCAACAATGCCCGGTTCCGCGGGATCAAGCTGGTATTTCTTAAGATATATCGATCCTCACAATGATAAGGAACTTGCCAATAAAGAACTCTTAAAGCATTGGATGCCTGTTGACCTTTATATCGGCGGACCTGAACATGCGGTTGGTCACCTCATTTACTCCAGAATCTGGAATAAGTATTTGTATGATAAGGGCATTGCTCCTACCAAGGAACCTTTCAAGAAGCTTGTTCACCAGGGTATGATCCTTGGCGCCAACGGTATCAAGATGGGTAAGCGATTCCCTGAATTTGTGGTTAATCCCAGCGACGTAGTAAATGACTTCGGTGCAGATACATTAAGACTTTATGAAATGTTCATGGGACCTCTTGAAGTATCAAAGCCCTGGTCACAGCAGGGTGTTGAAGGTGCCAGAAGATTTATAAACAGAGTTTGGACTTTTATCACCAACGAAGAGAATATTGTGGATGAAAACGACGGAAGTCTTACAAAGGTTTATAACCAGACTGTAAAGAAGGTTACGGACGACTTTGAAAAGCTTGGCTTTAATACCGCTATTTCACAGATGATGATCTTCATGAATGCCGCATACAAGGCAGGCAAGATGCCCAGAGAATATGCAGAAGGCTTTGTAAAGCTTCTTTCTCCCATCTGTCCTCATGTAGGCGAAGAAATGTGGCAGTGTTTAGGTCATGATGATACTATCGCTTATGAAGCATGGCCCACATTTGATGCTGATGCCATCAAGGAAGATACCGTTGAGATCGGTGTTCAGGTAAATGGTAAGGTTCGTGGTACAGTTGAACTGGGCGTCAATGAAGATAAGGATTCTGCTCTTAATAAGGCAAAAGAAATCCCCGGGGTTAAGTCCTTTATCGAAGGCAAGACTCTTGTAAAAGAAATTTATGTACCCGGAAAGATTGTAAACATAGTAGTGAAGTAATCTCTTAACGTGTTACGGAGGTTTGTATGCAGGAAAAGAAAAGGCTTTTGTGGGTGGACGGTTTACGCGGAATTGCGTGCTTTGCAGTGTTCCTCCATCACTTTATGCTTTCCTTTTACCCGTCAAGCTTCTATGGCACGGAAAAGCCGAGCCTGTTAAACGGTTTCGACACATTCTTTTCCGCAAATCCGCTTGGATTTATTATAAACGGAAATTTCTGGGTCAATGTATTTATCTTAATAGCTTCCTTTATTCCTGCAAGCCGCGTCATGGCTTGCAGGAATGAAGATATGAAATCCACTGCCGGCACTATAGTCTTAAGGCGCTTCCCGAGACTTATGATTCCTGTTGCGGTTGTTTCATTAATAAAGTTTCTTTTAGTTATCCTCTTAAATGCTTTGAATTTGAATTACGCAGGTATTAGCATTGAGCATGGCTTTATAAAGTATATGTTCCATGCTTGCGTGCTTTTATTCTTTAGACCGGACAGATCTGTTATAGGACCTCTCTGGACTATTTATTATATCTTCATGGCAGCTCCCATTGCGGTGACTCTTGCACTTCCCGATAAGAAGAGTAATAAGTTGATGCCCTTAGTATATGCAGCGCTGTTGGTACCTGTGTATTATGTAGAATTAAACTTCCTTCCCGTGATATTCGGCGTGCTTCTTGCGGATATTAAAGTAAACAGACTTGATGGCATTAAGGCTTCAAGCGCTGTGGCTAAATGGGTTAAATATTCAGTGAGCCTATTTATGATACTTTTAGGCTTATTTCTCGGAGGATATCCGAGCCACACTGTAGATTCTGTATTCTATAGCTTCCTTCCTGAAAGCACAGAGCTTCCTTTGTTTATCGCTTACCATGCTTTAGGTGCTTTTATGCTTATGTTTGGTCTTATGCTCTGGCATGAGTGGAATCTTAAATCTGTTATTCTTGAAAAGAAACCCGCTCTTTTCCTTGGAAGCATCTCCATGGGAGTATTTTTGATACATACGCTGCTGATAGATTTTGTTGGGTATTATTTGTTCGATAAACTGATGCTGTCTAACAGCTATGTAATTGTCGGGGCTGTTTTATTGGTTGTGGTCTCAGCGTTGTTAATTCTGATGGCTTGGGTATTTAAGCGTTTTGTTGAAACGCCCGCTGAAGAGCTATGTAAAAAGATCAAGGTATAATAAATAATGAAGAATCCTCCGGATTAAGTCCGGAGGATTTTTGTGTTACAGGCGTTATCGTTATATTGACCGAATCAGTACTATGGTGCTTTTCTACAAGCACCGGTGTCACTTTGAACTGTTTTACGTTGAATAATGACAAAACAATAAAAATCTTGTAATTTTTTGAGCTTTTTTGCCGATATAGGTAGTCTTTATTATTGTATAGGGCAGTTTCCGCCCAAACGTAAACTTGCATGCATTGTTTTCCTATAATAATGGAAAGTAAAGCATGTGCAATGTGTAAAATGGAGGAAAAAAAGATGAAACAAGCGAAAGGAAAAAGAATACTGGCATTTCTGCTTGCATTCCTTTTGTCATTCACAACGCTAAGCAGTGACTTCTCGGCAGTCACAGCAGTAGCGGCTCCCGTTGTTGATGGAAACACCATTACAATGGAAGTAGGGGATACGTATAACCTACAAGAATACCATGAAGGGCGTTGGGACAATTACAAAATCAGCTGGGAATTTACCGGGGATACAGACAAGGCCCATTCTGATTATGTCTCATTAGTCGGAAATCAAATTACCGCACTTAAGAGTACCAAAAAATCGAATAATAATAACGACGTGAAAATTAAGGTTAATGGTACTGCTTATTATCAGGGCTGGTATCAGGTATTTGACGAAACCTTTACTATCAAGGTTATTGACAAGGTCCAGGAGGAGCTTGCCATTGATGCACCTAAGAAGGTTAGCGATACTGAATACAAACCTAGTATTACATGGTCAAGATCGAGTTACGAAGAAACCATGCTTTTAAATAACTATAAGAATCATGGTGCGGACTTCAACTTCAAGTGGAGTACTGTAAGCTCAATCGGAACTTCATTAACTGCTAAGAAAGATGTATGGGACGCATTGCGTGGTAAAGCCGGAGTTAATTATGACTACGGATATGACAGTGCAATAAATAGAGATTATGCGACCTGGAAATATGAGGGTAAAAATGATCAGGGACGTGTAAATAGATTTAAGGGAACCTTTACTATACCTGAAGGCTATGATTTTGCTGATAAGGTTAGACTTGCCTCTAATTACACAGGCTATGGTGTGGATGGAGTTCTTCCTATAAATGATGATATTTTCATTTTTGTTTACAAGCAGGGTGAGAATATTAATGATTCCAACTTTATGAAATATCTTGCATTCTGGTCCGGAACATCCAACCAGAGCGGCAAGGTGTCATTTAACGGTGTCGAAGGTACTGATTGTTATTCTAAGAATGACAACAACGGCAAAAGCAAGTTCCCTCACACAGATGGTTGGTCTTCTAAGGCTACCATCGATAACGTAGGTGAGCTTCTCACAGCAAACTATGGTGATGATTACAGCGGAACTTTTGTAATCGATATTTTCACTGTAGATTATGCTGGTGGTGGAGCCATGGACCACATTGATGTAACCTTTAAAAAAGATTACTCAACGAGAGCAGCCATCAGTATCAGTTATTATAAAGAAGATGAAACTGAACCCTTTAAAACAGAAGCTATCAAAGGCTTAGGCGTAGGTTCATCAAAAGATATCGGAAAGAACGTAAGAGATAACAAGCCTACAACAGGATACAATGACGGATATGTTGAAGGCATTAACGGATTTAATATCACAAACCTTAAGGAAGGTGTTACCGAAGTAAAGGTTATTTATCCTTCCCGTGCAGGTCTTACAGTTTCTGTACCTAATGTTACAGCTACTTATGACGGACAGGCACACGGTGGCGATGTGGCTTATCAGTTACCTGCCGATAAAACACAGGGTACCAGAGTTTCTTATAAGGTTGGAAACGGTGCTTGGTCACAAACAAAGCCTACAAGAATTGATGCAGGAACAACAACAGTTTCAGTTAAGGCTGAAAACCCTAAATATGATACCGCTGAAACTACATATACAATTACAGTTGATAAAAGAAATATCACCGTAACCAGTGATTCTAATAATAAGACCTATGATGGAACACCTCTTACGGATAGTGATATTACTATTACCGGTGATGGATTTGTAAACGGTCAGGGCTTTACCGAAACAGGTGCGCCCAAGGCAACAGGTTCCGTTACCAATGTATCTGAAGGTGTAGTTAAGAATACTATTACTCACGGTACTTTAAATGGTAATACGAAAGAATCAAACTACAACATCACATATGTTGAAGGCGATTTAAAGATTAATCCCAAGGCTCTTACCATTAATGCTTCTGATTTAAGAGCAGAATACGATGGACAGCCTCACGGCGTTGCTGCAACTCTTACAGGTGTTGTAGGACGTGAGAACGTAGCAATCGAATACTATGTTGGAAACGAAAAGCAGGATTCCTACCCTACAGTTACTGATGTGGGAACCAAGACAGTAACTGCTAAGGTTAATAACAGTAACTATAGCTGTGAAGATAAGACATATACCATTACCGTATATGCTAATACCGGTCTTACAGTAGATACAACCGCTGCAGGATATACAGGCACATATGATGCTCAGTACCACGGCGGAAGTGCAATAGCTTCTGTAGCCGGTGCTACATTACATTACTCATATACTGATGAAAATGGCACAGTACATACTGATGAAACAACAGCTCCTACATTTAAGAATGTAGGAACCCACGTTGTAACTGTTTATGCTACAAAAGAAAACTATGAGAATAGTCAGCCTAAGACTTACAACGTAGTAATCAATCCTTTTGAAATTAAGATTTCTGCAGTTGCTGCATCAAAGACTTATGGCGAAGCAGATCCTACAAGTTTTTCTGCAACTTTAGATAAGAACGAATTTGCTAACGAGCCTGTCAGCTACACTGTAGCTCTTGATCAGTCTTATGCTAATGCCAATGCAGGTACCTACGCAGGCGCTGTAAAAGTTACAGCAGCAGAAATCCAGGGTAACTACAAGGTTACGGTTGAAGATGCAGATTTAACCATTAATCCTCAGGTTGTTACTGTTAACATTGCTGACCAGACATATACATACAACGGACAGCCTCAGGGTACAGCTCCTGTAGCTGACAACAGATTCTCCGTATCCTATAAGGATGCAGATGGTAATACATTATCCTCAGTTCCTCAGGTTACTAATGCAGGAACGCAGGAATTTACTGTTGTACTTACCGATGCTAACGGAAACTATGTTGTTTCTCAAACAAGTGATTTAACATATAAAATTACAGTTAACAGATTGGCTGCAACATTGAATATTGCAGGTAACTCTGATACAAAGGCTTTTGATAATCAGATGCACACAGTAGATGGCTATGTAATTTCAAAGCCTGAAGACAGCACTTTATCAGATACGCTTTATGCTGAAGCTAAAGCAAGCGTTTCTCTTTCAGAAGGAAAGAGCGCTCATGCCGAAGGCACAACTGTAGGTGAATACCCTATGGGTCTTACAGCAGAAAGCTTTGTATCCGGTAACGGAAACTACAATCTTACATTTAATGTAACGGATGGTAAGCTTACTATTGAACAGGGCACAGCTCTTACAATAACAGCAACCAACCTTGAAAAGGTTTATGACGGAACAGCTCTTACAGCTACAGCATCCGATAACAATCCTTCAGGTTCTGATGTTTACTATCAGTATCGTGTAGGCGGAACAGGAAACTATACAACAGTAGCTCCTTCCATTACCAATGTTTCAGATGGCCCTATCTCTGTAGAGATTATGGCAGTTGACAGAAACGGACAGTATGCTTCAGCATCTAAAACCATCACTATGAATATTCTTCCTCAGACCGTTACCGTAACAGTAACAGGTAATAGCGCTGAATATACATATGATGGAACAGAGAAGACTGTAAGCGGATATACGATTTCTATTCCTGCAGGAAGTACTTTACAGGAATCTCATATTACAAAACCGGAAGTAACACCTTCCGTAAGCAGAACCGCGGTTGGCGAAGAAACATTAACAATTAATGCAGGTGACTTCTCAGTTGCTTCAACCAACTACACAGTAACATTTGTTGCAAATAACGGAAAACTTACCATTAACCAGCGTAAAGCTCCCGTTACCATTACACCTAATAACAACAGTAAGATCTATGACGGAACAGCACTTGGTGCAAACGGATACGTAACAGAAGGTCTTATCGAAGGACATACTTTAGAAGCTACACTTTCTAACAACACAATTACCAATGTTTCAGAAAGCGGTGCGGTAGTAACAGTTGTTTCTTATGTGATTAAAGATGCAGAAGGAAATGACGTAACAGCTAACTACAGCAGTGCAACAAAGAACACAGGTACACTTACTGTTAATCCTCAGAGCGTTACAGTAACACCCGACGCGCTTTCAAAGACATACGGTGGGGAAGATCCTCTTCTTACAGCTACCGTAAACGGTACACTTAATGGAGATACCGTAGCTTACAGCTTAAACCGTGCAGCAGGCGAAGATGCAGGTTCCTATAAGGTAACTGTAACGGTTACAGAACCCGCAGGTAGCAACTACACAGTAGCAGGTGTTGACGGTACCTTCACAATTAATGCAAAAGAAATCAGATATAACATTGATGCAAATCAGAGTAAGGTATACGGCGATGCAGATCCTGAGTTAACAGGTTCCTTTGCAGAAGGCTACGAGCCTCTGGTTTCAGATTTAAACGGCCTCGCAGTAAATGTAACAAGAGTATCCGGAGAAAATGCCGGAGAATATGCGTTTAACGCGGTTACACTTACAAATGCAGGCGAAAAGGATGTAGCAAAGAACTATACGCTCGTTGATAACCACAATGAAGTAAGCTTTGCCATCACTCCCGCAATTCTTGTTGTTACTGTAAATGATGCAGAAAAGACATACGGCGACAACGATCCTCAGTACACTGTAGCATTCGGCACAGTATCTGAAGACGGAGTTGTTAGTAACGCATTTAAGAATAACGACAACGCAACAGGGCTTACATATACCTTCACAAGAGAAGAAGGTGAAAATGTTAAGGACGGCGGATATGAAGTTTCAGTAGTTATTAATAACTTAAGCAATAACTACACAGCAACATATGTACCCGGTACACTTACCATTAATCCTAAGGATGTAAGCTTCACAATTACTGATGCTTCCAAGGAATATGGTGAAGCAGATCCTGATCTTACAGGTACATTTGCGACCGGTTCATTCGTTGGAAACGATACAGTAACTGCTACAGTTACAAGAGCAGAAGGAGAAAACGTCGGTACATATGCTTACAATGTTTCCTTCTCTGAAAACAATAACTACAACGTAACAGTTACAAATCCTAATGAAACATTTGAAATTACAAGAGCAACTGCAACCGTAACAGCTACAGCAACCGGAAAGACCTATGATGGTGAATATCTTGATTATTCCGTGGCTGTAACAGGCTTAAAGGGCAATGATGCAGAATATGCAGAATCACTTATCAGCTATCAGGTTTCTTTTGTAAAAGGTAATGAAGAAACCGGCGACAGACCTGTAAATGCAGGTACATACACTGTTAAGGTAACAGGTGATGCAGAACAGGGTAACTACAACGTAGTATTTAACAATGCAACTGCTACAATTGCTCAGAAGGCAGTAACCGTAACAGCTGATAATAAGTCAATGACTTACGGAAAGACAAAGCCTGAACTTTCAGCTACAGTTGAAGGCCTCGTAAGTGAAGACGATGAAATTGAATACACATTGAGCTGTGAAGCTTTAGAAGGCACTACAACACCTAACGTTGGAACATATGGTATTGTAGTAACAGCTTCCGAAAGCCAGGGTAACTACACGGTTTCAACAACCAATGGTACGCTCAGTGTTTCAACTGCTCCCGTAGCTGTTGTTGTTGAAAACAAAGAAGCAACATACGGCGATACAGTACCTGAACTTACTTACTATGTAACACTTGACGGAGTTAGAAATGACAACATTAACTTGAATGTATCACTCACCCGTGAAGATGCAGAAAATGTAAGCGCAGGAACATATTCCATTACAGCAACAGGCGCTGAAACTCAGGGTAACTATGAAGTTACTTATGGTACAGGTACACTTACAATTAACCCTAAGGAAGTAACAGTAACAGCAGTAAGTCAGAATAAGACTTATGATGGTGCCGCACTTGCAGCTTCAGCAACTGTTTCAGAACTTGCTTATGGTGAAACAAATAAGATTAACTACACAATCACATATAAAGTAAAGGGCTCCAATGCTTCAGCTACAACAGTAGCTCCTAAGAATGCAGGAACATATGAAGTATTGGTAAGTGGTGCTGAAAATCAGGGCAACTACCATGTAACCTTTACAAACACAGAAGCTACAATTTCTAAAAAGGCAGTAACAGTAACTGCTTCCGATGCAAGCAAGACATACGGTGACAGAGATCCGAGAAG
Organism: Lachnospiraceae bacterium; assembly: GCA_016283575.1. GTDB lineage: Bacteria > Bacillota > Clostridia > Lachnospirales > Lachnospiraceae > UBA1258. The sequence continues at coordinate 34,270 of JAEEND010000001.1, read as the reverse complement.
CTTTGCTTGGACTGTGAATGGTCTTGTAAACGGTGAAAGCAAATCACTTCTTACAGTGAATGTAGCAAGAGCAACCGGTGAAAATGTCGGAACCTATGACATTACTCCTTCCGGAAGAACAGAACAGGGTAACTACATTGTTTCTTATGAAAAGGGTACATTCACGATTAACAGAGCTACAGCAACAGTAACAGCAACCGGAACAGGTAAGACCTATGACGGTAATGCATTAACAGCAGGTGCAAAAGTAACGGGTCTTAAGAGAAATGATGCTGAATCTGTTATCGCATACACTGTTTCATACATTGATGCAAACGGTCAGGAATTAACTGAAGCTCCTGCAAATGCAGGAACCTATACAGTTAAGGTATCAGGCGACACAGTGCAGGGTAACTACGACGTCGTATATGTAAATAAAAAAGACGTAACCATTGGAAGAAAGGCAGTAACAGTAACAGCTTCCGATGCAGAAAAGACTTACGGTGATCCTAATCCTGCTTCATACGCTTGGTACGCATCAGATCTTGTAAAAGGCGAAGACGCAAGCAAGTTATTAACAGTCAACGTAGCAAGAGCTGATGGTGAGAACGTTGGTACTTATGCAATTACTCCTTCCGGAAACGCAGTACAGGGTAATTACGATGTAACATACGTACCCGGAACATTTGCGATCAACAAGGCTACAGCAACAGTAACTATCGATGTAGAAGGAAAGACATTTGACGGACAGCCTCTTACATATTCTACAGATGTAGAAGGTCTTAAGAGACAGGATTCAGAAGCTGATATTACACGTACAGTAACATTCATTAAAGCTGACGGTACAGTACTTACAGAAGCTCCTACCGATGCAGGTACTTATACAGTTCATGTAGCAGCAACCGATACTACAGGTAACTATAACGTTTTAGTTCCTGCAGATAAGGAAATCACAATAAGCAGAGCTACCGCAACAGTAACTCCTGATAATCAGGCTCAGGTTTACGGAGAAAGTCCTGTAGCTCTTACAGCCAAGGTATCAGGCCTTGTAGGAAATGACACTGTTCAGTACGAATTAAGCCGTGCGGCAGGAGATAATGTAGGCGAATACACTATCTCAGCAACAGGTGACAGCGTTCAGGGTAACTACAATGTAGTATTTAATACCGCTACTTATACTATTTCAGCAGCTCCCATCGTGGTAGTAGTTGATAATAAGACTAAGACTTATGGTGATAAAGATCCTGAACTTACCTACCAGGTAGTGCTTGGTAAAGAAGTAACTGAAAACAGCGCATATGACAATACTATTAAGGATTTACTCAATGTAACCTTAAGCCGTGCTGAAGGCGAAGATGTGACTGCAAATGGTTACGCTATCACAGCAACCGGCAATACTAAGCAGGGTAACTACGAAGTTAAGTACGTAGACGGAACCCTTAATATCACCAAGGCTGACATCACTATCACAGCTGATGCAAAAGAAAAGACTTATGGTGATGCAGATCCTGAATTCACATGGTCAGTTGAAGGCTTAAAGAACGGAGATGAAAAGAGCGTTCTGACCGGCGTAAGTGCTGGAAGAGTAGCAAATGACACAGATAATGCAGGCTCACATGTAATTTCCGTAACAGGACCTGAAACATTTGCTAACTACAATGTGACATACACAAATGGAACATTGACAATCGGTCAGAAGCAGATAAACTTCAATATCGATAAAGACCAGAAGAAGACCTACGGTGAAGAGGATCCCGAATCCTTCACAGGTTCCTTCACAGGTCTCGAAGCCGGAGACGATGTAACATACGAAATCACCAGAGAAGAAGGCGAAAACGCAGGCAAGTACAGCTACAGCGTAACCTTCGGCGGTGATGACGTAAATAACTACACTATTGTAACCAATGAAGATGCAGAAGATGTATTCTTCGAAATTGAAAAGAAGGCAGTAACCGTTAAGGCAGATCCCATTACCATTACTTATGGTGATGCCGAACCTGAACTTACAGTTACAATTGAAGGCCTTGTTGGTAACGATAATATCGACGACCTTTACACAGTAACTCGTGAGGAAGGTAACAATGCCGGAACATATGCAATCACAGTAGACGGCGAAACAGAAACAGATAACTACATTATTTCCTACGAAGGAAACGAATTAACAATCGAACCTAAGACCATTACCTATGTTCCCGATGAAGGACAGAAGAAGACCTACGGTGAAGACGATCCCGAATACACAGGTCACTTCGAAGGTACCCTTGAAGGCGATGATGTTACTCCTGTATGGGAGAGAGAAGAAGGTGAAAACGTTGGTAACTACGACCTTACAGTTGTAGGAATCGATGGCGAAGATGCAGGCAACTATGTATTTGAGCCCGTTACCACCGACTTCGAAATCGTACCTTTAGTACTTAATGTAAAGATTGTTGACAAGACAAAGATCTTCGGTGATGCCGATCCTGAATTCGAGGCAGTAATCACCAAGGAAGACGGAAGCGTAATCACTAAGCTTCCTAACAATGATGAATTCACCCTCACAAGAGAAGAAGGCGAAAACATCGGAGATTACAAGATTTACTTTAAGCTTGTAGAAAAAGAAGTTGAATTACCTGAGATTATCGATGTTCCTGTTATGAGAAGTCTCGTAGTATTTGCAGACAGAATTACAAACAGATTCTTGCCCGATCTCATCAGACAGACATCAGATAACTACGTAATTAACGACGGTACAACACCTGAAGGTAAGCTCACGATCACAAAGAGAACCATTACCTTACGTTTGACAGGCGGTTCCAAGAAGTACGGCGATCCCGATCCTGCATTCCATGTAAGAACCGAGAACGCAGTATCCTTCGATCCTGTTGAAGCATATGCTTACAGAGACGCAGGCGAATTACCCGGTGTATATGCCGTAAGATTCGCAATTGTGAAGCTTTCCGATAACTACAATCCTATTTTCGTAGGTAACACATTTACCATTACCGACGAAGGATACCAGGGCGGCGAGGAAGAACCCGGACAGCCCGGTGGTGGCGGAACACCTGCAATCACACCTGTTGCTCCTACTCCCGTAGTTGCAGAACCTGAAGAAGTTGCAGAAATCGAAATCGAAGAAGAAGCAACACCTCAGGCACCCGCAATCAGTAACGGCGCAGAAATTGAAATCGAAGATGAAGAAGCACCTCTTGCAGCTGCTCCTCACGATTGCTTCATTCACTGGGTAATCTTACTTATCACATTACTCTATGCATTGTACGCAATCGCACGTGGTGTTAAGAATTCACGTGATCTTCGTGAAAAAGAAGCAGAAACCGAGAACTAAGGAGGAGGCAATTATGGAACAGGAAAAGAATAAACAAAAGAAATCCAAGATGCCCATCGTAGATTGGGTAGTAGCAGTAGCTACAGTGATCGGCCTTGTGATTTGCTATTTCTTCTGGGGCTGCCATTTGGATCCCATAGTAACAATCCTCTGCTTAGTAGTGGTTTTACTTGGTTCCACAATGCTTATGATTCAGAACAGAAAGCTTAATAAGGACGAAGAAACAGAATAAGGATTTACATCAATTGATGAAAGGACCCGGTTTTTACCGGGTCCTTTTTTCGCAATTGCGTGATTTAGGTAACATAAAAAAATTATTGTAAATCTAATAAAAGCATGTTAACATAAGGTGAATAACTTTCTTTGGGGGCAAAAAGCATGGAAATTGGCAGAAAGAAGCTACGTCTTGGTGACATGCTGGTTCAGGGAGGCTTTATAACCCAGGATCAGTTAGAGATGGCACTGAGAAGGCAAAAAGAAACCGGGCTCAAATTGGGTGAAGTCCTGGTTGATTATCATGTTCTGACAGAGGAAAAAATAGCCGAAGCTCTGGGTGAACAGCTTCACCTTGAAGTAATAGAGCTGGGCCATATTGATGTGCCTGAAGAGATACGGAAACTGACTTCCGCATCTTTACTTAAAAAGCACAGAGTTTTTCCCTTTGAATTTGCAAAAGATTCACCTAACGTGCTCCGTGTTGCCATGGCAGATCCTATGGATTTCAACGCCATAGATGACCTTGGCATAATTACTAATCTTCAGATTGAACCTTGCGTATCCACCACCAGGCAGATAATGTTAGCTATCGACCGTGTGTATGGACAGGAAGAAGTTAATGCGATTCTTGACACATATACAAGAGAGAAGGGTCTTGATGATACCTTCGAGGACGAGAAGACTCAAAATGCCGATGTGAATTCATCCCCCATTGTACAACTGGTTAAAGACTTAGTGGAAAATGCTGTCAGACAGCGTGCTTCCGATATTCACATAGAGCCCCTTGAAAAGAGAGTGAGAGTTCGATTCCGAATCGACGGTGTTTTGGTAGAAAAGGCTTCCTACAATCCCGGTGTTCTCGCCGCTGTATCCGCTCGTATCAAGATTATAAGCGGTATGGATATAGCTGAAAAAAGAAAGCCTCAGGACGGCCGTATGACCCAGGTGGTTGACCGTCAGGAATATGATATCCGTGTAGCCGTTCTTCCTACCGTATACGGTGAAAAGATAGTATTAAGACTTGCATCAAAGAATGCCTTTTCGAGAAATAAAAGTCAGCTCGGCCTTCAGGAACATGAAATGGCCCTGTTTGATAATATCCTTAAGAATCCTCACGGAATCTTGCTTGTAACAGGCCCCACAGGTTCCGGTAAGTCTACCACCCTGTATACTGCCCTGTCAGAATTAAACAAGCAGGACGTAAACATCATAACGGTAGAAGACCCTGTGGAAGCAAATATAGACGGCGTAAATCAGGTACAGGTTAATCCCAAAGCCGATCTTACCTTTGCCACTTCCCTCAGATCCATCCTCCGTCAGGACCCGGATATCATCATGATCGGTGAAATCCGAGATGAAGAGACGGCGGCCATTGCTGTGCAGGCAGCCATAACAGGTCACCTTGTGGTAAGTACACTTCACACCAACTCCGCAGCCGCTACAGTAACAAGACTTACAGACATGGGTATTGAACCCTATTTAATAGCAGATGCTCTGGTAGGTGTTATTGCTCAGCGACTTGTACGAAGACTCTGTCCCAACTGCAAGAGGCGCATTGAAGCAGACTATGAGAAAAAGAAAATATTAAAGAAAACCGATGTTGAAAGACTTGAAATATATGAAGCAGTGGGATGCTCTCATTGCGATAATTCAGGTTATATCGGCAGAATAGGCGTATATGAAATAATGCCAATGACCAATAGAGTCAAGAGACTCATCGCTGATAACGCAACCTCTGATGAGATTCAGACACAGGCTCTTTCAGACGGTATGCGAACACTCCGTATGACAGCTTCAGAGTTGGTACTTAAGGGAATTACATCCTTTGAAGAAATGATGAGAGTTTCTTTTGAAAATTAAGGAGCTTATATATGGCTTATTATAATTACTCGGCCGTGAATGATAAGGGCGCGACGCTGAAAGGCACCATCGAAGCCCCTAACATTGATGCGGCAAAAAACAACATAGCAGATAAGGGCCTCTTACTTCTTGAAATAGACGAAGCAGGAATCTTAGACAGAGACATAGGTGTCATGTTTACACCTGCGCCCTCTGCAAGAGATTTGGGCGTATTCGCCCGTATGTTTGTCAGCATGTTAAGAGCCGGTGTGTCCCTGGTGGAAGCCATGAGCATGCTGGAAGAACAGACTGAAAATAAAGCTCTTGCCAAGGGAATACGTGAAGCACGTATTTCAGTAGAAAAGGGTGAAACTCTTGCATCCGCCATGGAACAGAATAAAAAGGTCTTCCCCGACCTTATGATTCACATGGTGGCGGCAGGCGAAGCTTCCGGTAGCTTGGATCTGGCACTTGAGCGTGTGGCAATTCAGCTTGAAAAGACAGCCCGCACCCGTGCAATGGTAAGAAAAGCCATGATCTACCCCATTATGGTATCAATCGTAGCTTTGGGCGTAGTAATAGTAATGCTTTTAGTGGTAATTCCCACTTACAGCGAGCTTTTTGAAGATTTGGGAACGGATTTACCGGCCATTACCAAATCGGTTATAGGAGCCAGTGAGTTTTTAAAAACATATTGGTTTATAATTCTGCTTTTTGTAGTAGGTCTTATAATACTTATACGGTACTTTAAAGAAACCTATGCGGGACAGAAGTTCTTCGGCGGTATTGAATTAAAGATCCCGGTTTTAAGGGATTTGAGGATCAAGTCAAATTCCGCACTTATGGCACGTACCTTAGGTTCACTTCTTTCTTCCGGCGTAGGCATTACGGAAGCAGTTGGAATAGTTGCAAATACAGTTGACAATATTTATTTTAAAGAGGCTATGGAGATGGCAAGAGATCAGATAACAATCGGTCTTCCATTATCAAAGCCTTTAACGGACTCACAGCTCTTTCCTCCCATGGTATGTCACATGATTAAGATTGGTGAGGAAGCCGGTAATACGGAAGAAATGTTGGAGCGACTTGCAGATTATTACGACGAAGAAGTGGAACAGCAGACCGGTCGTGTAATGGCGGTGCTGGAGCCCATGATTATCATTGTCATGGCGCTGGTGGTTTCATTCCTTATTGCATCGATTCTCGCACCCATGATGCATCTCTATGATGCACTTGATGCAATGTAAGGATAAGTATTTCGGGTTAGCAAAAGAAAAATTCCCCTGAGTAGGGCGGGGGTAAAGAAATAAAGGAGAAACATTATGAAAAACAGAAAAAACAACAAAGGATTTTCACTTGTAGAACTTATTGTGGTTGTTGCCATTATGGCAGTACTTGTAGGCGTTCTTACACCTCAGTATATGAAGTATATTGAAAGAACACGTCTTCAGAAGGATAACACAGCAATCGCAGAAGTAGCTGAAGCTATTAAGATTGCCATGGCTGATGAGTTAATCTATAGCGAAACATCTAACGACCAGACTATCGTAATTAAGAATGAGTTTGCTCTTTCACATGATGCTACAACAGGAACAGCTCCTGCATCTTTAAAGGATGAAGTATCAAGCACAATCGGCACATACAAGTTTGTATCAAAGAATTACAAAGATAAAGAAATCAAATTCTATGTGAAGAAGGCAGACACAGGTACTGTTAACGTAGCAATCGAAGGATTCATTCAGACTCCCGGCGGTGCTGCAACAACATCAACCAATCCTATTATTTACTAAGATTAATCTTAGAGATAGGGATATTTAATGGGACTTTATATTTTGACATTTATCTTCGGAACTCTAATAGGTAGCTTTGTGAATGTACTGATACTTAGAATTCCGAATCACGAAAATTTTATAACGGAAAGATCCCATTGCCCTAAATGCGGATATGTGCTTAAACCTCTTGATCTTGTGCCGGTACTAAGCTATATGGCACTGAGAGGCAGATGCCGAAATTGTCATGAAAAAATCTCTGTTCAGTATCCTCTTATAGAGATACTGAACGGAGTGCTTTACTTAGCAACCTTTGCGGTATATGGATTAAGTATCAACACCCTACTGTATTTCTTCTTTATACCTGCACTTATTGCTTTGTCCGTTATAGACGCCCGCACCTTCGAAATACCGGAAGGATTTATATATTACATGCTTCTTCTGGGAGCGGTGAGAGTGGCAACGGATTACAGACACACACTTGATTACGTAATAGGTTTTTTCAGCGTAAGTCTTCTTTTTCTTTTGATATTACTGATATCCAAGGGAAGAGCCATGGGCGGCGGCGACGTAAAGCTTATGGCCGCAACGGGACTTATTATTGGCTGGAAACTTAATATCCTGGCACTTATACTGGGATGCATTTTAGGTTCAGTGATTCATTTACTGAGAATGCGCTTTAAAGGCGCGGACCATACCCTTGCCTTCGGACCCTACCTTTCCATGGGGGTAACAATAGCCCTTCTTTATGGAGACAGGCTCATAGAGGCATATTTAGGACTTTTTGTATGATTATTAAAAACACAAAGGGTTTTTCCATGGTGGAATTAATGGTAACGGTGGCAATGATCGCCCTGCTTATGGGCGGTGCAATTGCGGGCTTCGGAATCCTCTCGGGCCGTTCCGTTAAAGATGCCGCCGACAAGATGGAAAGCCTGTTAAACAGCCATAAAACCGTGGCTATGGGAAAGATTGACTCATACGGTCTATTATATACCGACACGGATGGCGCAACTTATTTTGAAGAATATATAGTGGATTTTGATAAAGACGAAACATCGGATCCCGTATTTGTAAGGCGTGAACTTGTGGCAAAAAAAGAAGTTATCACGCGATACAGGCTCACCAATTCCGGGGAAAGCTACACGAATCTCGGAACCCGTGACAACCCTCTCTATATTTCTTTTGACAGAAGTACGGGAGGCTTTAAAGATTTACGACGCATGAACGCAGGATATGAAAATGTATATCTTGATACCATAGAATTTAAACGAGGCAATACTGTAAGGCAGATACGTTTATCTTATTTAACAGGCAAGATTATAAGATAGCACTGTTCGGAGGAACTAATCGTGGCAAAGAGAATAGCTATCGAGCTGGGGAACTCCCTAATAAGGATTCTGGAAATCGGTTCCGGAAAGATCCCCAAGGTAGGAAAAAAATGTGAATTTGTGATTGAAGACGGCATTGTGGCGGATGGCGCCATTTTGAACGTGGAAAGGCTGTCGGAGATCATAAGAATAGGCATGAATCGATGCGGTATTCGCGGAAAGAATGTAATATTTACCATTAATTCATCCCGAATTGCATCAAGAGAAATAAAACTTCCCAAGATTGCACCGGCTAAAATGCGACAGGTGGTAATTGCCAACTCTACAAGCTACTTCCCTGTAGACATTGATGAATATGAAGTGGGCTACAGAATTGTAGGGGATGTGGAAGGCGATGTTACAAAGAGAACAGTTCTTATTTACATTGTGCCGAAGAAGTTTTTGCAGGATTATTACACACTGGCAGACAACTTAAACTTCGATATAGAAGCCTTTGATTATGCCGGGAACAGTATATTCCAGGTGGCTAAGGGCGAGTGTAAGGAAGGCACAACCCTTGTTGCCAAGATTGAAGAATCCTCCACCATGCTGACCGTTATTAAGAATCAGGTGCAGATGCTGCAGCGAAGCACCTCCGTTGGAGCGGACAGCCTCATACTTGATGTGATGGAAGAGCGGGGAGATACATATCTTAATACTTTTGAATATTTGAAATTAAACGATGTGCTTACATCTGATTTCCCGGAAATCGAAAACTCCGCTACGGAAGAACTTATTTCCGGTATTGTTAAGACCATCGATTTTTATAACAATGCTCATCCCAACGATCAGATCACAAAAATCCTGGTAACCGGTATGGGAAGCTCCATTAAGGGACTGGTGGGTGAAATCAACCGTGTCGCCGGTATCCCCAGTCAGCACTTAAAACCTACGTCACTCCTTATGGTTGACAGAGTCTTTAGGGACAAGAGTTTCGGAGATTTTGTAGACTGTTTCGGCGCAGGCATTTTGCCCCTTGGCTTCAAACCCGATAAATCAAAGAAAAAAGATAACCCCACGGATATGGGTCGTCTTTCAATAATTATTTTCTTCGGATGCTTATTTATATCCCTTGCCCTGATGTTAACATCCCTTTTAGGTTTCTTAACAGCCAAGGCAGACAATGCGGAAAAGAAGCTTTATCTTAATTCTCTTCAGTATGTGGTAACTGCCTACAACGACTATGTGGGTGTGTATGTTGACAATAAATATGTGAAGGAGCTGGATGCAGCTACACACAACAGAAACGAAGAAATCACAGCCTTTATAAAAGAACTGGAAGAAAAGATGCCTACGGACATTCGAGTTTCCGGTATGGCTTGTACTGAAGAAGATGTGCTTATCACCATGGAGGTATCCAGTAAGCAGGAAGTTGCCAAGATCTTAGATACAATGCTTGATTTTGACAGCCTTGCGGAAGTTACCATTACAGGTATTTCCGATGAATCCACCGAGGATGGTAAAAAGAGCGTTACATTCACCATGCGATGCAAGTATTTTCCCTACGAATTAAGAGAGGAGGGTAAAACAAATGAAAATCAGTGATAAAGATAAAAACCTTCTCTTGGTAGCATTGGGCTTCATCATTTTGGTGTGCACATATTTTTACGGATTCCAGTCTTTAAATGATAAGACCGCCCTTCTTGAAGAAGAAAATCTTGTTCTTGATAATAACATAAGAAGAATCGAGAGCTTAAGAAGCGACATTGATTTTTACAGAGAGAAGACCGTTCTTTTGCCTGATGAGACAAAAGAAATTATGGACAAGTACCCCTCAAACATTCTCCCTGCCGATAAGGTGCTTTATGCAAAGGGCTTGGAAGATAAGTATGACTTAAGCATCCGTTATTTTGAAATAAACGAGCCCTTGGCTTTGGATGTTTCCTATCCCGACATGTACTATCTTGACGAAAACGGCAATGAATCGACCCATGTTGTTGATAATCCCAAGGGAATCTATCTCTATGACCACAATGTCAGCATGACCTTTGATACAGGATATGAAGACATTAAGTCAGCACTTAAATTTATTACTGAAGATAAAATGCGTAAATCTCTTCACGAGATTACGTTATCCTATAATCCCAATTCCGGAACTCTTTCAGGTTCCATGAATGCCAGCATGTATCAGATGCTGGGTAACGGTCGCCCTTACCAGAGACCTGAAATCAACGGCATAAGAATAGGTACCGACGATTTGTTTAAGACAATGGAAGATGTTAATGATAGTTCCAATGAGGAATAGTCGATATGCAGGATCACTCCGGTAAAACACATAATAATAAAGGCTTCACCCTGGTGGAATTACTGGTAGGAATAACAATCATGGGAATAATTGTTATTCCTTTTCTTCATGCCTTTATAACCGGAAGTCGCGCCAATGATAAAGCAAAAAGAATGCTTCGCGGCACCGTCCTTACCGAGAATCTTCTTGAAGAGTTTAAACCTTATAACTACGACGAAATCATCGAGATTTTTGATAAAAGAGATTTGGTCAATACTCTTAATTCTCTTGAAAATGCGGACGGTTTCAAGGAAATCGTGACTAGTGAGACAGACATTTACAAGAAAACTTATGCAATATACGGCATAACGGAAGATAACACTAAATTCGATGTGCAGGTGACATTCGATGCCACCGGTTACTATAAAAAGAACGAAACAGATCCCGATCTTCACAATGATGAAAAGACCGTAAACTTAAGTAATATAGACATGGATTCCGATGTGCTGTTAAGTGTCGGTCTTTCCGATGAAAGAAGAGTCTATGCGGAATTTCTCCAGAGAAGCGAAAAGTTTAACGGTGGAATTTCAGGTTTCACCGAGGAAGATTTTAAATCTCTTTTGACAAAAGAAATAATAATAGATATTGAAAAATCCGGCACTGTAGTGACCATAAATGCCATCATTAAATATACTGCTCCATCGGGAGTTGTGGCAGAAGCCGATAGAATCTACGAAAAGACCATGCGTCTTGCGGAAAAGAATCTTACTACGGAACAGTTAAGGAATATTTATATCATGTATTTCCCCAACTATTCTTCGGTGGCAGCTTCCGTTAAAGACAATATCGTAATACAGAACAGGGAAAAAGTGCCCTGTCACGTCCATATCATAAAGCAGGTGGGGAGTAACTCATCAAATCTTTTAAGTAATGAGCTTTTCTATGTGCCAAGAGTAAGTGTTACAGAAATGAAGGATTCATCGGAACAGAATATTCCTCCCGTTACGATACTTCATACGAACTACGGATATAACCTGGGTCGAAAGCTTATGGGACTTTCCGATTACACTATGCCGGATAACGCAGTTTATTCCTACAACGGCTTACCTGCGGATACTTCAAAAGACCTCCTTGATATAAGGGATTTGCTTGACGAAGAAAGCGCTGCAAGGCTTTATAAAACGGAAATCCAGGTATACAGGGACGGAGCCTTTGATGCGACTCATGATTCTTTTGACATGAGTAAATATATCTTAAAGATTTCAAATCAGTAATTTTGGCTTTTTTTAATCAAGAAAGAAGGTGAGGACCTTTGGAAAAACAGAATAAATTAAATAATAAAGGTTACTCACTTGTAATGGTACTTATAGCCATAGGCTTTGTGGGAATGCTGGTAGCTGCAATTCTCTACATGTCATACATTAACCTTACGATCAGGAATGCGAATCTTAAGAATAAAGAAAGCTTTTATACAGCGGAAAGTGCACTGGAAGAGGTTAAGGCAGGCCTTGAAAAAGAAGCTTCCGATTCTTTTGGAAGAGCCTATTTAACTATAATTCAGAACTATGAGTTGTATTCAGACCAAAAGCGTATGGACCAGTTCAGATATGAATACGTGGAGGGATTAAAGGATTTACTTAAATATCCCGCAGGTGTCGGCTACTACAACGTAGAGAGACTCAATTCATATTTACAGAAAACAGCCTGGAATGATGATAAAGATTACGGCGCGGTGGTAATGGCGGGAGATTCCCGTGAATACGGCACCATGGTAGTGAGAACCGATGGGGTTTTACTCCGGGACGTAACAGTAACATATAAGAGTAAAAATAATAATGTATCCGTTATCAAAACGGATATCTTAGTTAAAGTGCCGGCAATTTCCTTTAAGGACAGTGTGAAAATGCCGGACTTCTTAGATTTTATAATAATTGCCAATGACGAAATCGACGTGGATTTTGGTTCCACAGTCCTTACAGGTTCCATGTATGCAGGACCCGGAGGTATTAATGTTGAGCGAACCGCTACGGATTTACGTGGAATCCAGACACTTATTACCGACGGAACCTTTAATATAAACGGAACCGCCGTGGAGCTTAGAGATTCCTCTCTTTTATGGGCTAAAAATGTAACGATTGAATCCTGCAGTGCGGCTCTTCGCGGCACCCAGTACATTCAGGATGACTTAACCATTAACGGAAGCGGCAGTAACGTATTACTTGGTAATAACTATTACGGCTACGGTACCGGTGGCGATGCTGCAGGCGATAATAACAGTGCCATCATCGTAAACGGTCTCAGAACCACTCTTGATATGTCGGAAATAAAGAATATGTATCTTGCAGGACGTTCTTTCATCAAGACTGCAGGAAGCGTATCCATGGGCGGCACCACCTATACCAATGCCGATGTATTAATGGGCGAATCCCTGGGAATTAAGAGTAACCAGCTTGCTTATCTGGTCCCGGAAGAATGTCTCTTTGTTAAAGAGGGAAAGAGCTTAAGTAAATCAAATCCCGTTCTTTTTGATAATATTCAGGGATATTTAAATGAAGGCGCAGTGGAATATGACTCCACCGCCATTTCAAAGAAATTAAAGGCTCCCATCGGAAATTATGCATCGGGATGCGTAAAGGTATATTCAAATACCAATAATGTTCGCGTTGTGTACTATTATCTTACCTTTGCTTCAGAAGAAAAGGCCAATGCATTCTTTAAAGATTTCTATGCGGCAGACAGTGAGCGACTCAATAAATATATTAAGGTTTATCTCACGGATTTAAGACTTCCTGAAGAAGATGTATTAAAGCTTGATCTTGCGGGAAATGCTTTCACTAAAGAGAACGGAGAGTATAGACTTGTTGAGTCAACGATTGGTGATGACAATAACACAAGCCTTAACTTAGACTCGCTTGAATACGAGAGAATCTTTAAACAGCTGTGTACTACCCTTACAAGAACCGAACCCACATCCAAACAGCTTCAGGAAAAAGAAGCTAACGGAATCTTCTATAACATAGTGGACAGAGCATTTTTAAATAAGCTGGTGCCCTTTGTCGGAAATATCTTTGTGGGCTATGACTCAAATGGTCAAAACGGTATCGTGGTTGTAAATAATGCAACAACTCCCTACAGAATCAGCACAAGCACCACTCACGGGGAAGACTGGAACAAGGTTAAGCTCTTAGTCGCAACCGGAGATGTTATTGTGGATAGAAGCTTTAAGGGAATTGTTATTTCTAACGGAGTTATCACCGTAACTGGCACCGCCATTCTCGATCCGGATCCCGAAGGCGTAAGTGCAGCCATGCAGGTAGTAACACGTATAGATGATAAAGAATACATGCTCGTAAACTTATTCTCGGACGGAAACTATGCTTTCTCGGAAGATGAAGAGGAAGAGGGACCTGAAAATATAAAGGTCTCTGATTTGATTGTTTACGAAAACTGGAGAGAGGAATAATGATTAAGAATCGGAAGAAAGGATTTTCGCTTATCGAAGTGTTGGTGGCAACCGCAATACTTGCTATTGTGGGTGGCATTATTTTTGGCTTTATGTACACTTCTTCCAGATTCTTTTCTAAAAATAAAAACGAAATAGATATTCAGACCATGGCTCAGGATTCCGGTAACTGGCTTTCCGACCGCATAAAAGAAGCGGGTCTCGGTGTAAGCCTTCAGGAAGAAGCAAACGGAGACTTAGCTCTGGAAATTTATAATACCGGCAATATATATACGGTTTTCTATGATAAAGCAAGTGGCATAATTTACTGTGACGAATCCGTATTTGATAAAGAAACGGGAATAATCAGGCTTGTTACGGAAGAAAAGACCAATATTTTAGCCGAGCATGTCTCTCAATTTAATGTGGATATCTCTGTTACGGAAAAAGAAAAACTGGTTAACATAAATATTTCTTTTTCCAAGGATACAAGAAATGCGGTATTTAATAAGTCAGTTACCATGCGTAACGATGTTAAGGTAAATAAAGAGGTTTCCGAAGTATATCGAGGAGTAAACGTAGTAATAAGCAGTGTTACAGGAGTTAACATAACACCAGATACTGTCACTGTCGTGAAGGGAGCTACGGAGCAGTTTTCCGCTCATGTAACGGGTATCGGATTCCCTTCCCAGTCCGTTGTGTGGTCCATTGCCGACAGAGCGGGATTAAGAGCGGGCACCGACATCGATCCTAAAACAGGTTTACTTACAATAGATCCGGACGAAACAGCGTCATCTTTCAGAGTAATGGCAACAAGCGTTGACTTAGATAGCGCCGGAAATACAGTTTCCAGTTCTTCAAGTGAAGGTATCGTTAAGATTGCGCAGATTACATATGTTGAAATATTAAATGGTCCCGTGGGACAGGTGGATGTAGGTACAGTTTTAAATCTTTCCGCTTTGGTTCACGGAGAAAACATGAGCGATGACTTCCAGCAGGTTTCCTGGGGACAGACTCCCGGATACGAGCGGGATGGCGTCACCGTAAGCAGACGTGGCGAAGTCACATTAACCTATAAACTCTACAGGACCTTCCCTACGGAATCGGAGCGTGTTAACGCTTATGCCATGGTAAGAGCCACTTCCGTAAAGGATCCCTCAAAATATGCTGATCTCACCATTCCCCTTAAGTTTAGTGATATCGACATTAATTTCGATGCACTTTCTTTTGACATGAAAAGAAACGGAACTCTTGATTTAAGATCGAAGCTTCAGATTGCGGGTATCGATGCGGATGATGTAATACTTATCTGGAGTATTTCGGATTACAAGGGACTTGAAGGAAAGGTAAGTATCGACTCCGGCATAGGCGTGGTGACGGCGGTAAAAGATATCGATTATTACAATGACAAATCCTTTACGGTTTATGTACGGATGATTTCAAAGACCACGGGAGAAGAAACGGGACATGAAACAGTTACCGTGAGACTTCCCAAGGTTGAAATTCAGATAGATGAAGATACAAGACGCGTTATGAAGGGCACATCGGAGATGCTTACATACGATGTAATCGGCCTTGTACCGGGACGTGATGAACTTAGAGTAAATTCCGTTCCTGCAGTCAGAAATACCCTTCTTTATATGCAGGATTCGAAGCTTCACGTAAGTATCGGTAATGATGCGAGAAGTGATTCTTTTGTAGCGACCTTATATCTTCTTAACAATCAGGATATAACCGATAACGTGACTATTAATATAGTTGATGAGCTTATTTCAGATGATGAAATCAGCCAGCAGCGTAATGTGGAAGACTTGCCGGCCCATTTCCCGGTTCCCGGCACAGCCGAAAGAAATGCGCCCACTATGGCGGAAGTGCAGGCAGGAGTCACTGTGCAGGCAGAGGGTCTTACCCTTAACTATACTTATGATTCCGTGAGACAGCGTCCAAAGGTTCAGATCGGAAATTCAGGTTCGGTTTACTTCTATCACGAAGAAGCCGGCACCAATTTCTGCTGGTACAGAAGTAATGCTCAGAACTTAAGCGGTTCACAATTACCTGCCTTTTACGCACCTACTCCAGGTGACAGCGCTTTCCCCCAGACATTTAGGCGTGTAGCCGGAACAGGCGGGTCTGTAAGAACTGCATCGATTAACTATAAAAACGAAAATATTACATATACCAGATACAGAATTACAGGACCGGGCGTGCCTAATAATACATACATCTATGTAGTAAAGGACGAAGAATCCGGATTGTTTTATCAATACTTGGAAGGCTTTAAGCAGTGGATTCGCTTTAAGAATGTAAATATCGCGTTCTATGCAAAGGCAAAATCCTATAATGCATCAGGTCAGACCGCTATAGTGGATTCACATCAGGCATCATACGCAATAGATGGAAAGATGGACACAAGATGGGAATCTCAGTGGGATGTGGATCCTCAGTACTTTGAAATAGACCTTGGAAGTTTCGTGGATGTGGACCATATCGACATTCACTGGGAAAACGCCAGGGCCGGAAACTACGATATCCAGTATTCATCTAATATAAATAACGCAAACAACTGGACCAATCTCGGTAACTATGCAGGAGCCGCAGGTAATGACGATACGGTAAATGTTAATCAAACAGTGCGGTATTTAAGATTAAAGGGTAATAACAGACGCATGAACGCATACGGTTATTCAATCTATGAATTTGAAGTTATAGCAAGTTCCCGTGACGGACAGTAATATAGCGAGGTATTTTTTGTGAAAAGAAAGCTAATCATTCTTTTATCATTCATAATGGCAGGAGCACTTACGTGGTCCTTCCTTTATGGTGCTCTTTCACAAAAAGAAAGAAATGTGTCTTACGCCGCAGGTATCTTTTATGACACCGAAACAAAGGTTACGGATAAGCTTAATGCAGGTGAAGACTTTAATATATTAGAAATCGTAAATGATGTTTCAAATGCCAACATCGGAAGCGATGGCATAAAGGCACTTTTAAAAAATCATGTATTCGGAAATACGGCAAGTGCCACGGCTTTAAACATAAATGTTACAGCTAAAGCGGCAAGGGACCTTACGGCAGCAGACCTTAACTCAGGAGACATAGATCTAATCTATTTTTCCGGAAACAATGTTGATAATTACTTAAATAACGATATTTCCGAAGAGGGCGCCCTTGAATTATTAAGAAGAGTAACGGCAATCGATTCGGAAAACCCCGTGCCTCTGGTAATTGACTATATTATTTATGAAAAGGCGTATGAATGGAACTTTGATGACGATCCCGATACGGATCCCGCAGCCACTTGGGCTAACTCTAACTTATATAAAGTAACGGCATTTTTATTAAGTGAAAATATCGATAATGCTTTTTCTGATATAGAAGGAAACTTTTCTGAAGACGTTAATGCAGAAGACGGTGTCTGGAAGTCGGTGCTTCAGTCCGTTGTTAAATTAAATGACGGTAACTTTGTGCGCAGTAATATTTACTGGTATGACTTTGTGGCAGAAGACTTTATGGATGGTCAGGCCCTTTCAAATACCCGTATTTTTGCATCTGATAACATCGGTTTCTTTTTCAATGCCGGAACCATATCAGCGGGCTTCGGACCTGTTGTGGATGCAATCGACAGAGAGAATTACAATAACTCTATTTCACATCCCGACAGACCTTCGATACCCCTTGACGAAGTGTCCCCGGCCTTGGTGCTTCAGTATATTTTAAATTACAGAAAAACCGCAGGCATCATCTATAAAGACACTTTAAATGTGCTCGAAATTGAGCCTTGTAAAGCATATTCTTTTGCAGGAAGCAATAAAGCGACCTTTATATCAAGGTACTTAAGTGATTTCGTAAGTAAGCCCGAGAATGTCTACATGCACTACATGACCATTCAGGAGTTTATCGGTCACAACGAAGATATTACCGAGCAATACGATATCATCTACATCGGTTCCAATATTGACTATTACAATAAAGCGACGGAGTCTGTTGATTACGGAAACGGCGCGGTGCAGAGAACTTATAAAAAGTACACCGACACCTCTATGACGGGCCTTGTATATACCCATGTGGGTGACTTAGGATACCTTCCTTATTTCGGTCTTATTAAGAGTGATGTTTCAAATACCAATAAGACTCAGTACAGATACCCCGGCACTGATTTAACCACTTATAAATATAAGCAGTTAAAACAGTTCCTTGATAACGGATGCCCCATTATCGTGGCGGACGATTTCTTTACATACGGGAATACCGAATCCCCCGTGGTTTCCGGCGCACCTACGGGTTATAACGCAGGAAACAGCGTGGTTACCGCTAACGGCACCACACTTCACGGAATTCTTGATACATCTTCATATATTTACCAGTTGATGGTATATGCAATCACAGGACAGGATGAGATTTTAAATCCTCAGTACATGGCAGCACCCTATAATACGGGCCGATTCAACTGGAGCCAGAGATATTGTAAGAACCTGTTTTCTGCAAGCATTGCAACTTCAGGCTCGTTACTTAACTATGTAAACGAACAGAAGCTGTTCCTTAATCTTACATCAAAGCCTACGGAATATAGCTACACTACTGCAGGATCCCATCATTACATTGACTCTGCTACATATCTTGAGCCTGCAGGCGACGGACATTTTTATTTAAATTATGAATTCAGCATTTCGGGACTCGGTTCCTGGGGCGCAGGCAACAGCTATGATGCTGAGCTTTTTATCGATATTAACAATGACGGTAAATACTCAAAGACTCAGGAAAAGATGGATGCTCTTCGCATCGTGAACCTATATACAGGCGAAACTGTTGGTATGGAGGGCGGTCACTATAATCTTACTTCCGGCACTCCATATAGATTATCAAGAGCTGTGCCCACAGACTTCCTTGGTTGCGTATCCTGGGAATTACTGGTTAAATCCAATCTTAACCCCGGAATCCACGACTCACGTACCGGCTATACCTTGGTAAAAGAAGATCGTACGAAAAAAGAAAGACTTAGAATTCTTCAGATAACCAGCGGCTTCTCCACAGAGCCCGCGCCCGGCTATAACGGTAACGGCGTAAATGCCAATAACCTTAACTTAGAGCGTGAGCTTGCAAGGGGCACAGGAATCTGGGGCGAGCTACTAAATAACATTCCCGATTTCGAGTTGGAGATTACCACAATCCCTACCTATGGAGAAAATGGTCTTGTAAACAGATTTATAAATAACAACAATATTTTCGATGATTATGATATGCTGATTTTCGGTTTCGGCGACGGTTTTGCGGATATCAGATATATTCCTCTTCTCAATGCCATCGAAAGTTATGCAAACAGCGGACATTGTATTCTTTTTGCTCATGATGATACCTTTGTGCAGACAGCACAGCTTACGGATTATTATGAATATGACACTGCGGGGGATAATGTAAGAGCGACCGGCGATATTAATCTTTTCGGAGGTTACGGCGGAGGCTGGGGAGACGGACTTGCTGACGCGCGTCCCAGATATTTAACCCAGTACGTACGTAAGATTTCCGGTATGGATACCTACGGAGTTACTGAAAACGGTTCCATTGTCCGCTCCGGTCAATCAATAAATAAATATACCGATGCTTCAAGGACAACAATAACTTCCAACTGGAATACTCTTCTTTCTTCAGGAAAGGATATAGCATACGCGCCTAACAGTTACAGAGAAAGCACCGTACCAAACACTCAGGGCGCAACATATATTCAGTTACGTGAATGGCTGATTCCCTTCTTCCAGAACTGGAGCGGCAACACTGACGGAAGAACCGCCGAAAATACCTTCTTTGGCTACGATATTCAGAGTAGAGCGGTATTTAAGGGTCTCCACACTCAGGACAGTGCCGAAGGCTATGTGGGTACGGATATCAACTGCCCGACCCTTGTTGAAAAGATTAATGATGGTATGATTACCAACTATCCATATAAGATTGCCGACAATTTCTATGGTTCCAACACCCACTCACAGTACTGGGCTCTGGACATAGAAAGGGACATAGACTCTGACGGCGAGTCGGATCTTGTAGTATGGTACACAATCGCTGACTACACTACTTCCGACAATAATTATTATGCCGACGACTTATCCAGCCTTTCACCCAGGGATGCAAGAAACAACTACTACATCTACAACATGGGTAACATCACCTACACAGGTGTGGGCCACACAGGAAATATCACGGAGCAGGAGGCAAAGCTCTTTATTAACACAATGGTTGCTTCCTACATCGGCTCCATTAAGGACCCCAAGGTTTCCATTATGGAAGACGGTTCTGCATATGCCGATGAAAAAGAAAGTCTTGTGATTCCTTACATACCCGGCTCTGCTGCGGATACAGCAGCCCTTACAGGTGACAGCGAAAGAATTTATTTTAACGTAGCTGATAATAATATCGTGCGAGGCTCCAAAACTATACATGCGGCATTCTATTTAGATGGCTCGCCCCGTGACCTTACCGTTTATGATACAAGGGGTAATGCTATCTATACTGCAGGCAGCGGTTCAGTTATTTTACAGAGCGGAAATACATACTATGTAGAAGTCCCCATTTCTGATATAATGGGCCCCGGCACCAATGAATTTGAAGTGTCCGTTTATACAGACTGGGTAAGAAACAATCAGCGGATCGTAAGCGATACTGTTTCGGACAGCCTTATGATCAGCAAGGTAGAGCTCTTTGACCTTGATTAAAAAGAACAGTGATATTAATATAATGATATGATGAATACAAGAGTTTCCCATGGGAAACTCTTTGTTCTTTTGAAACTTTTAAGACCATATATGAATCAAATAAGATAGAGAGGAGTTGCTCGATTGGCAGATAACTTTAAAGACAGGGAAGCGATTATTGAGCAGATCGTCTTAACTAAATATCAAAGCTATTTCAGAATGGCCATGAGCCTTGTAAAGAACCGGGATGATGCCGAGGACATTGTTCAGGAAGGTGCTTACAAGGCTATGCGGAGTGCCGGAAAGCTTAAGAATCCGGAGTTCGCGGCAACCTATGTGTATCGCATCATGCTTAACGAAGCCTATCGATTCCTTTCTGAAAAGAAGCACGTTTCCATTGATGAAGAAGAGTTTCTTGAGCCCGCAACCTTCGATACCTATGAAGATACGGATTTAAAGAAGGCTCTTGATGCCATGGATGTTAAGGACAGAACCGTTATAATTTTAAAATATTTTGAAGATATGAAGCTTGAAGAAATATCAAATATACTTGATGAAAATTTGAGCACCGTAAAAAGCAGGCTCTATCGAGGTTTAAAGAAATTACGCCTTGAAATAGGCGAAGAATAGGAGGGAAGACCATGGAATCTAAAGAATTAGATGAACTTAAAAATGAATATTTAAATGAATCCATGAGTGAAGAAGCCCTTCTTAAGGTAAGAAAACGAATGGAGGATGCAAAGCGGGACAATAGATTCGAAGAGCGTCGCCATCTTAGAAGCACTATCGCGGGATATGTAGCCACGGCAGCAGTATTGTTACTCTGCGTAACACCTTTCATATTTAAGAACGGTAACATGACTAAATCCGCAGCGCCTGAAGTGATGATGGCGCGAAGCATGGAAGCTCCCGCAGAATATAAAGAAGCGGCGGTTGAGTACGCTGTTACGGAAAATGCAGAAAGTGTGATGGAAAGTTTTGATGAGGCCGATGAGAAGCCTGAAGAGAACAGTGCGGAATCAAGTCTTATGATGAAGCAAAGTGAGGATGCTTCAGATGAGCTTTCGGATGTAAACGAAGAAACTATGTATGATGAAGCGACCACAGGTGAAATATACGAGGGCTTCAACTTCTCAACTGCCATCTTTATCCTCGAGATGATCGGTACCGTTGCTTTTGCAATCTCCGGTGTTATGGTTGCAAAAGAAAAGAAGATGGACATTTTCGGAGCAATAGTCCTAGGCTCAGCAACGGCAGTGGGTGGCGGAGTAATAAGAGATTTATTACTTGGAGCAATACCTCCCGTAATGTTCAGGGAGCCTATATATGTAACCGTTGCTGCAGTTACCTGTATCATAGACTTCATAATAGAAAAGAATCGTAAGGCAGAAAGCGTCATGGCTTCAAGCCTTAACCAGAAGATACTTAATGCCGCGGATTCCATCGGACTTGCAGCATTCGTGGTGGTAGGATGCAGAGCTTCCATAAATGCAGGCTTTAACGACCACATGCTTTTATCCATGTTTGTGGGCGTCATGACAGGTATAGGCGGCGGAATCTTACGAGATATCCTGGCAGGTCAGATGCCTCTTATCATGCGTAAGCGGGTTTACGGCATGGCTGCCGTAGCCGGAGCTGTTTCTTTTTACGTAACTGATATGTATTTTAATATAATCATATCAGCAATAATAAGTATGACGGTGGTGGTACTTATAAGATTCCTTGCCATTCACTTCGAATGGAATCTTCCGTCATTTTGATAAAAAGCGAGGTGCCTATGAAATTTATTAAATTAGAGAAAAAAGAAAAGGGTCGCTTTATTACCCGCTATGATATTACATATGAAACCGTGGATCACAAAGAAAAAGTATATGAAATGATAAGTAGAAATGCGAATATAGAGACCTTCGAAGATCTTCATGTGAAGGATCCCGATGCAGTAGTACTTATCATTCATGACGCGGCAAAAGAAAAAATCTTAATAAATAAAGAATTCAGAATGGCTCCCGGGGATTGGGTATTTAACTTTCCCGCAGGACTCATTGATCCCGGCGAAACTCCGGAAGTTGCGGCAAAGCGTGAACTCATGGAAGAAACCGGCTTAAACTTAGTAAAGATTGAAGATACCATCGGCCAGAGCTACAGTGCTGTGGGCTTTTCCAACGAAACCAATGTATGTATCGTGGGCATTGCCGAAGGTACCATCCGTGAAAGTGATTCTACCTTAGAAGAAATTGAAGCCAAATGGTACACCAAAGCTGAGGTTCGTGAACTTTTAAAGACTGAGAGATTCGCAGCAAGAACCCAGGCCTACTGTTATCTGTGGAGTAAAGAAGCTTGATAATAGCTACAAAACGGAAATAACTATTCCTGAAATAATGATTGCGGCGCATATTAACTTATGCGTCGTATTTTTTTCTTTAAATATGAAGCGGCCTGCCAGAATCGTTACTATGGCACCGGACTGCTTTATCAATGTCATGATGGATATTTTGCTGGCAGGGTCGTTGTTTGCAACAAACAGAGCTCTGTCACCCAGCACAAAAAGAAGGGCAAGCAGGTATATCCAGGGATTCTTTAAAGCTTCTTTTATGCGGATCTTGTGACGCATTATCAGTATGTAAACAAGGTAATATATAACCATAAAGAAGGTGTACCAGAACTGAAGCTGACTTGCGTTAAGATCCTTCATTAAGATCTTATCCATAAGTCCCGACAAAGCATTTAAAAGGCAGGACATAAGGGCAAAGATTATGAGAACAGCCGAGGTTTTAGCGGGAGCGTTCAGGCTTCCGCCGGTATTTTTCTTAAAGGGATTCTTTAATAATAAAAGTCCGGCACTTACTAAAATAAGCCCGATTATTTGATTAAATATCAGAGTCTCATGTAATACTGCCACTGCAAGGAGCGTGGCAAAGAGTACTCTTGATAAATCAAGAACACCGTAAAGACTTAGGGGCAGTTTTTTGATGGCATGAAAAGAAAGTATCCAGGCACTGAATACAAAGAGACTCTTTAATGCAATCCACTTCATGAAACCATCAGGCACGTTTCCCGCATTTTTTACATCGGGAAGTACCATTATGAAAGCAAAAAGCGTATAGAAAAAAAGCACTTCCATCACAGTGCTTCGTTCCATAGATTTCTTTTTCACTATCTCACGAGTTCCCTTAAGAAGCCCGTAAATCAATACAAAAATCATCCACATGGATTGAATTATATTAAACCCCCGTGGCAGAGTCAATCTTTCTTTTGCAGTAGACAAAACTGAATGATCAAAGCTTGAGATATTGTAAAAACTTTACGGCTTGACAAATATATCGAGTGACGATATATTATAATTACAATACATCGTGACACGATATATCGTGAGGCGAGGAGGAGACGGTAATGGCTGAAAGAGACAATCCCTTAACAGAAGCTTTTTTCTACATATTGCTGGCAGTTCGGAAGCCTAACCACGGCTACGGAATCACCCAGGAGGTTGAGACCCTGACCGGAGGACGGCTGATACTTGGCGCAGGCACCCTGTACGGCGCGCTTCAGACTATGTTAAACCGCGGGTGGATCACTGTTTACAGTGAAGATACATCTTCCCGCAAAAAGAAAGAGTATTTAATCACGAAATCAGGATTAGAGGCCTTCCGGACAGAAAAATCAAGACTTGAAGAATTATTAAAGCATGCGAAGTTAATGGAGGAGAGGGAAGATGACTAAGTTTAAATTGTATTTTGATAAAGATGAAGAAACAAAATGGTTAAATCAAATGTCTCAGGAAGGATGGGCAATGACCGGTTTCTTCATGGGATTTTACAGTTTCGGAAAATGCGAACCCGGAAAATATGAATACCAGATTGACTTCGGAGACAGGTTCGGTACTGTAAGTAACGAATACAGAGAATTCATGCGTGAATCAGATATTGAGATCGTGCAGAACTGGGGATTTTGGATAATCCTTAGAAGAGTCGCATCAGATCAGCCCTTTGAACTGTATACAGATGTGGATTCGGCCTTGGAGCACTACAAAAAGATCCGGAATATGTTCAAAGTGTGCTTCATTGTTGAATTATTATGTACATTATTTGAGTTAGTCGCAGCCACACAAGGATTTTACATTGGATATGCATTTGTTCTTTTGCTGATAGCGCTCTTAATCGTGCTGATTAATGCAATCACTAAGCAGAACGAGACCATCGCTCTTTTAGAAGAGCGTAAAACCGGCATTCGCCCCGAGTATTCCCGTAAGAATATTTCAATGCTGATACCCTGCGGTCTGCTTGTTAACGGTTGCGCACTTATGATACAGGAATCGGTATCCGCACCAATACGAAATACAGTTCAAATTGTTGCTATTGTATTGATGCTGGCAGGCCTTTACCTGACATTCAAGAACCGCAAAGAGTAAATTCCGGATTTCTATCCCTATATGAATCTGAGGGTGATTTTGGGATAGCTTCAGTCGGAAAACACCCTTATATCTTGCTAAATGTATCCCAGTTCGTTGATTTCAGACGAACTGGGATATTTTTTGTCAGTTTCCCCCCTTCCGGGTTGTCTCAAGTATCCCAAAAATGGAAAAATCCACCTGATTGGGATAGTTTTGAGTAGAGCATCCCCTTTCAGGTTGTCTCAAGTATCCCAAAACAGAAAATTCCACCTGATTGGGATAGTTTGAGTAGAGCATCCCCTTTCAGGCTGTCTCAAGTATCCCAAAACAGAAAACGATTTCCGAAAATCCTTGACATACTCTCCCGCATATAATAACATAATGATGGAAAACGATTTCCGAGACGGGCGGTTTACGCCCCGTCCCTACAGAAATCACAAGGAGATACTATGGCAAGTATTAAGGATGTTGCTAAAAAAGCTGGAGTTGCCGCATCCACTGTGTCAAAGGTCCTTAACAATTACCCCAACGTAAGCGAGGAAACAAAGAAAAAGGTTGAAGACGCCATCAGGGAGCTCAATTTCATTCCCAACGCGGCGGCAGCAGCACTTTCCTCGAAGCAGACAGGCCGGATCGCTCTTTTGATAAATGAAAAAGAACAGTCCCAGGCCATCGATGAGATCGACATGCAGTACTTAACCGGGTCAATTGTCAGAGCAAGAGAAAAGCACATGGATGTTCAGACCATATTCTTTTCCATGCTAAAAGAAAAGACCTATGAAGACATGGTGAATTACCTGAGAGCCCAGAGCATTGAGGGCCTGGTGATTTTCGGCCTTTCCAAAAACGATACGGAGATAATGCGTCTCATTAACAGTAAAATGTTTAAATGTGTATGTGTTGACGCTCCCGTGGTAAGCGAAACAGCTTCCACTGTCTGGGTGGATCAGTACAAAGCCCAGTATGATATTGCAAAAGAAATGCTTCTTCACAATCCGGCGAAAAGTATTCTTTATCTCGCAGGGAAAAAGAACAGCTTTGTAATGGAAGGACGACTTAAGGCAATAAATGATATTGCGAAAGAGCAGGGCATTACCCTGAAGGTTGAACAGGGAGATTTCAGCGAAAAGAAAGCTCGCAAAATCACATTAAAGCTCGGCAGAAAGTACGATCTTATCATGTGCGCATCGGACATGATGGCGATAGGTGCCATGCTTGCTTTAACGGATCTTGACATTTTCAGACCTGTTGCAGGTTTTGACGGCATCACTCTTATGGGATATGCCGGCAAGAAAATGACCACCGTAAAGCAGGATTTCAAAGAAATTGCCCGGGCTGCCATCGATGAAGCGGAATCCCTTCTTTTGGGAAATCCGGGAAAAGAAACAATAATGCCACATAAAATCGTGAGGATCGAGTATCTCGACGTTATACATTAGGAGGAACAAAATGAGTTTAAGAGCAGATATGCAGCAGGAAGTTATGCTTATGAACCTTGAATCGGAGCTTACAAGCCGCGTAAAAAAGGCTTACAAGAAAGAGATCAGGGATTGCAGCAATGAAGAATTATATTATTGCTTACTTGAGATGGTGAAGGAAATGACCTCCGTCACCGAGAAGATAAGCGGTGAAAAGAAGGTTTATTACATCTCCGCAGAATTCTTAATCGGTAAGCTTTTATCCAATAACCTCATCAATTTAGGTTTATACAAGAAAGTAACGGAAGTGCTTGAAAAAAACGGAAAATCACTTTCCGAGATCGAAGAGTTCGAGCCTGAACCCTCCCTCGGTAACGGTGGTCTCGGCCGACTTGCGGCATGTTTCATGGATTCCATCGCCACTCTTTCACTTAACGGCGCAGGTATCGGACTTAACTATCACTACGGCTTATTCAAGCAGGTATTTAAGAATAAACTTCAGAAGGCAGAGCCTGACACATGGATTGAGAAAAAGTCCTGGCTTATTGACACCGGCGTTTCTTTTCCCGTGCATTTTAAGGGCTTTACATTAAATTCCAAGCTCTATGATATCGACGTAGTGGGTTACAGAAAGGGCATTAACAAGCTCCACCTTTTCGACGTTGAAACAGTAGATGAATCCATCGTTGAACAGGGCATCGAATTTGATAAAGAAAATATCAAGAAGAACCTGACACTTTTCCTTTATCCCGATGATTCCGATGAAGCAGGTAATCTACTCCGAATCTACCAGCAGTACTTCATGGTATCCAATGCGGCACAGCTTATCTTACATGAGTTAAAAGAAAAGCAGTACGACCTTCGCCGTATGTATGATTACGCCGTAATCCAGATTAACGATACTCACCCCACCATGATCATCCCCGAGCTTATCAGAATCTTGGTTAACGACAAGGCCTTTTCCATGGATGAAGCCATTGAAGTGGTCACAAAGACCTGTGCTTACACCAACCACACTATCTTAGCCGAAGCTCTGGAAACATGGCCAATGGAATACTTTGAAAAGGTAGTTCCTCAGCTGGTACCCATCATCAAGGAACTTGATAAGAGAGTAAGAGAAAAGTACAAGGACAAAAAGGTTTACATAATAGATGAAAACAACCGTTGCCACATGGCACATATCGACATCCACTACGGTTTCTCAGTAAACGGTGTTGCTGCCATTCATACGGAAATCCTTAAGAATACGGAGTTAAATCACTTCTACAAGATTTACCCCGAAAAGTTCAACAATAAGACCAACGGCATCACCTTCAGACGTTGGCTCATGGATTGTAACCACGAGCTTTCCGATTACTTAACCGAACTCATCGGAAACGGTTACAAGAGAGATTATCACCAGCTTGAAAAGCTCCTTGAATACAAGGATAACGAAATGGTGCTTGACCGTCTCGCGGAAATCAAGCTTGAGAATAAGAAAGCCCTTTGCAAATATATCGAGGAAAAAGAAGGAATCAAGCTTAATCCTCACTCCATCTTCGATATCCAGATTAAGAGAATGCATGAATACAAGCGTCAGCAGATGAACGCTCTTTACATCATTCATAAGTACTTAGAGATTAAGCGTGGAATTTACCCCACAACACCCATTACCTTTATCTTTGGTGCCAAGGCGGCTCCCGCTTACATCATCGCCCAGGATATTATTCACTTAATCCTTTGCCTCCAGGAAATCATCAACAACGATTCTGTGGCAAGCAAGTACATTAAGGTTGTTATGGTAGAGAACTACAACGTGGCATATGCTGAAAAGCTTATCCCTGCCTGCGACATTTCTGAACAGATTTCCCTTGCAAGTAAGGAGGCTTCAGGAACCGGTAACATGAAGTTCATGCTTAACGGTGCCGTAACCCTTGGTACAGCAGACGGCGCCAACGTTGAAATCGGCGAACTTGTTGGAAAGAACAATATTTACGTATTCGGAGAAAAGTCAAATACCGTCATAAGACACTATGCAAAGCATGACTACGTATCCAAGGACTTTTATGAGAAGTCCCCTGTTATAAAAGAAGCCGTTGACTTCATCGTAGGAGACAAGTGCTTAAAGGTCGGTGTAAAAGAAAACTTAACCCGTCTCTACAAAGAACTTTTGAATAAAGACTGGTTCATGACACTCTTGGATCTCGAAGCTTACATCGCCAAGAAGGATCAGTGTCTTGCAGATTACGAAAAGCGTACAAAATGGAAAAAGATGATGCTTGTTAATATTGCAAAGGCAGGTTTCTTCTCATCCGACAGAACCATCGAAGATTACAACAGAGACATCTGGCACTTGGATACCAATTTCTAGAATATGGACAGCTGCGCCGAAGGGTGATCGACCCTCGGCGACTGTGTTTATATTAAATGAGTCATTTCACTATTATTACAAGGAGAAAAGAAAAATGCGCGCAAGTGGTATTTTATTACCTGTTTTTTCGCTGCCGAACAAATACGGTATAGGTTCTTTTTCCAAAGAAGCCTACGAGTTTGTGGACTTTCTTAAAGAGTCGGGTCAGAAATACTGGCAGATACTTCCCTTAGGCCCCACAAGCTACGGCGATTCTCCTTACCAGTCATTTTCCACCTTTGCGGGAAATCCGTATTTTATCGATGTGGAAGATTTAATGGACAGGGGTTATGTTACAGCGGCGGATCTAAAAAAATATTCCGCCAAATCCGGGGACACGATCGATTATGCAAAGCTCTATGACAAGAGATTCAAGCTCCTAAAAAAAGCTTACGAAAACAGCAACATCGGTGCCGACAGGAAATTTAAAGAATTTTGTAAAAAGAACGCGTTCTGGCTCAAAGACTACGCCCTTTACATGGCGGTGAAAGCTTCTTTTGATAACAAAGCCTGGAACGAATGGGATGAGGATATAAGACTCTGCAAGCCCGAAGCCGTAAAGGCATATACCGAAAAGTACGGAACGGAGATCGAGTACTACAGTTTCCTGCAGTACTTATTCAATGTTCAGTGGCTTAAGTTAAAGAAATATGCCAACAAGTCGGGAATCGAAATAATCGGCGACATTCCCATTTACGTTGCCTATGACTCCGCTGACGTGTGGGCAGGTCCCGAGCTCTTTCAACTTGACAAAAAGAATCTTCCCACAGCAGTGGCAGGATGCCCTCCCGACTATTTCGCAAAGACCGGACAGCTTTGGGGAAATCCCCTTTACCGCTGGGATTATCACAAAAAAACCGGTTATGAGTGGTGGATCAGCCGCATAAAATATTGTTTTGACCTCTACGATGTGGTTAGAATCGATCATTTCCGTGGTTTCGATGAATATTATTCCATTCCTTTTAAGGATAAAACCGCCGAATTCGGCGTCTGGAAGAAGGGCCCGGGCTATGACCTCTTTAAGGCCATCAACAATGCTCTCGGCGAAAGAAAGATTATTGCGGAAGATTTAGGATTCTTAACGGATTCCGTTCGTGACCTTGTTAAGAAAACCGGATACCCCGGCATGAAGATCACACAGTTTGGCTTCGGCGGAGGTCCTGAAAACGAATATCTTCCCCACAATTTAACCAAGAATTCCGTAATCTATCCCGGAACTCATGACAACGAAACCATTCGCGGATGGTTTGAGCGTATAGAGAAGACCGACAAGAAGAGTCTTAAAGAATTTACGGATTATACCTGTTGCAGTGATGCCATTAAGGCTGCCGATACCGTTATAAGAATATCCATGGCAAGCGTATGCGATACCTGTATCATTCCTTTGCCCGATTATCTTAACTTAGGTAACGAAGCCCGCATAAACATACCTTCTACTCTCGGCGGTAACTGGGAGTGGCAGGCAAAGAAATCCTATTTTACAAAGAAGCTTTCAAAAGAGATTTTAAATTTAACAAGAATTTACGGAAGACTTGTAAAGACTAAATAATCTGTATGTCGGCAAAAAGTTTAAAATGCGACGGAATATAGAAAAGGCGAAAGGACATCCCCGAAGGGATGTCCTTTCTGTGTCATGACAAAAACATACAAGGAAAATCCTAATATGAATTTGGCGGTAATAAGTTAGGCTTCGAAATCGAAGCATTTTCTCTCGGCTGTGAAGGGGCGAACCTTGGTGTTTGCAACTTCTACATGGAGAGGATTTTCGGAATATGCTTTTAATGCGTCATAGGATTCAAAGGTTGAATCAAGCATTAAGTCTGCATTGGAACTGTCTAAGGGGTCGATGTTAACCTTTATATCCGTTAAACCGGGAATCTGTCCCATAAGACCTTCAAGACCGGCTTTGATATTTTTCTTGATTTCTGCGATCTGGACTCCTGAATATTCGTCCTTGAGAGTCCAGAGAATAATGTGTTTTACCATTAATAAATTCTCCTTGTCCAAACATGAGGATTATAGCATATTTTTTTCTTTTCTTTCATCATTAATGTGATAAAATATTGGTCGAATATGAAAAAAAGTCTATTGAAAATGACTATATGTTAAAAGTTTGCCGAGGACAAAGGCTAAAGGTTCTTTCCGGGCATTATCTTGAGGTGTAATTATGAAGAAGAATGCATATTTTGCAGGGGGCTGTTTTTGGTGTATAACCCCGGTGTTTAAAATATACGGAGCCGAAAAGGTGGTAAGCGGGTACTCCGGGGGAGACGAAGTAAACCCCTCCTACGAAGATGTAAAACATCAGAAAACCGGACACAGAGAAACAATCATGGTGACCTATGATGATGAAAAGGTAGATTACGGCACTTTACTTGATATCTATCTTGCCAATGTTGATCCTTTTGACTCTGAAGGTCAATTCATAGATAAGGGCTTTTCCTATACTCTTGCAGTGTATTATGAAACAGAATCTGAAAAAGAAATGGCTCAGAAAAAGATAAAAGAACTTGAAGAAACTTTCGGTAAGAAAACCTTTATTGCACTGGAAAAATTCAAAAGCTTTTATCCCGCTGAAGAATATCACCAGGATTATTATTTAAAGAACCCCGAAGCCTTTGAAAAAGAATTAAGAGAATCAGGACGTAAGAAATAAAAAAGACCGGCATAGCCGGTCTTTTGCAGTTTCAAAGAGTGTTCTGACTTAAATAAGAATTCTTATATTTCACATCATAAGTCACATCTTCTCCGAACCAGACGGGAGGAGTGAAGCTAAGGGCTTCTTCCTCTGATTCAAATTCGACTTCTGCGGTGATCAAGCCTTCGTGGACTCCCAAAAATTCATCAAGCTCGATGGTGTACTTATCAAAAGGGATGAAATAGCGGT
The DNA here is from genome assembly GCA_016283575.1 of Lachnospiraceae bacterium. GTDB lineage: Bacteria > Bacillota > Clostridia > Lachnospirales > Lachnospiraceae > UBA1258. Next base: position 2,342 of record JAEEND010000001.1, on the reverse strand, counting down.
TCTTTTTGATGATTATGCCATCGGCTTTTTTTATTAAGTGTTCATATGATTCTTTTGTCAGTGGCAGGTTATATTCTTCTCTCGAAAGCATGCCGGAACCTTTATAGGTAAGGACGTATTCGTTCCCCTCCATGCGGACTCTCACAACGGGATCTACCGATAAATAGCCCTGTTCATAGAGCTTGTGCGGATATTCTTTATAGTTAAATCCATTTTCTTTTATTAAGAATTTTCTTTCTATTTCCATGAACTTAATACTCCGTTTAAAATATTCTTAAAACAGTATATCATATGTGGAAAAATCTGCGCCGTTTCTGTATAATGAAAAAGGATTTTTAACTTCTTGGGAGGGTTTAATAATGAGAATCGGTGTATTTTTCGGTGAACATTTTGAAGAGGTAGAAGCTCTTACTACGGTGGATTTTTTAAGGCGTGCGGGCCATGATGTAGAATGCGTGTCCATTGGTCATTCCCATCATGTAGGCGGTTCTCACGGAATCATAGTGAAGACGGATTTTGTGATTGACGAAGTGTGGCTTAAGACCTACGGAATGCTGGTGCTTCCCGGGGGTTCGGGACACAAGAACCTTGAAAAATGCAATTTACTCATGAAATATGTTAAGAAATTCAACGAAGAAGGAAAATTCCTCGCTGCCATTTGTGCATCTCCTTCGATTTTAGGGAGAGCGGGAGTGCTTGAAGGCAAGCGTGTTACATGTTTCCCGGGCTTTGAAGATCAGTGCATCGGTGCCACGGTGACGGGCGAAGAAGCTGTATGGGACGGAAATATCATTACGGGACGTTCTGCGGGGGCCGCAACTGCTTTTGCTTTGAAGATAATCGAGGCAATTGACGGAAAAGAAAAGGCAGAAGAAATGGCAAAGCAGATTGTGTACGACCACTTGAAATAATAGGAGAACTACGTAAAATGGATATTTTAAAAAAATATCATCAGGAGCACTTGCTTAAGTTCGCCGGTGAACTTGATGATTTTGAAAAAGAAATATTAGAGCGCCAGATTTCCGGTCTGGATTTTGAAGTTTTAAAGACTTTGGATCATAAAAATGAAGTTGTAAAGAGAGGGGAGATCACACCCATCAAGACTCTTACAATTCCTGAGATCGAAGCTGAAAAAGAAGAATACAGAAGAACAGGACTTGAAGCCATAAAGAAAGGCCGTGTCGGTGCCGTTCTTCTTGCCGGCGGTATGGGAACAAGACTTGGTTCCAACGATCCCAAGGGCATGTACAATGTAGGTGTCACAAAGGAACTTTTTATATTCCAGTGTCTTATCAATAACCTGATGGATGTAGTAAAGGAAGCCGGTAACTATATTCACTTATTTGTCATGACCAGTGACTTAAATTATTATTCGACGGTGAATTTCTTTAAGGAAAAAGAATATTTCGGCTATCCCAAGGAATATATCACTTTCTTTTGCCAGGATATGGCACCCTGCGTATCCTATGATGGCAAGGTGTTGCTTGAAACAAGAGCCAAGGTTGCGGTTTCTCCAAACGGTAACGGCGGCTGGTTCGTATCCATGAAGAAAAGCGGCGTTATAAATACTGTTCATGAAGCCGGTATCGAATGGCTCAATGTATTTGCTGTTGACAATGTATTACAGCGTATATGCGATCCTGTATTTATAGGCGCTACCCTTAAAAATAATAAGAAGACCGGTGCCAAGGTTGTGAGAAAAGCGACCCGCGACGAAAAGGTCGGTGTTATGTGCCTTGAAGACGGTCGCCCTTCCATAGTTGAATACTACGAGCTTACGGACGCCATGATGGATGCTGCCGATGAAAAGGGTGAGCGCCTTTATAACTTCGGTGTTATCTTAAATTATTTATTTAACGTGGCTGAGCTTGAAGAAATGGTTAATACATCTCTTCCTTATCATGTGGTGGAAAAGAAGATTCCCTGCATAGACGATTCGGGAAATCTTGTTAATCCCACAGAGCCTAACGGCTATAAATTCGAGCAGCTGGTACTTGATATCATTCATTTGTCGGAGTCATGTCTTCCCTTTGAAGTAGAGCGTGACAAGGAATTTGCACCTATTAAAAATAAAACCGGTGTCGATTCCGTGGAATCCGCTCGCGAGCTTCTTAAAAAGAACGGCGTGGAAATATAGCATAATAAAAGGTGGTCACTTTTGAAGTGATCACCTTTTTTAATGGTCTATCTGGTTTCTAAAAATATAAGCTCATGCTCTGCGGTTTTGTCCCAAGGGTATCTTGCTACGTACGCCGCCATTTTTTCTTTTGCTGTAGTAAAATCCAGCAGGTATTCGTAGCATACGGCTTCATTAAAAAGAAGGACTTTTTCGAACTCCGCAT
>JAEEND010000015.1 GCA_016283575.1 Lachnospiraceae bacterium | reverse complement strand
AATTTATACTTCCTGCCTTTTTCACTCATGCTTATAATTCCCCCTTTAGCATTTTGAGTTTATGACCGGAGTATTAACTGTTTATTACGTTGACGCATTAGATTCCTGTTTCAAGTACTCGTACGAATTCCGTTAAGTTCTTTTCATCTTCTTCCGAGAATCTGTTAAATTCCGGACTGTCGATGTCTAACACTCCGAACACTTCTCCGTCTTTATAAATGGGGATCACGATTTCTGAATTAGATGCGCTGTCACAGGCAATGTGACCCGGGAATTCATGGACATTCGCTACTCTCTGCACTTTTCTTTCCGCTACCGCGGTTCCGCAGACGCCCTTTCCTACCTGAATTTCCATGCAGGCAAGCTTTCCCTGGAAGGGCCCGAGAATAAGCTTTCCATCTTCCATTAAATAAAAACCTGCCCAGTTTAGATCAGAAAGCTCATTATAGAGAATCGCTGCCCCATTAGCCATAACCGATATGGGGTAATTACAGTTAGCAACAATTCCTTTCATGGTTTCTATTATCAATTTGTAATCTGTCATGCTTTTCTCCAAATATATTTTATCTTAACTAAACACAATGTCATGAGCGACAAAAATGCTGCAACCGACAATGCCGTAAAGATTCTGTCAGCACGTGACCTGATGGTCGTATGATAAACAAATCCTCCCGCAGGCTCCGTTTTTCCCAAGTCATCCCCATTGAGTGTAATACGTCCATACTCCGTGAGAGGTGTCTCTCCCTCGCTGGTTATCGCATAGTTGATTCCGGACGCATTATCGCGGATAAAAATATTCATCATATAAGTCTCATCCGTATCAAGCTTCCAGTCTACGTTTACTGAGTCGAAGGACTTTTCTTCAAAAACTTCCAAAGGCAAAGATGAGTCATACATGATCACTCCATCTTTTTCCACCTCATAAACGATCTCTCCGGTTGATTCACCCTGCAAAGTAAGACATGTCGTATACTGCTTTATGTTTGAAAAAGAAGGTTTAAATTCGACCTGTATCAGATCGTCTTCGTTCAGTAAAACTGTTTGCGCTCTTTCGCCAAATAATACATAAACATTTTCTTTTGCTAATGACGAAGCAAGCAACCCGACAGCCAAAAATACTGCAAGGATACCGGCCGAAATCGCCTTGGCGCATTTATCACTTTTGAGTTTTTCACTCGTCTCACTTATAGAAATCGCAAGAACGAAAGCAAGAATAGATGCCCCGTAAATTCTATAGGTAAAGAAATGGTGAATCGCAGTATGTGTGTTGAAAACCAAATACCAGGCGGGGGAAGAGCATGCAACAATCGCCAATATAGCCGTCTTCGATCCAACGTTGAACTGCCCTTTAAAATACTTAACAATTCCCCGGATGATCCACAGGGAAATAATCACCATATATCCTGCAAAGAAGTAATGTCTCCAGTTACTGGTAAGAACTTCGAATCTGTTAAAGACTTCTTTTGTCACTTTCAGATTATCGGACAGTCCTCTCAGTGCGTCAAAAGCTTCTCCTGTGTAACAGTCAACATAAGCTTCTTTTCCACATACAAGATAAAGGATTGCCCATTTTGATAAAAACATTCCCACATATCCTAATGTCCAGGAAAGCGACGTTCCGATAATTTTCCTGATTCCTGAAAGCAGATCAGTCTGTTCATTTTGTACTACAATGAGCCAGCAGAAAGGCATTGCCCAGGCGAGTAACGGATATGTCAAAAAGTCTATATAAGAAGTTATTATTCCCACGCATAAAAAGAAGATATATTGTCTATAGCTGTCCTCTTTGATTTTTTTGCTTGTCAGCGCAAATATAGTCGCCAAAAATGAAATATAAAAAATCGGCGAAAACTGAAACGATGACATTAACGCCATTGGCGCAAGCAATAAATACGATGAAAGTACCGCTATCGGGTATCTGAGTTTTCCGGTTTCTTTATAGACAATAATGCATAATGCAAAAGCCGTTGCGATCTGTAATACAGAGTTTATGAAATACGTATCCCACACTGAGAAAAAGTATAGTACCGGCCTGAGTATAGCTACATATCCATGCCAATATCTTCCGTATTTCTGCATGTACGCAGCGGTGTAGAAGACGCTTTCAGCGGGATTACTGTAAAGGGATTTAGATATGATAATACTGTCCGTCTGATCATCCAGGACACCGGGTTCAAAAGAATCGAAGTATGTTAAATAATCCGTATAGCGATTGTTGACTATAGGATTCCAACCCATCTGTCCGGAATATTCTCTGTATGACGCCACCACATCGTTTTTTACCGGTAGTGACAATACAGCTACCAGAAGCAAATATCCAAGTATCGCACTTAGTAACAGTATCCCCAGCATTTTTCCTGCCAATGCGAGTACAGACGTACACTTTTTCATAAAATAACTCCTCTTACAATTCGCAGAATTCTTCTATATTCTTCTCAATAATCTTCAAAGAATCTTCCCAGAATTTCTTCTTAGTCAAGTCGATGCCCATAAGGGAGCCGGCTTCTTCAACGGAGACGGTGGGCGTTGCCTTAAGCATTGCCTTATACTTAGGTACAAAGGTCTCTCTTCCTTCTTTTAAGAACATGTCATAAAGGCCGGCAGCGAACAGTGCACCAAAAGCATAGGGGAAGTTGTAGAAGCTGAGCCCCGTGCTGTAGTAGTGGGACTTGCAAGCCCACATATAGGGGTGAAGGGTGTCTTCCTTGATGCCTTCGCCATATGCTTCCACCTGAGCTTTATGCATGAGTTCCTTCAGATCTTCTTTCATTAAGAACTTCTCGTCGCAGTTTTCAAATACGGAAGTTTCGAATAAATATCTTGAGTAGATGTCCACCACGCACTGAGTCTGTTCACGGAGAAGGCTTTCAAGAAGAGCAACCTTTTCAGAATCGGATTCGGCGCGTTCTACGAAGTAGTTACATAAAAATGTCTCATTGAAGGTAGATGCGGACTCAGCTACCTGCATGGGGTAATCCATGTTTAAGATGCGGTTATCCTGCACCTGTCTATCGTGAAAAGAATGTCCCAGCTCGTGAGCAAGGGTGTCGATGGAGCCGAATGAACCATCGAAGTTGGTCATGACACGGCTTTCTTTTATGAAAGGTATGCCCTGGTCAAAAGCACCGCCTTCCTTACCGTTACGGGGGAAGAAGTCGATCCAGTTGTTGTCAAAGGCTTCGCGCATCATGTCGGACATTTCGGGAGTGAAATGTTCGAATGTGGAAGTAAGGACTTCTTTTGTTTCTTCTACGGTATATTTCTTATTGTCTTCACCTAAGGGTGCGAACATATCCCACCAGTTAAGGCTTCCGTCGTAACCAAGAAGCTTAGCCTTGTGAAGGAAATACTTACGGATGTTGGGAAGATGATCCTTAATAGCATCGATCATGGCATCAAGTGTTTCTTTTGTCATGTAGGACTCTGAAAGCGCCTGCATAAGAGGTGACTCATAGCCACGTTTTTTGGAAATCATATTCACCTGAAGCTTTATATTATTTAAAGAATATGCGATGGAATCGGCAATCTTTTCATAGCTTGCGATCTCTGCGTCATAGGCTTTCTTACGTACGTCTTTATCAGCATCATAGGCAAGATTTCTTGCTTCCGTAAGGGTGATTGTCTTACCTTCATAATCGACCTTAACGGTGGAAGTTAAGAAGCTCTGTAAATTGCCCCAGGCTGAGCCGCCGGTCATATCCATGGATGCGTAAAGCTCTTCTTCGGCATCTGATAATAAGTGCGATGCGGCTTCTTTTTTACGCTTTAAAAATGCTTTGTAATCATTAAGGATCTCGGACTTTTCTGCATAAGCATCGATATCCTCGATATTGGAAATGAGCTTTACTACTTTTGCTTGTGTGCCTGCGCCTGCAGAAACAACGCGCATAGCTCTGTTCATTTCACCCATCAGGCGACCGTTTTCGGTATCAACGGCCTGACTTAAGAATAAATAGGAAAACTGCCTATATTCAAGCAGGTTTTCTTTTTCAGCAAGGGAAAATACCTTTTCTAACTGATCAACGCTTGGAGCTTTGCTGCTGTCAAGGCTGTCCACATAGTCGCCATACTCCTTTACGCTTTCTTCCAAAGCCTTTGCATCCTCTTTAAATCGAGGATCGTCAAGACTCTTATAAATCTTTGTTAAATCCCATTCATAATTCATAAATTAACCTCTTTCCAAAATGCGCCATATATTTCTTTTTGCCGATTATTCCGGCTTCAAACTCACATTAATATAAGAATACCACGTAGAAACATTTTCGTCAGCAAAAAAGCGAGAGACTATCATCTCTCGCTCCTGTTTTTAGTTTAATATAGCGACCGGCCTTCCAAACCGCATCATCTTACCTAACCGAAAAGTCTGTTAAGAGCTGAGAATATAGCTCTGACAGAGGCCCTTGTGATATTGGAGCTTACGCCTACGCCGTAGGTAACAGCGCCGGAGTTATTGTCAAGCAGGTGGATGTATGCTGCAGCCTTGGAGTTGGAACCTGCCTGAAGGGCGTGCTCTTCGTAATCAAGGATCTTGATCTCAACGCCGATGTTCTGGATGATACCGCGCTTAACGGCATCGATAGGTCCGTTACCCTCTGCTTCGAAGCTCTTTTCAACACCGTGGTCGTAATAAGAAACAGTAACAAGGGTATCGAAGTCTTCGCTCTTTTCACCTTCGAAGTCTTGTACGTTAAGCTTGATAAGTGACCAGGGTTCTTTTCTTTCAAGATATTCTTTTGTAAATGCATCCATGATCTCCTGAGGTGAAACTTCGCCCTGCTTCTCGGAGATTGCCTGGATGGTATTGGCAAATTCTTTGTGCATGGCCTTGGGAAGCTTGTATCCGAAATATGTATCCATGATAAAAGCAACTCCGCCCTTGCCGGACTGTGAATTGATGCGGACAATGGGTTCGTACTCTCTTCCGATGTCTGCAGGATCGATGGGAAGGTAAGGCACCTCCCAGTAGTCCTTGCCGGATTCGCGAAGGGCCTGAACGCCTTTGTTGATGGCATCCTGGTGAGAACCTGAAAATGCGGTAAATACAAGCTTACCTGCGTAGGGGTGTCTCGGATGAACGGGCATCTTTACAAGGCGCTCGTAGATCTCGATTATTTCATTGACATGTGATATCTCAAGCTTCGGATCGATTCCCTGCGAGAACATGTTGTAAGCAACATTTAAGATATCCACGTTACCTGTACGTTCGCCGTTACCGAAAAGAGTTCCTTCCACTCTGTCAGCACCTGCAAGAAGAGCAAGCTCTGTAGCCGCAACACCCGTACCACGGTCATTGTGAGGATGTACGCTCAAGATAACCGCTTCTCTGTTGGAAAAGTGCTTTCCGCACCATTCTATTACGTCGGCATATACATTGGGAGTTGTCATTTCCACTGTTGAGGGAAGGTTGATGATGACCTTATTATCCTTGTCGGCTCCCCATTCCTTTAATACCGCTTCGCACACTTCCATGGCATATTCGGGTTCGGTGCCGGTGAAGCTTTCGGGAGAGTATTCAAGGATGATCTCACCGTCAAAATTCCTGGCTCTTTCTTTTACCATTCTTGTACCGTCGATGGCGATCTGCTTGATCTCTTCTTTACTCTTCTTAAATACAACCCGTCTCTGCAATTCGGATGTGGAATTGTAGATATGTACGATCGCTTTCTTACAGCCCTGAATTGATTCAAAGGTTCTGTCGATCAATTCTTCACGGCACTGTGTAAGTACCTGAGGAATAACATCATCGGGAATAAGCTTTCTTTCTATAAGTTCTCTTAAGAAATCATATTCGATCTGGCTTGCTGCGGGAAAGCCTACTTCGATTTCCTTAAAGCCCATTTTTACCATGTACTGGAATAGTTCAACCTTCTCGCTTACCACCATGGGGTCGATCAGAGCCTGGTTACCGTCTCGTAAGTCTACGGAACACCAGATCGGCGCCTTTTCGATTTCCTTGTTGACCCATTCCCGCTCAGGATATTTGATAACGGGATTTCTTCTGTAACGCTTGTAGTTTAACATTTCAATTCCTCCCATTTTGACGCTTTACATTGATAAAGCGCCCTCTTAAAATAAAACCCCATTCCGCAAAGGGAATGGGGTGTATGATACTTATTCGCCTAAGCCGCTCTCTACGACTGCTATCAGCTTGGACAATGCTTCTTCCTCGTCCTCACCTTCGCACACGAATTCAATCTCATCACCACATTTTACACAAGCACCAAGCACGCTTAATACGCTTTTGGCATTCGCGGTATTGTCCCCGTACGAAAATGTAATTAATGATTTGAACTGCATAGCTTCCTTACATAGGATGCCGGCGGGTCTTAGGTGTAGTCCTGTAGGGTTTTTAATCACTACTTTTTGGCTTACCATTTTTTATCCTCCAAGTAAAGACGTCTAGTCTTACTTAAATACTATACCATTTTTTGATTAACCACACAAGTGTCATTTATGTTGCCTTAAAAAGAAGCTTTTTAGCTTTAGCAGGTTCAGGCTTCCGTATAAACCTTCTTTAAATTAAAGTCTTTATCAAGTACCAGGATGTCTGCATTCTTGCCTGCTTCTATGCTTCCAACGATATCAAATATACCTGCTTCTTTTGCGGGTGTGCTTGTTGCGGCTTTGATCGCTTCTTCCTTGGGTACCCCCATCTTGATTGCTGTTGTGAGGCAGTCAAAAAGATTTGATGCAGAGCCTGCGATGGTGCCGTTTTCAAGAGTAGCAAGACGTCCCTTTACGATAACCTTCTGTCCTCCGAGAGCATATTCCCCGTCCTTCATGCCGGTCGCTTCCATACTGTCTGAAATAAGGATCACTCTGTCTCCGCCGAAATACTTAAAGGTATTTCTCACAACTGCGGGATGAATGTGAATACCGTCTGAAATAAGCTCAACACGTATATCTTCCGTATCCATGGCAGCGCCTATTACGCCGGGAGCTCTGTGGGTATATCCGGGCATTGCGTTAAAGAAGTGAGTTATATGATTGGCGCCTGCGTCGATCGCTTCTTTTGCCTTATCGTAATCCGCTGTTGTATGAGCAATGGAGAATTTAAATTCATCCTTTCCCGCCTTTATACATTCCATGGCGCCATCCTGTTCGGGAGCGATGGCAACGAACCTGCAAAGTCCGCCGGAAGCTTCATTCACGCGGTGAAGCATATCTATATCGGGTTTCATGATGTAGTCGGGATTCTGAGCGCCGCACTTCTCACGGCTTATGAAAGGTCCCTCAAGATAAATACCCTTGACGGTCTTGTCGGTTTCCGCAACCTTTTTAATGTTTTTTACAACATCCGTTATCTTGTCCTCATGAAAAGTCATGGTTGTGGGAAAATACGAGGTGGTGCCGTGTTCACGCTGATATTTAAGCATAGCGCGAAGACCTTCTTCGTCACCGTCACAAGTGTCATGTCCGGCGCAGCCGTGGGTGTGAATGTCCACAAGACCCGGAATTATATACTGTTTTTCTTCCTCTTCGGTAAGATTCGCATCTTTAACGGCGATGATCTTGCCACCTTCAATGTCTACCTGTCCTTTTAAAAAAACGTCTTTTAAAAAAACATAACCTCTGATTGATTCCATGCTGTCCTCCTAAGTATGCTTAGTTATTAAATCTCAGGTCTGAGACCTTCGATAGTTTACAACTTGTTTCTGTATTCATTGGCACTGATGCCTTCGGTCTTTTTAAATACTCTGGAAAAGTGGGTGAGATCCGTGAAACCCACTTCCTCAGCTATATCGCAGATCCTGTAGGAAGGATTCTTTAACAGTTCTTTTGCCTTCTCTATCCTGATGCCGTTGAGAATTTCAGAGAAATTCTTTCCTGTATGCTTGTTTAAAAGCTTTGATAAGTGCCACTGGCTCACGTAGATCTGCTCGGCTACGTCAAGGAGCTTAAGCTTCTCGCTGTAGTGCTCATTGATATATTCCATGGCATTTTTAACGATGAATGAGTTGGCGGGATTCTGTAAGTCGATGGATTCGTCGGCAAAAGAATCACCTTCTTCGGAAGTCACTTCTTCATCAGGAGTGAGACTTTTTAGTTTCTCCGTCATGACATTTATCGCTTCGATCAGCTCATCGAACTTTGAAGGCTTAAGAAGATATCTTGTAACGCCGAGAGATATTGCTTCTTTGGCATAATCAAAGTTTCTGAAACCCGTAAGAATGGTGATCTGAGTCTTAGGCAAGATGCTCTTTATGGCTGCGATCATCTTGAGTCCGTCCATATTGGGCATGCTGATATCCGAAAAAATGATATCGGGGGATTCTTTTTTAATAAGTTCAAGACCTTCTGCGCCGTTATAGGCAAAGCCCACCACAGTGCAGTTATAATCGTCCCACTTAATGGCTTTGGAAAGACCCTCAACGATTATGGGTTCGTCATCAACAATTACTACCTTCCACATAACTACTCCTCACTCTTTTTCACAGCGGTTATTACTTCGTCAACTGCCGCCGGAATGTCTTTGACCCCCCGGACAATTCCCGACATATTTTCAAATATGGGTGCTCTTAAATTGGTGGGCACATAGTCCTGCACCGCTTCGGAAGAACCTGTTGCGCTTTCCACCATGTTTAAGCAAGAAAGGTAAAACGGAGACAGGCTCTCTCTGTCTATCTGCACACCGTCTGAAAGGGCAGTGGCCGTAACTTCAGCAAATTCCGATACTTTTTCGTCCGATGTCATAAAGCTTACAAAATCAACTGCCGCTTCACGCTTTTCGGGATCCTCCCAGGCTTTTCTCGTGATGTAGTAGCCGGAAGAAAGACCGCTTATTATATCCGTCGTGCGGCGTGTTTCAGTACCTGGCACAAAAGTTACCGCAAAATCGTCGGAAATACCCAGGTCTTCAATGGCTCCGACTCTCCAGGAACCATCCAGCATAAAGGCTGCTTCTCCGTTTAAGAAAAGCTTCATGCTCTGTTCATCGGAAATCGATAATGTATTTTCAGGGAACAAGCCTTCCTCATACATTGACTTAATATCTTCAAGACCATGCACCCAGGCAAAGCCTTCGGCGGAATAAAGTCCTTCAGGAACTCTTGCATGGGAAATTGTATTCTGATGGTTGTAAATACAGAATTCAAACCAGTAATGGGGAATCTCCGCAAGGGAAGCTGCGATCGGCACATATCCCTTTTCTTTTATGGTGTTGCAGAGTTCCATGAATTCGTCCCAGGTGGTATTTTCATCGGGCATTTTAACTCCCGCTTTACTAAGCACCTCTTTATTTACGAACAGCCCTTCCCAGTAACCGTTTACGGGGATCGCATATATCTTTCCGTCAGCAGGTGACGCAGGCATCATGGATTCCTTCATGTTTCCTGCATAATCGGGATACACTTCCCTTATCTCTTCAAGAGAAACCACTCTGCCATGCTGAACCAGAGGATTTGCATCAACGCCGTTAAAGAAAAACAATACATCCGGCTCGGCGCCGCTCTGAAATTCCATGATTATTCTTTTTTTATAGGAGTCATCGGAGGTGGTGGATTCATCTTCCACGATGTTACCGGTTTTCTCCTCCCATTCAGCCACCGCTTCGCGGTATTTTTTAGTGTTACTGTCATTACCTGCATACATGGTGCTTACAGTCAGAGTAACGGATCTATCGCCTCCCTGAACCTCGCTTATGGTGCCACAGGCCGATATACACATGGCAAAAGAAAGGACTGCGATTAAGAATAAAGATTTCTTTTTCATGCTTCCCCTCCTTCGCTCTTAAATTTAAGCAGATTGACTGTTTCGTCGCCGTCATTAAAAATCGTGAGTCCGCATTCATCTCCGTACATAAGCTTAAGTCGCTTGTTTACGTTGTTGATACCTATGCTGACAGATCTGTAAAATGGCTCTTTATTTTCAGGAGAAAGAATCTTACGTACATTGGCTTCGTCTTCCTCCGACATACGACCGGTGTTACGGATCTCAATATACATATATGGTTCTTCTTTATAAATCTTAATGAGAATTCTACCCTGTCCGCTAAGCTTTACGCCATGTTCCACGGCATTTTCGATAACGGGCTGTGCTATGAGTCTCGGCACGGATTCATGGAGAAGGCTTTCATCTATCTGCTTTTCAACAAAAAGTCTGTTTCCCATTCTTCCGGCGATTATATATAAATATGCATCCACATATTCAAGTTCTTCCTGAAGTGATATGGTCTGCACATTCTTTCTGTTTAAGGTTGCATTAAGCATAGTGGAAAGAGCTTCGATCATGTTGGAAACTTTGTAGTTTCCATTCATGCGGGCTTCCCAGTTAATGATTTCCAAAGTGTTATTTATGAAGTGAGGATTTATCTGTGACTGAAGAGCCTTGATATTGGCATCTCTGATGGCAACTTCTTCAAGATAAATCTGATCGAACTGACGCTTCAATTCATTACTCATGTTGTTAAAAGCGTTATTTAAATATACAAATTCTTTTGAATTGGTTTCGGTTTCAATGGTGTAACCGTATTCTTTGTTACTGATATTCTGGGCTGCAACAACAAGCTCGGTTACAGGCTCAGTGATGGTGTTATTAAAAAACCTGAATACCGCAACGGAGAGAGGGACGATTGATAAAACAAGAAGCGCCAAAATACTGTATACTGCTTCAAACTGAGCTCTGATCTTGGCATTATCAAGAGCAATAACATAGGAAACCGTCTGATTCTCCACCTTGTCTACATGATATACATAGTATTTGTTGCCGGACTTAATGTATCTCGGGGCCTTTGTCTTTGTTGAAAGATCGATCTTTTCAGGGATATCATCAAAACCGAATATCTTCTTTCCCTCGATGAATACTGCGGCATCCTCATAACCCCAGATACTTTCAAGAGATTTAAACAGGTACTCTTTATTAATATCCATTATGATCATGGCGAAGCGCTTGTAGTCTTCGTCCACCAGATTTCGCATTAAGTAAAGGGAATCTTCTATGGAAGCTAAGTGAATATAGGTGCCAAGCTCCTCAGATATAGCGAGGGCTTCATCCATGTATTCATTCTGAAACTTCTGCACCTTATCGTAGGCATCACCTGCGCTGTAGGTTGAATAGAATAATTCGGGATAATCTATGAAGAAAAGAATTGTCGCGTCGGTATTCTTGTTATAGCGATACTGCTGCGCAATATATACAGTCATGGTATCGTAGAGCTTCTGAGCATCACCGTCTTCGAGATAATCTTCATAGCCTTCAGACACTACATCCATGTAGGTTGCATTGCGTGATGAATTCATGAGCATGTCAAGCTGAAGGTCAATATTCTCAATGACCTTCGTAGCTGAAGATGTGACATTTTCTTTTAACTGACCGTCAAGTCGGACCGACATGACACTGTAAACGATGCTTGAAAGTATTACTATCGGAAGTATCCACCCGAATACCAGGAGGGATACCATCTTCACTCTCAGCTCTCGCACTTTCCCCTGCTTTTTCATAATGTACCCTTGGGTTATATTATCTCGACACTTTATGCATCTTTATTATTATATCATCTTCTCGTCGGATTACATTTGTTTTGTTTGCTTTTTTAAGGCGAAAAATGTGATATTCATTGCGCGTATCCCAATACGGATTTTACTGTCTAAGTGGGATAGTTTTTCACAGTGAATACCCTTTCATCTTGTCTCGTGTATCCCAATATGGATACTTCCATCTAACTGGGATAGTTTTTCACAGTGAATACCCTTTCATCTTGTCTCGCGTATCCCAATATGAAAATTTCCATCTAACTGGGATATTTTTTCACAGTGAATACCCTTTCATCTTGTCTCGCGTATCCCAATACGGAAATTTCCATCTAACTGGGATAGTTTTTCACAGTGAGTACCCTTTCATCTTGTCTCGTGTATCCCAATATGGAAATTTCCATCTAACTGGGATATTTTTTCACAGTGAATACCCTTTCATCTTGTCTCGCGTATCCCAATACGGAAATTTCCATCTAACTGGGATATTTTTTCACAGTGAGTACCCTTTCATCTTGTCTCGCGTATCCCAATATGGAAATTTCCATCTAACTGGGATAGTTTTTCATGGCTAAGGCTTCCTTGTCAGTGTTAATCTATCCCAAAAGCTTGAATCATTCCATATTGGGATAGAATTAGCTAAACATAAGGGTTGCGATAGTGTAAGTCTATCCCAAAAGCTTGAATCATTCCGTATTGGGATAGAATTAGCTAAACATAAGGGTCGCGAGAGTGTTAGTCTATCCCAGACGGAAGCATCGTTCTTTATTGGGATATAACAAACTAAATATGCGCCTTGGCAGAAAAAATATCTATCCCATGGCAGGTTTAATTTCTATATTGGGATAGAATCATAGAAATTAACCAATCATGCTTGAACCACCAGGAATGTATCAACAAAATTCGCAGTATTATGCTTGTTTTGTTTGCTTTTTTAAGGCGAAAAATGTGATATAATGCAAGTGTGAGTATAATAAATCTGACAAACTAAATATTTTGCCGCCGAGTACCACTATTTACACTGTTATGTGGGAAAGGAGAAAGCCTATGAGGTGTTTTATGGATGTAAAAGTTTTAATCCATTGGGACGAAGATGCGTCTGTCTGGGTTGCGATATGCGACGAACTGGGTATATCTCTCGAGTCCGGCTCTTATGATGCACTTATCGAAAAGATTAAGATTACCGTTCCAGAAATGATAGAGTTAAACGGCCTATCTAAATTAAAATCAATTGAACTTACCACCAGCCCTCGTCAAATGGCGTATGTGTAATGGCCGTAAAAAAAATCCCACGATACAGCCAACGCTATTATGAAACAGAGTGGAATTAAATATCATTTTTAACTTGTTAAAAAGCCCCATGCATCAGCATGGGGCTTTAAAACGCTAAAATGGGAAGATTTTATATTCTGCAAACTTGTTTGTCCAGGTTGGACAAACAAGTTTATTATTCCACAGCTTATAATGGAGAAAAAACTATTAGTTGTTATACAAGTGTAAAAGTCCTAGTTCTATGCTGTAAAAGCCAATCATACAAAAAGTTTGATTAGCTTTTCTGTTGTGAACAATTTGGGGCATCAATTCACGAAAACTAAATTGCTGCGATTTTGTGTTATTAATGAAAAGCCCCTATGAAAGAGGCATATATATTTTGCCTTAGCCTAGTATACTTTCTTGTATCCGTTAGTTCTCTAATATCCAAAATGGATATACCCTCTCTGAATCAATTCAATTAATTCCCCTAATGGTGTTGCCTTGTCTTGTTGCATTTTTTCCATAATTGCATCTGCCCAATCAATATTTGCATCATATAAATTCTGCCCACATTGACACTTGGTTCGCTTCATTAAATCGTCTATTGAGCCAATTAAATTTTCTTCGTCAAACTCCCAATCATCAGGACATACAAACTTATGAGTGACTTCAATTCCTGGACAATTGGGATCTTCGCACCACTCTGTATGTGTATTATATAAATCAATCGCATCATAGCAGAGCCTTGGGCTTCCTACGCATGTATGCGTTATAACGTCTCCACATATGTCACATTTATTGTCGCCATCAGCGCTAACACATTTTTCAATAATATGGTAACGCCGTTCATTTGTGCATGGACATGTATATGTATGAGTTCCCTCATGGGTAGGATAATAATTATACTCATGATTTCTTTCAACGAGTTTGTCGCATCTCTTGCATCTAAAGTAACATACTTCGTCTGTATCATCCTGTCCTGGATCAAAGAATTTCAGCAGAGCAAATCTATTATCCCAGTTATATTCATACGGTGCGTGCCCTATCGCCTCGCATACCAGGCTCATCGAAGCACCACAATAATCGCATCGTTTATCATCATCATGTGAATCACATATCTCAGTTGTTGTTTTAAATCCGCATTCACAAGAACGCGTATGTGTTCCATTATTATTACTACTAATCTGGTAGGAATGCTCGCTTTCAACTACTTTGTTGCAATTAGCACACTTTATCCAGTGCTTATCCTCTGCCTGATTTTCATCATGCCAGCAATCAGCTGGTATATGGATATTGCACAAATATGACATAGAGGCTCCACAGTAATCACATATGTCATCTCCATCATCAGAAGAACACCATTCTGTTGTGCTGCCATATCCGCATCTGCAGTATCGTGTATGCTGTCCAGACGCAGGAATCAAATTATAATGATAAACATGCTCTCTTTCAATTCCCTCACCACAACGCACGCACTTAACATAGCATTTGTCATCTGCTTGATCCTCGCCATGCCAAAAGCAAAGTGAATCAA
>JAEEND010000014.1 GCA_016283575.1 Lachnospiraceae bacterium | reverse complement strand
ATAAATATCGGAGAAAACATCAGAAATATGGGTGCTTTCACCAGGCTGAGAGACAACAGTCCGGTATTTGACCGTTGTAAAGAGATTGGAGATGTCGGTATTCCTGCTTTTGTTTTTGAAGATGGGAGAGTATCTATAGATCCGGCAGATGCAGGTTTGATCGAATACGGCTCTCCGAACGCATGCTCAATCGAAGACCATAAAAGTGGAAGAAAAGGTTGTTGATATGACTGAAAAAGCTTAGCCCCGCTACTCGATGGCTGTTATATGTGTAACCATCGAAAACAGTATATCCGTTGCTTCTTCCGCCGTGCAGGCAGGGTAATTTCTTATCCACCAGTCGATCACTCCGAGAAATCCTGCAACAAGAAATTGAGTATAAATCTCTGCAGAGGCGCCGTCGGATTTAACCATATGCCCGACGGCCATCTCTGTCTGTGATTCCACCGTGGCTTTAAGCTTCTGATTAAAGCTATTGTTCTTATCGTTTTCCAGCAAAAGCTTGTAAATATCAAGATTCTCGCCGAGATAGTTGAAGATCGCATTGAAAGCTTCTTTTTTCAATACTATCTCTTCCCCGGGCGCGCAGTTCTCAAGAAGCTTACCTACGTAGCTGTCAATACAATAATCCATGATGGCGTACTTGTCCTCGAAATGCAGATACACCGTACCTCTGTTAATGTCCGCCTCATCGGCAATATCCTGAATCGTAATCTTTTCAAACCCCTTCTTTTTAAGAAGTTTCATAAATGCATTGATGATTTCTTTTCTTGTCTTGATGATCCTTCGGTCCATAGCTCACCTTTCTTAACAAAATCCGCCAATCTGTTGATTAATAGACATTTGTGGAGACATTAACCATTGAATACCATGGGTTTTACCTATACCATGACATTAACATACAGATGTCGATAATTCAACAAGTGTTAATTAATAAGGAGAAAAAGAAATGAAAATATTAGTATTAGGCAGAGGTGTGATAGGTTCGCAATACGGCTGGGCCCTGGAGCAGGCCGGAAATACGGTGGATTTCTATGTAAGGAAGAGCAGCAGGCATGATTACAAGGATTACCTGGAGCTTCATACCTACGATGGCAGGCAAAAGAAAATGATAGAAGAAAACTGGAACATTAACCTAAGATACGAGATTCCGGGGGATGAAGGCTACGACTTGATCCTGATAAGCGTGAATCCGGAGCAGGTTGCAGGGGCGATAGAATCCGTTTCTCCCATCGCAAAAGAAGCTACCATTCTTTTGATGGGAAATTATGGTGGAGATCCCCTCAAGAAAATCGACCTCCCGATAAAGGAGCAGTGCATCGTGGGCTTCCCCGGCGCAGGTGGCGGTATCGATGATAATGTTCTGCATGGGATAATGTATTCTTCTTTTGAACTGGGTATAAAAGGTAATAAGCCTTCAGCGCGGGAAGAAATGGTCAGGAAAGTCTTTGAAGATGCGGGCTTTAAGGTTAAGCTGCAAAAGAATATCGATGCATGGCTTGTTAATCACTATGTGTTAAACGCCGCGATGGAAGCGGAGGTTATGAAGCGAGGCAGCTTTGCTGCGGTAGTGGAGTCTCAAGACGGTCTTAAAAACATGCTGTTAAATGCCCGCAGAATGGTGCCGTATGTCAAAGCAAAGAATATAAAGCCGGGAATCGCACTGCGAATGATGACCCTGGTGCCTGCCGGACTTATGGCTAAGATCATGAAGAAGACCCTGTATAAGGAGCATAGCCCCGCCTACAACGCTGTAGCATACAACA
Organism: Lachnospiraceae bacterium; assembly: GCA_016283575.1. Classification (GTDB taxonomy): domain Bacteria; phylum Bacillota; class Clostridia; order Lachnospirales; family Lachnospiraceae; genus UBA1258. Next base: position 4,354 of record JAEEND010000014.1, on the reverse strand, counting down.
AATACGAAGCAGGATATGCCGTGCGGGAGATCCGGGCGGAAGCAGAGAGGCTGGGAGTGAGAATCTGACCACTTGGGGACGGGGTTATGGGGTCATTTTAAACAAAAAGTCCTATGGATTTCGCAAGAATGCTTGCAATTTCTGCATTATAAATACACAATTAATTTACCGAAATTAATTTCGACGAAGTTAACTTCGGTAAAACCAATAACGTCCTATGAAGGTGCTATATGAAGGATGTATGACCTCAATAAACATTATAAAAATCAGTATCACCAAACTTAATACCGACGCCATCGTAAATGCCGCCAACGAAGCATTAATGCAGGGTAGCGGCGTGTGCGGAGCAATATTCCGAGAAGCAGGTTCTTTTGAAATGACCAAAGCCTGCAACGCTATCGGCGGATGCAAGATCGGAAATGCCGTTATAACACCCGGGTTCAATCTGCCTGCAAAACATGTTATCCATGCCGTCGGCCCTCGCTGGTCCGGCGGAAACAACAATGAGCCGGCGCTTCTTTACAGCGCGTATAAACAGTCATTGATATTGGCAAAAGAAAATAACCTTCACTCCATAGGATTCCCTCTGATTTCAGCAGGCATGTTCGGATACCCCGTAGACAAGGCCTGGAAACAGGCGCTCGATGCTTGCACGGATTTCATGGAAGCTAACGCAGATTACGAAATCAACATAATCTTTGCCGTATTGGAGGATAGAGTTCTTGATGAAGGGCTGAGGGTGCTGGGAGGTTTTTGATTTATACAATGGATAAAAACATAGAATATTACAATGTAAATGCAGAAACATTCTTCACAGGCACCGTAAATGCAGATATGTCAGCGTGGCGCGATAAATTCGAAACATACGTAACCGACGGTGGCCGAATCTTAGATGCAGGATGCGGTAGCGGAAGAGACAGTCGCGCATTTAAGCAACACGGCTACTCCGTAGTAGCAATAGATGCGTCAAAAGAAATGTGCCGAAGAGCTTCAGAGCTTCTTTCACAGGAAGTATGGCAGATGAAATTCGATGAGATTTCTTTTGAAGATGAATTCGATGGGATCTGGGCCTGCGCTTCACTACTGCATGTTCCGGAAAAAGAACTCCCGGCCATCATGAAGAAGCTTAAGAAAGCACTCACAGATAAGGGTGTATTATATGCGTCCTTCAAATACGGCGAGGGAACCGTAATGCGTGGCGAGCGAACCTTTGTGGACTTCACCGAAGATACACTTCGTGATTTTTTAGAAGCCTCCGGCTTCGCGGTAAAAGAATGCGACATCACTCACGATATCCGTCCAGGCAGAGGCGACGAAATATGGGTGAATGCGATTGGGGAGAAGAAATAGTGGAATTTTCTGAAATTACATTAAAAACCCTTTATTAAACAGAATATGAATGTTATAATTTAAAAGTAATATATTTCCGTGCTATTGGGAAATGAGGGATTACGAGATTAGTTTGGCAACACGGAATATATACCTAACAGTATAAAGAAACCGATGAAACACCCGAGCTATTCTCAGAAGAATGCGCGGGTGTTTTTTCTTGTTATCGTAAATTGTGATGATTTAAAGCAAAAGCGTCAGGAGGCTTTATGCAAAATCACTTTTTTATATTAATTAGCAATGGGAGGCGCATATGTTTTTTTTAAAGAAAGAAGAGGTGTCTGACTTTCAGGATAGATGTGTAGTGGCTATTTTTCTTAAATTCCACGAGCAAATCAAATTTGTCAGATATGTTGAAAAGAATCACTTTGTTGGACGCACTGATAATAATGATATACAGCATATCTTTCTCTTTAACACGCCATCAAAAAATATCGATTTCGGGGTTGTTTATAGATTTAAAAACGGCTCTTTTAAACAGGGCTATGTTTATGACATTTTGGGTGCCGGCTTTATTAATGAGTATCGTATTTTTGCTGATAATCCATATGATTATATAAAGAAACACTTCTTTTATGAAGAATGGGAAGATAGATTCCGTGGGCTTTTTGTTTCAATCCCACCTGAAGAGGGAGCGATGCTTTATAAGTATAAATCGAATCCTAATGAAAAGGATTCTGGCAATGTGCACAGATTTGATGCTTTTATGAGAGGACGATTAACATTTGTAAATCCATCGACTTGTAATGATCCATTCGACTGTGAGTGTGAAATACCTTTACATGAAGCATTACCTGTAGTTGTCTATAGGGCGATTGCTAAAACTAAGTATAGTAAGTCTCCACTAAAGAAAATACCATTAGGCGTTATTTCAAAATTGATAGATGCGTTCTATGAAGTGTATGGTGATGAATTTGATGCTAGCGAAGAAGCTTTTGAAAGACTTATCAATTATATCTGTGATAGAACTGCATACTATCCAATAAATAATGATGAAGTAATAAGTAACTGTGTGGGCATCTCAAAGCAAATGTTAAACCTTAAAAATGAATTCAGAATCCTGTGCTTGGCACGTAATCCAAAGGATATATTAATGTGGGGTTATTATGGCAATAGTGGGAAAGGCGTCTGTTGTGGGCATAAACCGGATGATATTAAGAAGGCAATTCTTGATAACTACAATTGTATTTGTATTTATGGAAATGTAAGATACCCAGAACGCAATGATAGGCCTAAGTTTCGTGCAAAGACAGGAGATTTAGCAGACGATATTCTGAATTTTATCGTAGAATGCACATTCACTAAGTATTATAACTGGAAACATGAAAAAGAATTCCGCTATTTATTGCTAGGAGGAAGCTTTACCGATGATTATGTTTCTATAGATTCAACAGCGAGTGAAATATATCTTGGCTGCAAAAGTAAAGATGTAAATTATTATAAGAAGGCCTCTTTTTATCCCACACCGCATGTCCTCAGGATGCATCCGAAAAAATATGAGTTAATATAACGATTGTGAGGTTACTATGAAACAATTATTAGAAGAGAATCTATGACAGAAATAAGATAAATAACCGTTTTAACGAAATAGGAATTGATATTGCCAAATCTTGCGAAGAATCAATAGCTGTTATATTAGACAATGTGGTTTTTGATGGGTGAATCGAAATGAATAAAGTATCCGTATCAAAGTACAGTGATGTATCTGAATATCTAAATAATCAGGAGCCAGAACGTGAGGCAATAAGCCTAAATTATGCTGATATCTATAGGTATTTTTTTTCTACAGGCGGCCGTCAATATTCTGACAATGAAACGTTTCTGTTGCAGTCTGATTGGAATGCTGCTAGAGCCGCTTTAAACGAAAGAGAAGGCTATTTTGTGAAGAGTCAGACCTATGCGGGCGCAAATTCAGAACGCAAGGCTTTATTGAGTGAAAAAGTAGGCGTACTAGCAGCAAAAGCTATAAGTGAGAAGTTGTTTAAGATACCTCAACTTTTTTATCTCGATGATGACAGTATAAAAAAAGAGTATGGAGAAAATGGAGCTAAAAGGCCGGATTTTTTTGGCGTAAATATGCAGAATGATGGCTTTTTATTTGAGGCTAAAGGGACAGGGGATACGACATTTCGGCGTCAGGTTGTATTGAAAGCAAAAGATCAATTAAAAAATATAGAACTAATCAATTTTCAGGGAGTAGATTACACAGCCCTTTCTCGTTATATTTCAGCGGCGCGTTTTGACGAGAAAAACAGACTAGTTTTTGACTTAATTGACCCACCTGCAATGCAACCAGAGCCTGAGGACGATGAAGAACCAAAAGGTTTGGAAATTGTATTAAAAGAAAAGGCTTATTTGCAGAAAAAGTATTATAGAAGTATTTACCAGTTACTTGATGCGCAGAATATGGCAGCACGAACTGAAACAGTAGTATTAAAGGGTACTAGGTATCTTGTGACAGAGGTAGATTCAAATATAAGGTTTGGTTTAATCAAGGATATATTTGATATCTTAAAATCGTATCAATCCGAGCCACAATATGATATTTATGGGGACGCGAGCGAAGATATTAGTTCTATACTGAAAAATAGCTCTGATTTTAGCGTCGAGGATAGGTTTAGAATGCTTTCGGTCGGTTTAGATGGGATTCTATGTGAATGGCGTAATCCTACGCCGCACGACCCTATTATTGTGAGCAAAGCTCAGATAATTAATAGCAAAATAAAAGGATTGGGAATGCATTAAAGAAAGCTGGAAGAGGGTAAAATGAAAAAAATAGACTATTTCGAGAAGTGTTTTACTAAATTGGTTGCAATAATAATAGGCATTCTAGGGTTGGCATCACTGGTATTATCTTTTCTATATGAAAAGTGGTCTGAGATAAAAGATAATAAAATTGCTTTAATACTTTTGCTAGTTTTTTATTTCATTTCAATACTGGTATATACACTTTGGATTTCTGATG
>JAEEND010000013.1 GCA_016283575.1 Lachnospiraceae bacterium | reverse complement strand
ATCCGGCTGTTAACCGGAGGGTCGTAGGTTCAAACCCTACTCGGGGAGCTCATGGCTCCGTGGTCAAGCGGTTAAGACATCGCCCTTTCACGGCGGTAACACGAGTTCGATTCTCGTCGGAGTCACTCTTAAGTTCAAGTTCTGAACTTTTTTTTAATATAGATGGTGACTTAGCCAAGTGGTAAGGCCCCGGTCTGCAACACCGTCATCGCCGGTTCAAATCCGGCAGTCACCTTTTTAAGAAGATCATCGTAAGATGGTCTTTATTTTTTATAAAAATATTATTGACGAAGTAAATACATACATGTTATAAAAATTTAGTAGTTCTTTAGCGAATTAAAGCAGTAGAGGAGATAGATAATGAAAATAGGTATTTTAGGTTACGGCAACCTTGGCCGCGGAGTTGAATGTGCTATCAGACAGAACAAGGATATGGAACTTTCCTGTGTATTTACAAGAAGAGATCCTTCATCAGTTAAAATCCTTACTCCCGGAGTTCCCGTATACAACGTAAGTGATGTTGAAGCCCACAAGGATGAAGTAGATGTTCTTGTGATCTGTGGTGGGTCCGCAACAGACTTACCTAAGCAGACTCCCGAATACGTTAAATACTTTAATGTTATAGACAGCTTTGATACTCATGCCCGTATTCCCGAGCATTTCAATAACGTAGATAAGGCAGCAAAAGAAAACGGACACATTGCTCTTATTTCCGCAGGATGGGATCCCGGCATGTTCTCACTTATGAGACTTTATTCTAATTGCATCCTTCCTGAAGGTAATGATTATACTTTCTGGGGAAAGGGCGTATCTCAGGGACATTCCGATGCCATCAGACGCGTTCCCGGCGTTAAGAACGGTAAACAGTACACAATTCCTGTAGAATCAGCACTTGAAGCTGTAAGAAACGGTGAAAATCCTACCCTTACCACAAGACAAAAGCATACAAGAGAATGTTTTGTTGTAGCTGAAGAAGGCGCAGATCTTGCTAAGATCGAAGAAACGATCAAGACAATGCCCAACTACTTTGATGAATATGACACAACCGTACACTTTATTTCTGAAGAAGAATTTAAACGTGATCATCAGGGTATTCCTCATGGCGGATTTGTATTCAGAACAGGTGTGACAGGTGCTGAAAAAGAAAATAAGCATGTCATCGAATACAGACTTAAGCTTGATTCCAATCCTGAATTCACATCTTCAGTTATCCTTTCTTTTGCAAGAGCAATAAACAGATTGCATAAAGAAGGCGTAAACGGCTGTAAGACAGTATTTGATATTGCTCCCGCATATTTAAGTCCTCTTCCCGGTGAAGAACTGAGAGCGCACTTATTATAAATTCCGAAAAGAGTAAATACTCGCAAGGAGAATTATGGATTCATATATTAATTCATCTTCATTTTTTAAAAATAACAATCCTGAAGAATTGGCTGAGAAGTACGGAACTCCTCTTTATGTATATAATGAAGAGATTTTAAGAAGCCGCATGAGGGCTGTAGCCGGTGTTATTACCAAATACCCCTACACCGCCAACTATTCCATCAAGGCAAATACCAATATTCACATATTAAAGCTTGCTCTTGAAGAGGGCCTTAACTGCGATGCCATGAGCGTCGGAGAGATCACCATGCTATTAAAATCAGGATTTCCAAAAGAACGAATCTTCTTTGTACCTAACAACGTAAGTGATGAAGAGCTTTCTTTTGCCATTGAAAAAGAAATCATGACGAGTCTAGACAGCTTAAGCCAGTTAGAGCGTTTTGGACGCCTTAATCCCGGCGGAAGATGTGCGGTCCGCATTAATCCCGGTGTCGGCGCAGGCCACAGCGAGAAGGTGGTAACCGGCGGTAAAAAGACCAAATTCGGAATTGCGGAAGAAGATATCGATAAGATCTTTGGTATTGCTGAAGAATACAGCCTTAAGATTGCGGGTATCAACCAGCATATAGGTTCCCTCTTCATGAGTCCGGAACCATATCTTGAAGCGGTTAAGAATATTTTGAGGATCGCTGAGAGATTTGAAGGCCTTGAGTTTATAGACTTTGGCGGCGGATATGGAATTCCATATCACAAGCTCGATGATGAGGCACCTTATCCCATTGATGAGTTCAGAGAAGCCCTGGAGCCTATTTTAACTGATTTTGTAGAGCGATACGGATATGCACCTTTATTTAAATCAGAGCCCGGAAGATACTGCGTTGCGGAAGGTTCGGTCATCTTAGGCCGTGTAAATGCCATTAAGCAGAATGCGGGTAAAAAGTACGCCGGCTGCGACATCGGCATGAACGTCCTGGTACGTCCTTCCATGTACGGATCCTGGCATGATGTTGAAGTAATTCGTAACGGAAAAGTGGTTTCCCGCGATGATCTTTCTGAAATAACAGTTGTAGGAAACATCTGTGAATCAGGAGATATTCTTGCAAAAGAAAGAATGCTCCCCGAGATAAAAGAAGAGGACCTTGTATGTATTCTTGATACAGGGGCTTACGGATACAGCATGTGCTCCACATACAACTCCCGTCCAAGACCTGCAGAGGTTATGGTGAAAAAAGACGGTTCCGTGGAACTCATAAGAAGAAGAGAGACTATCGAAGATTTGATGACATTATTCTGACAAGTTATACAAAAAAGACAGCCGAAAATTTGGTTGTCTTTTTTTTCTTTGGTGTTTATTTTTGAAGGATTTTATGGTAACCTAAATTTGATATGAACACACTGGAATGGTGTCTTTTGATTGCGATAATAGTGATGGATATCTTGTTTTTACTTGCGATTATCCTGATAAAGCCCAACAAAAGACGCGACACATCATATTTTAAGAAAAAGTCTTATGCTCACAGAGGTCTTCACGGCGGAAGGATTCCCGAGAATTCCTTATGGGCCTTCAGAGAGGCCGTTTCGGCAGGATTCGGAGTGGAACTTGACGTACAGATGACCCGGGACGGGGTACTTGTGGTCTTTCATGACGATACTCTTGATCGCATGTGCAATGTGAAGGGCGGCATTAAAGATTATTCTTATGAGGAATTACAGTCTTTCCGGTTAAAGGACACGGAGGAGCGGATTCCGTTATTCAGTGAAGTTCTTAAGACTCTCGACGGAGCAGATCTCATTTGTGAGCTTAAATCCGCCAACGGGGTAAGAAATTATTATTTCTGTGAAAAAGTATTTGAAATGCTTCAAACATACAAGGGGGAGTACTGTGTCGAATCCTTCAGCCCTTTTTTGATAGGCTGGTTTGCAAAGAACCATCCTGAAATAATAAGAGGGCAGTTATCCTGTGATTTGATGCATGATAGATCGCTATCTTTGATTACGCGGTTTTTACTTACACATCTATTATTAAACAGAGTGTCTAAACCTGACTTTATTGCTTACTCTTACAAAGACATCAATAAATTGGGGTTCAGATTGTGTAAGGTTTTTTATTCACCGTTTCTTGTCGCATGGACGGCAAGGGGTGAGGAAGCAGAAAAAGAAGCATGGGGAAGCTTTGATTCTGTTATTTTTGAAAAACTCGGATGAAAATTTCTTTCATTGGAGGTTTGAATGGTACAACCTATTTCCGGAAGTACATATTCCGAAAGTCAGGGGTATGGAGAACAGTTCGATGTTGAAGGACTTAAATTCTTTCGACGTCTGCTTTCTGCACTTCAAAACAAAGAATTCATCGTTTATTTTCAACCAAAAGTTTCTATTGACGATTTAAATATCGCGGGAGCAGAAGCGCTTATTCGATGGAACTATAACGGCGACATAAAACCGCCGGTGTTTTTCATCCCCTTCTGCGAAAGAACCGGGCTTGTAATAGATGTTGATTTTTATGTACTGGAAGAGACCTGTCGCAAGATGCGTGAGTGGATGGACAAGGGACTTCAGATGGTACGGGTATCGGTTAACTTTTCCAAGTTTCACTTCAACGAAGCGGGAGTTGCGGAGCGTATCTACAACACCATAAAGAAGTACGAGATTCCACCTGAATATATCGAAGTGGAATTCACCGAAACCGCCTACTTGGACAAAGAAGAAATACTGGAAACAACCATAGATAAATTGAAGAACTATGGCATCAAGTCATCCATCGACGATTTCGGTTCCGGATATTCATCACTTAACATGCTTCAGAACATGGATTTTGAAGTGGTAAAATTGGATAAATCCTTGCTGGGTAAGGGCGTTAAAAATGCCAAGGCCCGTAAGGTCATCTCAAGCATCATTCACATGGCAAAAGAACTTGACATGGAAGTGCTTGCAGAAGGGGTAGAAACAACAGAAGAATTAGGACTTTTGCAGGAACTTAAGTGTGACGTGGTTCAAGGTTTCCTTTTTGATCAGCCCCTTCCCATGGACGAATTTGAGAAGAGATTGCGCTACAGAAAATATCCCTCACAGGGAGCACCCAGAAAAAGGGAGACAAAGCCCATGCAGCTTAGAGACGTGGACGAAAGCGAGATCAAGTGGGAGGAACGTCCTTCACACGCTTACATTCCTGAAACCGAATATCCCAAGAAGAATAAAAATAATCGTAAAAGCGGTCTCGGCTTCCTCATAGCCGGAGTGGTTATGTTTCTGCTGGCATTCACAGTTCTGGGTCTGACCCTTCTTTTGTCAAAGGGAGGCAAGGCTGAAACCAAGAACAATGACGAACAGATACTTTATACCGAGGACCAGGTGGAGCTTCTTATAGATGAAGCAAGAGAAGAGGCACGAGAGGAAGAAGATAAAGCTTTTGTTACGAAGTTAAGAACCGTATCGGAAATAAGCCTCGGAACTCTTGACTGGTACAGAAGCCTTTTCCCCGATGATATCGTGTTCTGGGATAATGCAGGAAACAAATTCCTATATATTCCCGTTAATAAAGAGCTTAAGCCCAATACACTGGTAATTGACGATCTTATCCAGAATGAAGAAACAGGCAGGATCGATTATACAGGTCACGATGCGTACACCGGCGTGGACGTATCCTCCTTCCAGGGCGAGATCGACTGGGACAAGGTTAAGGCTGACGGGGTTGATTTTGTAATTATAAGATGCGGATTAAGAGGCTATGCTAACGGACGTCTCGTAGAAGATCCGAATTTTACAGCCAATATAGAAGGTGCTAAAGCCGCAGGACTTGCCGTAGGAGTTTATTTTTACTCCCAGGCAGTTGACATAGCAGAAGCTATAGAAGAAGCGGATATGGTGCTTGAACTCATCGAGCCCTATCATGTAACGGGTCCTGTTGCAATAGATATTGAACAGGCTCCCGATGCCGCAAGAACAGATGTCTTAACAGGAGAAGAGCTTACAGATATTGCCGTAGCATTCTGCGATCATGTAAAAAATGCAGGTTACGATCCAATGATCTATTCCGGCATGAAGTATTTTGTGCGCATCATGGATATGACAAAGCTTGAAGATTATGACAAGTGGTTCTGCTACTACAACAGACCCTTGTATTTCCCATATGAAATCGCCAACTGGCAGTATTCCAAGTCAGGAACTGTCGATGGTATAGAAGGAAGCGTTGATTTAAACATTTTATTCAAGAAGTGGTGGTAGGAGGCTTGTCGTGGAAAAAGAAATCCTTACACTTAAAGAATGGATTGACGGATCAGATAATATAGTATTTTTTGGAGGCGCCGGTGTTTCAACTGAAAGTGGAATACCGGACTTTCGTTCTACGGACGGTTTATACAATTTAAAGTATAAATACTCGCCCGAGACAATAGTAAGTCACAGCTTTCTATATAGAAGGACCGATGAATTCTTTGAGTTCTATAAAGAAAAAATGGTGGCACCGGCACTGGCAGCAAAGCCCAACGCATGTCACAAGAAGCTTGCGGAGCTTGAGAAACAGGGCAAATTAAAAGCGATAATCACTCAGAATATAGACGGCCTTCATCAGGCGGCAGGAAGTAAAGAAGTGCTGGAGCTTCACGGAACCGTCATGAAGAATTACTGTGATGACTGTGGTAAGAGATATGACGTTAATGCAGTGCTTGATGCAGACGGCATACCGAGATGTACATGTGGTGGCATGATCCGCCCTGACGTTGTTCTCTATGAAGAAGGCCTTGACATGAATGTTATGAGTAAGGCGATAAATTATATAGCCAATGCCGATGTGCTTATAGTAGGTGGCACAAGCCTTGTGGTTTATCCTGCAGCCGGACTCCTTCAGTATTACAGAGGCGACAAGCTTGTGCTCATTAACATGTCTGAAACAAGTCAGGATGGCAATGCGGATCTTATAATCCGCGGAAAAATCGGAGAGGTTTTATCACAGATATAATGGATATTCAGGTTGGAGATATTTGTAAACTTAAGAAGCCTCATCCCTGCGGCAGCAAAGAGTGGGAAGTCATGAGAATCGGCGCGGATTTCCGTGTAAAGTGTTTAGGCTGCGGCCGACAATTGGTGATTCCCAGAACAACCCTTGAAAAATCGGTAAAAGAAGTAAAAAAGGCTTGATTTTGCTTGTTTTTTATGATAGAGTAGATTTCCGTGATATAATATTTTCCTTGCTCATACATGAGTGTGGGCCAGAGACCAAAAGGAGGTAACAAAGCATGAACAAATATGAATTAGCCGTTGTTGTTAGTGCGAAAATCGAAGATGATGAAAGAGCCGCTGTTATCGATAAGTGCAAGGCTTACGTCGAAAGATTCGGTGGAACTGTTACAAACATTGAAGATGCCGGTAAGAAGAGATTAGCTTACGACATCCAGAAAATGAGAGAAGCATTCTACTATTTCATTCAGTTCGATGCAGAAGCTACAGCTCCCGCTGAAATCGAGAGCAGAGTTCGCATTATGGATAACGTTCTCAGATTCTTAATCGTACGTACAGACGAAAAATAATCGACAGGAGATTGAGAAGTATGAATAAAGTTATTCTTATGGGTAGATTGACAAGAGATCCCGATGTTAGATATTCACAGGGAGAAAACTCTATGGCAATCGCAAGATATACGTTGGCAGTAGACAGAAGAGGCCGTGGAAGTCAGGATGGCGAACAGCAGTCAGACTTCATCGGTATCGTAGCATTCGGTAAAGCAGGAGAGTTTGCTGAAAAGTATCTTCACAAGGGAACAAAAGTAGTTGTTACCGGAAGAATTCAGACAGGCAGCTATACCAATAAGGATGGAAACAAGGTTTACACCACCGACGTTGTAGCAGAGGATCAGGAATTCGCTGAAAGCAAGGGTTCTAACTCTTCCAATGGTGGGGGCCAGAACAGCGGATTTGAAAGACCTCAGTCCGCAGAAGATGGATTTATGAACATTCCCGAGGGAATTGATGAGGATCTGCCTTTTGCTCAACCATCTAGATAAATAGGAGGCAATATCATGGCATTTAATAAAGCTGAAAAAAGCGATAAGTCCGATGCACCTATGAGAAGAAAGGGTGCTATCCGCAGAAGAAAGAAAGTTTGCGTATTCTGTGGTAAAGATAACGAAATCGATTACAAGGACGTTGCTAAGTTAAAGAGATACGTATCAGAGCGTGGTAAGATTCTTCCCAGAAGAATTACCGGTACATGTGCTAAGCACCAGAGAGCTCTTACAGTAGCTATCAAGCGTGCTCGTCACGTGGCACTTATGCCTTACGTACAGGACTAATATTTAGTGAATAAAAACACTTCCCAATCGGGGAGTGTTTTTTGTATCAGTTAATTGAAAGTCTTTATAGTAGATTTCGAAAGGAAATAAAGATGGGAAATTTTGATATTCAGGCATATATGACTCGTGGTGTGGAGAAGGTCGTATCCGACGCAGTCAAGGCGACACTTAAAAATCCGAAAGAGAGCATTTACATGGCGAAGTTTGCTCTTGCCAGCAAGAAAGCTTCTCAAAAAAGAAGGAAAGCGGAAGATGCAGGAGAGCATATTCCACCATTTCTCATTGCCAGTATAACAAGCAGCTGTAATCTTCATTGTGCAGGCTGCTATTCAAGATGCAACAATGCTACAACCGATGCAGAGCCGGTAAAACAGCTTACCGGGGCGGAATGGGCCGGGATATTTGATGAAGCCGATGAATTGGGTGTGAGCTTTATCTTGCTTGCCGGAGGTGAGCCAATGCTCCGCTATGATGTAATAGAAGAAGCATCCAAGCGACCGGATATTCTTTTTCCCGTATTTACAAATGGCACATATATGGGTGAAAAGTATTATGAACTTTTTGATAAGAGCCGTAACCTTATCCCCATCATGAGTATAGAAGGCGACAAGGAGATTACTGATAACAGACGTGGTGAAGGTGTCTACGACAAGCTGATCGAGGGCATGAACGAACTTAACAGGCGAGGACTTATTTTTGGCGCATCTGTAACAGTTACAACAGAAAATCTAAAGGAAGTATCATCGGATGCCTTCTTAAAAGAACTTTCCGACAGAGGCTGTAAGGCAGTGATATTTGTGGAATTTGTTCCGGTAACGGAAGAAGCAACCCACCTTGCTCCCGGAGATAAAGAGCGTGAATATTTGAAAAAAGAAATTGCACGCCTCCGTGAGACACATCCTGAGATGGTTTATATTTCTTTTCCCGGCGATGAAAAGAGCTCCGGCGGCTGCGTTGCGGCAGGTCGCGGTTTCTTTCATATAAACTCCCATGGTGGAGCAGAACCCTGCCCATTTTCTCCTTATTCCGACATCAATGTCAGAGACACATCCCTTCGTGAAGCCATGAATTCAAGGCTGTTTAGAGAGCTTCGTGACGGGGGATTCCTGTTAGAAGATCATCCCGGTGGCTGTACTCTTTACGAAAGACGTGAAGATGTAGAGAGAATTCTTAATGGATAATCTTATTAAAATAGAGATGAATATTTGCAGATGTCTTAAGATTTTAAAAGCACTCTCCGTTTAGAACGGGGAGTGCTTCTTTGCTTATATACCTAGAATATTTCCAATCTCTTTCACAGAGTCAACCATATACGTCACCCCTGCTTCTTTCATGGCATCCTGATTTCCGTAGCCATAGGTGACGCCGATGCTGTCAATGCCTGCGTCGGTTGCGCCTTTTATGTCATAGTGGGTGTCGCCGATCATAATGCATTCATGTTTATTGAGGCTATAGTCATTAATGGCTCTTTCGATAAGTCGGCATTTGTCGGAACTATGGTCAGAAAGGTCCGGACCCACCAAATGGCGGAAATACTTATAAAGCTCGATTTTATCAAGGATTTTCTCGGTAAAATGTAAGGGTTTGCTTGTTACAAGGATTACTGTAAAGCCTTTTTCATTCAGCGCCTTAAGAAGCTCCGGAATCCCCTCGTATATGTCAACGTCATACATTTTTTCTTTTTCATAAATGTCTCGATAAATGCTTACGGCTTTTTCACAGTCATCATCGGACATATTATATTCTCGCTTAAAGGAATCAAATAATGAAGGTCCGATAAAGGTTTTAAGTTTCTCTAAGGGTTGATTCGTTATTCCCAGACGGGAGAGGGCATATTCTACTGAGCCAAGAATTGCTCTGCCGGAATCTGTTACAGTTCCGTCTAAGTCAAACATTATATTAGTATACATCTATTTTCCACCTTTATGTTTTAATCTAAATAATCCAATATCTCTGACTGTTTATGCACATGGGGAAATTCAGGCAGTATTTCACATGGAATGTGTGGCACGAAGGCTTTGTCATGAAATACCAGGGTCTGCACTGTTTTCATGCCTGCATCCCGCGCGGCAAAGAGTTCGCCGGAGCCTCCGTCTCCGACATAGAGGCATTCGTCGGGCCGAACCTCCAAGGCTTTGATCATGCGCCGGAATATTTCAGGTTCCGGCTTACCTATGCCTTGCTCATATGAAAGCATAGCTACATCGAAATAAGGGTAAAGCGGGCTGTTTTTGATAAACTCGCGCTCATCGGAATAGCAGTTACTGATGAGACCTGTTAATATGCCTTTTCCTTTAAGCTTTCTAAGGAGCTCTATGGAATTCTCCGGGATATTATTAAAAGAATCAGAAAGTGCTTCGCGTCTTTTTCCTGCGGTCAGCTCGACACTTTCTTTTTCATAAGAACCAAGAGTCATAAGTGCTTTCTCTAAGCCTTCCTCAATGGTAAGATTGCCTCTTGTTCTGTCTTTTTCGGTCATGTGCCAGGCTTCTTTGAATTTGTCCTTCGGAAGTTTAAGGTCCTCTGCTATATTTTCGTGAAAATAAGTCCTGCCCTCAAAGAGGGTAACCAGTGTTTCAAACATATCAAATACAACTGCTTTAATCATCTTTCCTCCCATGTGAATGCATTATTCTCAATCGGCACTACGCAGCAAGTTCATAGGACAATGATACTACAGAGTTAAGTAATTGTGCTATCTTTTAGTTTTGTTAGTCTGTTAAATTTATTACAAAATTATGTAAAGTAAATTCTCACAACGCGCATATTCAATCTTTGTACACTTTCCGAAAACTTTAATTTGCTCACTTGAAACCCGAAAAATCAACTTATAAAATGAAAAAGTATCGGGGATACCTTCTTGGAGCATAGAGGCAATGGTGCCTCAGATTTTACTGTAACGGAGGGTACAAATATGAGCTTTTTGAAGAAAGCAACCGCAGCAGTAGCTGCACTGGCATTGTGTGCGCCATTAACACTTTCGCCTTTAGCGCCGGGACTTACGGCAGAAGCCGCAACTTCCAATTCCACTCTTGTCTGGAGTGATGAATTTAATGGCAGTTCTCTTGATTCTTCAAAGTGGACATGTGAAATCGGTAACGGCTCAGGCGGCTGGGGAAATAACGAGCTTGAGTATTACACAAACCGCAGTGAAAACGTGTCAGTACGTGACGGATCACTTCACATCACAGCTCGCAGAGAAAGTTATAACGGTTACAATTACACCTCTGCAAGACTGAAAACCCAGGACAAATTTTATTTTACCTACGGACATATCGAGTCCCGTATCGCACTGCCTTCAGGTTCGGGTATATGGCCTGCTTTCTGGATGCTGGGACAGAATATCGCTCAGGTAAGCTGGCCTGCATGCGGCGAAATCGATATTATCGAAGCCATTAATGCAGAAAATAAGGTATATGGTACCTGTCACTGGGATTCCAACGGACATGCCGAGTATGGCAACAGTTCAGGAAACTTTGATATCACACAGTTCCATAATTACACATGTGACTGGGATGACCAGTATATCCGTATGTATGTTGACGGAACCAAGTATCATGAAATCTACATCGGCGGAAATGCCGGAAATACCGAAGAACTCCACAGAGATCAGTTCCTGCTTCTTAATGTTGCGGTAGGCGGTAACTGGCCGGGATTCAATGTGGACAACGGAAGATTCCCTCAGGAGATGAAGGTTGACTACATAAGAGTATATCAGGATACACCCAGATACACTTCCACATCACCTAATCCCGTAGACGGCAACACCGGCGGTGGCAATAACGGCGGTGGAAATAACGGTGGCGGCAACACAGCTTCCGGTGATGTATATATCTATCAGGATATTAACTATGGCGGAAGATCCGCATCACTCGGATTAGGTAATTATAATCTTGCATCTCTTCAGGCAAAGGGCTTTAGAAATGATGATCTTTCATCCATCAAGGTTCCTTTCGGATATAAAGTAACATTGTATGCCGATGATAACTTCAGCGGAGCTACAAGAGTGATCACGGGAGATACTTCCTGGATCGGTAACGACTTTAACGATAAGACTTCTTCCATTAAGGTTGAGCGTGCAAAGTACAGAGTTATCAACCGTAACAGCGGTCTTGCCCTTGATATTCAGGACGGTAACGCAGCTAACGGCGCTAACGTACAGCAGTGGACTCCTAACGGAACCCTTGCACAGACCTGGTATGTAACATTTAATGCCGATGATTCCACATTCGTGCTCACCAGCGCATTAAACAACAAAGCCCTTGATATGGGCGGCTGGTCCACTGAAAACGGCGGAAATGCCATTATGTGGGACAATAACAATACCAACAATCAGAGATGGTATATCACCTTCATAGACGGTGGCTACACATTCTTGATCAACAAGCACAGTAATAAAGCTCTTGATGTCCAGGATGTTTCATTTGCCAGCGGAGCTAACGTACATCAGTGGGACTATGTTGCAGGTCTCAATCAGCAGTGGAAATTTGAGATAGTTAACTAGTTTAAGAAAAAGAATGAATAAGTAAAAGAAGTGACCTCGGATTGGTTCCGGGGTCACTTTTATATTAGTTAAATGAAAACGAGACGACCGAAGCCGCCTCGCTTTATACTACATATTAAATCCCTTAAGAAGATCACGTAATTCTTCTGATAATGCTCGAACATCATCACTGATGTTGGTCATGTCGGTCATGGACTGTTTAACTGCGGAAGCAGAAGCGGATGTTTCTTCTGAACTTGCTGCGCAATCCGTAGCGGATGAGGAGAGGTTATTAACTGCCTCCACAACCACCTTACAGCTCTTATCCATGTTGTTACTTAATTCATCAAGGGAAGATACTTCCTTGTTGATCTCATCAACCTTTTCAACGATGAGCTTGTACTTTTCGCCGGTTGCCTGTACTGATTCAGCCTGTGTCTTAACAGCTTCCTGCACCTGTACACGCTGCTCTGATGCCTGATCTACGCAGGAACGAAGCTCTGCGAGCATGCTGTCGATTGTGTTAACCGCATCTGCTGACTGAGATGCAAGAGTTCTGATCTCATCAGCAACAACCGCAAATCCTTTACCCATTTCGCCTGCTCTTGCTGCTTCGATGGAAGCGTTAAGAGAAAGAAGGTTTGTCTGGCTTGCAATATCGGAAATAAGCTGTGATGTTTCACCGATTTTTGAAGCACTCTCCGTCATTGCATCGATGGCATCAAAGATACGCTGGAATGCCTGGTTGTTGGTTTCTGTATCGCGCTGGAGCTGTGTTACCACTTCCATACCGTCATTGGTAGCTTTGCCGATGTCACGGCTTACGTTGGCAAGTGTTTCAGCAGCTTCATTGCTGGCGATAACGATATCGCCCAGGATCTTGGTCTGCTCGGAAGCTTCACCGGTCTCACTCGCCTGTGAAGACATCTTTTCGGATATCTCATTGATGGCGGTTGAGATCTCATCACTGGTCTTTGCCACGTCATGGGATGATTCATTTAATTTATTGGACACATCGTTAATTCTGATGGATGCGCTGTTTATGGATTCAAGAATATCTTTTAAGGTAACTGAAAGGTCATATGACGCTTTCGTCATCTGTGCCATTTCATTGGTACCGTCGAGCTTCTGGGGTTCGTATGTCAGGTTCTTCCCGGCAAGCTCATCGATATTCTTCTTCGTGGTCCTTACACCTCGCATGATACCCTCAATAACAAGAGTACCAAAGATTATAACTGCTACAAGAACAACGATCGTAATGATCAATGTAATAAGAAGAGATGAGTCAATGGCCTTTTCAATAGTACTGAGTTTGTACTGGCCATACATATCGATGAAGTCCTTCATGAAGTTAAGGTTTTCACCTGCGGTGGCAAAGTGCTGATTTCTTGCTGCCCAGTCACCTGATTGAGTTTCGGGATTGTAGGAATTGTACCAGGCGTCAAGTTCACTATAGTAAGCAGCTTCAAGCTCTGCAAATGTTCTGGTATCCTGTAAATATCCGTCGCCGTCATCGGCAGGATCAAGCCCGATCTGCTGAGCCAGGAACTGCACTGTATATCCGTTATATACTTCAGGATATTTCTTCATTACTTCGACAGCCTTCATGGGGTTATCATAGGCCTGCTTGTAGTTGGCTTCGTAAGCGCCCATCTGATCTGCGATGACAGATCTGTCGGCATGCATCTTAAGGTCAGCTGCGTTAGACTGATAGAAGTCACGCTCACCATTGATCAGATTGGTATTTGCATAATAAACGTCATCATAGAGTGTTGTAATAAGGCCGTCGGCGGTCTGTGTTACGAATGTGCGCATTAAATATACCAGGAATATCATGGAAAAAACCATGGGTAAAACTGCGCAAAGCATTTGAGTTCTTAAGGGTAATTTTTTCATATATAGTCTCCTTTTTAGCTAGATGGATGATTAAATCCGTCCCTTATAAAGAAGATACTACTATCATTGATATAACGGTTTATTAATGAAAACAGTCAGGATTCACTGTCGTGACGAAACTTTATCATTAAGTTTATGGTATAATCAAATCTAAAAGAGGACTATCCTATGGGAAAAGAAACTGCTTACAGATGTGAAGATAAATATCTAATCCGTGAAGATGTGGCGAGAGGCCTTATCGAGGCCGCAAACCGTTCATTTAAGTTGGATACTCATGTGGGAAAAGAAGGCTTTTATGATATACGAAGCCTTTATTTTGACACGCCTGATAACAGATTCTACCATGAAAAGATCGATAAGGTTCCGGTGCGGCACAAATGGCGCATCAGGATCTATGACGGCAATGTCAGAAAAATACTTCTTGAAAAGAAAGAGTCCGTTGACAAGCTTAAGCACAAGACCTTCTGCAAGATTACGAGAAAGCAGTGTGAGGCCCTGATATACGGAAATCCCATAGACGAAAGTAATTTGGATCCTGTATTTCTGGAGTTTTTGCATGAAGCAAAAGAAATTGATCTAAAGCCACGGGTAATAGTTGATTACCGTAGAATTCCTTTTGTATATAAAGAAAATAATGTGCGTATCACTTTTGATATGAACATCGCAGGTTCTTCCGACATAAGTACCTTTCTTTTGGAAGAGCCGTATTTAAAAAGAGTAATACCAGATGGGATGATGGTGCTGGAAGTGAAATACGAAGGCTCTTTGCCGGAATATGTTAAGAAGTCAATAGCTGAGATCTCTCAACTGAAAAGGGGCTCATATTCTAAATATGTTGAGGTTTTCTCAGGGTGTTTATAAAGAAAAGAATATGATATAATTGTAGGAAGAATATGAATTTGAGTCGGCGTGATTTCTTTATATAAAAGAAAAGCCGCGTAGAAATTTCTTGTGGGGAACTGCACAAAGAGGAACTGTATGAACAAGAAAAATATCAGAGTCAGTGGACGATTAAGATTCTTTTTAAGTGCGTTGTTGTTTTTGGGTTTGGTACTTATAGTGATCACCCTTTACACATACACTCAGAGTATTATGGCAGGAGCGATCCTTACGGGATTCTTGCTCTTGTATTTTTGCCTTCTCATGCTTTGCTACGCAAGAATGTCTTCCGTATTCATGTATGAGATGATCAGTTTTGCTACTCAGTACGGGCAGGTTCAGAAGCAGCTTCTTAAGAATTTCGATCTTCCCTATGCGGTTCTTGATGAAGACGGAAAAGTGGTATGGGCCAACCTTTCTTTTGAACGCCTTACGGAAACTAAATCCGGCGCGGGAAAGACCATACATTCTATTTTCAATGAAATAACTCTTGATAAACTCCCGGGTAAAGATGAAGATTTCGGTGAATCCGAAGTGGAAATCGAATATAAGGACGGGGATTATCTCTGCAGGATGAGACGTATCCCTCTTAATGATATGGTCACCCAGAATGCGCTTTTAGAGACTACACCCGATTATCAGGGACATTTAACGACCATTTGTCTTTATGATAATACCGCTCTTAAGATTGCATTAAGAGAGGTTGACGACCAAAGCCTTGCGGTTGCTTTGATTGATATTGATAACTATGACGAAGCTCTTGAAAGCGTTGAAGAAGTACGACGAAGCCTTCTTACAGCTCTTATCGAGAGAAAGATCAACAAATACATGTCTTCCATGGATGGTATCACCAAGAAGCTTGAAAAAGATAAATACATGGTAATCCTCCGAAAGAAGAGTCTTAAACAGTTACGTGATAGTAAATTCGATATCCTGGACGATGTAAAAACCGTTAATATCGGTAACGAAATGGCTGTTACCCTCAGTATCGGTGTCGGCCTTGACGGCTTAAGCTACGGACAGAATTACGAGTTTGCCCGTGCGGCCATCGATATGGCTCTCGGACGTGGCGGCGATCAGGCGGTTGTTAAGACTCCCGATCAGCTTACATATTACGGTGGAAAGAGCCAACAGGTTGAAAAGAATACGCGTGTTAAGGCAAGAGTTAAAGCTCATGCCCTTATGGAAATCGTATCCGGTAAGGATCAGGTATTCATCATGGGTCACAGAAACGGCGACGTAGACAGCTTCGGTGCTTCCATTGGTGTATATGCCATTGCCCGTGCCCTTGAAAGAAAGGCACACATTGTTCTTGATACCATCACACCTTCCATGAAGCCCTTTGTGGAAATGTTTGCAGGTAACCCGGATTACGACAATGACTTTATCGTAAATGGAAGAACGGCCATGGAAATAGCCGGAAACAATGCGGTGCTCGTTATTGTGGACGTAAATAAACCCAGCATAACAGAGTGCCCCGATCTGATTGGAAAATGTAAATCGGTTGTGGTACTCGATCACCACAGACAGAGTAACGAAGCAGTGGAAAATGCAACACTTTCCTATGTTGAACCTTATGCATCATCCACTTGTGAAATGGTTTCTGAAATCCTGCAGTACACGACCGACAATCTCAAGATTAAAAATGATGAAGCAGATGCCATTTATTCAGGTATCATGATCGACACCAACAACTTCACCCAGAAGACAGGTGTAAGAACCTTTGAGGCAGCAGCATTCTTAAAGCGTAACGGCGCTGACGTTACCCGCGTGCGCAAGCTCTTCAGAGAAAACGTAGGCGACTATAAGGCGAAGGCCGATGCAGTAAGCCAGGCAGAGATCTACAAAAACTTCTATGCAATTGCAATATGCGAAGCTGAAGAGTGCGAAAGCCCTACTGTTGTGGGAGCTCAGGCAGCCAACGAGCTTCTTAACATAAAGGGTATCAGAGCAAGCTTCGTATTTACTTATTATCAGAACCAGGTATTTATCAGTGCCCGCTCCATCGACGAAGTTAATGTTCAGATCATCATGGAGAAAATGGGTGGCGGTGGCCACATGAGCGTGGCAGGTGCCCAGTTATCGGATACCACTATTGATGGCGGAATACAGTTACTAAAAGATACATTGGATAATATGATTCAGGAAGGTGAAATATAATGAAAATAATACTTCTTCAGGACGTAAAGAGTCTTGGAAAGAAAGATCAGATCATAGAGGTTAACGACGGATATGCGCGAAACTTTATTTTGCCTAAGAAATTGGGCGTGGAAGCTACCGGCGCGAACCTTAACAACTTAAAGCTTCAGAAGCAGAATGAAGATAAGATTGCAAAAGAAAATCTTGAGAAAGCAAAAGAATTTGCGGCACAGCTTTCAGAACTCACAGTAGTGACCAAGATGAAAGCCGGAGAAGGTGGCAGAGCCTTCGGCTCCGTTTCTTCCAAGGAAATCGTGGAAGAGGCCAAGAAACAGCACGGTGTTACCATTGATAAAAAGAAAATTGTGCTGGATGAGCCTATCAGAAATTTCGGAACCTACGAAATTGCCATAAAGCTTCATCCTGAAGTAACCGCAAAAATGAAGGTAAAGGTACAGGAAAATGGCTGAGGAATGGCAGAAAAGAGTGCTTCCCCAGAGCTTAGAGGCTGAGAAATCCGTACTTGGTTCCATGCTTCTTGATAGAGACGCAATCACCATTGCCTCCGAAATGTTAATTGGGGATGATTTTTACGTAAAGCAGAATCAGATTCTTTACGAAACAATGATAGAGCTTAATAATCTTGGAAAACCCGTGGATCCCGTAACACTGCAGGATCGTCTTAAGGAAAAGGATATTCCTCCGGAGTTTTCAAGCATCGATTATGTGACGGAATTACTTAATTCCACACCCACAGCTGCCAATGTTAAGCACTATGCTTCCATAGTTTCTGAAAAAGCAACGCTTAGAAAGCTTATAAAAGTTAATGAAGAGATAGAGAATAGCTGCTATGTGCAGAAGGATCCTGTCGAGACGATCCTTGATGAGACTGAAAAGAAGATATTCAAGGTTGTACAGAAGCGTAATGCCGGGGATTTTGTGCCTATATCAGAGGTTGTAAACAATGCCCTTGATAAGATAGCGATTGCCGCAAAGAATAAAGGTGCTGTAACAGGTATCGCCACAGGCTTTACCGATCTTGATTATAAGACTGCCGGTATGCAGCCGTCAGATCTTATTCTTATAGCAGCTCGTCCTTCCATGGGTAAGACTGCTTTTGCCCTTAATATTGCGCAGAATGTCGCTTTTAAGCAAAAGAAAGCTGTTGCCATATTCAGTTTGGAAATGTCAAAGGAACAGCTTGTAAACCGTTTATTCTCTCTTCAGTCAGGTGTGGATGCACAGAAATTGCGTACAGGTTCCCTTAATGAAGCCGACTGGGAAGATCTGATAGAAGGCGCCAGTGAAATCGGTGGATCAAAGCTTATTATTGATGATACCCCCGGTATCAGTGTCGGTGAGCTTAGGTCCAAGTGTAGAAAGTATAAACTTGAAAGTGATTTATCACTTATCCTTATCGACTACTTACAGTTGATGACAGGTACAGGTAAGACTGATTCAAGACAGCAGGAAATATCTGATATTTCGAGATCTTTAAAGTCTCTCGCGCGAGAGCTTAAGGTACCGGTAATAGCTCTTTCACAGCTGAGCCGACAGGTCGAGCAGCGTCCCGATCACAGACCAATGCTTTCGGACCTTCGTGAATCCGGAGCTATCGAGCAGGATGCCGACGTAGTAATGTTCATTTATCGTGATGATTATTACAATAAGGATACAGAAAGAAAGGGTATTTCCGAAATCATTATTGCTAAACAGCGTAACGGTCCCATCGGAACTGTTGAGCTTGCATGGTTACCTGAACTTACCAAATTTGCAAATCTTGCGAGAGAACCGAGATAGATGCATTAAAAAAACCTCATGGATTTAACCATGAGGTTTTCTTTTGCCGATTTAGGCTTCTGAAATAGCACCAACAGGGCACTGGCCTGCACAAGATCCGCAAGAAATACATGTGTTTTCGTCAATTACGAACTGAGAATCGCCGGCAGAGATAGCTCCAACGGGGCACTGTGCTTCGCAAGATCCGCAGGAAATACAAGAATCACCAATAACAAATGCCATAGTAATACCCTCCTTTATTTCTTTCTAGTCGAATACATTGTAATATAGTTAACTGAAATTAACAAGCATTTTTATTCATCGCCTTCGGTAAGATGATCGGTAGACTCAGAGAGACCGAGCTCCTTACGCTTAGCTCTGATACCGTCGAGAATGACTTTCTTTTTCTCGATGGCTTCTTTTTGTGTCATGGCAGGAGTACCCTTTAATGGATATTCGATGCCAAGTTTTTCGTACTTAACAACACCCATGGTGTGGTAAGGAAGCACATCCAAGGCTTTTAAATTGGGAAGTTCACCGATAAAATAACCGAGTTTATATAAGTACTCGTCTTCATCGGTGAGTCCGGGAACAACCACATGTCTTATCCAGAGATCTACATTCTTTTCTCCGGTGTATTTTGCAAATGCCAGGATATTATCGTTCTTTTGCTTGCAAAGCTTAATGTGGTGCTCGGGGTCGATATGCTTAATATCAAGCATGATCAGATCCGTAACAGCCATAAGTGTATCGTACTTTTTTAGTAATTCGGGACTTTCGGGATTGAAAGCGATACCTGATGTATCGATACAGGTGTGGATGTTCTTTTCTTTTGCCTTGGTAAATAAGTCGATCAAAAAATCTATCTGAAGAAGAGGCTCTCCGCCTGTGACGGTGATACCACCGCTTTCGTAGAAGCTTCTGTTTCTTTCAAATTGTTCAATTATGTATTCCGGTTCCATGGGGGTTCCGGCATTTATCTCCCAGGTGTCGGGGTTGTGACAATAAGCACAACGCATGGGACAGCCCTGTACAAAAACAACGTATCTTACTCCGGGACCGTCAACGGTACCGAAACTTTCCAGTGAGTGAATTTTTCCTATCATAGTTTACCCTCTTGTAAAAAAAGGGAGCCTAATTAGCTTAGGCTCCCCAAATTAACAATTAAATTGCTTCGTGGAATGTACGGGAAATAACGTCTGCCTGCTGTTCGGGTGTTAACTTAATGAAGTTAACTGCGTATCCTGATACACGAATTGTGAGCTGAGGATAGTTTTCAGGATGTGCCTGAGCATCAAGAAGAGTATCTCTGTTAAGTACATTTACGTTAAGGTGATGTCCGCCCTTTGTAGCGTAACCATCAAGCAAGTGAACAAGGTTGTTAACCTGTGTTGCATTAGCTGCCATTTTATTTTCCTCCTTTATTCATAAGAATCTAATCCCTGGTGCAATGTAGGAACACTGCACGCAAGGGGAGTTCTGGAACAGTCGGTGCAACCCATAGTTTCAACCGACTTTGTTTTAGCATTTTCGTCGAAATCCACATTCACATGGCCTACGCCATTAGACATGCCCTGATCCAACATCTTTACCAAATCGTCAATCATTGCTTTTTCATCCATTGGTAGTCACCTCCTGTATTTTCTTTTTAAGAAAAATTATCTGTTTAAATCTACTTCGATATCACCAGCGAAGATCTGATCGTCCTTACCAAGTGCTCCGGGAACGATTGTGAAGGTATTGGAAATACCATCCTGTGAATCCATGAAAGGAAGCTTAGCAACTGATGAAAGGGAAGCTACTGCACCGTGAGTATCGCGGTTGTGCATAGGGTTAGCACCGGGAGCGAAAGGCTGTCCTTTTCTACGTCCGTCAGGAGTGTTACCTGTTGCCTTACCGTAAGTTACGTTAGAGGTAATGGTAAGAACTGACATTGTAGGGAAGCCGTTTCTGTAGGTGTGATGTCTTCTGATCATTGTCATGAACTTATGTACAAGTTCCTGAGCGATTTCATCAACACGGTCATCATCGTTACCGTACTTAGGGAAGTCACCTGTTGTTTCGAAGTCAGTGATGATACCGTCTTCGTCACGGATAACTTTAACCTTAGCATACTTAATAGCGGATAAGGAGTCAGCTACAACTGAGAGACCTGCCATACCTGTTGCGAAGTAACGGCGAACATCTCTGTCATGAAGAGCCATCTGTGCTCTTTCGTAGCAGTACTTATCGTGCATGTAGTGAATTACGTTAAGAGTATTTACATAAACGTCAGCAAGCCATTCCATCATGTCGGTGTACTTAGCCATAACGTCATCGTAATCAAGGTAATCACCTTCTACAGGACGGTACTTAGGACCAACCTGCTTCTTAGTTACTTCGTCAACACCACCGTTTAATGCGTAAAGGAGACATTTAGCAAGGTTAGCACGTGCTCCGAAGAACTGCATTTCTTTACCGATTCTCATTGAGGATACGCAGCATGCG
The DNA here is from genome assembly GCA_016283575.1 of Lachnospiraceae bacterium. Taxonomy (GTDB): domain Bacteria; phylum Bacillota; class Clostridia; order Lachnospirales; family Lachnospiraceae; genus UBA1258. The sequence continues at coordinate 82,581 of JAEEND010000013.1, read as the reverse complement.
ATACCGTAGTCATCGCCGTGTGTTACTCTCATAAGGTCATCGTTTTCGTACTGAATTGAAGATGTTGTAATAGAGATATTAGCACAGAACTTCTTGAAGGATTCAGGAAGTCTTGTGGACCAAAGAACTGTAAGGTTGGGCTCGGGAGCTGCACCTAAGTTCTCAAGTGTGTGGAGGTAACGGAAGCTCATCTTTGTTACCATGTGACGTCCGTCAACACCAACACCACCGATGGATTCGGTTACCCATACAGGGTCGCCGGCGAAGATCTGGTTGTATTCAGGTGTACGAGCGAACTTAACGCAACGAAGCTTCATGATGAAGTGATCTACGAATTCCTGGATCTGTTCTTCTGTGAAGGTTCCGTTCTTTAAGTCTCTTTCTGCGAAACAGTCGATGAATGTAGAAGTACGTCCAAGGGACATAGCTGCACCGTTCTGTTCCTTTACAGCTGCAAGGTATCCGAAGTATGTAGCCTGGATAGCTTCCTGTACGTTAGAAGCGGGCTTGGAAATATCGCAACCATAAGAAGCTGCCATTTCCTTCATCATCTTTAATGCTGTGATCTGTTCGGAAAGTTCCTCACGAAGACGAATAACATCATCTGTCATTACACGACCGGTAGAGTTCTTCTGAGCGATCTTGTCTTCGATTAAGTAATCGATACCGTAAAGAGCGATACGTCTGTAGTCGCCGATGATACGTCCACGGCCGTAAGCATCAGGAAGACCTGTGATTACGTGGGAAGAACGGCATGCTCTCATTTCATCGTTGTAAGCATCGAAACATCCTGCGTTGTGTGTTTTTCTGTGTACTGAGAAGAATTCGCTGATTTCGGGATCAACTGTGTATCCGTTATCTGCGCAAGCCTTTTCTGCCATACGGATACCGCCGTAAGGCTGCATTGAACGCTTGAAAGGCTTATCTGTCTGGAAACCTACGATTGTTTCCTTGCTCTTGTCAAGGTATCCGGGTCCGTGAGATGTAATAGTAGAGATAACCTTGGTGTCCATATCAAGAACGCCACCTGCTTCTCTTTCTTTTTTGGAGAGTTCAGTTACCATTGCCCATAAGTCTTTGGTGTTCTGGGTAGGTCCTGCAAGGAAGGATTCATCACCGTCATAGGGATGATAGTTCTTCTGGATGAAGTCACGAACGTTAACTTCATGCTGCCACTTGCCGCCTACAAAATCTTTCCATTCTGGTTTCATTTGAAAATGCCTCCTAGTTAAATTTTGTATAATAGTTAATATGTTAAATATTAAGCCATTGGTTTAAGCATGATAATTATAAGCGTTTGAAAAACCCATAGTCAAGTTATGCAGTGTTCTTTTTTAAATACATAATCCCTTATTTTAAAAGAAAAACCGACATTCTTGAAAAAGCCTTAGAATAGTATTATACTCTAACTGTTTTAACGATCAGTAAAAATGGAGGTAGAATTTTGGATAACGTTACTAAGGAAATGACTATTGGTGAAATTTTAGTCACTGCTCCCGAAGTTGCTCCCGTATTAATGGAAGCCGGAATGCACTGTCTCGGCTGCCCCGCATCTCAGGCTGAATCCCTGGAAGAAGCCGCTATGGTACATGGCATTGACGTGGATGAACTTATGGAGAGGATTAAGAGCTTATAAAGTTTGGACGAAGCCATCGCTTTAAATCTGATAAAAAAGCTCCGGTGAAAAACCGGAGCTTTTTGTATTTCTTTATTTATTCTTACTAGCCTAAGTCTTTAAGTACTTCGACGGCATTATCCAGTACCACAGGCTCGAAATGTTCTGTGAGGTATGCACCGGTCACTAATCCGTTTGTACTTGCATTGCTATATTCGCCGATGAGATTGGAAACCTGGATAAAATCCGCTGCGTCCATATTTTCACGTGACAATATAAGCATGTATTCATTTTTTTCTTTATTTAAATATACGGAACTCTTGCCCGAGTAAAAAGAATAAACTGTCTTGCATACAGAGGAAAGATCCGTAATGGAATAGAAGATAAAGGCTTTGCCGTTATAGAAATCGGCGTATTTTTCAACTTCTGCCTTTTCTTCTGTCTGGGTGTATGCTTCTTTAAACTTATTAAAAATCTCGGAGATGGAAGTGAAGCCATCCTTGGAAGGTGCAGTTTCGTCATCGTCATCATCCTTGGCATTTAAGCCGGGAGCGAACTTGGAGAATCTTGTATCCAGTTCCTCCGGATCCTCCACTTTGGTGATAACAAGTACGATGCATTCTGAGTTAACGGGTATTGCTTCTATCATCAAGGGAATATTCTCGGCATCAAAGCCATACTGGTCGCTGGCCTTCTCCATCATATCCCTGAAAAGCTCTTTGGCTTTCTGGGTTCCGTATGCGAGCTCGCTTATCTTTAACTTTCTTGAAGCGAGATCTTCTTTTGTGAGTGTGCAACGAATCTGATGTTCGTTTACTTTTTCAATTTTCATACTACTCCTTTTCGAAAGTCTCTTTCGATTCTTTCGTAATTGAATATTATTATTTTGAAAAATGATAGTCAAGGGAAGTGTAAATACTTTCCATAAATTTTATAAATAGGAAATAATTAAGTCACATTCCGTTAATTAAATCACAAAGGTTGTACTCTAATTGTCTTCTTTTTGAAAAAGCGAGACAAATAAAAAATTATCCTGTATAATCCACTTAGTGTTTTACCGAACGCTCGGGAAAGGAGCGTGGGGTTACGATTTAAAATATATAAGACAAAGAGTATTAATTCTTTCTCCGACTACCGGAGTTGTCTTGCGGCACCAAGTGCCTATCCGGGTCAATTTTGACCATCTGGATCATTTCCACAGATTAATTCAACTTTTAAAAATTCACAAACAAGGACTAAAGGTCTGAAGAGCAACAATTAACTTGGTTTGCGAGCGTGTAAAACACATTTGTAACTTTAAGAATGATTAACTCCATGATTTATTATATCACGGACTATATTAACGAAAGGAGGACGCCTTGCGTAAGCTTGGATACAAACGGAGTATGAAGCAGTTACGTATGTTACAGGAATACGGTGTTGAATTCTATATCGGCGGCAAACGTGCAACACTTGAGGATATGGCTTCAAACATTCTTAGGGAAACGACCTGTTATAATACGGAATTTCACTTTAATGAAGAAGGATCCTTACATTCTGTCTGTCTTGTAGAAAAAGAAACTGATTATAAAGGAGATTACATTGACACAGAACCATTCCATTTAATCGTGGACAGCGGATGCTAGGACCACATTGAAGCTTTCGTATTTCTTAATTAAATTAAGAAAAATAAAATGACTAAGTAAAAATAGTTTGTTATAATTAAGGGCGTTCAGACCAGGAGGTAGAGGATGAAAAAAGTAATTCCCGTTATCGTGGCGATCGCCCTTATTATAGTTGTGGTGGGCGTGAGCTTTGGAAAACAGATATATGATAAATATTCTTACGGACAGGATTGGGAAGATTTAAACGAGTACTATACCGTTATTTCAAAGGACCAGGTTCCCATGGTCTTAAACAGTGCGATCATTCCCGAGTCCGCAAAAGAAATTGATGGAACAGTTTATTTTGACTATGACACGGTATGCGAATATTTTACCGGTCGGTTCTATATAGATTCCAATGAGAATCTTCTTCTTTATACAAATCCGGAGACCACATTTACGACGGAGATCGGTACAAATGTGTATTCTGACGGAAGCGAAGAAAAGTCTTTCCCTTCAGTGATCGCACAGACCAAGGGAGATACTCTTTACATTGCCGTAGACTATGTGAAGATGTTTGTGAACTTCTCATATGAGCTCTTCGATGATCCCATGCGAATGGTTGCTTACACCGAGTGGAACACAACTAAATATGCAGATATAAATAAGGAAACAAAAGTGAGAAAGAAGGGCGGCGTTAAGGCCCTTATCCTCTGTGACATTGCCGAGGGTGAAACAGTGGAAATACTTGAGCCCATGGATGAATGGACCAAGGTAATGACTCACGACGGTTTCATCGGATATGTTGAGAACAAGCGTCTTACCAACGAGAGAGAGGAGACACCCGTTGCAGTTACCGATGTAGCGGAAGAAATCTTTACGGATTTAAGACGCGACCACAAGATCAATTTAACCTGGCACAATATGGAATATCCTCAGGGCGGCGCAGAACTTAGAACCGCCATGAATTACGTGGAGTCGGTAAATGTTGTGTCGCCTACATGGTTTTATCTTACGGACAACGACGGTAACTTTAAGTCTCTCGGAAACAGCGATTACGTAAATGCCGCTCACAGCATGGGCGCTGAAGTGTGGGCTCTTATTTCAAACTTCCATTCAGGAGTTGATGTAAGCACTCTTGAGGTTCTTTCTTATACAAGCAAAAGAAAGGCTTTGATCGAAAGTCTTGTTGCCACAACATTAAGCTTTGGCGCTGACGGAATAAACATCGACTTTGAAAATATGGATTCCGAAACCACATATCACTTTGTACAGTTTGTGAGAGAACTTTCACTTGCATGCCACAAGAATAATCTGGTGCTTTCCGTAGATAACTATGTACCCACGGAATATACAGCACATTACAACAGAAGAGAGCAGGGGCTTTTCGCTGATTACATTATTATAATGGGATATGACGAGCATTACGCAGGAAGCCCTGTAGCAGGTTCTGTTTCAAGTATTCCATGGATGCAGAAGGGTATCGAAGATACCGTTGCTCTGGTAGGTGCCGAAAAGGTTATTAATGCGGTTCCCTTTTATACCAGAGTGTGGAAAGAAACTGATGGCGAAGTCAGAAGCGAAGCCATAGACATGAAGGTGCAGGCTGATTTTATCAGCAGAAACGGAGTCACCACTACCTGGAACGAAGAGACATACCAGAATTACGGCGAGTTCGAAAGCGGCGGTACCAATTATAAAATCTGGCTTGAAGATAAGGATTCTTTGTCAGTAAGACTTAATGTAATGGATACTCTTAAGATTGCAGGAATCGCTTCATGGTGTCTCGGACAGGAAACTCCTGATGTATGGCCTCTTATCAGCGCGTACATGCAGAGATAAGTGTTCTTCCCAGGTGTACAAAAAACAAGGTAAATGTTATAATTAACGGGAAGTGTTTGGCGGTTCATGAGGGGAATCATTCATGACATAACGAACCGGTTGATTATTTAATATGGAAACAAAGATTTTAAAAATAGATGAAAATAATATAGATTCCCTTGCCCTAAAAGAGGCAGGGGAAATTTTGAAAAGAGGCGGATTGGTAGCTTTCCCTACTGAGACGGTTTACGGACTCGGAGGAGATGCACTCAATCCTGAATCTTCAAGAAAGATATATGCGGCAAAGGGTCGTCCCAGTGATAATCCGTTGATCGTCCACATCTGCAATATGGATGCGTTAAAAGAAATTGCAGCGGAGATTCCGGAAGATGCGATAAGACTTGCAGATCTTTACTGGCCCGGACCTCTTACCATGATTTTCAGAAAGACCGACAAGGTTCCGAAGGAGACCACCGGAGGGCTCGAAACCGTGGCAGTAAGAATGCCTTCCCATAAGATTGCGGCAGCGCTGATAGAAGCAGCAGGCGGATTTGTGGCAGCACCAAGCGCCAATCTTTCAGGTCGTCCCAGCACCACAAGTGCAGCGCATGTAATACAGGACATGACAGGCCGGATCGACATGATCATTGACGGCGGTGAAAGTGAAGTGGGACTTGAATCCACGATCGTGGATTTTACTGAAGGAGCTCCCGTTATTCTTCGCCCGGGCTATATTTCGAAAGAGATGCTGGAAGAGGCTCTTAAAAAAGAAGTTTCTTTTGACAGAGCCATAATAGATGCAGACTGTAAAACAGCTCCGAAAGCTCCCGGCATGAAATATCGTCACTATGCACCCAAAGGCGAACTTTCCATCGTGGAAGGTGAGGGCGACAAAGTGATCCGTAAGATCAATGAACTTACTTCCAAATACGAAGAAGAAGGCAAAAAAGTAGGAGTCATCGCAACAAGAGAGACGGCAGGCAAGTACCTTGCAAAAACCGTTAAAATTGCGGGTTCCAAGGGCGATGAAAAAGAAACGGCCCATAATCTTTTTAAAATTTTAAGAGAATTTGATGACGAAAAAGTTGACATTATGCTTTCAGAGTCGTTTAATGGTGCAGGTGTGGGTGTTGCGGTAATGAACAGATTACTGAAGGCGGCAGGCCACCAGATTATTAATGTTTAGTGATTTAGAAAGAGGTATTAGGATGATAGCTTTAGGAAGTGATCATGGCGGATACGACTTAAAAGTCGCCATTATGAAGCACCTTGACGAAAGAGGAATCGAATATAAAGATTTTGGATGCTTTAATAAAAGCTCCTGCGATTACCCTGCTTTTGCCCATGCGGCAGCTAAGGCAGTGGCAAGCGGAGAATGTGAAAAGGGCATCGTGATCTGCACAACAGGAATTGGTATTTCAATTTCAGCCAATAAGGTAAAGGGTGTGCGTTGCGCGTTATGCTCCGACTCGCTTACAGCAGAAATGACCAGATTACACAACGACGCCAATATGTTAGCTATGGGGGCAGGTATCGTTGGCTTGAATCTTGCCATAAAGATTACGGATACCTTCTTAGATACTCCGTTTTCCAATGAAGAAAGACACTTAAGACGTGTCAAACAGATCGAAGAAGTTTAATTATTAGAGAAGGAGAAGATTATGAGCAAAGTAGTAGTTATGGATCATCCGTTGATTCAGCACAAAATCGGCTATATCAGAAGAAAGGACACAGGCACAAAGGATTTCAGACAGACCATTTCAGAGATCGCTCAGCTTATCTGCTATGAAGCGACAAGAGACCTTGAACTTTCCGATGTTGAAATAGAAACACCTATCTGCAAGACTGTAGTGAAGGAACTTAAAGGTAAGAAGCTTGCCATCGTGCCTATCTTAAGAGCAGGTCTTGGCATGGTTGACGGTATGCTTGAATTAATTCCCGCAGCTAAGGTTGGCCACATCGGTCTTTATCGTGATCCCGAAACTCACGAGCCCGTTGAATATTATTGCAAGCTTCCTGCTGACTGTGCAGAAAGAGAAGTATTTGTAGTAGATCCCATGCTTGCAACCGGCGGTTCTTCCGTAGCAGCAATTCAGATGCTTAAGGATAAAGGCTGTAAGAAAATTCACTTCATGTGCATTATCGCAGCTCCCGAAGGTGTTAAGCGTATGCAGGACGCACATCCCGATGTAGATATGTATGTTGGCGCCCTTGACGATCACCTCAATGAACATGCTTACATAGTTCCCGGCCTTGGTGATGCAGGAGATAGAATTTTCGGTACAAAATAATGTAAACATAGGCTGTGCGAGGGACACTTCGTCACGGCCTTTTTTGCATATGGGCTTATAGTTTTTACATATATACAATGGTTTGGAGGAGGAGTATTTTTATGAAGCGACAAGACTATATTTCCTGGGACGAGTATTTTATGGGTATTTCAATGCTTTCAGGTACAAGATCCAAGGATCCCAACACCCAGGTGGGTGCATGTATTGTAAGCGGGAAAAACAAGATTCTTTCCATGGGTTACAACGGATTTCCCATCGGATGTTCCGATGATGAATTCCCCTGGGACAGAGAGGGTGATACTCTTAATACCAAATACCCCTTTGTGACACACGCAGAATTAAATGCGATCTTAAATTATGGCGGCGGTTCATTGGAGGGTGCGAAGATCTACGTATCTCTCTTCCCCTGTAACGAATGTGCCAAGGCTATTATTCAGTCAGGCATCAAAACCGTAATTTACGATAGCGATAAATATGCAGACACACCTTCTACCATTGCATCAAAGAAGATGTTCGATGCGGCAGGAGTTGAGTACTGCCAGTACCAAAGAACCGGAAGAAAGATTGACCTGGAGCTTTAAGATGAAGAGATTCAAAAGGATTTGCGCGGTTCTTTTGGCAATAGCGGTTTTGTCAACTGCCACTCCCAATATCGCGAACGCTTCTCAGGCAACCAAAGACAAGATTAATCAGCTTGAAAAAGAAAAGAATGAGACTGAGAAAAATCTTGGTGATGCCAAGGGAGTTGTAAGCACCCTTACGGGAGAGCAGAAAGCACTGCAAAAAGAACTGAAAGGCTTAAACAGTAATCTTCAGGATATAACCGACAGGATAACGGAGCTTGAAGAAGAGATTGCTGCAAAAGAACAGGATATAGAGGAAACGGAAGAAGCGCTTAAAGAAGCAAAGGAAACGGAAGAAAATCAGTACGAGTCCATGAAGAAGCGCATCCAGTTTATGTACGAAGACAGCTCCACATTGTATCTGGAGATAATGTTTTCTGCCCACAGCTTTTCCGACTTTATAACCTTAAATAATTACGTGGATAATTTAGCTTCCTATGACAGAGCAAAGTTCGAAGAATTTGTAGCGACCCGCAAATCCATCGAAGAGCTGGAAGCTAAGTTGATAGCTGAGAGAGAAGAGCTTCAGGTTCTTAAAGATGAAACTGAGGAAGAAAAGAAGCAGATCCTTGTTGTAATAAATAATACTTCCAATAATATCAAAGCTTACGAAGGCCAGATCGATGAAGCGGAGAAAATCGCTCTTGCTTATGAAGCCCAGCTTAAACAGCAGGAAGAAGATATGGCAAAGCTTAAGAAGCAGCTGGAAGAAGAAATCAGAATGTCACAGCTTGCTCAGAATTCATCACGACGTGATATTTCGGAAGTAGTATTTGATGAAGGAGACAGATATCTTCTTGCTACTCTTATATATTGCGAGGCAGGCGGAGAACCTTATGAAGGAAAGGTAGCTGTCGGCGCGGTTGTTATAAACAGAGTGTTAAGCTCCGTTTATCCCAACACCGTATCCGGAGTAATATATCAGAAGTATCAGTTTTCGCCTGTAGGAAGCGGACGGCTTGCAAATTATCTTGCCATCGGCAAGGCCAATCAGGATTGCTACAATGCAGCCGATGCAGCTATGTCCGGTGTTACCAATGTAGGAAATTGCGTATATTTCCGTACTCCCATACCGGGCCTTACAGGAATACAGATCGGAAATCATATATTCTATTAATATAAAGAAGGACTTAGATGACATATAAGGAATTAATTGAAAAATCCATAACGGAAAAGTTAATACGGATCGTGTTATCTAAGCCTGTAAAAGGTAAGGAATTATCAAAGATAAGAATCCGCCCCGTCGTTATAAAGGGAGAAAACCTTTACCAGGTAACAAAGACTATCGGAGATAAAGCCAACAATACCTTCAAAGAGATTCATGAAAATCATAATTCGCATGATGTAAAGGTTCTTTTGGAAAAAGCTGTTCCGGGTGATTTCCTTCAGGGACTTTTTGAGACGGAGGATGCAGGCGCAACCGTTCTCTCCAATAAAAAGGGAACCATAACGGTGGTGCCCAATAAAACCGTCACCGGTGAAAAGAAATCTACCGATCATAACAGGAAAAAGAATTATCTGATCGATGAATCGGACAACGCAGAATTCCTGATAGATTTAGGTGTTAAGACTCGGGACGGAAAGATTGTTAAGGCTAAATATGATAAGTTCCGCCAGATAAACAGATATCTTGAGTTTATCGAATCGAGTCTCTATGGATTAAAGGAAGATAAAAATCCCGTTATCATAGATTTCGGATGTGGCAAATCATATTTAACATTTGCTTTATATTACTATTTAACCGTAAAAAAGGGCATGAAGCCTAAGGTCATAGGTCTTGATTTGAAGACCGATGTGATAAAAGAATGCAACCGACTTCGTGATAAATATAAATACGAAGGCCTTGAATTTATCGAAGGTGACATCGAGCACTTTACGGGAGTCGATCACGTGAACATGGTGATTTCCCTTCACGCATGCGATACGGCTACAGACTTTGCACTGTTTAAGGCAATAAAATGGGATGCGGACATAATCATGGCGGTACCCTGTTGCCAGCATGAATTAAATAAAAAGATAAAGACTCCGGAACTTAAGGGAGCTACTCAGTACGGTATCTTAAAGGACAGACTTTCAGCCATCGTGACAGATGCTTATCGCGCCAATACATTAAAGGAATATGGCTATGAAACGGACATACTTGAATTCATAGACATGGACCACACTCCCAAAAATCTTCTTATAAGAGGAGTGAAGAAGTCCGGTATGGTCAAGCCCGGGTTATTAAAAGAAAACGAAAGCTTTAAGGAGTTTGTGGGAGAAGATATCACTCTTCAGCGACTGCTTAAAGATAATATGAAATAAAAATGAGGATTAACGTGAAAAAGACGGTTTTACGTATTTCTGTCGGCATTGTCACTTTCTTACTGACTCTCTATATAACGGGAGTGATAATGAACAGAGACAACGTGAATACTACCCGCACCATGGACAGTGCCGAATTGCCGGTGGTCTCCATAAATTATGGTGGTTCCATCATCAATAACATGTACGGATACACAAGCAAGATGGACATTTCCACATTGCGGGATACCATAACACCCCTGGATGATTCAAGAGGTGTTTCTTTTCGCGTGGAAAAATATGGAAAGAATATAACGGGCATCACCGCAAGAGTCAGAGCAGTTGATGACAGCCGACTTATCGAAGTGGTGGAAGCCACCGACTACACGGAGGATGACTACAACATTTTTGTACATATAGAATTCAAGGATCTGCTCGAGCGATACACCGAATACAGCCTCGAACTCGAACTGGTCCTAGGGGACGGGGTTGTTGGTACATATTACACCAGAATCGTGGATGCCCCCCTTTATTGCTCCGGCGAAAAGCTCGCTTTCATCGAAAACTTTGATAAAAAGAAGTGGACCACGGAAACCAACGCTGAGCTTAAACATTACATGGAATCCAATTATCTTGGAGACAATACAAAGCTTTCTTTTGTAAATATTCATAGTTCCATGTCGCAGCTTGCTTTCGGCAACTTAAGCATGTCGCAGCTTACGGACACTGCCATCTCCATCAGAGAATTAAACACCGAAACCGCGGTATTCACGGCGGAGTATGTGGCAAGGTCCAATCTCTATCAGGAAAAGAAGGACTATTTTGTAAAAGAATATTACCGAATCAAATACACGACTGAGGAAATCTATCTTCTCGATTATGAGCGTACCATGGATGAGATCCATACAGATCCCAGAGAAATAGTGCGAAGCGGCGATATACTTCTTGGCATTACGGCTGAGGATATCGATATTCTTGAAAATGATGACGGAAACACCTTTGTGTTCGCACAGGGCGGGACACTTTATTCATATAATATAAGCGACAACAGATTGGCGGTATTATTTTCTTTTTACGATTCCGACAATTTCGACTTACGAACCTACAACAGAGACTATAAGATCAAGCCCCTGACAATTGATGAAGCGGGCAATGTCAAATACATAGTCTATGGCTATATGAACCGTGGCACCTACGAAGGTAGAGTGGGAATCGCGCTTTATGATTACAACGGCGTTACAAATGTTAATGAAGAAATCTGCTTTATCGGTTCGGACAGCGCGCCTGACATTCTTAAAAAGAATGTGGAAGAGCTAAGCTACATGAGCCCTGATGGGGTGCTTTACTTGAGGATCGATGAAAAGATCTATGCTGTGGACAGCCTGACCAACACTTACACGGTGGTGGTGGATAACCTCCTTGAAGACCGCTATACTATTTCCGGCGATTCTTCAATGATCGTATGGCAGGAAGAAAGTGATGTGAATTCATCGACACACCTCAAGCTCATGAACTTAAATACCAAGGAGATCACTACTGTCTCTGCACCCGGCGGAGATTATATAAAGCCACTTTCTTTTATCGAAAACGATCTTGTATACGGACTTGCCAAGAAGAGCGATGTGGCCAAGGACAGTACCGGAAGAGTTATCTTCCCTATGTACTCCATGGTGATCCAGAACAAATTCGGAAAGGTTCTTAAGAACTACGAGGTTCCGGGAATTTATGTCTTCGACATAAGCATCAAGGACAATCTCATCACCATGCAACGTATGGCAAGGAATGAAGAGACATTAACATATACTTCCGTTGAGAATGACTACATCACCGATAACCAAGAACAAAAGACAATGCAGAATATCGTGAATGATTTTGTAAATGGTGATTATCAGGTATGCAGACGTATCTCTCTTAAAAAAGAAAATACCGGGAAAGCAGTGCTTTTGACACCCAGAGAAGTAATCTACGAAGGCAATAAGGAGCTTTCTTTTGACGATGGCGAAAGCCCGCTGCATCACTACTACGTATACTATAAGGGTGAGCTTCAGGCTATTTACAATAACCCCGCCAAGGCCGTGACGGAAGCGGATTCCAACTACGGAACCGTGCTTAACAGCAAGGGCTTCTATGTGTGGTATCGTGCAAATCGCCTTACGAAGAACCAGATCATGGATATGTCCACGGATGAGCTGGAGCATGAAAAAGAAAGCCTGCCGGTATGTCTTGACCGCATAATGACCTATGAAGGTGAAGTGCGAAACGCCTCTTATCTACTTAGTACCGGAAAGAGTGTCATGGGAATTCTCTCAGACAATCTAGAAAAATGCGATTGCCTCGACTTGCGCGGCTGCAGTTTAGATTCTGTGCTGTATTACGTGAATAAAGATTATCCGGTGCTGGCGCTCCTTAATGACAATGAAGCCAAGCTAATCATCGGTTACAACTCTCTAAGTATTGTAATCAACGATCCTGAAAAAGGCACCTACAAAATTGGCCGCAACGAAGCAGAAGATCTGTTCTCCAAGAACGGCAACCAGTTTATAAGTTATGTACATAATTATTAGTGGTTAAAGATTTGGCTGGGGAACCGGGCGGACTTGACTATGACTATGAGGGGAAAAAACAGCCCTCCGCATTGCGGAGGGCTGTTTAACTTCATTACATCTCTTACATTTCCCCATTTTTGTATCTTGTAAGAATCTTCTGGATTCTTTCGTTGGGGTTAAGTAAGTCACTGATGGAAGCGTCATGGTTAAGAGTATCGATAATGTATGCGATGTACTTACTCATGTCGCAGTTGATGTACCACTCACTTGCAAGAAGTTCAGGTGTCTGGTAGATAAGGTTAGTGGTGAGTACTCTGTAAATTGTACCTTCCTTGTAAGCCTGTTCGAATTTTTCGAGGCCGTTGGTGAATAAACCGAAGGAAGCACATACAAAGATACGGTTAGCTTTTCTTGCCTTTAAGTTAGCGGCAACTTCAAGCACTGATTCACCGGAAGAAATCATATCGTCAACGATGATCACGTCCTTACCTTCTACGTTGCTGCCTAAGAATTCGTGAGCAACGATGGGGTTACGTCCGTTTACGATCTTTGTGTAATCTCTTCTCTTATAGAACATACCCATATCAAGGCCAAGTACGTTAGCAAGATAGATTGCACGACCCATACCGCCTTCATCGGGGCTGATCACCATCATGTGGTCGGCGTCTATATTTAATCCTTTAACATTCTTAAGAAGACCCTTTACAAACTGGTAGGCAGGCTGAATTGTTTCAAATCCGTGTAAAGGAATAGCGTTCTGTACACGGGGATCATGTGCGTCGAAGGTGATGATGTTGTCAACACCCATGGAAGTTAATTCTTGAAGGGCCATAGCGCAGTCAAGAGATTCTCTTCCTGTACGCTTATGCTGACGGCTTTCATAGAGGAAAGGCATGATAACTGTGATTCTTCTTGCCTTACCGCCGGCTGCCGCAATAATTCTCTTTAAATCCTGATAGTGATCATCAGGGGACATGTGGTTAACCTGTCCTGAGATTGTGTAAGTAAGAGAGTAGTTACATACATCAATCATTAAGTATAAGTCGGTACCACGAACTGACTGATTGATAAGACCCTTAGCTTCACCGGAACCGAATCTGGGAGCCTTGGCATCAATGATATAAGAAGGTCTCATATAACCCTTGAATGCCAAACTGTCTTTGTGCTCGTTTTCACGTTCTTCACGCCAATTTACAAGATACTTATCAACCTTCTCACCAAGCTCTCTGCATCCTTCAAGAGGAATAAGACCGAGAGAACCTACGGGAATGGTCTCAAGATTTCTTTTGTCTTCTTCACGCGCTGCCATTAAAAAGAATCCTCGCTTTCTTTATTTACATTGTTTTTTTCATGATCCTGATGTCAGGACCCGATAACTTACATACTGTATAGGAACTTACGATTCGTGAAAAAGTACGATCCGAATATCTGTCACGGAGCTCTGATAATTCTAAGTTGGTGGATATAATGGTGGACTTTTTCCGAAGCAATCGCTCATTAATACAAGCAAATAACTGAGTAGAAATAAATGAATTGGTTACTTCCGTTCCTAAGTCATCTATAATCAGCAAATCACAATTATATATATAATCATAGAGATTGTAAAGGTCTTCTTTTGATTTGTTTTCAAAGGTTTCCCGCGCTATTTCATTGAAAAGATCGATGGCGCTGAAATATATAACGGAATGTCCTGCTTCTATGAGTTCTTTTGCGACACAGCCGGACAGGAAGGATTTACCTGTTCCGACGGTTCCGTAGAGCAGGATGTTTTCCGTCTTCCTATCGAAGTCATTTACGAAATTGCGGCATTTTGAAACCGCAGTCTTAAGTAATTCCAGGGATTCTCCTTCTCTGTAGTCAAAAGAAAGAGTGCTGAAATTATTCTCATTAATATATTCAAGGATATTAGATTGAGCATACAACAAATCTATTATCTGCTTCTTAAAGCAATGGCACTTTTCCTGGCCGATATAGCCTGTGTCCTTGCAGTCTGGACAGTCATAGACGGGATCTAAGAAAGATTCCGATAAACCGCATGACTTTAAAAGGGATTTCTTTTTTTCTTTAATCCCTTCCAGAATATCATGAAGATCCTTCATGGCATCATCGTCACCCTCGAATTTCTTGTGGGCCATATCGATTGATATGTTGACGGTGGAATCTTCTAACGCCTTGTAACCTGCCACATGGTTGTATACGTACGTTCTGCGTTCCTCGAGAACTGCCCGGTTACGCATTCTGTTTAAGTCGTATTTGTGGATGATCGCTTCGTGCTGCGCGTTTGTTAAGGCCATGCTGTAAACTCCCTAAATATGCAACTATTGACTGAGTAACTGCTTTTCAAGTGCTTCAAAATCATAGTCTGTCTGCTTGAACTGGTTAAAAGAATTCTTGGTGACGGGCTTTGCCTGGGGCTTCTTGTGAGCATTTTCGAAGCTCTTTAAATAAGCCTTGGCCTGCTTCGTATCCTTGATACCCTGACGTGCCCAATCAATTGCCACCGCCTTTATATAAGAAAGACTCTTTTTGTCTTTTTCGATGCAATACTGAAGCAGGTAATCGATAAGTTCACATGAGAACTTAAGCTCCGTGCTCATAAAAAGAAGAGTTTCGATATCGGCAGTATTCAAAACCTTCTTTAAATAGCTTTCTGCCACAAAAAGAATCTGTGCGGTTTCAGGATTGTTCTTGAATTCTTTGATCTGGTCTCTTGAATAAGTAATCTTCTCGTCAAATTCCATGGGTTTAACCTCTTCTGTTTCGGAAGAAAGCTTCATGGGAACGATCTGTCCCATGGTCTTTGTTTCTTTTTCCTCCATATGAGGAACCTCGCCCTTCTTAAAGTGGATACCGGTTAACACCTTTGACTCGTTGTATTCTAAAGAGAAGAGATTCTTCTTCTCCCAATATTTAAGCGCCCGTAATATATCCTTCTCTGTGTGGTTGAAGCGGTCCGCCATATCGGAGACGCTGGTGGGAAGATTGGCGCTTACCATGCGCATGAGATAAAGATAAACCTTAATCTCCGCGTCGTTGGCCTCGGTCATATATTCATCTATGAAGATATTGGATATAACCGTGGAAGTAGGAATATCTTCCCTGTAAATTGTCAATGGATACATTTAAAAATCACCCCTGTTACATTTCTCGAACAAGTCCAATTTAACAAAGCAAATCGGAAAAAGAAATAGGAAAATCGCCAAAAAGTCGGGGATAAAAAAACGGGGGATAAAATTGTGGAAAATGTGGACAATGTGGATAATTACACCAAAACAAAAGCCAAACTGTGCAATTCCAAAGAAAAAATAATCCACATCTTTTGATGGGGTTAACCCATCAAAAAATGTGGATAAAGTGGATAACTTAACGGCGGACAAGATTATCCGCGATATTTACAACATCTCCGGCACCCATAGTTATCAACAGGTCCCCCGTTGTGCAATTTGATAAAACATATTTTTCGATTTCTTTAAAATCTTTTATATAACACACGTCACAGTTTTTCTCTTTCATAAGCTCGTATAAATTGGAAGTATTACAACCATATACATCCTTTTCACGGGCTGCATAAACGTCGGTTAAGATAACCTTGTCAGCAAGGGAAAGAGCCTCTGCAAATTCAGGTAAAAATGCTTTGGTACGGGTGTAAGTATGGGGCTGGAACACTACGTAGAGCTTATTGTGAGGATAGTTCTTTGCGGCATTTAAGGATGCCTTGATCTCCGTAGGGTGGTGCGCGTAGTCATCGATTATGGTGATTCCGTTAACAACGCCCTTCTTTTCAAAACGTCTC
Organism: Lachnospiraceae bacterium; assembly: GCA_016283575.1. Taxonomy (GTDB): domain Bacteria; phylum Bacillota; class Clostridia; order Lachnospirales; family Lachnospiraceae; genus UBA1258. Next base: position 66,026 of record JAEEND010000013.1, on the reverse strand, counting down.
TTTGAACCGGTGCATTCTTTTAACGCATCTGTGATGGCGGGAACCGGTACGCCCAGGAATCTTGCAACCAGGATCGCTGAAAGAGCATTTGAAATATTATGTCGTCCCGTAACGCCGAGAGTTACATCAAAGCTTTCTTTTTCACCGTCTAAGTCAAGGTGACAGGTGAAACTTCCGTGAGCAAGTTCGTCAAAAGAAATGTTATCTGCGTAGATCGCATTGGATTCATCAAATCCGTAGGTAAGGTAAGGGCACCTAATGTCCTTAACTATTTCTGAAAGATTGGGGATCTCTCCGTTAATAACAAGGAGCCCGTCTTCCGGAAGCAGTTCGGCAAATCTCTTAAAAGAAGCTCTTATATCATTGATATCTTTAAAGAAATCAAGGTGATCTTCTTCTATATTTAATATGACGCTTATCTTAGGGAAGAAGCTTAAGAAACTGTTGGTGTATTCGCAGGCTTCAAATATAAAATAGTCGGGGCCGCCAACCTTGATATTCTGTCCGATGGAATTAAGAACACCGCCTACGGTAATGGTGGGGTCGTAATTGCCTTTTAAGAAAATCTCGGAAATCATGGTGGATGTGGTGGTCTTACCGTGGGTTCCGCTTACTGCGATGGGGGTCTTATAGTTCTTCATGAGAAGTCCCAGAAAATCCGCTCTTGTAAGTGAGGGGAGGTTAAGCTCACGCATCTTAATGAATTCGGGATTGTCTTCCTTGATGGCAGCTGTGTAGACTACCAGATCTTCATCCCCTGTTAAGTGAGATATTTCCTGACCGTAATAAACCTTGGCGCCTTCCGCTTCAAGCTTCTTTGTCAAGTCGGATTCTTTGGCGTCAGAGCCTGAAACAGTGAAACCTTCTTTTAAAAGAATGCTTGCTAGACCACTCATGCTGATGCCGCCGATGCCTATAAAATACACATGTTTAGGCTCGTTAAAATTTATTTCCATATGTTTACCTTCTTTATACCGAAAAAATAACGAAATCATTATAACATTCCTATAATAAAACGCAAATCCTCGTTGCGAAAGAAGAATTGTTGGGGTAAACTGAAAATAGGGTTATGTAAAGCAAAAGACTACACTAGGAGGATGCAGATGATCAAAAAAGAAATGATCGCCATGCTGCTTGCCGGAGGCCAGGGAAGCCGCCTCGGGGTGTTAACGGCAAAGATGGCGAAACCCGCAGTTTCTTTTGGCGGAAAGTATCGAATAATAGATTTCCCTTTATCAAATTGTATCAATTCAGGAGTGGACACCGTGGGGGTCCTGACCCAGTACCAGCCCCTGCGCCTTAATACCCATATCGGAATCGGTATTCCGTGGGATCTCGACAGAAATATCGGTGGCGTTACGGTGCTGCCTCCCTATGAAAAAAGTAAAAACAGTGAATGGTATACAGGTACAGCCAATGCCATTTACCAGAACATCGACTACATGGAGACCTACAATCCGGACTATGTGCTGATCCTGTCCGGTGACCATATCTACAAGATGGACTACGAAGTGATGCTCGATTATCACAAAGCTCACAACGCAGAGGTATCCATTGCCGTTATGCCCGTTCCCATGGAAGAAGCGAAGCGCTTCGGCATCATGATAACCGACGAGAACGGCCGCATAACCGAATTTGAAGAAAAGCCCGAGCATCCGAGAAGCAATCTCGCATCAATGGGTATATATATATTTAACTGGAAAACATTAAAAGAAGCCCTGATCGCCATGGCTGACCAGCCGGCGCTTGACTTCGGTAAACATGTTATCCCTTATTGTCACGAAAAAGGCGCGCCTCTTTATGCCTTTGAATTCAACGGATATTGGAAAGATGTAGGAACTCTTGAGTCTTACTGGCAGGCCAATATGGAGTTGATTGATATTGTCCCCGAATTTAATTTATATGAAGAATATTGGAAGATTTACACTAAAAGTGAAGCGCTCCCTCCTCAGTATTTCTCAAAAGATGCTGTTGCAGAGAGAAGCATCATAGGTGAGGGTTCGGAAATATACGGAAAGATTTACAATTCCGTCATCGGCCGTAATGTCATCATCGGAAAGGATGCCGTTATCAGAGACTCCATCATCATGAACGGAGTAGTGGTGGGCGAAGGAACCGAATGTAACAAAGCCATCATCGCAGAAAATGCAGTTATAGGAAACGGATGCTTCCTAGGATACGGTGAGGAAAAAGAAAATGAACTGGATCCACGTATCTACAACGCAGGTCTTGTGACCATCGGTGAAAAAACGGTAATACCCGACAATATTCGAATCGGCAAAAACACGGTAGTTATGGGTGAGACCACGGAAAGCGACTATAAGGACAGCGAGCTTCCCAGTGGAAAATTCATAGTAAAGGCAGGTGACGAAGCATGAAGGCAATCGGAATCGTATTAGCAGGTGGCAGCAGCCATCGCATGAAGGCATTGGTTTCGAAGCGTGCAGTGTCAGCCATGCCCGTAGCAGGTAACTACAGATCCATAGACTTTGCATTAAGTAACATGTCAAATTCCCATATTCAAAAGGTGGGCGTTATCACACAGTACAATGCGCGAAGCCTCCACGAGCATTTAAGCTCATCAAAGTGGTGGGACTTCGGACGTAAACAGGGTGGTCTTTACGTGTTCACGCCCTCCGTTACGGAAGATAACAATTACTGGTACAGAGGCACTGCGGATGCACTTTACCAGAACCTTGACTTTTTAAGAAATTCACATGAACCCTACGTAGTCATTGCATCCGGCGATTGCATCTACAAGATGGATTACAACAAGGTTCTCGAATATCATATCGATAAAAAGGCAGATATCACCGTTGTGTGCAGAGACGCCGACGACCTGGGTGAGATCGACAGATTCGGTACTCTCAAGATGAATGAAGAATACAGGATTGAGGAATTCGAAGAGAAGCCCGTGGTAGCGAAGTCATCAACCATCTCCTGCGGTATATATGTAGTGAGAAGAAGAACGCTTATCGAAATGCTTGAAAAGTGTGCGGAAGAAGACCGCTACGATTTTGTAAGAGATATTCTGATAAGATTCAAGGATATAAAGAGGATCTACGGATATAAGATAAAAGAATACTGGAGAAATATTGCAACACTTGAGGACTATTTCAACACCAACATGGATTTCTTAAAACCCGAAATAAGACAGTATTTCTTTAAGGAATATCCTGAAATTTACTCAAAGGTTGACGACTTGCCGCCCGCAAAATATAATGTTGGAGCTCAGGTAAGAAACAGCCTTATTTCCAGCGGAACCATTGTAAACGGCATAGTTGAAGACTCCGTTATATTTAAAGAAACATATATCGGAAACAACTGCTACATAAAGAATTCGATCATATTAAATGACGTTTACATCGGTGACAACACACACATTGAAAATTGTATAGTGGAGAGCCACGACACCATCAGGGCCAATTCATATCACAAGGGTGAAGGCGAGATCAAGGTCGTTGTCGAAGAAAACGAACGTTATATGATGTAATAATTATTGATTAATTGTGATGTAGTATCTTAACTTACGAAAAGTTAACCCAATACTAAAAACAGTCACTTTTAATTCCAAGGGGGATAAGCTAATGAACATTACAGACATTCGCGTAAGAAAAATCGACAAAGAAGGAAAGATGAAAGCCGTTGTGTCCATCACCATTGATGACGTATTCGTAGTACATGACATTAAAGTCATCGAAGGCGAAAAAGGACTTTTCATCACGATGCCAAGCAAGAAATCTGCAGACGGTGAATTCAGGGATATAGCACATCCCATTACACCTGACACAAGAACAATGCTTCAGGATAAAATACTTGCAGCCTATGATAAGGTGTTAAAAGAAGGTTAATTAAAGTAAAAGAAGGAGCTCTGTTGATGATTCAACAGGGCTCTTTGTACGAAAGGATAAAAATGGTTATAATTGCGGGCCTTGGAAACCCCGGAAAAGAATATGAAAACACAAGACATAATGCAGGCTTCATGACAATTGACGCTTTGGCGGATCAGTACAATATTTCCCTGACGGAAAAGAAACATAAGGGTCTTTACGGAAAGGGCGTGATCGACGGTCATAAGGTAGTGCTTGTTAAGCCCCAGACCTTTATGAATTTAAGCGGCGAGTGCCTGCGTCCTCTGTGTGATTACTATAAGGCAGACCCGGATTCGGAGCTTATAGTTATCTATGATGACATTTGCCTTTCCGTAGGCGGCATCAGAGTCCGTAAGAAGGGAAGCGCCGGCGGTCACAACGGCATGAAGAGCATAATTGCGAATCTTGATACGGAGAACTTCCAAAGAGTAAGAGTAGGCGTGGGCGAAAAGCCTCCTCGCATGGATCTTGCCGACTGGGTCCTCGGTCACTTCAAAAAAGAAGATGAAGAACCCTTAAAAGAAGCGATAGACAAGGCAAAAGAAGCAGTTCTTCTTTTGCTTAACGGCGAAGTTGATGAAGCCATGAATCGATTTAACAGAAAAGAAAAATGAGTGTATTAACTAATCCCATAAAAGAATTAAATACCGTCAAAGAGGCACAACGCGCACTAAGTAAGGAGCGCTCTGTGGCTCTTATTTCGGGTTGCGTGGATTCGGAAAAATGGAACATGGCAGCAGCTCTTTCCGAATCAGTGAAGGATAAGATCATCGTCACATATTCTGACATACGGGTAAAAGAAATCTATGAAGATTATCGCATGTATGATAAGAATGTCCGCATGTTCCCGGAGAAGGATCTGATCTTTTATCAGGCTGATGTTCACGGAAATAAGATCGCTTTAGAGCGTATCGCTGCCATAAAGCGCTTACTAATGGGACTTCCCACCACGCTTATCACCACCTTCAGCGGTCTCATGAACCTGCAGGTGAGCCTTGATACCTTCAAAAAGAGCATAATAAAGCTTTCCGTAAACGGAACCGTGACGGAAGACATATTATCGGAAAAGCTTTTATCCTTAGGATACGAGCGCATATATCAGGTAGAGCGTCCCGGCCAGTTTTCACGCCGCGGATGTATTATTGACGTATTCGATTTTACGGAAGATAACCCTTACAGAATCGAGCTTTGGGGAGATGAAATAAGCTCCATCAGAAGTTTCGATATAGAATCGCAGAGATCCATCGAAAATCTCGAAAGCATCACTGTCTATCCCGCAACGGAAATTCCCCTTACGGAAGAAGCCATGCAGGAAGGCCTCGTGGATATTTTAAAAGATTCCGATGCAATGGTTAAAAAGTTCCGTGACGCAGTGAATCCCGAAGCTGCCCACAGGCTTGAAACCATTACTCACGAAACGGAAGAGATCATAAATTATATTCCCTGGACCTTTAATAAGGATAGCTATATCCGTTATTTTTATAAAGAATCCGAAATCCTTTCCATGGCGGATTATTTTGATAAGGGCATGTTCATCCTGGATGAGCCCACCCGTATCATGGAGCATGCCGACGCTGTTGAAAAAGAATTCAGAGAAAGCATGAAGCAGCGTCTTGAAAAGGGTTATTTACTCCCTAAGCAGACGGACATTCTTCTTTCAAAAGAAGAGGTACTTTCAAAAATCGGCAAGGGAAAAGTATTAATATTATCCACCATGCAGCCTAAGTTGAATTACTTCAAGGCTGACTATCAGGGAACTGTAAATACCAGAAGCATTCCTTCATATAATAATTCTTTTGCAGATCTGATAAGAGAACTTAAGAATTATAAAAAGCGTGGCTTTAAGGTTTTGATCCTGTCCGGAAGTCATACCAGAGCAAAGCGACTTGCGGATGACATTGCAGGTGAAGGGATCCCTGCTTTTTATTCGGAAGACAGGAATCATGAACTCATAGCCGGCGAGATCATGACCATGTACGGTCGTGTCATGAAAGGCTTTGAATATCCGGATGTGCCATTTGCGGTCATCGCGGAAAGCGATATTTTCGGAAGCGTAAAGAAAAAGAAGAAGAGTCGCTTTAAGCAGGACGGCAAAGGAATTACCGACTTTAACGATCTTCACGTAGGTGACTACGTGGTTCATGAAAGCTTCGGTATCGGTATCTACAAAGGCATCGAGAAAGTGGAAGTGGACAAAGTGGCCCGCGACTATATGCGTATTGAATATAAGGACGGGGGCGTGCTTTATGTACCCGCCACATCCCTTGATGTCATTATGAAATACGCATCCGCCGATGCGAAGAAACCGAAGATAAATAAGCTTGGCACCAAGGACTGGACCAACACTACAGGCAAGGTTAAAACGGCCGTTAACGTTGTGGCGGAAGAACTGGTGGAATTATATGCAAAGCGTCGGGACAAGCAGGGTTATAAATTTGGCCCCGATACGGTATGGCAGCGAGAATTTGAAGAGCTCTTCCCCTACGAAGAGACCAAAGACCAGTTAGATGCCATCGAAGCTACCAAAGAAGACATGGAAAGCACTAAGATCATGGACCGTCTCATATGCGGTGATGTTGGCTTCGGAAAGACGGAAGTTGCCATAAGAGCAGCCTTCAAGGCAATCCAGGACGGTAAGCAGGTTGTATTTTTGGTACCCACCACCATCCTCGCGGAGCAGCACTACAATACATTCACGGAACGTATGAAGGATTTCCCCGTACGTGTTGATCTAATGAGCCGCTTTGTGCCTGCAAGCAAGCAAAAGAAAACCCTCGAGGATTTAAAGAGCGGTATCGTAGATATAGTGATCGGTACTCACAGAGTGCTGTCCAAGGACCTTAAATTTAAGGATTTAGGACTTCTTATCATAGATGAAGAGCAGCGTTTCGGCGTAACTCACAAAGAAAAGATAAAGCAGCTAAAGGATGACGTGGATGTGCTTACGCTTACTGCGACCCCCATCCCCCGTACGCTTCACATGTCCCTTGTAGGTATCCGCGACATGAGCCTTCTTGAAGAAGCGCCCAACGACAGGCTTCCCATCCAGACCTATGTCATGGAATATGATGAGGAAATGGTGCGAGAAGCAATTGTCAGGGAATTATCACGAAACGGACAGGTTTACTATGTATTTAACCGTGTCACCAACATTGCGGACACTGCAGCAAAGATACAGGCGCTGGTTCCTGAAGCAACAGTTGCTTTTGCCCACGGACAGATGAAGGAATCGGAGATCGAGCGCGTGATGTATGATTTCATAAAGGGTGACATCGATGTGCTTGTATCAACTACCATTATTGAAACAGGTATCGATATTCCCAATGTAAACACCATCATAATCCACGATTCTGATAGGTTAGGTCTTTCCCAGCTCTATCAGTTAAGAGGCCGTGTTGGCAGGTCCAACAGAACCGCCTATGCATTCTTAATGTATAAGCGTGATAAGGTGTTGAAAGAAGTAGAAGAGAAGCGTCTTGAAACTATCCGTGAATTTACGGACTTAGGTTCCGGCTACAAGATCGCCATGCGCGATCTTGAGATACGTGGCGCAGGAAACATCCTTGGCATGAGTCAGCACGGACACATGGCAGCAGTCGGCTACGATCTCTACTGCAAGATGCTTAACCAGGCGGTTATGAAAAAGAAGGGCTTAAGTGAAACCGAAGACTTCTTAACCACCATGGATTTAAATATCGATGCCTTTATTCCGGCAGAATATATACTTAATGAAATACAGAAGCTTGATACTTATAAAAGGATCGCGGCTCTTCAGACGGAAGAAGAGGTTTCCGACATGTATTCTGAGCTTATAGACAGGTTCGGTGCGATTCCAAAATCCGTTGAGAACCTTCTTAAAGTATCAAAGATGCGCATAAAAGCTCACAAGCTCTTTATTTCGGAAGTCAAGGGTCGAAACGGGGAAGTGACATTCACTTTCTTACCGGATGCCGCAATAAAAGTCGAAAATATCGATGCTCTTATAAAGAAACATGCGAAGAAGCTTACGCTATATACCAAGGGGGTTCCGGTATTTACATACAGATACCCCATTGCCAACGAAGTAAATAAGGATGAAGCCCTTCTTATGCTGAACACCGACAAGTTACTTTCGGATATGGTGGATATGCTTATATAATCTTGCGAAGAAACCCAAAAATATTTGGGTTTTTTCTTTTTTCCATTGTGTTTAACGATTTAAATTGTTAGAATAAGTTGAGGAAATTTGATGGGAGTATAATGGACGAAAATCGCAAAGAAGACAGCAAAGCCAAGTATATGAGACAGATTGCCAACCAGATGGTGCTTCTTACACAGCTGGGGCTCTCTTTTATTATGCCGTTGCTTCTTTGTATTTTTTTGTGCTGGTACCTGACAGGTAAGTTTTCTCTGGGTGGGTGGATCTACATTCCCGGATTTTTCTTCGGTCTTGGAGGTTCCTTCATGACCGCCTATAAATTCTATTTGGCAGAAGTTCAAAAACAAGACAAGAAAGACAAGAAAAAACCTGTCTCTTTCAATAAGCATTCGTAACGGGAGAAAGACATGTCCAAAGTTCAATCCGCAGTTAAAAAAGAAACATTAAATATTGCTGTTTACACATGTGTCGGTGTTTTGATCATGATCGCCGCATTTTTTGTGTTGTCTAAGCTTGAACCTGACTATGTGCCCTTTGATTACAAGGTAATTATCGGTGCACTGGCGGGTGGTATCATAGCAGTGTTAAACTTTTTCTTAATGGGCCTTGCTGTGCAAAAAGTGGCCTCCACCGAGGAAGAGGATAACGCCAAAGCTATTATGAAAAACAGTTACAGAAGACGCCTTCTTTTACAGTTAGTATGGGTAATAGTTGCGATTTCTGTGCCGGTTTTCAACTGGGTAGCGGGAATATTGCCCTTATTCTTTCCAAGCCTTGGAATCAAAATAAAGGGAATTATAAGCAATTATAGATATTCTAAAAAATAGAACAGGAGGTGAAGCGTAAGCAAAATGGATGTTAACGTAGTAGGACCCAAAGTCTATTACACCTTGCCTTTTGACATCCCTGTGCTCGGGCCCATTCAGATCACGGAAACCCTGGTGGTAAGTTGGATCGTAATGGCCATCATCACAGGACTTTGTATTTTCTTAACTCACAATTTGAAGGTTGAGAATATCACAAAGCGTCAGGCATTCGCGGAGATGTTGGTTGAAACCGCCGACAAATTCGTAATAGGCAATATGGGAGAGAAGTTTAGAGGCTTCATTCCTTTCGTTGCAGCATTGTTTGCTACAAGTGTCGTTTCAAACCTTATAAGTCTGATTGGCTTGAGGAGCCCTACGGCGGATCTGAATACGGAAGCTGCCTGGGCAGTAGTGGTATTTATAATTATCACTCAGCAAAAGATCAAGGCCGGCGGATTCTTCGGATACTTAAAGGGATTTACACAACCCATTCCGGTTTTAACTCCCTTCAATATCTTATCGGAACTCGCGACCCCCATCAGTATGGCCTGCCGTCACTTCGGTAATATTCTTTCCGGTGTGGTAATCAACGGTCTTCTGTATGCGGCTTTAGCTCTCGCAAGCTCAAAGCTTCTCGGACTGATACCTGGTGCAGTCGGTGCGGTTCTTTCCAATGTACCGATCCTGGACGTAGGTATACCTGCCATACTTTCAGTTTATTTTGACTGGTTCTCAGGTGTGATGCAGGCATATATTTTCTGTATGTTGACGACAATGTACATTGCCAATGCGGCAGAAGGATAATTAGAAATCAAATTTTTACGTAAATCTTAGGAGGAAATTAATTATGGATTATCAGGTACTCGCAAAAGGTATTGCTCTTGCAGGATGTGCAATCGGAGCAGGACTTGCTCTTATAGCAGGTGTCGGCCCCGGTATCGGTGAAGGTAACGCCGTTGCCAAGGCTCTTGAAGCTATCGGACGTCAGCCCGAATGTAAAGGTGATGTAACATCAACAATGTTACTTGGTTGTGCCGTTGCAGAAACAACCGGTATTTACGGTTTCGTAACAGGCCTTCTCTTAATCTTTGTAGCACCCGGCTCATTCATGAGAATGCTCGGCTAATACTTTAATAGGAGGTTGTGATATTGAATACTCAGGAATTGGTAACACTGGTTCCCTGGACATTCATAGCACAGATTTGCAACCTTTTTATCCAGATGTATTTAATTAAGCGCTTTCTTTTTAAGCCTATAAGAGAAATGCTTGCAAAAAGAAAGGAACTCGCAGATGCACAGATAAAAGATGCAGAAGCTGCCAAGGAAGAAGCACTTGCCATGAAGGCTGAATACGAGCAGAACATGGCTGATGCAAAAGAAAAGGCAGGAGAGATTCTTTCTACAGCTCAGAAGACTGCTGAAAAGAAGTCCGACGAGATCATAAGAGAAGCTAACTCTCAGGCACAGGCTTTGAAGAACAAGGCCGAGAGTGACATCGCTCAGGAAAGACGCAAAGCGGTTAATGAGATCAAGGATGAAATCGGTGGCATCGCAATGGAGATTGCCGGTAAGGTAATCGAGCGAGAAATCAGCGAAGATGATCACAGGAAACTTATTGATGAGTTCATAGAAAATGTAGGTGGTGAATCATGACAGAACATGCCAGAGTTTACGGCGGCAGCCTGTATGATTTAGCTGCCGAGGAAAAGCTTTCGGATGTAATCTTGGAAGAGATGAAGGTAGTAAGAGATGTGTTCTGGGAAAATCCCGAATATTTAAGACTCCTTTCGGAACCTTCCATAAAGAAGGAAGAGCGACTTAAGCTTATAGACGATGCATTCGGTAAGGATGCTGAGAAGTACCTTGTAAGCTTTATAAAACTGTTGTGCGAAAGAAATCTTTTGGGAGAATTCGGTTCCTGTACGGAAGAGTTTGAGAAAAGATTTAACATTGACCATAACATTGCGGAAGCGACAGTTACAAGCGCTGTTCCGTTAGATGACAACCAATTGCAGGCTCTTAAAAAGAAACTTGAAGCGATCAGTGGAAAGACAGTTTCCATGAAGACTTCGGTGGATCCCAAGGTGCTTGCAGGATTAAAGATCGAGCTGGAAGGAAAACAGCTTGACGGTACCGTAAGCGGCAGACTGTCAGACATTTCCAAGAAGCTTGATGAAATAATAATATAAGGATGGAATGGAAATATGCAATTAAAACCTGAAGAAATATCCAAGGTCATCCGTAGCCAGATCAAATACTATGAAAATACCATAAAGCAGGACGAAACCGGCACTATTCTTAATGTAGGTGACGGTATTGCACGTGCCAGCGGACTTGTAAACTGTATGGCCGGCGAACTTCTTGAGTTCGAAGACGGCAGTTTCGGTATGGCGCAGAACCTGGAAGAGAACAGCGTATCAATCGTATTATTTGGTTCCGACGAAAATATAGGTGAAGGACAGACCGTTAAAAGAACCGGTAAGGTTGTATCCGTGCCCGTAGGTGATGCCATGATCGGACGTGTAGTAAATGCACTTGGTCAGGCAATTGACGGCGCAGGCCCTATCGTTACGGAAGAATTCAGGGCAATTGAAAGCCCTGCTCCCGGTATCTGTGAGAGACAGTCAGTATTTGAACCCTTACAGACCGGTATTAAAGCTATTGACTCTATGATCCCTATCGGAAGAGGTCAGAGAGAACTTATAATCGGTGACCGTCAGACCGGTAAGACAACCATCGCGACAGATACCATCATTAACCAGAAGGGTAAGGACGTTATCTGTATCTACGTTGCCATCGGTCAGAAGAGATCCACCGTTACCAACATCGTGGAAAACTTACAGAAGAACGGCGCTATGGAATATACCATCGTAGTAGCCGCAACAGCTTCCGAAGCAAGCCCTCTTCAGTACATCGCACCTTACTCAGGATGTGCTATGGGCGAATACTTTATGAACAAAGGAAAGCACGTACTTGTTATCTATGATGACTTAAGTAAGCATGCGGTTGCTTACCGTGCACTCTCCTTATTGATTCGTCGTCCACCCGGACGTGAAGCTTATCCCGGTGACGTATTCTATCTGCATTCAAGATTATTGGAAAGAGCAGCTAAGCTGGATGAAGCCCATGGCGGCGGTTCCCTTACAGCCCTTCCCATCATCGAGACTCAGGCAGGCGACGTTTCCGCTTACATACCTACCAATGTAATTTCCATTACAGACGGACAGATATTCCTGGAGACAGAACTTTTCCACTCAGGTGTTATGCCTGCTGTTAACCCCGGTATCTCCGTATCCCGTGTAGGTGGTAATGCACAGATCAAGGCCATGAAGAAGGTAGCCGGAACTCTGAAGCTTATTTATTCACAGTACAGAGAGCTCCAGTCCTTCGCACAATTCGGTTCAGACCTTGATGCGGATACAAAGGCACGTCTCGATCAGGGTGCCCGAATCGTAGAAGTATTAAAGCAGAATCAGAATTCTCCTGTTCCCGTTGAAAAACAGATTGCCATTATCTATGCGGTTACAAAGAATATTCTTTCAAGGGTTGAAGTAAGCGATATTCGTGCCTACGAAGAAGGCTTATATGACTTCCTTGACGGAGACTTAGACGGCTCCAAGTATATGGAAGCAGTTGTTAAGTCAGGCAAGCTGGAAGAAGAAACGGAAGAACTTTTAAAGAAAGCACTTGATACATACACAGAGAAGTTTCTCAGTATGAGAAAATAATAAGGAGGAAGTAAATGGCTGCAAACATGAAAGCGGTAAAGCTGCGTATTAAGAGTGTTCAAAGCACAATGCAGATTACCAAGGCAATGGAACTTGTAGCATCCTCCAAACTGCGTAGAGCCAAAGAGCGTTCCGACAACTGTCGCCCTTACTTCAGGGAGATGTACAAGACTCTTTCCTCAATAGCCAACAGTAACAACGATTTTTCATCCGTATTCACCAAGGATAACGGAGTGGAAAAGGTGTGTTACATAGTGATCGGCGGTGACAGAGGTCTTGCAGGCGGATACAATTCAAATCTTTTCAAGGCGATGGAAGCAGATGCCAAGGGAAAAGAAATATGTGTCCTCCCCATCGGTAAAAAGGCAGTTGAATATTTTAAGCGAAGAAAAGCTGAAATAATCACGGAATCATTCGGCGAAACTGCATCGGTACATGTGGCCGACTGCTTCGAGATCGCAAACCTTCTTTGCAGAGAATATAAAGAAGGCACCTGCGGAAAGATAAAGCTTGTATATACGGAATTCGTATCCATGCTTTCACAGCAGCCCCACGCAGTATCTCTTCTTCCCATTGTGGATTTGAAGAATGAAGATGCCAAAGAGGTAATCAGAGATCTGATCATCTATGAACCTGACAGTACCGACGTATTTAATGCAATCGTGCCCGAATACTTGGCGGGAGTAATCTATGGCGGTGTTTGCGACAGCTTGGCAAGTGAGCAGGCAGCAAGAAGAACAGCCATGGAATCTGCAACCAGCAATGCGGAAGAAATGATCGAGCAGTTGAACCTTCATTACAACCGTGCCCGTCAGGCAAGCATCACGCAGGAAATCACTGAAATTGTCGGAGGTGCTGAGGGATTATAACCCTCTTACTATAAAAATAAGGAGATTCGAACATGAGCTTAAAACACATTGGCGAAGTCGTACAGGTAACCGGACCGGTTCTCGACATCAGATTCAACCACGACGAATTACCCGCACTTCTTAACGCCATTGAAATTGACAATAAAGGCGTAAAACTCACGGCAGAAGTAGCTCAGCAGGTTGGGGACAACACAGTTCGCTGTATTGCCATGAACTCAACAGATGGTCTCGTTCGAGGCGTTAAAGCTGTAGATACAGGCGCTCCCATTCAGGTTCCTGTTGGTGAAGAATGCTTAGGTCGTGTATTTAACCTTCTCGGTGACCCGGTTGACAATCTTCCGGCTCCCGATGCTAAAGAAAAATGGTCCATTCACCGTCCCGCTCCTTCCTATGAAGAGCAGGCATCATCCACCGAAATCCTTGAAACAGGTATTAAGGTCGTTGACCTTATCTGCCCTTATGCTAAGGGTGGTAAGGTAGGTCTTTTCGGAGGCGCAGGTGTAGGTAAGACCGTTCTTATCCAGGAACTTATCCACAACGTAGCAACAGAGCATGGCGGATATTCAGTATTCACAGGCGTTGGCGAACGTACCCGTGAAGGTAATGATATGTACAACGAAATGAAGGAATCGGGAGTTATCGACAAGACCGCCCTTGTGTACGGTCAGATGAACGAGCCCCCCGGAGCACGTATGAGAGTTGCTCTTTCCGGACTTACCATGGCTGAATATTTCCGTGATGTTAAGAATCAGGACGTGCTTCTTTTCGTAGATAACATTTTCCGTTTCACACAGGCAGGTTCCGAAGTATCAACACTTCTCGGACGTATGCCTTCAGCGGTTGGTTACCAGCCCACTCTTGCAACGGATATGGGTACTCTTCAGGAGCGTATCACATCAACAAGAAAGGGTTCCATCACATCCATCCAGGCCGTATACGTACCTGCGGATGACTTAACAGACCCTGCTCCCGCAACAACATTTACCCACCTTGATGCTACCACCGTTCTTTCCCGTGATATCGCATCCATGGGTATTTATCCTGCGGTTGATCCTCTTGATTCAACAAGCCGTGTACTTACACCCGAAGTAGTAGGTAAGGACCACTATGAGATCGCACGTGCGGTTCAGAAGGTATTACAGAGATACAAAGAATTACAGGATATCATCGCCATCATGGGTATGGATGAACTTTCTGAAGAAGATAAGCTCACCGTTAACCGTGCAAGAAAGGTACAGCGTTTCCTGTCACAGAGCTTCTCGGTTGCAGAACAGTTCACAGGTATCCCCGGTAAGTATGTTCCTTTAAAAGAAACACTCCGCGGATTCAAGATGATCTTAGACGGCGAATGTGATCAGATTCCTGAAAGCTGCTTCTTAATGGCAGGTACCATTGACGACGTATTTGAAAAAGCAAAGAACATGTAAAGGAGGCTGTCTATGAGGACATTTCCGTTATCCATCGGAACGCCTGACGGACTTCTTTATGAAGGTGAAGTTGAGCGAGTAAAGGTAAGAAGCATAACAGGCGACCTCGCAATCCTTGCAGGTCATGCCAATTACTGCACCGCTCTCGGCATGGGCGAAGCCTACATCAAAACACCTGAAGGTGAAAAGAAAAGGGCTGCCTGCATCGGCGGAATGCTTACGGTAATTGACGGCGAATGCCATCTCCTTGCTACCACCTGGGAGTGGAGAGATGAAATCGACGTAGAGCGTGCCAAGGCTGCTAAACAGAGAGCTGAGGATGAATTAAAGCGCGATAATATTACTGACAAAGAATTAAGAATTGCCGAAGCAAAGCTTCACAGAGCTTTGGTACGTATAAGCGTATCCGAATAAGATTTAAAAATAAAACCTTCCGATGTAAAGTCGGAAGGTTTTTGTTTTATCTGAGATTCTTGTCTTTTCCCTCCTTAATGCCTTTCTTTAAAAGCATGAGAGCTTTTAAGGGTTTAACGGTATCGCACATTTTGTTGCGGTTTTTAAATATATACCTGATACCCAAGGGCAGTGCCATGGCGCCATACAGTACGTGATACAGAACACCACGGTCGAAAAAGTATTTTTCATTGTAACCTTTAAACCAGGTGGAAGGTCTCGGAATTTCTTCACCAATAAAAGTATCTGACTTGTATAAATTTACATGATTCTTACATAAATCCATGAAGAACAAACTGTCTTCACCACAGGAGTATTCCGCGCCTCCACCGAAGTGTTCGGAAAAGGTTATACCGGATTCAAGGAGCTTTTCAAGGCGGATTGCAAAGCTGTATGCGGGGTATCTTCCCACGCATCTGTAATTGACTTTTCCAAACTCAGTGTTCTCATAAGTCTTTCTTTCTTCACAAACCTTTACGTTAAAGAATATGCCGTCAGCTTCGGGATGCTCCGTAAACTCATGTGCTATGATCTCCGAAAGCTTATCGGAATAGACAATATCGTCATCGGAGAATAATACTATATCGCCCTTGGCATTTTCTATGGCAAGGTTTCTGCTCTTTCCCACGCCTCTTTCTTTTGACTCAATAATCCTGTACACATGCTCATCTTTGTTAAAAGAAAAAGAACCTTCACGGTCGCATTGATTGATTAACAAAGCGTCGGCATCTATATTCATTTTTGATAAAAGTTCCGCAGGTTCTTTATTAAGTGCGGACACCAAGAGTTCTATTTTCATGCTTTGATTATAGACTTTAAACATGAGCAAAACAAGGTTTACATACAGTGAAATCATAGTATACTTAATACAGTAGCTTGATATTACTTTAAAGCAACAGAAAGAAGGAGAGATAATATGTGGAAAGATTTTAAAGATTTTATTTCCAAAGGTAACGTAATGGATATGGCTGTCGGTGTTATCATCGGTGGTGCTTTCGGTAAGATTGTTACATCACTGGTAAACGATCTTCTCATGCCTTTGCTCGGACTTGCAACAGGCGGCATCAACTTCAGCGACAAGAAACTTGTTATGAGCCCTGCGGTTATCGAAGCAGGAGAAGTTGTTAAAGAAGAAACCGCTCTTTTCTACGGAAGTTTCATTCAGAACGTTATTGATTTCCTGATCATAGCATTCTGCATTTTCTTAATTACCCGTGCCATTGCCAAGATGAATGAAAAAGTGGCTGCCAGACGCAAGAAGGAAGAGGAAGAGAAGCCTGCTGAAGAAGTTAAACCTACAACAGAGGATCTTCTTACTGAAATCAGAGACCTTTTAAAAGAAAAATAAGATTGGGGTAGATTATGAAAAAGAATTCGACACTTATTGCTGCATGCGTATTTGTAGTCATGGTAGCGTTAATATGTATAGTTAATGCTAACGGCGGAACCTTCGCGGGAACTGCCTGGGCCCTTGTTCCACCCATTGTTGCAATCATGCTTGCGCTTATCACAAAAGAAGCATATTCATCACTTTTTGTAGGTGTAGTACTTGGAGCACTAATGTCAACAAGCTGCAATTTCCTTGCAACTGTAGATGCTATCACTGTTGACGCACTTACAACAGCCGTTTCCGACAATGCGGGAATCTTTCTTTTCCTGGTATTCCTGGGAATTGTTGTAGCTCTTGTTAATAAATCCGGCGCATCAAGAGCCTTCGGTGAATGGGCTGAAAAGAATATTAAGACAAAAACCGGAGCAATGCTTGCTACATTCGCTCTCGGCGTACTTATTTTCATTGACGACTATTTTAACTGCTTGACGGTTGGTTCTGTTATGGCACCCGTTACGGATTCCAAAAAGATCTCAAGAGTTAAGCTTGCATACTTAATTGATGCTACAGCAGCGCCTGTCTGCATGATCGCTCCCGTTTCTTCATGGGCGGCAGCAGTATCAGGTTGCGTTGAATCTGAAAGCTATTCGGGAATCGAGCTTTTCGTAAGAGCAATCCCTTATAACTTCTATTCAATATTCACATTTGTATTTATTATCGCACTTGTGCTTATGGGATTTGACTACGGCAAGATGTCCGACTACGAGATCAAAGCACAGAAAACAGGTGATTTAAGCGTTCTTGATTCATCATTACTTGATGCAAAGAGAGAATTAAAGTTAGAAGAAAACGGTCCCGCAACTCCTGCAAAGGGTAAGCTCATGGATCTTATCATCCCCATTGTAGTGCTTATCGCATTCTGTGTCTGGGGACTTTTAAAGAATGGTTTCGACAGCCTCGGCGGTGTGGGCACTATTCAGGAAGCCTTCTCCGAAACCGATGCTTATGTGGGACTTCCATGGGGAAGCATTCTTGCACTTGTACTTATCATCATATACTTTGTGCTTCGTAAGATCGTGACATTTGAAGATGCAATGGCTTGTATCCCTCAGGGCTTCATCGCCATGGTACCTGCTATCATCATTCTCACTCTTGCAACAAGCTTAAAGGCCATGACCAATGCCCTTGACGCGGCAACCTTTGTACAGAATGTCATGTCCAATGCGGCAGCTCTTCAGTGGGCGCTTCCCGCAATAGTATTTGTGGTTGCATGTCTCATTGCCTTTGCAACAGGAACAAGCTGGGGTACCTTCGGAATCCTGATTCCCATCGTATCCGCCATCTTCCCTGAAACAAGTTCACTCTTCTTCGTGGGAATCTCAGCTTGTCTCGCAGGCGCTGTATGCGGTGATCACTGCTCACCTATTTCCGATACCACTATCATGTCATCGGCAGGTGCGCACTGTAATCACATTGCCCACGTAGAGACTCAGTTACCTTATGCTATTTCCGTAGCAGCCATTTCGTTCGTTACTTATCTGCTTGCAGGCCTTTTCAACATGGCCGGAATTACCTGGCTCTCCATCCCTGTAGGAGCAGTTCTGACAGTAGCCTTCTTATTTGTAATGAGAGGAATAACCCTTAAGAAGAACGCATAGAGAAGATGATTTATTAGCCCCGGCTCAAGAGCCGGGGCTTTTGTTTTGAGTAGAGCACTTAGTGAGGTATTTCGCGAACTTAGTGTGAACCATACAAGTTAACTTGGCGATGTTTTATCGAGCCTAGTCAAGCTTGTTTTGCTTGAAAAAGCGAGGGATAATGGTAGAATATTAATAAAAATAGGGGTACGTATGAGGATTAAGGATATAGGTAAAAGAATTGTAGAATTGAGGGAAGAGAGGGGTTACTCACAAAAGGAGTTAGCTCAATTAATCCCGGTTTCCCAGCCAACACTTTCAAGATGGGAAAATGGTACGATTATTCCTTCTGTTGATCAGTTGGAACACTTGTGTACTGTATTAGGTGTTCGTTTAGAGCATGTTTTGTTGGCTGAAGAAACAGCAGAATATGAAAAAAACCGTATAAAGTTCAGATGGCAGAGCCGCATGGCGGCGATTCTTGCAGTGGTAGTTATACTTTGCATACTATACCTGGTGATTCCTCGATATAGAGTAGTTGCCACTTCTGATATTCATGATAATGATTATGGAAGTACTATTACCCTATATGTGAAACCTGTTTTTGGAATCACAGAAACAGGCTCGAATGCATATGCGAAGAAACTTATGAAAAGGTATGAAGGCGTTGAAGGGTTAACATCTGTCGAAGTAGTGTTTGTAAAATCGACTTCTGACTTAGATAATGATGAGAACATTTATTTTGTTAATGATTATTTCCTAAGACAGACAGACGTAAACTGAAAAAACTATTTAATGTTGTAGTGACAAGAGTCACGATTACTTACAAGGTGATCGTGGCTCCTTTTTATCTATCGGGTAAATTAGGAGGATATTAACATTGTGAATAGGCGAAAAATATCGATATTCATATTATGAAATTGACTTTTTATGTGGTCTTCCATATGGTTAAAGTATCACATGTGACAAAATGTAGGAGCATTAAGTTCTTACTATGTTAAGAGGTTAAATTCAATTGTTACAGTTAATTAGTTGAGCAACAAAGGAGAATAAAACTGTGAGAAAACTAAAAAAGGGAAGCATTGAAAACGGATGTAAAAGGGCATTAATATGTATTACTATTTTGTCTTTGTGTTTATGTACAAATTATCAGACAGCTCTTGCAAAGGGAAGAGATGAATATTTACTTGATGCAAAGGTTGCAAATTTAAAGGAAGAGTTTAATGCTTCGTATCAAATATACAACCTAGAGACAGGAGAAGTTGAGACTCATTTGTTTTCTGAGTTACATGATTATTCAAAGGACGAAAACAGATTATCTATTGAGGAGGCAAACATGGTAGGTGGAGAACTTTCCTTGAAGCAGCCTGGGGATGTTGGAGTCAATGCCATTATTGGGAACGATGATAGAACTAAAGTTGATGTAACTAGTGTTGGCCCATATTGTAACACAGTATATATTAAGGCTGAGTTCAGTAGCGGAAGTTATAAAGAAGCAAGTGGATTTGTCATAGCAAATGCTGCCGTTGCGACTGCTGCACATGTAGTAACCGATAGTAACGGAAATCTAGCTACTAAAGTTACGATAATTCCAGGGAAAAAAGGAAGCACTTATCCGTATGGCAGTACGGAAGGAAAAAAGATAACAATAACAAGCAATTATCTGACTACTAAGGCGCAAAAAGACGATTGGGCTGTAGTTGAAACTTCAGCTCAAATCGGGGCATCTACAGGTTGGCTAGGTTTGAAAACTCAAACATCATCATATAATAATACATATGTTTTGAACACAGGATACCCTAGCCCCTCGACGTGTGAGGGTCAGACGAGTGATAGATGTATGTTTGTCGGAACTGGCAGAATTAAGTCAAGCACATCGACAATTCTGAAAGCAGATTTTGATGCATCATCTGGAAATAGTGGAGGACCGGTCTTCGCATATTACGCGGATACAGGATATACTGCTATAGGAATACTTACCGCTGGTTCTAGTACTAGTACTGATGGTAGCTCATATCCAACTGCCTATTCCAGTATTACAAGGATTACTAATAACATGTACAATCTCTTTTTGAGTTATCGGTAATATGAATAAAAATAGAGTTAAGTTTTTTTCCCTAATAATAATTTTTTTAATAATTTATTTCCTAATCAAGGTATCTTTATTGCCACTGCTTTCATACATCGGCGAGCATAATTCTCAATATATGTTTAAGACAGGGGTAATTGTAGAAGGATTCCATGAGGAAGGAAGCCAAGTGAAAATCGATGTAGGCGACGAGGCATGTGATTATGAGCTCAATCTTAATCATGCCATATGCTTGACTAAACATGGTTTTTTATGTTCGCTAAATAGTTTAGAAAGCGGAAACAAAATATCCTTTTTTGCCGGTTCGACGGTTGTCTATGATGAGACAAATAACAGTCCAAGAGCCGATTATGTTCCGAAATGCTACATTGTATGGAAGGCCGAATAGTTAGTCGACTGTCGAAAAGAAACACATTTATTGAGAGGAGATTAAACAATGCAGGATTATTTTTTTGCTATTTTGATGAGTTGCATACTGTTTGTGATTCAGCCTGTTCCAATGGTGATTGGTGACACTGGCATTTATATCGAGCAACAGAATTTAGCGTCAAGGGATGAGATAATATGTATCAACGAACTATATCCTGATTTTAGCATTAATACATTCAAAGTTAGAGTGGAAGTCATGTATAAAGTCGGTACGGTTCCGCCAAAAACATTTTATTATTCGAAAGAGAAGAGCGGTGTTAAATATGCCGGGAATTTGAGTATTGAAAGTATTCGTTACAGGGAAGATGCTGTTTATGCTGTCTATAGTGGTTATTTAGATCCGATATAATAACTGGTGAGTGTTCAGAAACAAAGAGGAGGCCGATAATGCGCATTTTCACTGTCGTATGGCAAATTTTTAACTTTATTTCTCAAATATTATTAATTATAGTAATTGCCAAGTTGATTAAATCAAATACTAAGAAGAAATAGAAAGGGTAAAAAATGATTAAGAAAAGGTACAGATATTTAATGAGTCTATTATTGTTTTTGGTTCTATTGCTAAACACTAATACAGTATCTTACGCAGAAACAAATGAAAAGTATGCTCTGGAAGAAAAGGTGCAATCTAGTGGATTGTATGTGGGAGAGGACAGGCCCATAGTCGAGATTAATGGAAAGCAGATTGATACAAGTACATTACCACAGTTCGATTCTCATGAAGAGGCAGTAAACTATATCAAAGCTGTCAGCAAAATGCAGTATAGAAATTACGTGGTAGATGGTATGAATCGGTCGGGAGTATTGAGTGTTCAGGCGACCACAAGTGGAAACGCTATGGTTGCAGCTTACCAAGTAGGTGTAGGAGCGCAGGTTCGACTTAATGTGTCATATACAACTTCAGGCCCCAATCATTCAGGGAAGGTTATTAGCCATAGCGCATACACTACATTCACAGGATTAACTAATGGATTTGGGTGGGAAGAGAAGAGTTGTTCTTCTTTTGTTAGATCTAACGGGAAAGATATAGAAGCAACCGCTACGGGAGAGCTGGTAGCATATTTCCTTGTTGGTGGTTTTATCGAATATTTTAGAGATGAGCTTACACTAAGTGGCGTATGCATTGCTGCTCACTAAGTTATAATAATCCATAATAGGAATCCCTGCGTATCAGCCGGGATTCTTTTTGTTTTGGCTTCCTATCTTGAAAAGTATAAAAAAAAAGTATATCATGAATCTATGAGTACACGAACTTATGTTTGTATAGATTTAAAGTCTTTCTATGCATCAGTTGAATGCTCCGACAGGGGGCTTGATCCCTTTACCACCAATCTTGTGGTGGCGGACCCGGAGCGAACAGAGAAGACCATATGCCTTGCTGTGTCCCCTGCCATGAAGAAACTTGGCGTGCCGGGACGTTGCAGGGTTTTTGAGATACCCAAAGATATTAAATACATAATGGCTACTCCCAGAATGTCCCGCTATATTGAGGTATCTGCGGAGATTTACGGGGTGTATTTAAGATACATTGCAAAAGAAGATATCCATGTATATTCCATCGACGAAGTATTCATGGATGTGACTGATTATCTGCCGCTATATAAGCTTACCGCAAAAGAACTTGCCGTTAAGATTATGGGAGACATAGAAAAAGAAACGGGAATTACGGCAACGGCCGGTATCGGTACCAATCTCTATCTTGCTAAAATTGCCCTGGATATTCAGGCAAAGCATGTTCCCGACCATATCGGAATTCTCGATGAAGAGTCATATAAGGAGAAGCTTTGGCATCATAAGCCCATTACCGATTTCTGGAGAATCGGACCGGGGACAGCAAGGCGTCTTGCTCACAGCGGCATGGAAACCATGTATGATGTGGCTCATGCCGACGAGGATCTGCTATATCATCTCTTTGGTATAGATGCGGAACTTTTGATCGACCATTCAAAAGGCATAGAAACAACTACCATGAAGGATATAAAGAACTATAAGCCTCATTCCAACAGTTTTTCATCGGGTCAGGTTTTGCCCCGGGATTACGGTCACGATGAGGGCCGTCTCATTGTACGGGAAATGGCGGACGAACTGTGTCTGGAGCTTGTGTCCCATAAAAAGATAACAGGGTCCCTTACCTTGTATATTTCTTACTCTAATTTCTACGGAGGTGAGGGTGATCGCGGCACAGTCAGACTGCGGGTACCCACCAGCTCATCGCGAGAGATAGTTCCTGCGGTGGCCCTTCTTTATGATCGCATCAAAGATAAGAACCGCGCCATACGTGGAGTGAACCTTTCCTGCAACAACATTGAGGACGGGGAGTATATACAGATGGACTTATTTACCGATATGGACGAGAGGGAAAAAGAAAACAAAATGCAGCAAGCCATGCTTTCCATAAAAGAAAAATATGGCCGAAACGCGATTCTTAAGGGCATGAATCTGGAAGAAGGCGGCACCACCATAGAAAGAAACAATCAGATCGGAGGTCACAGAAAATGAAAACCGTTAATACCCATTATGTTAAAATGACTGTATCTGAGCGTGCCAAGCAATTTATGCCCTTCGCTGCTCTTAAAGGCTATGAGGAAGCTTTAAGGAAAAAGGAAATAGAGGTTGAAGAAGCCATGAAAGGTAAAGTCCAAAGAGAAAAAGCGGACAAAACCTTGCAAAACACGGATATTGATATATAATTAACTAGCGACTGTTAATTTGTGTAAAAGAAAATGGAAACTAAAAAACCCGGACTTAAATCAAAAATTCTTCATATAGTTCTTTTTGTATTGGTTATAGGCACTTTCACAGGGCTTTATTATCATGTTGCAAAAGGCAACCAGTCATCCAAGGTCATAAGATTCGATGAGGGCTGGACCGTAAAGCTGGATGATGCCGTATTTTCCAATGTGGACCTGGACGAGCTTATTTTCGGAATGGCCAAATACGGCGACAGAATTGTTCTTACCAATACGATCCCCAACGATGCATTTAATCGCTCGGCGCTTTGCTTAGCCATTGATTACTGTGCCACAACTATCTATGTTGACGGTGTTAAAATATTTGAATATGGTTACGACCTTCTTGAAAAGGGAGATATCTTAGGCTATGGCAAGCAGATTGTTTCTCTGCCTGATAACTGCGCCGGTAAGCCTGTTAAAATAGTGTTCTACGTAACTGAGGAAGAAGAGGTGACCAGTCTTTTCACTCCTCTTATCTACGATGAGACCACATTAATGTCTGATTATCTTTCACCCGACGCCATACAGTTTGCTATTTCGCTTTCGTTGGTGGTGGGAGGTCTTTTCTTATCGCTCATTACTTTCGTGTTATTCTTCCGCTCATACAGCATGGAAAGACTTATGTGCATCGGTATGTTCTCGCTGTGCATCGGACTTTGGTCCCTTGCTAACGGCGGCTTTACTATTCTTTTTACCAATAACTTTGTATTAAAAACATATCTTGAATATATGTCGTTGTATCTTTCACCGATACCGATTCTTCTATACTTCAGAGAAGACGTGGAACAGCGAAGCATCAGAGTTGAATCTTTTATCTATTATGCTCTTATGCTTATCGGAATACAGTTACTCCTGGTATCCGTACTGTGTCAGTTCATGAACTGGTTCCACTTCCCGGTATTCTTAAGAGTTTACCAGACATACATGTTTATATGCTGCCTGTTCATTCTTTTTGTGGTGATCCAGGATATGATGAGGGAGAAACTGCATAAGATATTGCTTGGCGGCATGATGACGATCCTGATCATTGTGGTAAGGGACCTCATTATGTTCAATGTGACCAAGTACGGATGGTTCGGCGTAACTGACGGAAGTTATGTAAGCATGGTTGCTTTCGGCGGTCTGGTGTTTATACTGTCCATGGTAATCGACTATATCTATCAGGTGCGAAGCCAGGTAATTCTTACTGCCGAGAACGAGTTCTTATCTCGTATTGCATATATGGATGTGCTGACAGGCCTTTATACAAGAAGAAAGTGTGAGGATGTATTTAAGGAGATAGAAACCTCCGGTCATGAATATATCATTATCCAGTTTGACTTAAATAATCTTAAGTCCACCAATGACAGACTCGGACATGAAAAGGGTGACGAACTCTTAATAAGATTTTCGAAATGCCTTCGTAAGACATACACTTCCCAGGAGATCATCGGACGTATGGGTGGTGATGAATTCATCGTCATCATACCTAACGGAAAACGTTACAACGTAGAGGAATCATTTGCACGTCTTGAAAAGAACATTGCCGATGATAATGCGAAGAGCAATGATATCAAGGTAAGCTCATCCTACGGATACTGCAGATCCACGGAGATTCCCGAACCTACTGCGAGAGCTGTCTATATCGAAGCTGACAGAAAGATGTATCTTGCGAAGCAACGTTATTATCTTGAAAATGGTGGAAGAAGACGCGGTGATAACAAATGATAAAATGGCGTAAAAACAGCACTTATGAATGTTAACTATAGCAATTTGCTATACCTAGAGGAAGTCGATAACCTTCGGCTTCCTTTTTTGATAGATCTTGGGAGTGTCACCGTAGACTTTTTTAAAATGTCTTTCAAAAAGGTGTATATTGGAAAAACCGGATTTGATTGAAATTTCTGAGACTGTAAGATTAGTGGTTAGAAGCATATCTCTGGCTTTTTTAAGCCGATGCATGTAGAGATATTGCCGGAATGTGTATCCCGTTTCTTTTTTGATGGCATGGCACAGATAGGACTTGTCCAGGTAGAATTCAGCCGAGATCGAAGCAAGTCGCAGGGGCCTATCAATGTTGGCATCAATGTAACATAAGATATCCAACATTCTTTTTTTCATTAGTTTGTGATAACATATTATAAATTAAGGCTCTAAGGGAGAGTAGTTACATGAAGAAAGTATTTATAGACGGTAGTGAAGGAACTACAGGTTTAAGAATAGCAGAAAGATTTGAAAATCGCAAGGATGTAACCATATTGCATATCGATTCGGAAAAAAGAAAGGACCTTGATGAGCGAAAGAGGCTCATTAATGAATCCGACATAACATTCTTATGTCTTCCGGACCAGGCTGCTATAGAAGCGGTATCTCTGGTTGATCCCGATAATAAAAATACAGTTATCATCGACGCCTCCACGGCCCACAGAACAGAACCCGGCTGGGCTTACGGACTTCCGGAACTTGGTCCCGAGTTTAGAGAGAAAATAAGGACCGGAAATCGTATCGCGGTTCCCGGTTGTTACGCATCCGGTTTCCAGATGTGCGTTTATCCTCTGGTAAAAGAAGGCATTATATCCAACGATTATCCCGTATCCGTAACGGCGGTTTCAGGATATTCGGGAGCCGGTAAGAAAGCAATAGCTCTCTACGAAGGGGATGAGCGTACGGTCGACCTGGATGCTCCCAGAGAATATGCCCTCACACAGAGCCACAAGCATTTAAAAGAAATGCAGAAGATAACAGGTTTATCCCATGCTCCGCTGTTTACCCCGTTCGTATGTGATTATTACAGCGGCATGATCGTTTCTTTTCCCATATATACTCACTTAATGAAAAAGAAGATGACTGTTTCGGAACTCAGAGATTTATATGCGGAATTTTATGATGGTGAAAAATTCATCCATGTACAGGAGCCCGGCGCCGAAGCTGAGACCGGCGGATTTTTCGCAGGGAACATGATGTCAGGCAGGGATGATGTAAAGATATATGTAACAGGCTGCGAAGACAGAATGCTTGTTACGGCTGTATTTGATAACCTTGGAAAGGGTGCCTCCGGTGCCGCGATCCAGTGCATGAACATAGTGCTTTCTGAAGATGAAGCAAAGGGATTAAACATACAATGAGCGGAATTCTCTATATAGTGGCAACTCCCATCGGAAACCTTTCCGACATGACGAGCCGTGCCATAGAAACTTTAAGAAATGCTGATTTAATCGCAGCGGAAGATACAAGGAACACCATGAAGCTTCTTAACCATTTTGATATACATACCAAAATGGCATCGAATCACAAGTTCAATGAGCACGAAGCAGTGGATTATTTCGTAAACAGGCTTTTAAACGGTGAAAACATAGCTCTTGTGTCCGATGCGGGTACTCCATGCGTCAACGACCCGGGCTTTGTGCTCTGTGAAGCCTGCAGAAAGGCCGGCATCGAAGTTATCGGCATCCCCGGAGCCTGTGCCGCAGTGACGGCTCTTTCCATATCGGGACTCCCTTCCGCTACCTTTAATTTCAAGGGTTTCTTTCCACGTGAAAAAAAAGAACGAATATCAGAACTTGAGAAAATTAAGAAAAATCCTACGGAAACATACATATTTTATGAATCTCCCAAACGTATATTGGACGTAATGGAGGTTATAAAGGAGGAACTTCCGAAGGCAGAGATAGCACTTTGCAACGATCTTACAAAGTCCCATGAGAAAACCTACAGGGGCAATGCTGAAAGTATATATGCAGAGCTTAAAAACAATCCCAATGCGGAAAAGGGCGAATATGCGATGGTGCTCCACTATGAAAATGAAGAACCTCCGGAAGAGAAAGAATCTCTGGACGCACCCTTATCTCTTGAAGCCATGCTCGTAGACGTTATGGTAAAAGAAAATTGCACCATGAAGGAAGCTATAACCCTTCTTTCTCAGGATGCATCAAAGAGCCCTACGGGCAAGATACCGGCATCTAAAAAAGAAATCTATGCATCTTCCCTTAACCTTAAAGAATTGTTTTAAGAAGAGTCTGTGCCTTAAAAAGTTCAAAGCATCAGACAACATTTTGACAGGTAAAAGAAACATCTGGCGATTGTTAAATAAGGCATCGGGAATTATATTTAAATCAGCAAAAAACCCATGAAT
This sequence comes from Lachnospiraceae bacterium, assembly GCA_016283575.1. Taxonomy (GTDB): domain Bacteria; phylum Bacillota; class Clostridia; order Lachnospirales; family Lachnospiraceae; genus UBA1258. The sequence continues at coordinate 38,405 of JAEEND010000013.1, read as the reverse complement.
AAAGGAGGCAGTATGAAAATACTTGTTACAGGCGGAGCCGGTTATATCGGATCCCACACAGTGGTAGAATTACAAAATGCAGGTTATGACGTAGTAGTAATAGACAATTTATCAAATGCATCGGAAAAGTCCCTTGAGAGAGTCGCAAAGATTACGGGAAAAGAAGTTCCCTTCTACAAAGTGGACATTCGTGATAGAGAGGGCCTTTCCAAGGTACTTGAAAAAGAAAAAGTAGATGCATGTATCCATTTTGCAGGCTTAAAGGCAGTAGGTGAGTCAGTATCAAAGCCCTGGGAATACTATGATAACAATATCGCAGGAACTCTCATCTTAGTAGATGAGTTAAGAAAGCATAATGCAAAGAATATTATCTTTTCTTCATCCGCAACGGTTTACGGAGATCCCGCCTTCGTACCCATTACCGAAGAATGTCCCAAAGGACAGTGCACCAACCCCTATGGCTGGACCAAGTCAATGCTGGAACAGATTCTTTCCGATATGCAGAAGGCAGATCCCGAATGGAATGTGATCTTACTTCGTTACTTTAACCCCATCGGTGCTCACAAGAGCGGCACCATCGGAGAGAACCCCAACGGAATTCCCAACAACTTAATGCCCTATATTACACAGGTTGCAGTTGGAAAAAGAAAAGAACTGACCATTTTCGGTAATGACTACGATACCCACGACGGTACCGGTGTAAGAGACTATATCCACGTAGTGGATCTTGCAGACGGTCATGTAAAGGCACTTGAAATGATCAAGAAGAAAGCCGGCCTTAAGATCTATAACCTTGGTACAGGTGTGGGATACAGTGTTCTCGATATAGTAAAGAACTTTGAAGCGGCTACCGGCGTAAAGGTTCCCTATGTAATAGGTCCCCGTCGACCCGGCGACATAGCAACATGCTACGCATCTGCCGAAAAAGCAAAGAATGAGCTTAACTGGGTAGCAAAATACGGCATCAAAGAGATGTGTGCCGATTCCTGGAACTGGCAGAAGAACAACCCTAACGGTTACGAAGATTAACGATCAATCCTCGTCAATTACAAAAAATTCCATATAATCAAAATCCACTTCCTCTATGAAGCTGTCCCGTCTGAAACGGGTTTTTGAATGATTTTTGAATTCCTTAATATTGGAATCAAGCCAGATGGGAGTGGCGAGATCAAAGAATTTGACGGATTCATCCAGAGCCTTAAATACCTTTTTGGTTCTTGTTGAATCCGTTTTGTCTTCATATACGAAGTCTTTTAACATGTGATTGTCTTTAAATAACCTGGCCCAGATACGCAAAACAGTGCTCCTTAATAAAAATTTACAAAAATTTTAGCATAAAATAACGTATATCAAAAGTGAAATGGGGATTTTTATGATATACTGTTTTTGGTAAAGCAAATACAACATCTACGGATGTGGGGAAAGAAATGAAGAAACAGGACAAAAGAAATTCGGCGGTACAGACCTGGGAAGAAGTAACCTTTCTTTATACCGCGGCACTTAAAGATATAAATACCAAGATAGAAATCTTAAACGATGAATTTCAGCGTATTCATAAATATAATCCGATTGAGCATATCAAGTCACGATTAAAAACCCCTGAAAGCATTGTAAAGAAATTAAAGAAGTACGGTCAGGAATCCACTATAGAGAACATGGTGGAATATGTTAATGACATAGCGGGAATCCGAATTATATGTTCTTTTACCAGTGACATATACAGGATCGCGGAAATGTTATCAAACCGACCGGACGTTGATGTAATAGAGGTAAGGGATTATCTCAAGAATCCAAAGCCCAGCGGATATATGAGTTATCACATGCTGGTAACGGTGCCGATATTCCTGTCTGACAGAACGGAAGATGTTAAAGTCGAAATACAGATAAGAACGGTAGCCATGGATTTCTGGGCAAGCCTTGAGCATAAGATCAATTACAAATTCGAAGGTAATGCCCCCGAAGAAGTAAGGGCTGAGCTTGTAGAATGTGCACATATGGTTTCCATATTGGATGACCGTATGCTATTATTAAACGAAGAAGTACAAAGATTCGGTAACGCTAACAATGGTATATAAATATAAGGAGTAAAAGATTGAAAATGGATACTTTTATGGATAAAATCGCACAGAGATTTGGCGGACAGGACGGCATCAAAGCTAATTCCGAAGCTGAAGCTAAACAGTTAAAGAAGGCTGAAGAAAGAGTAAATGAGCTTGAACAGACAGTAAGCGACATGAGAAGACTTACACTTAAATGTGCAGAAACCAACGAGCTTACAAATCAGCTTTTACAGGGTGCCATTCAGAAGATCGAAGAAGGCGATTCCGGTATGGGTAATGTGAAGTCAGAGGAAGTTAATTCTTTAAGAGAAGAGCTTCAGACCATCAAGGAAGAATTAAATGCATACTTTAAGTCTCAGGAAGAAAACATTCACAAGGAAAATGTAAGAGTATACAGAAACGTACAGGCTTCTCTGGTAGATGAACTTAAGCAGCAGACAGAAGCCCTTGCATTACAGAATCAGAGACTTGAAAGAAAGATGCGTGGTGTTAAACCTATCTCCATCGTATCAATAGTAATGAGTTCACTTTCTTTTGCAGTACTTACCGCTACAGTAGTATTGCTTGCTTTAAGAATTTTATAATATGGCAAAGATAGATTTTAAACCCGGCAATATGCTCTACCCGCTGCCGGTGGTAATGGTAACATGTGAAGGCTCCGACGGAAAGCCCAACATCATAACGATCGGATGGACAGGCACCATTAATTCGGATCCTGCCATGGTATCGATTTCGGTGAGAAAATCCCGCTACAGTTATGATTTGATCAAAGAATCCGGAGAATTCTGCGTTAACTTAACTACAAGGGACCTGGCATACGCCACAGACCTGTGCGGAGTTAAAAGCGGACGTGATGTAGATAAATGGAAGGACGCGCATCTTACTCCTTGCCCATCCACAGTAATAAAGGCTCCCGGCATTGCGGAAAGCCCCGTAAATATTGAATGCAAGGTAACCTACAGTGAGGATCTTGGCACCCACACCATTTTCTTTGGAAAAGTAGTGGCAGTCCATGCGGATGATAAATACATGGATGAAAAGGGGACCTTTCATTTTGAAGATACGGACCCCATCACCTATTCCCATGGTAAGTACTATACATTGGGTGAACAGGTAGGTAAGTTCGGTTATTCGGTTAAAAAGAATAAGCCTGATAAGAAGGCTAAGTAATACGCCCTTTCTTAACACTTTCGTAACCGTATTTTTTACGGATATCGGAAAGGGCTGCCTCAAGAGCAATCTGTTTTTCTGAATCCTGTCGTAATACGGCAGGATTTTTTATGTCAAAAAGACTGAGCTGTACCGGTTCATCTTCGGATGAAAGCTTTGTGGCTCTAACGCCGAGAAGTCTGATGGGTTCCCGATTCCAAAGCTCATAAAAGAGCTTCACGGCATAGTCGTGGAGAGCCTTGGTAGTATATATGGGAGTGTCGGTGGGACACTGCTTTGAGTATGATCTAAAATCGGTGTATTTGATTTCTACTGTAATGTTGGAGGTTAAAAAGCCTCCTTTTTTTAAACGGTGGGACACAGACTCACACAGCTCATATAGGATTTCCTCGGCTTCGACACCATCTGTCACATCATGCTCGCTGGTGGTTGAATTTCCGATTCCTTTCGCTTCCGAATGCTCTTTATGGACCTTGGAATCATCTATACCGTTAGCAAATTCCCAGAGTGTTATGCCATGGCTTTTTAAATTGTCGGTGAGAATCTTCTTATCGGTGACTGCAAGCTCACCTATGGTGAAGATGCCGAGAGTATTAAGCCTTGCGGCTGCCGACTTTCCGCATAGGAACAGATCACGTACGGGAAGGGGCCACATTTTTTCTTTGATCTCTGATGTAAATAGAGTGTGGGTCTTATCGGGCTTTGTGAAATCGGAAGCCATCTTGGCAAGGACCTTTTTATCTGAAATGCCAACATTAACGGTGAAGCCGTATTGCTTATATACTTCCGCACGTATTTTATTGGCGAAGGCGACCGGTTCGCCGTACTTATGCATAATTGGGGTGTAGTAGAGATAGCATTCATCAATACTTGCCTGCTCGATATCGTCAGTGAAAGTGTGAAGGTAGTCCATCAAATTGTGACTCATGGTGCTGTACAAGTGAAAGTCCGGCGGGAATACCAGTAAGTCGGGGCATTTTTTAAGGGCGGCGGCCACAGGTTCAGCTGTTTCTATACCATAGCGCTTTGCAGGGATTGACTTGGCAAGCACTATGCCGTGACGTTTTTCTTTATCCCCGCCTATAATGGCAGGAACGGTACGGATGTCGATGTCGTACCCTGAGTCTAAGAGGCGTACGGCGGTCCAGCTGAGAAATGCGGAATTCACGTCAATATGAAAAATGATTTCTTCCATAAGCACCTCCTATACACGAACTAATGTACGTGTTTTTAGTATAGCACATTGCCCTTTACTTTACAATCTTATTAATTGTTGGTAGAATGTGAGGAGTAAAAAGGATTAGAGGGTTATGGTTTTAATATCCAGATTTCATAAAAAATGCAGAATCGCTTATCTGCAGGTTATGATAGCGGCATTGTTTTTAGCAATACTTTTTATGCCGTCCTTTGAACCTGTAAGAAAAGTTGGTGACAATATATTTACCATAGTAATAAACGGAAATGCCATGGGAAGAGTCGCAAGTGAAAGCGACGCTGACCGGGTTCTTTGTGCTGCAAGGCGTGAAGTGGCAGGTTCGGAGCCTACCATCATGCTCATCGATGCGGACATTGATATCGTAGGTGAGGACGTATTCTTCGGGAGGATCACTTCCGACAGCGTACTTGTTTCTAATATAATAGAAGAGTTTGAAAAATCCGTAACGGAAACCATGAGTCATTCTTATACGGTTAAGATTGACGATTACATGGTTAACCTGTCAACGGCGGAAAATGTTGTCGAGCTGCTGGAAGCTTCCATCCACAGATATGACACTGAGGAGCATTTCTCTGCCGACTTGACGGTGGACTCTACAAGAGAACTTCCGGTACTTATTCCCAAGGTTATCGATAACAGAAAAGAAGCTGACGACGGCAAGTATGCAAGTGATTATCTTTCAAGTGAAGGCTTCTACGGAGATTTTGATGCGGTAATAAATGGTGTCAATCCTGATATTTCCAAGAACTTTGATGATTTCGATTATGGCATCGTAAATGTTTCTTTTGCCAACAATGTAGACGTGATTGAGTCATATCTTCCCAAGAGTCAGATCACCGATATTGATACAGCCATTGAACAGGTAACCAAGGATACTGAGCAGAAAACCATCTATGAGGTAGTATCCGGTGACACATTATCCGGTATTGCCGAGAAGGTGGGAATTACTATAGATGATCTCATCAGCTTAAATGAAAACATCACCGGACCCAATTCGATCATTCGAGTTGGTGATGAGATCGTGGTCACAGTGCCTAAGCCTGAGCTTTCGGTTCGAAGAGAAGAACTTGTTTATTACGAGGGTACTTATGAAGCCCCCATTGAATATGTATATAACGACAACTGGTATACTACCACGGAGGTGACTCTTCAGGATCCTTCATCCGGTTATCATAAAGCGGTACAGAAGATTACATACATTGACAGTGAAGTGATCGATACAGAAGTGGTGATGGAAGAAGTAGTTGCAGAAGCTGTACCTAAGATTGTTGAAAAGGGAACTAAGATTCCTCCCACATACATCAAGCCTCTTTCGGGCGGACGTTTAACCAGCGGATTCGGCGGAAGAAAATCAACAATACGAGGCATGACATCCTATCACTTAGGTGTCGACTGGGGAACTCCTGTAGGTACTTCCGTATGGGCTTCCTGTGGTGGACAGGTTACTCATGCAGGATGGATGTCCGGTTACGGTTATTGTATCTTTATAAATCATCCCGACGGAAAGCAGACACGATATGCTCATCTGAGTAGGATATTGGTGCGCAGCGGTCAGTATGTATCCCAGGGCGAGAAGATCGCACTTAGCGGTAACAGTGGTGTTTCCACGGGACCTCACTTACATTTTGAAATTCGAATTAACGGCAAGGCCGTTAACCCTTTGAACTATCTGAATTAATAATCGTTGTAATTTTTGACAACGGCAGCGATTTGTGATAGTAATTATATGTTACTCAGAAACACGATAGGTGTAATCATATGAGAGAATATGCTATTAAAGGCGGTGCACCTTTGGTAGGCGAAGTTGAGATCGGCGGCGCTAAAAACGCTGCTCTCGGGATCCTCGCCGGTGCCCTTCTTTCCAATGAAACAGTAGAAATTGAAAATGTGCCCGATTTATATGACACCAACGTAATGATGGATGCTTTAAAAGAGCTCGGCGCATACGTTGAGAAGGTTGATCGTCATACTGTCAGAATAAACGGCGCAGGCGTTCACAAGACGGAACTTGACAATGATGATTTAAAGAAGATAAGAGGTTCTTATTATTTTGCAGGATCTCTTCTCGGTAAATATAAAAATGCCAGAATCGCTCTTCCCGGAGGATGCAATATCGGATCAAGACCCGTGGATCAGCACATAAAAGGCTTCAATGCTTTAGGCGCCTCAGTTCAGATTGAGAACGGATGCCTTGTATGTGAAGCAGAAAGTCTTACAGGTACCCACATTTACTTAGACGTTGTATCAGTGGGAACCACCATCAATGTAATGCTTGCGGCAGTACTTGCAAGTGGACAGACATATATTGAAAATGCGGCAAAAGAACCACATGTGGTTGACGTTGCCAACTTCTTAAACAGTATGGGTGCTCATGTAAGAGGTGCAGGTACCGATGTGATCCGTATTACCGGTGTTGAGTCACTTCACGCAGCCAAGTATTCAATCATCCCCGATCAGATTGAAGCCGGAACTTTTATGCTGGCAGCAGCAGTTACCAAGGGGGATGTACTTGTTAAGAATGTAATTCCCAAGCACCTTGAATCCATCACTTCAAAGCTTCTTGAGATCGGATGCGAAGTGGAAGAATTTGATGATGCGGTAAGAGTAGTGGCATCGAAGCCTTTTAAACATACGCAGGTTAAGACATTGCCTTATCCCGGATTCCCTACAGATATGCAGCCTCAGATAGTTGTTGCATTGGGACTTGCAGAGGGAACCAGTATTGTAACTGAATCGATTTTTGAAAATCGTTTTAGATATGTAGATGAACTCACAAGGCTTGGCGCCAACATAAAGGTAGAAGGTAACACCGCGATTATCGAAGGTGTGGAAAAATACAGGGGTGCCAATATTACAGCTCCCGATTTACGTGCCGGAGCAGCCTTGGTAGTTGCAGGTCTTGCATCGGAAGGCTATACTCTCGTGGATGATATTCACTATGTAGAGCGTGGATATGAAGATTTCCCTGAAAAGCTTGCAGGTCTCGGAGCTGCCATTCAGGTAGTAAACGACGAAAAAGAGCTTACAAAATTTAAGCTTAAGGTAGGCTGAGAAGAAAACACACATGACGAAGAAATCCCTCAGATCAAATCTGAGGGATTATTTTTATGCGGGTTTCTTCTATATTAAATAAATGTTTATACAAGCGCTTCAATGGTGACGTTGGATTCAAGGGAAAGATCCACAAATCCGTCAGGGGTCTTAATGGTGGGATGAGCAAGATCGGAACGATTTATAAATACCACATCACCTTCGCGACCGTCACTTAGACGTACACGATGAAGCATGTAAGTGTTAACAATGTTTTCAAGGAAGGTCATGATGAATCTTGTGTCGTATTTCTGCAAGCCTTCCTGTTCAAAAATCTCGACAACCTTAAATGGACATAATGGACCACGATAGATTCTGGCTGAAGTCATGGCGTCGTAAACATCCACAATGGCTACCATCTTAGCATAGGTATCGATCTTGGCATTCTTGATACCGAAGGGATACCCGGAACCATCGCATCGCTCGTGATGCATAAGTGCTGAATTCATGATATTGGTAGGAACGTTCTTGCCGCGAAGCACGTTGAAGCCTTCGAGAGTATGCTTTTTAACAAGTGTATATTCATTCTCCGTCAAAGCAGCGGGTTTATTCAGGATATCATTGGGAACGGTAATCTTTCCGATGTCATGAAGGAGGCCGCAGAGGGTTGCCATTTTGGTTTCCTCGGGGTCCATTCTGAGCCAGCGGGCGAAGACGTTACACATAAGTGCTACGTTAAGACTATGAACATAGGTCATATCATCATAGGAACGCATACAATGGAGCATATCGAAAACCGACAAAAAGCCTGCCTCTGAATGGATGAGTCCGGAAGTAAAAGTGAAGAGCTCATCCAGCTTGATATCTTTATCGGAAAGAGCAACGCTGTCAAGCATATTCTTAAATTCAGGAAGAAGTTTATCGAAGCGAGATTTAAATTCCTTGAATTCTTCGGAGTTTCTGATACGCTCTGAATAAGCTTTATTGATAAGCGCCTGTCTTTCTTTTTCCTTGTTAACCTTGTCAAAAGAAGCATCGTCCTCGACACGGACATTAAGAATGGAATAGAATTCAAGCTTTGTGATCGACTTATCGGTAAGAACGGTTCCCTTGGGAATCAGCAACTGATTGGTGTAAGTATATACATCTTCCGCTGTTTTCATACCGGGTCGTAAATCTTTGGAGTTCAGACGTTTCATATGAAGAATACCCCTCATTTTCCCAGATTATGTTGCCTATTCGTTTACCAAAATATTATATATTTTTTAATGCGAAAGCGCAACAATCCTTGACAAAACAGCACCTTCGATTTAAAGTTTATTAGTCACATGAAGGCAGAACAGAAAGGATAATTATGGAAAAGAGATTATTTACTTCAGAATCAGTCACAGAAGGACATCCCGACAAGGTATGTGATGCCATTTCAGATGCTATTTTAGATGAATGTTTAAGACATGACCCCATGAGTCGTGTGGCTTGTGAAACCGCTACATGTACAGGATTTGTACTTGTTACCGGCGAAATTACCACCAACTCATATGTGGATATACAGACAATTGTACGAGACACGGTAAAAGAAATCGGATACACCAAGTCCGAATACGGTTTCGACGGTAACACTTGCGCAGTTATGGTGGCTATCGATGAACAGTCCGGTGATATTGCCATGGGCGTTAACAAGGCTCTTGAAGCAAAAGAAGGAGCATTGAAGGATGACCTTGATACAGGTGCCGGCGACCAGGGTATGATGTTTGGTTATGCTACCAACGAAACACCTGAGCTTATGCCTTACCCCATTTCCCTTGCTCACAAGTTATCGAGAAAACTTACGGAAGTAAGAAAGAACGGAACTCTTAAATATCTAAGACCCGACGGTAAGACTCAGGTATCCGTTGAATATGATGAAAACGATAAGCCCGTACGTCTTGAAGCAGTGGTACTTTCCACTCAGCACGACGAAGACGTGACTCAGGAACAGATTCACAAGGATATTAAGAAATATGTATTTGACGAAGTGCTTCCCAAAGATATGATCGATGAAAACACCAAGTTCTTTATTAATCCAACAGGAAGATTCGTAATCGGTGGACCTCACGGTGATGCCGGACTTACAGGAAGAAAGATTATTGTAGATACCTACGGTGGATATGCTCGTCACGGCGGCGGTGCTTTTTCCGGTAAGGATTGTACCAAGGTTGATAGATCCGCAGCTTATGCAGCTCGTTATGTAGCTAAGAACATTGTGGCAGCAGGACTTGCTGACAGATGTGAGATTCAGTTATCCTACGCCATCGGTGTTGCAGAGCCCACTTCCGTACAGGTTGACACCTTTGGAACCGGTAAGCTTTCCGATTCAGAACTTACAAAGATTGTAAGAGAGAACTTTGATTTAAGACCTGCCGGAATTATTAAAATGCTTGATTTAAGACGTCCCATCTACAAGCAGACAGCAGCTTATGGACACTTCGGAAGAACTGATATCGATGTCCCTTGGGAACATACGGATAAGGTGGATTTACTTAAGAAATATTTATAATAAAGCTTATTGACCTGTTAAAAAGATAACGATACAATGAACTGATTTTTATTGATTTTTCGCGGTATCTTTACATACCGCGAAAAATCATATATAATCGGACAGTAAGAGCAGAGGGTTTTTACGCCCTCTATTTTTATGATTATGTTTAATCAGGAGGCAGAAAAATGTCTAAAGCAGATGTAGTAATCGGATGCTTTTATGGCGATGAAGGAAAGGGAAAAGTTATCGACTATCTTTCGCTTAATGCGGATTATGCGGTAAGAGCTACGGGAGGAGACAATGCAGGACACACCATCAGAGTTAACGGTGTTAAATATGCGATGCACTTAATTCCTTCAGGAATTCTTTCGGGTCATACCGTGGGTGTTATCGGGAACGGTGTAGTTATGAACCCCGAGGTTCTTTTTGCTGAGATAGACAATCTTAAAGAGCATGGTTACGACGTTGATAATTATTTAAAGATCAGTGACAAGGCTCACATCATATTCCCTTATCACAGAATGTTGGATCTTGCCCTTGAAAAGGCTCGTAAGAGCAATAAGATCGGTACTACCGGAAAGGGCATCGGACCTTCTTATTGCGATAAGTTTGAGCGAAGCGGCATAAGACTTGAAGATTTATACGCTCCTGATTTTAAAGAACGTCTCAAAGAAATGGTAGAGTCAAGACTTGGTCTTTTAAAGTACTATGACCCTGAAACCGACTACGAATCAAAGCTTAAGTTTGAAGACGTATATAAAGAGTACTCTGATTACGCAAAGAGACTTGAAATCTACATGTGCGATACCTTCACACTTCTTCACAAGGCTTCCGAAGCAGGAAAGAACATCGTGGTAGAGGGCGCACAGGCAACGCTTCTGGATATAGATTTTGGTTCGTATCCTTTTGTAACATCATCAAATCCCACCATCGGCGGTATCTTAACCGGTACAGGCTTGAGCGCAAGTGAAATCGGTAATGTTTATGGAGTTATCAAGGCGTACTCCAGCCGTGTGGGTGAAGGCCCTTATGTAACGGAGCTTCTTGATGAAACAGGAGATAAAATAAGAGAGCTCGGTCATGAGTACGGTACCACAACGGGACGTCCCAGAAGATGCGGATGGCTTGATCTTGTAGCTCTTAAATATGCTAAGCGTGTTAACGGTCTCACGGGATTATCGGTTAATCACCTTGATACCATCGGAAACTTCGACACCATAAAGGTATGTGTCGCCTACGATGTAAACGGTGAGGAAATTGAAGACTTTACCACAAGCCTTAAGGTGTTAAATGCCGCAAAGCCTGTGTACAAGGAATTGAAGGGTGGATGGAGTGATATCGCAGGTTGCAAGACATTCGATGAACTTCCTGAAAATGCTAAAAACTATATCAATTTTATTGAGGACTACATCGGAATTCCGGTTAAATTCATTGGCACCGGCGCTGACCGTGAAGCAATGATCATAAGATAATTTAAACCCCGAATGCATTAGTCTGCGTTCGGGGTATTTTTGAGGTTTTATATATGAAGAAAAAGCTGAGTGTGCTGCTTTTGGCGGGATTAGTGTTAATGTCTTCCTGCGGCGGCAAAGGCGAAACTGAATATGTGCCTGAGGTTGTGTCGGAAGAAGAAAGCGACATGATAGCTACTACCGTTGTAGGCAGGATGGATGTGGTGGCGGAGGAACGATTCAAATGTAAATTCACTGCGCTTGAAACCGTTGATCTATCCTTCGGCATGGATGACGGCCTTATCCAGGATATCACTGTTAAAAAGGGTGATTATGTTGAAAAAGGAGATTTACTTGCCACTGTTGATTTAAAGGATGCAGGTGACAAAATCGCTTCTCTCGAATTTAAGGTAAAAGAACTTAACCTGAATCTTAAACAGGCTAAAGAGAATAAGGATTTTGAACTTGAGGAAGCAAGAATTCTCTATGAGGGCTACACCAAGAAGAAAAGTGACGATACAAAGGCCTACGAAAAAAAGATAAAGAGCATCACGGAAAATTATGATATCTCCATTAAAACCATTGAAGATGAAATCTTTATAGCTAATGAGAGACTTAATAAAGCCCGTGAAGATTACAATAAAGGGACTATTTACGCTCCCATCTCAGGTCAGATTACCTATGTAATGAACGGCGCTGCCCAGTCTTATTCCAAAACGGGGCAGACTATTTTTACCATATCCGACACAAGCAAGAGCTATTTTGTAACAGACGTTATCGAGAACAGGGACATAGTATTAGATAGCGTTGAATATCCCATACAGTATCACGTTATGTCCACAAGCTATGATGCTACAGTTACAAGGGTTAATCCCGTTGAAGATGACGGTAAGCTTTATTTTGCGGTAACGGGTGAATTTGATATTCCCGTAGACAGTGACGGGGTTGTCACCGTAGAAACCGCAAGGCGTGAAAATGTATTAGCAGTTAAGACTTCCGCGGTTCATGAATCCGACAGAGGACCCTTTGTATATCTTGTTAAGGATGGTACTCTTTCCATGAAATATGTGGAAGTGGGAGTTAAGAATGACCAGGTAACGGAAATAACGGGAGGCCTTCAAGAGGGTGACCTTGTAGCAATAAAAAAGTAATTCCGGAGTGTAAATGAAAACGAAATTAGTACGAGTTCTTTTTCTTATGACGGCAATGTCGTTGAGCCTTGCCGCCTGCGGAAAAAGCGAAGAAGTGATCATAACTGAATTAAGCGAATCAGATCTTGATAAGCCTGAAAAGGTGGCTGTTAAGAGAGGAACCGTGACAGTTTCCGACTACAAAACCGCGTGGGTGGAGCCTTATATAGAGCAGCTCTATTTCGAAGGTGAAGGAAACTTTGCGGAGTTTAAAGTAAGCCTCGGAGATACAGTAAGTAAGGGCGATGTTCTTGCAACCATCAACACTGAAGGCTTACGCGAGCAGGCAGATTCATTAAATAAAGAAATTAAAGATCTGACCGAAGGCTATGAGTATGAAGTAAAGAATTTAAATTACGATTTAGAGATTGCAAACCTAAGGCTTAAGGATGCCCAAAAAAGAGTCAAGTTTATGTCTGAAAACGGTGAAAAAGAATCCGGCGAATTCTATGCTGCATGTGTGGAAGCCGGAAATTATGACTCTGAGGTAAGGCGCATCGAGTTAAAACTCAGGCAGGCAAAGGAACGCTATGATTTAAAGCTTCCGGAGTTAAAAAGAAATTTAAGTCAGGTTAACTCGAAGCTTAATAAGAGTACCATTAAAGCACCCTTTGACGGAGTGGTGGCTGCAGTAGCCGATGCAAGAGCCGGTGAGTATGTAACTAAAGATAAGTACTATATTGCCATAGCTGACGAAACAAGACTTGTTGCACGCTGCGAAAGTATCGGAACGGTGGCACAGCGCAATGTGATCCGTACGGAATTACTGTTAAACGGTGCGGTCTATGAAACTGAACTGATTCCCAGAGATGAGAGATATTTAAAAGAAATGCGTAATACCGACGAAGTGAAATATGATGAATTCACTATAGAAGGTGCTGATAATCTTTCTTTTGGCGACAACGGAGTGTTAAGATACATAACCCGCGAGAAGGAAGACTGTATCTATATACCTACCAACACTTTAAGATTTGGCGGCGGCATTTCTTATGTATATAAGGACATGGGTGGTAAACACGAAAAGTGCGAAGTCACCGTAGGTATAAAGAACGAGCTTGTAGCCGAGATCACAGCGGGCTTAGAGGAAGGAGATGTGGTATATGTTCAGGAATAAATTGGTATATGCCCTCCTTCTCGGAAGCGTTATAACACTATCGGGATGCGGACTAAAAGAATTCTTCATAACGGATACCGGTTCCGGAAAGCAATCCAGCGTGTTGAGAGAAGACTATCTGGATGTAAAAGCACTGGAAGAAAGTCCTGTTACGGATGAAAAGAAATATAAAATCGCAACCCTTGAAACGGGTGAGTATCAGGAGGATGCATTTAAACAGACCGTGAATCGCGATTATTTCGGAAGCATTCTGTCTTTAGATATAAGCGGTGACGGCATTAAATTCGGCGAATATTATGTATCCACCGGAGATCGTGTAAAGAAGGGCGATGACATTGCTTATGTATATACAGAGGCAGATGAAATCTCCGTTGATGAGGCAAAGCTTTCTTTAAAGAGACTGGAAGAAGAATATGCCCGCGCCATAAGAGATAACGAAGAAGCCATTGCGGAGCTTAACGATAAGATCGGCATCACCTATGTTGAAGTTGAAAATGCCGTCATGAAGGTGGAATTAAAGCGACTTAATGATGAAAGAGCGCATCTTGACTACACCTACTCAGGCAGGATCGATTCATTAAAAAAGGATATTGCGAAGAAGGAAAAGGTCGGACATATTTATAAGATTAAGGCTGACAGAGACGGATTTATATATCTTGCAGGAAAGACCAAGTCCGGAACCAGGATGTCCTACGGCGATTATATAGCTAATCTCATTGATCCTTCAGATATCTTCATAACCATAAACAAGCAGGCAGAAGAATTCGTGTACGGACAGGATCTTTCCATAAATACCAAGGTGGGTCCCATGGCGGCGAAAGTTGTGTCCGGCGGTGTGCACGGTCTCTACGGGAACCTTGATGGCGGAAATGTCACCTTTAAACTGCTGGATGACGGAAGCGATAATTACAGAAGTCTGACTTTAAGCTTCTATGATTCCATGGCGGTAGTGGCAGATCTTAGAAGAAAGCATGATGTAGTGCTGGTACCTAAAGAAGCCGTGATCAATGAAAACGGCGCTTATTACGTAAATGTTTATGACGAAGAAGACGGCACTATTTTAAAAACAAGATTTATCCCCGGTGGAAAGAATAACGACTATTACTGGGTGATCGACGGCCTTAGTGCCGGTACCAAGGTCGCATATAACTAGAGAGGCAACGTAATGATTTCTTTTGTGCTACGAAAGCTAATACATAAAAAGTGGATGGTCTTTTGTCTGTTGCTCGGCAACATACTGCTTATCGCAGTGGCGGCAAGCTATCCCTTATACAGAGTCAGTTCTTTTCAGAGAATGTTAAAGGACGAATTCAGAGCCTACGAAGAGGAATCCGGTAATTATCCCGGAATTTTAAAACTTTCTTATTCCACGCTTAAGGGCGGAGCCAAGTTCGGCTACAGCAATATGGAGCGTAAGGCGGAAGAAGCTGTGGAGGCAATGGACGTAAGCGTTACGGACCATATCTTCTTATATCAGTTCTCTACCCAGAAGTCATTTCCCTCCATTGTGAGAGACGATGTAAAAGAAAAGAGAGTAACCCTCGGTGCAATTTCCGATCTGGAATCCCGTATTGAATTGACTGACGGTCGCATGCCTGATTCTCAGGTAACAAGCGATGGTTTTATTGAAGTCATCGCCAGTGAAGCACTTATGATAAAGAAGGATATCCTCATTGGTGATGAATATGAATATGAGTTATCCACCCTTGCTGACGGACGCCCCATGAAGTTAAGAGTAGTGGGTATATATAAGGTCCTTAATGAAGATGACAAGGTCTGGAGCGCGGTAAGCTCTGCGGTTTCAGAGGATCTGTTTACCACGGAAAGCTTATATAAGAGCCTTTTCTTTGGGGAGGACCGTGAAGGCTTATTCTCCATGAGCGCTGCCTGGTATTATATCTGGGATTACGAAAAGCTGGATATTTCCAAGGTAAGTAAGCTTGTCTATACCGTAGACAGGCTCCGGATGCAGGAAGAACTAAATAACCGCCTGGATCCCGGTGCTTCCTATGATATTCTTTCCGAGTACATGGAAAAAGCAAAGAGAATAGAAGCAACGCTTTTAATCCTGCAGGTGCCGGTACTTCTGTTACTCAGCGCATTTCTTTATATGATATCAAGCCAGATGCTCTCGATGGAACGTAATGAGATCTCGTTACTAAGAAGTCGCGGTGCCTCAAAGAGACAGATCGTAACGCTTTATTTATACCAGAGCATTTTTATGGGACTCATGTCTCTTATTCCCGGAATTCCTTTAGGAATACTCTTCTGTAAGATTCTCGGATCTTCAACGGCATTCTTGGAATTTGGAGCGAAGCGGGATCTTCCCCTTAAATTCACACCGGACTTTCTGTTTTACGCTCTGTTAATGGTGCTTTTATCCGTTGTGATCACTACTTTGCCGGTATTATCCTATGCGGGAGTGTCCATAGTAAACTTAAAGCAGTCAAGACAGAGAGCGCAGAAATCCTTCTGGAAAAAGGCATATCTCGATATTATCCTTATGGCCATCGGTCTTTACGGATACTATAGCTTCAACAGAAATAAAGAAGCCATGACTCTTGAAGTATTAAAGGGTGAATCCCTGGATCCCCTTTTATATATAAGCTTTTCTTTATTTATACTTGGCGCAGGACTTTTTGCTGCAAGAATCCAGCCATTATTTTTGAAGGCTTTCTTTTTCCTTACGGAAAAGAAACTGGGACCGGCAGCATACACATCACTTCTTGGCACCATTAGAACGGGCGCTAAGCAGGAATTCATCATTCTTTTTACGATACTAACGGTGTCCATCGGCATTTCCGATACCATGATCGCGAGAACGATCGTGTCCAATGCCATCAGTAACAGAAAGCATGCGGTGGGAGCCGAAGTGGTGCTAAAAGAAAAATGGACGGATAATTCCGCCATGCAGCAGCAGGACCCTACAGTGCAGTTTGCTTATACCGAGCCCGATTTCAGTAAGTATCAGACCATTAAAGGTATTGAGAACCTAACGCAGGTTGTCTTTGATGAGAAAGGAAAGGTGGGAGCGGCCGGCCTTGAAAATGTTAAGGTCATGGGCATTAAGCCCAAGGGCTTCTATGATGTTACAAGTATGAGACGCGGACTTCTTCCCTTTAATTATGAGGACTATCTGAATGTGCTGTCCAAGGAGTCTTCCGCGGTGATTGTATCAGAGAATTTCATGACCAAGAAAGGCTATAAGCTTGGAGATATCATAAGTTATACCAATAATCACGGCGATCAGGTGGTGGGAAGGATATATGGCTTCTTTACCTACTGGCCCGGTTACAGAAACGGTGTTTACAACTTAAATACCGACGGCACGGTGGATGTGCTGGATGAATACATGATCGTTGCCAACTTTACCTATCTTGAAGATCGTTTCGGACCCTACCCTTACGAAATCTGGATGAAGACTGAAGACGGTGGGGACGGCTTATATGAATGGCTTTCCGAACAGTCCAACATGAAGCTTGTAAAGTTCGAAGATATGACAAAAGAAGAGGTTACGATCACGGAAGATACCATGTTCCAGGGTACCAACGGCATCCTTTCCATGAGCTTTATTGTGATCTTAGTGCTTTGTGCTGTCGGATACCTGATCTATTGGATCATGTCCATCAGACAGCGTGAGCTTTTATTCGGTGTACTTCGTGCCATGGGTATGAGAAAGGGAGAAGTTAATAAGCTTCTTATAATAGAGCAGATCTGTTCCGGCGTATATGCGATCCTCGCGGGCGCAGGTGTGGGTATCCTTTCATCGAGAATGTTCGTACCCATGATCCAGCAGGCTTACGCCGCAAGTGAGCAGGTATTGCCCCTTGAACTTATAACCGACACAGGCGATATGATTCAGCTCTTTGCCACTATCTTTGCAATGCTTATGATCTGCGTGATCGTCCTTGCGAGAATAGTGTCACACATGAATATTTCAAGCGCTCTTAAACTGGGCGAAGACTAGGAGACTTTATGTCCGAGAATATTTTAGAAGTAAAAAACGTGGTTCGCGCATTTCCCGTTGTGGGAAGCGAGGATTTTATAGCGGTCAACGACGTATCCATCGAAGTTCCCAAGGGAAGTCTTACGATTTTAAGGGGTCGATCAGGTTCAGGTAAGACCACTCTTATAAATATGCTGGGAGCTCTCGATTATCCCACAAAAGGGGAGATTCTTTTTGAAGGAGAGGATATCACCAAGTGGAATGATAATAAGAGAGAAAAGCTTCGCCGTGAGAAAATAGGCTTTGTTTTTCAGTCGGTATCCCTTATTCCCATGATGACAGCCCTTGAAAATGTGGAGTTTGCCCTGAGAATGGCGGGCATTAAAGAAGGCAGAAGAAAGCGTGCCGAAGAGTGCTTAAAAATGGTGGGACTTGGCGGACGTATGAATCATATGCCCCAGGAAATGTCCGGCGGTGAACAGCAGCGAGTTGCCATAGCCCGTGCCGTTGCCCATAAGCCCGGTATCATCTTTGCCGACGAACCTACGGCGGAACTTGACTCAAATACCGCCATCAGCGTGGTAAATCTTTTTAAAGATATGATTGAAAAAGAAGGTGTCACCTTTGTCATGACAACCCACGACACATCCCTTATGGGTGCCGGCGACAAGGTGTTCCAGTTAGAAGACGGAAAGCTTATTAATTAATTTAAAAGTTTATTCTTTTTATAAAGGTAAGATTATGAGTGAAGCAATTATTCAGGCGGATAACCTGGTAAAAATCTATAAGACCAAGGACATCGAAGTGGTGGCTCTTCAGGGACTTGACTTAACCGTCAACAAGGGAGAACTTATGGCCATCATCGGTTCATCGGGATCGGGAAAGTCCACTTTCTTAAACATGATAGGCGGACTTGATAAGCCCAGTGCCGGAAAGCTTTATGTGGACGGAAAGAATCTTTTCCAGATGTCTGAAAAAGAACTGGTGGATTATAAACGCCGGGATGTAGGCTTTGTGTGGCAGAATAACGGACGTAACTTACTTCCCTATCTTTCAGCCTATGACAACATCATGATGCCCATGGAGCTTAACAGCTTTAAGGAGAAGCGCGAACGTGCGGAAATGCTTCTTGATATGGTGGGTCTCTCCCATAAAAAACATAACCGCATGCAGGAAATGTCCGGCGGTGAACAGCAGCGAATAGCTATAGCAATTGCCCTTGCCAATTCACCCAAGGTTCTTCTTGCCGATGAACCCACAGGTTCCGTAGATACCAAGACCAGTAATTACATATTCGATATATTCAGAAGGTTCAATGAAGAGCTCGGAGTCACCATAGTGATAGTAACCCATGATGTGGGTCTTTCCAAAAAGGTTCAGCGTGTTGCGGCAATAAGAGACGGCAAGATTTCCTCCGAGCGTATCTTAAAAGAAGATTTCCAGGAGAGAGTTAAGAACCACGGAAAAGAAGGTTTTGACTGGCATGAGGCGGATTCCCAGGATGAATTTGCGATCTTAGACCGCGCGGGGCGTCTGCAGCTTCCTCATGAAGCTTTAGAGCAGCTTAAGCTAAAGGACAATAAAGTAAAAATCGTGCTTCGGGACGGCAAGGTATATCTTGAAAACCCCGAGGCTAAGGATATGTTAAATAATGAACAAGGTTAACATAACGAAAAAGCCCGTAAATACGGGCTTTTTCGACGTTAACAGGTAAATTTTTTACTAGTTTTGGTAAAAATCCTTCATTAAAAAAACCACCCAAACAAGATATATTTTTAATGCGGTAGACTAAATACTTTTTTGGGAGGGTTATATGAAAAAGTTGATTGCAAAGATCGTAAGTCTCGCTTTATGCCTTACGATGCTACCCGGCATCAATGCACATGCCGGAGTTTCCGGTCAGTACACCAATCCTTTGATGAACGGAGCTGACCCTACAATTGTAAGAGGAGAGGACGGATATTTTTATTCAGGTTTCGGTACCGATAATGATATCTATATTAAGAGATCGGAATCTCTTCTTGGTCTTTCTACGGCGGAAAGCCATCTTGTATGGGATAATCCCAATTCCGGAAATCCCGACAACAACAAGAATTTCTATATCTGGGGCCCCTATATCTACAGATTGGACGGCGCCTGGTATATCTATTATTCCTCCAGTACCGAGAATGATTTCGGTTACGGACATCCTTCCTGCTACGTGCTTGAAAACACCTCGGAAGATCCCTTCACAGGTGAATGGCATCTTAAGGGTTCCAGCACCAACGTAGACGACTTTGAAGGAAATGCCACCGAAAAAGCAGGTCTTATGAACACTGAAAGCTACGGCCTTGCATGCGGTGTCATCACTATCGGAGGAGAACAGTATTTCACATATACAAAATATGATTATTATGCCAACGAGCCCGGTCATACCAAGTTCAACGAGTGTCCCACTATTGTAAAGATGGCTAACCCCTGGACACTTACAGGACCGGAATGTACCGTTGCACGTCCCACATATGCATGGGAAAAGCACGGTGATAACATCGATGAAGGCTGTGCGGTTGTAGAGCATGGCGGAAAAGTTTATTTTGCATACTCCGTAAGTTCTTTTACCAATGATAATTACGGCGTGGGCCTTTCCGTATGCGATCTCTCCACGGATGTAATGGATGAGAACAACTGGAAGAAGAGCACAACTCCCATCGTATCCCGTTCCGATGAAAACTCATCCTTCGGACCCGGTTCACCTCTTTTCGTAAAGAGTCCCGACGGTACCGAAGACTGGCTCATCTATCATGGCGGACCCATTGGTGGGCAGACTTCAACCGACAGACGTGTACGAGCTCAGATCATAAACTGGACCGATGACGGAGAGATCAGTCTCGGTATTCCCTCAAACCCCGATACTGTGCTTGATTTCCCTTCAGGTGAAGTAAAGAGCGATGTTTATGAAGCCGAAGATGCCAATTACGGAAACGTGACCAAGCGTCTCTTTAACAATACCGCCAAGGCTTCAGGTTCAGGCTATATGCAGTTTGATAAAGCAGGAACCGGATACGTTGAATTTAACGTAAATATGACCGAAGCAGGAACCTATGCTTTGGGATTCAGATACAATAATACCGGTAATACCGTAAATGCAGATCTAAGTGTTAACGGCGCCGGTGCAGGAAGTGTTTCTTTTATTAAGAATGCGACATACGCAGTAGACCTTGATATAAAGAAAGCCTATAACATTCATTTAAATGAAGGTATGAATACGATCCGTGTTTCAGTAAACGGAGCAAGCGATCTTGCTCTCGATACCCTGATCGTCACCAAGGCTGTTAAATATGATGCGGTAAATGCCGAGAAGCTTAACGGCGCATTTATCGAGGGATCCGACCATGTGGGCGGCATGTACAACGACAATGCCACAGTCAGATTCACGGTTGATGTTCCTTCAACAGGCTATTATGCAGTAAATCTTACCTATACAGACGGTCACAGAAATGAAGACGGCAAGAAATATGCAACTGTCTATGTTAACGGTGCGGAAGTTAAGCGTGCTGATTTCTTCCCCACAGGCGGCTGGGGAGTTTTCGGCAGCAGAATCGACAACCTGTATTTAAAGAAGGGTGTAAACACCATTTCTTATGTGAATGTTAAGGATAACGGCGCAAATACCGGCGATGTAAATTACTACTACATCACTGTTACCGAGGCTGTTACCCATACTTATAAGGCAGAAAGTGTTTCAAGTCTTCCTGAAGCAGCTGTATCGGAAGAAGCAGTTGTTGAAGATTTAACCATTGAGGCAGAAGAAACTGCAGTGGATGAAGCAGAAGCGGAAGAAACTGTTGAAACCGCAGAAACACAGGATGCGACTGTTCCTGAAAGTCACACAGTATATGTAGGAACCGAAGCTGAATTCATAAACGGCGCAGGAGTAGAAGGGGACCACGTTGGATATATGTACAATGGCCGTGCGGCTGTTAAATTCCATGTATCAACTCTTGAAGCGGGCCTTTATACCGTGAATCTTGAATATGCCAACGGTCACGAAAGCGATGCCAAGAAAACCGCTGTATATGTAAACGGCGAAAAGTGTACGGAATTTGATATTCCTTATACCGGTCCCTGGAACACATGGAACACAGCTGACTTTAGTCTAAATCTTGCAGAAGGCGAAAATATCATTGCTCTCGTAAATGATGCTGACGACCTTGGCGTAGCAGGAGATGTTAACTATAAATCATTAACCTTAAACGCTCCCAAGACTGCAGATTTCACCGACAAGACAGGTACTGTAAGACTTGAAGCAGAGCTTGCAGGTTTATCAAACGGCGCAACGGTCGAAACCAACAACTTAGGCTTTTCAAAGCTTGGTTTCGCAGGTGGCATGTACAATGACGGCGCCTGTGTAACATATACTTTTAATGCACCTTACGCAGGTGAATATACAGTGAACGCAGGCTATGCCAACGGTCATGATGTAAAGAAAGCGCGTATTTCAGTAAACGGTTCCTTCATAAAAGAACTTGATCTTCCCAATACAGGAGGCTGGACTTCTTACGGTACCGTAACTACGACTCTTAATCTTCAGGCAGGAAGAAATACAATTTCTTTTGCCAATATCAATAATGAAAACGGACCTACAGGCGATGTGAATTATGACTATGTTGATATCACTGTTCCGGAAATTAATTTAGATCCCGACCCGGAAGAACCGCAAGAACCTGAAGAACCCGATACTCCCGAAATTCCCGACACTCCCGTGGCAGGTGCTCTTGAAGGAGTAGCAGAGTTCGATGTATCCGTTGAATCGGAAGCATTATATGATATAGCAATTTGCTATAGTCATAATGCAGACGTAACCGGAACATACGGAATTTACGTAGGTGATGAGCGAAAGGCAACCGCTTCTTTTGCAGCAGGAAAGAATGAAGAAGTTGTTACGGTCAAGTTAAATGCCGGTAACAACGAGATCAAAGTGGTATATGAAAAGAATGATGATTCCACCAAGGGTGTAACCGTTACAAAGGCTCATTTACAGAGAAGGATCCCCTGGTATTATCAGGCAGAGAACGGAAATCTTACAGGTGTTTCCGTTCAGAACGATCACTTATTCTACGAAGGAACAGGCTTTGTGGGCGGATTTGAGCAGGAAGGTAATGCAGTTGAATTCACCACCAAGGTAGCGCACACAGGTGTACATACTATAGCAATTTGCTATAGTGGAGCATGGGACCATGACATAACTGTTTCTTTATATGTGAACGGTAAGAAATATAAGCAGTTAAGCCTTGCACCCACAGGAAGCTGGGATGAATGGGCAGAAGCTTCCGAAGAAGTTTATTTAAGAAGCGGAAAGAACTCCATTGAAATAAGACGCGACGCTGATGACAGCGGAAGCTTTAACGTAGATCAGATCGTGATCGACAAGTATTCGACCGGCGCTGTTACCGCGGAAGTCGGAAAGCTTATATCCGGTGAAGTTTATGTGATCAAGGATAAGCACAGCGGAATGGCAGCAGATATCGACGGTTACTCACCGGATGCCGGACGTGATATTCACTTATGGCACTACCTTGGAAACAACAACCAGAAATGGAAGCTTGTGGACCTTGGTAACGGATACTGGGCATTTAAGGGTACCTACGGAAGCAAGAGGATCAGCATCAGAGACAATTTGAATCTTGTGACCGCTGATGAGAACTTAAACGATCTCGGTCAGCAGTGGACCCTTGAACCTGTCGGTATTTACTATAAATTGAGAAACAGAAAGAACGGACTGGTGCTTTCCGTTGCAGGCGATTCCATGTCAGCAGGAGCAATGCTTATTGTTTCGCAGAATGAAAATAAGGATAGCCAGCTCTTCCTGGTAGACGGCGGCTTACGTCACAATTCCACGGAAGTAAGAGAGCTTGAAAATACCATTGATATCAGTTCTTTTGACCCTTACGGACATCAGTATACATTGGTCGATCCCGTGATACCCGAAGGATTCGATCCTTCCACAACCGTTAATGACGGCACCGCATTACGTTACGAAGCTGCCAAGGCAACTCTTTCAGACGGTGCAAGAGTAGAAACAGAGCACACAGGCTATCTTGCAAAAGAAGGTTATGTCGGCGGTATGTACGCAGGAAATGCGGCCATCACCTTCAGAGTGAATATTGAAAAGAGCGGAAATTACGATTTAAATCTTGGATATTGCAATGGCTTCAATGAAAACAAAATGGCGGCTCTTACAGTAAACGGAGTACAGGTTACAGCTCCCACCCTGACACCCACCAGTTCATGGGATACATGGGGAAGTGTTCAGTTTAACTTAGATTTAAAGTCCGGTGTCAACACTATTCAGTTTATGAACAGATCCGAACTTACAAATGGTTTAAGAGGCGATGTTAACTATGATTATCTTGACATAGCTAAATATCCCAACACCATTACAGGTGAAGAATCACCCTCTACAGCAGTTAACGGCAACAGGCATTTTGAAGCAGAAGATGCTGCACTTGCAAGCGGCGCCAAGGTAGAAACAGATCATAACGGATTCTCCGGTGACGGCTTTGTAGGCGGAATGTATAACGGTGGTGCCAAGATTTGCTTTAACATTAACGTGGCAGAAGCAGGCACATATTCTTTTGACTTAAGATATTGTAACGGTCACGGCGCTGATGTGGAAGAAAAGGTACCTGCCGTAACAGTAAACGGAAAGTTTATAACAGGCGTGTCACTTCCCAAGACTGGTTCCTGGGACAGCTGGGGAACAGTAAGATTTGAACTTCCTTTAAATGCAGGTCTTTCAGAAGTAGGTTTTGTGAATACATCTTCTTTAACAGGACATGCAGGTGATGTTAACTACGATTACATCGAGCTTGTAACAGCAGCTCCCGAAGATAATAAGTCAGGGGATGCAGAGACCACAGTTCCCGGCAATAACGGTAACGGTAAAGGAAACGGCCACAACAATGGTAAAGGAACCAATAACGGTAACCACTTCGGCTGGAGTAACAGCGGAAACGGAACTTCTGCAGAAGAAAATGCAGGGGCAGGCAGAGGTAATGCGGGCAGAGCACTTGGCCTTAACAAAGCTCCCGTTATTGAGAGAGTTGAAGCAAGCCTTGTAAATAACGCAGCCGATGATGAAGCATTGACTCAGGAAGAAGCGATCGAAACAGCAGAAGCAAGTGAAGAAAAAGCACCTGAAACCACAATTGTCGGTATCGGTGATGAAGAAACCGCTCTTTCTGCTCCTAAGAGCGAAGAAAAGAGTAATTCTTTCGTATTATTCGCTGTTTTAGGCACTTTGGCTGTTGCAATACTCGGCGCTTTGGGTTATTATCTGAAAGGTAAAAAACTTAAATAAGAGTAATAGTGAAATGACTCAATCATAAATTACTGCAATGAGGCAATGGAGAGAAATCTCTGTTGCCTTTTTTGCACATTCTTTTGTCGAAACAGAGACTTCGTGTGCTATAATAATGACTTAGAAAAGGATGGGATTATGGCATTTACACACCTGCACGTCCACACTGAATTCAGCTTGCTGGACGGTATGAACAAGATAAAAGAATATGTGAAATACGTGAAGGAGCTGGGCATGGATTCCGCAGCCATCACCGACCACGGTGTCATGTACGGCTGTATCGATTTCTACAAGGCTGCCCGTGAAGCAGGCATTAAGCCCATTCTCGGATGCGAAATCTATGTAGCACCCAATTCGCGTTTTGATAAAGAGCTTACAGGGGGTGAAGACCGATATCACCACCTTATTTTGTTGGCTGAAAATAATAAAGGCTATGAGAACCTCTGTAAGATCGTAAGTATCGGTTTTACGGAAGGCTTTTACTATAAGCCCCGTGTTGATTTTGAAGTGCTGAAACAGTACCACGAAGGTCTTATCTGTCTGTCCGCCTGTGTGGCGGGTGAAGTCCCCAGGTTCATATTAAAGGGCATGATGGACGAAGCCAGAGAAACCGCCCGTAAGTATAATGAGCTATTTGGTCAGGGCAATTACTATTTAGAGCTTCAGGATCATGGAATGCCTGAACAGAGAACGGTAAATTCCGCACTTTTAACTATCAGCCAGGAATTAAATATTCCCCTTGTCGCAACCAACGACGTGCATTATACCTATGCCGAAGATGCAAAGCCCCATGAACTTTTGCTATGTATCCAGACCGGTAAGACCATGCAGGATGAAAACCGCCTTGTGTATGCCGGCGGTCAGTACTATGTAAAAACAGAGCAGGAAATGCGCGCGCTTTTCCCTTATGCCCAGGAAGCCATCGATAATACGCAAAGAATCGCGGACCGATGCAATGTAGAGATCGAGTTCGGCGTCACCAAGCTCCCTCACTTCGAAGTACCTGAGGGGTATGACTCCTGGAGCTATTTAAATAAGCTCTGCGATGACGGTCTTAAGATGCGTTACGGAGACAAAGCCGAAGAGCTAAGAGGTCGCCTTGATTATGAGCTTTCAGTCATAAAGCAGATGGGATACGTTGATTATTTCCTTATAGTATGGGATTTCATCAACTATGCAAAAGAAAACGGTATCATGGTGGGCCCGGGACGTGGCTCCGCGGCAGGAAGCATTGTTTCTTACTGCCTGAAGATCACCAATATCGATCCTATCAGGTATAACCTTCTTTTTGAAAGATTCTTAAATCCCGAGCGTGTATCCATGCCGGATATAGATATTGACTTCTGCTTCGAAAGAAGACAGGAAGTAATTGATTATGTAAGCAGAAAATACGGCCCCGAGAAGGTTGTGCAGATCGTAACCTTCGGTACCATGGCTGCCAAGGGTGTGATCCGTGATGTGGCAAGGGTTCTTGATATGCCCTATCAGCGCGGCGACCAGCTTGCGAAAATGGTGCCCAACGAATTGAATATCACCCTTGAAAAGGCTCTTTCCATGAATCCCGAGTTCAAAAAGGCCTATGATGAGGATGAAGAAGTTCATTATTTGATAGACATGTGCATGCGACTTGAAGGTCTTCCGAGACACACTTCCATGCATGCTGCCGGTGTTCTTATCTGCCCTAAGGCGGCCGATGAATTTGTGCCCCTTCAGAGAGGCGCCGACGGTACCATCACCACCCAGTACATCATGACCACTCTTGAAGAGCTGGGGCTTTTGAAGATGGACTTTTTGGGCCTTAGAACCCTTACGGTTATAAGAGATGCTCTTAAGCTTATCAAACAGACTACAGGAAAATCAATTGATATAGATAACATAGACATGAAGGACCCCGCGGTTTATGAGATGATCGGCCAGGGCAAGACGGAAGGCGTATTCCAGCTTGAATCTGCCGGCATGAAATCCTTCATGAAGGAATTAAAGCCTAAGACACTTGAAGACGTCATCGCGGGTATTTCTTTATACAGACCAGGTCCCATGGACTTTATCCCTCAGTATGTTAAGGGAAAAGAAAATCAGGATAACATTACCTATTTAACTCCCGAGCTTAAGCCGATTCTTGAAGCCACATACGGCTGTATCGTGTACCAGGAGCAGGTTATGCAGATAGTACGTGACCTTGGCGGCTATACTCTCGGTCGTGCGGATCTTGTGCGCCGTGCCATGAGTAAAAAGAAACAGCATGTCATGGAAGTCGAGCGTAACAACTTCATATACGGTAATGAAGAAGAAAAGGTACCCGGCTGTATTTCAAAGGGAATAGATGAGAAGGCAGCCAATACCATCTATGACAACATGATGGATTTTGCCAAGTACGCATTCAACAAATCCCACGCAGCCTGCTACGCCGTGGTTTCATATCAGACAGCATATCTTAAAAAGTATTATCCCGTTGAATTTATGGCGGCTCTTATTACAAGCGTCATAGATAATGCAGGAAAAGCAGCAGAATACATCCTTATAGCAAAGAGCATGGGTATTAAGGTACTTCCTCCCGATGTAAATACAGGAGATGTTTCTTTTACCGTTGTGGACGGAAAGATAGGATATGCGCTGACTGCCATTAAGTCCGTAGGACGCCCCATAATAGAGGGACTGGTGCAGGAGCGAACCGAAAACGGACTCTTTAACAGCTTAACGGATTTCATAAACAGAATGGTGGCCCGCGATTTTAACAAGCGAGCCATGGAGAATTTCATAAAGGCAGGTGCCTTTGACTCCCTCGGCGGCACAAGAAAACAGTACATGAGCGTCTACGTACGTATCATGGATGACGCAGCTGTCACCAAGAAAAGCGCCATAACAGGGCAGATGTCCCTCTTCGATTTTGCCACGGATGAAGATAAAGAAGAATTTAAAGAAAGCCTTCCCAATGTGGGTGAATACAATAAAGACACGCTTCTCACCTTTGAAAAAGAAGTGCTGGGACTTTACGTATCGGGTCATCCTCTCGAAGCATACGAAAAGATGTGGCGTAAGCACATAACCAATACCGCCGCCGACTTTTTTCTGGATCCCGAAACCGACACTTGCAAGATCTCTGATAATGCTACGGCCAAGATCGGTGGCATCATAACTCAGAAGACCATCAAATATACCAAGCGAAACGAAGCTATGGCATTTATCACCATTGAAGATCTGCTCGGAAGCGTCGAGGTGGTGGTATTCCCCAGAGACTATGCAAAATACAGCAGGATCCTCGTTGAAGACAACAAGGTTTTTGCCGAAGGAAGAGCCTCTCTCGAAGAAGATAAAAACGGCAAACTCATAGCTTCAAAAATCTACGGATTTGACGAAGTCCCCAGAAAATTGTATATTCGTATATCGGATGGAGATAAATACGAAGCCCTTCAGCCGGAGATTTACGCCCGCACTGAAATGAGCGAAGGTATAGATCATTTGATCGTTTATCTGGAAAAAGAAAATAAAACCAAGGATTTATGGCCCAACGTTAAGATTAAAGCCGATGACCTTCTTATAGGAAGCCTGAAGGAACTTTTAGGTTTCGATAATGTGGAATTGGTATAATCTTTACGAAGTTCATTAAAAATATTTTACTCTAAGAGTAAATGGAGGAAGCATGGCAGGAAAGATACAAACAATCGGAGTTTTAACAAGCGGTGGCGATGCGCCGGGCATGAATGCTGCAATCCGTGCAGTGGTCAGAAAGTCCATGAACCACGGCATTAAGGTTAAGGGAATTAAGAAGGGATATCTTGGATTACTTAACGAAGAAATTTTTGATATGGTACCAAAATCCGTTTCAGATACACTTCAGAGGGGTGGAACAATTTTAGGTACTGCAAGATGTCTTGAGTTTAAAGAAGAGGCAGTGCAGAAAGAAGCTGCGGCAATCTGTAAAAAACACGGAATCGACGGCCTTGTTGTAATAGGTGGTGATGGTTCATACAGAGGAGCCCAGGCCCTTGCAAGACATGGTGTTAATACCATCGCTCTTCCCGGTACCATCGATCTTGATATCGCATGTACCGAATACACCATCGGTTTTGATACAGCCATCAATACCGCAATGGAAGCGATTGATAAGGTAAGAGATACTTCTTCTTCTCATGAAAGGTGTTCGATCATCGAAGTAATGGGCAGAAACGCAGGCTATATCGCTCTCTGGTGCGGTGTTGCCAGCGGTGCGGAAGATATTCTTATTCCTGAAAAATACGACTTTAACGAACAGACTATTATCAATAATATTATTGCAAACCGTAAGATTGGTAAGACACATCACCTTATCATCAATGCAGAAGGTATCGGTCACTCAACTTCCATGGCACGTCGAATCGAAGCTGCCACCGGTATTGAAACAAGAGCTACCATCTTAGGATACATGCAGCGTGGCGGAAGCCCCACATGTAAGGACAGATACTACGCATCCATTATGGGTTCCTATGCTGCAGATATTATTTCAGAGGGTAAGTCAAACAGATGCGTATGCTATAGGGGCGGTAAATTCTGTGACCTCGATATCGAGGAAGCGCTTGCAATGACCAAGGAAATCGATCCTTACCAGTACGAGATGAGCCGTCTTCTTTCAAGAAGCGAGAAGATTGAGCAGGACCACAAATAATACATAATGATTACATCCGCTGAAAATAAGAAGATTAAAAACGTAATACACCTGCTTGAAAAAAGCAAAGCAAGAAAAGAACAGGACGCCTTCGTGTCGGAGGGCATCAAAATGTTCGAAGAAGCCCCTTTATCCGATATATTGGAAGTATATGTGTCGGAAGACTACAAAGGCCCTGATGGGCGCCTTAAAGAGGTTAAACACGAGATCGTGGAAGCGGGAGTATTTAAGAAAATGGCCGACACCCTGACACCTCAGGGTATTTTATGTGTCCTTAAAAAGAAGCATTATGATCTTGATCTTCTTTTGCAGGAAAAGAATGGTCTCTACCTGGTGCTTGAAACAGTGCAGGACCCGGGAAACCTTGGAACCATTATGAGAACCGCCGAGGGTGCGGGCGTTACCGGTGTTATCATGAGCAGTGACACCGTTGACATATATAACCCTAAAACAGTAAGATCCACTATGGGCTCGATTTTCCGGGTGCCATTTATATATACGGATGATTTAGACAAGACAATCAGAACTCTTAAAACTTCAGGCGTCACATGCTACGCCGCCCATCTTAAGGGCACAAAAACATGCTATGAGGAAGATTACAGGAAGCCTACGGCTTTCTTTATCGGTAACGAAGGAAACGGGTTGAGCGAAAAAATCGCCGACCTTGCTGACAGTTACATTAAGATCCCCATGGGAGGGAAGCTTGAATCCCTTAATGCTGCGGTTTCCGCGGCAGTCTTGATGTATGAAGCTAAAAGACAGAGGTTATGATTTTTAGAAAAATAAGTTTAAAAACAGCGGGACTTTTGCTGGTACTGCTCTTAACGGTTCTTTTGTGGGAACCGGTTTCGAGCAAAGCCGATACGGCCAATGATGTATTATTGACCGAATCCGGCGGGGCGGCAAAAGTCTTAAATATTGATGCCTTCAACAATGCCTCCACCGAGAATCTCGGATACATAGTCTATGAGGAAGAAGAAATTGATTCATCGGACCTTATAATGGCTAACGTTAAGTCAACTCTTAATATCCGCGCAGAGGCTGACAAGAACTCTAAAGTCGTAGGGAAGCTCTATAAGGACTGCGGCGGTACAGTACTTGAGCGAGGCGAAGAATGGAGCCTAATCGAAAGCGGCGACCTTGTGGGATATGCCTTGAATGAGTATCTGTTCTTTGATGAAGAAGCCAAGAATCTTGCCAGGGAAGTAGGTAACATGACTGTTACCGTTTCTGCCGATGCAGTGAAGGTTAAGGCAAGCCCAGATAAGAATGGCGAATTACTCGGTTATGCCATGAAGAACGCTTTATTCGATCTTATCTATGAGAGCGAAGACCGGAACTGGCTTTGCATAGCTTATGACGAGTTTGACGGTTTTGTGGAAGCAGAGTATGCCAAGATCAATTTCGAGATCGACCACGGCGAGACCATGGAAGTCATCAATGATCGTAAACGCCAGGAAGAGGAAGAAAGAAAGAAACTCATAAAGCAGAACG
Source organism: Lachnospiraceae bacterium (assembly GCA_016283575.1). GTDB lineage: Bacteria > Bacillota > Clostridia > Lachnospirales > Lachnospiraceae > UBA1258. The sequence continues at coordinate 7,235 of JAEEND010000013.1, read as the reverse complement.
CAGCCATTGCCGCTGATGCGGATACGGAGCGACTTCTTGCAGCACTTATCTATTGCGAGGCGAGAGGAGAGCCCTATGAAGGAATGCAGGCGGTCGGTGCGGTGGTAATGAACCGTGTACGAAGCGGTGCATACCCTGATACAGTGTACGGTGTTATCTTTGCATCCGGTCAGTTTACTCCTGCAAAATCCGGTTCACTTCAGAAAGCCTATGAAAAAGGGCCTTCGGAAATCTGTTATCAGGCAGCAAGAGATGCCTTAAGCGGATACTCCAATGTAGGAGACCTCACTCACTTCCGAAGAAAGGGAAGCAAGTCCGGAATAGAAATAGGCAACCATGTCTTTTATTAATTTGACCAAAACCCTTGAAGTTCTTGACACTTCGAGGGTTTTGTGATTAACTATTGTAAGTTATTGTGGATAATAGCCCACAAAATAGAAAGGGTAACGTAATCATGGAAGCTAAGAAAAATATTCTTACCTATGAAGGATTAAAAAAATACGAAGACGAATTGCAGGACTTAAAGGTTCGCAGACGTCAGGAAGTTGCTCAGAAAATTAAAGAAGCCAGAGAATTGGGCGACTTATCCGAAAATGCAGAATACGATGCAGCTAAAGATGAACAGAGAGACATCGAAGCAAGAATCGAAGAACTTGAAAAAATACTTAAAAACGCAGAAGTCGTTGTAGAAGACGAAGTAGACTCCAGCAAAATTAACATTGGTTGTAAAGTTAAGGTACTTGATGTATCTGAAAAAGAAGAACTTGAATTCAAGATCGTAGGATCTTCCGAAGCAGACAGCCTTCTTGGTAAGATTTCCAACGAATCTCCCGTGGGTAAAGCTCTTATCGGTCACAAGAAAGGTGATACCGTTACAGTTGAAACTCAGATGGGTGACATGAAATACAAGATTTTAGGAATCGAAAGATCCAACAACTAATATTTGATTTTTAAGGGAGGTCTTCGTACCTCCCTATAATTTTGAGAGGAAGGTTATATTATGGCACAGGAAAACAATAACAATGCCCCCGAACAGGATATTCACCAGCTCTTAAAGGTGAGACGTGAAAAACTTGCAGCCTTACAGGAAGCAGGCAGAGATCCCTTTAAGATTACCAAATACGATCAGACACATCATACCGATGATTGTAAGAAGCTTTACGAAGCTCATGAAAAAGAATTGCTCGGTGACAGAAAAGCTCCTTCCACAGAGGGTCTTGATGAAGCAGCTGCCAGAGAAGTAGTAAATAACGATTACAACGAAAGAAGAGCCATCATGGACGCATCTCCCATCACCGTTTCCATTGCGGGACGTATGATGTTCAAGCGCGTTATGGGTAAAGCTTCTTTTTGCAATATACAGGATTTAAAGGGAAACATTCAGGTATATGTTGCCCGTGATGTTATCGGTGAAGAACCCTACGCTGATTTCAAGAAATCCGATATCGGTGATATTTACGGTATCAAAGGTTTCTTATTCAGAACAAAGACGGGTGAAGTTTCAGTACATGCCGATTCACTTGTTCTTTTGTCAAAGAGCCTTCAGATATTACCTGAGAAGTTCCATGGTTTAACAGATACTGACACAAGATATCGTCAGAGATACGTTGACCTTATCATGAATGCTGAATCCAAGGATACCTTTATAAAGAGATCCAAGATGATCAGCGCCATCAGAAAGTTCCTTGATTCACAGGGCTTTATGGAAGTAGAAACACCCATGCTTGTTGCTAATGCAGGTGGTGCGGCTGCCCGTCCTTTTGAAACACATTTCAATGCCCTTGACGAAGACTTAAGACTCAGAATTTCTCTTGAACTTTACTTAAAGAGACTTATCGTAGGCGGTCTTGAACGAGTATACGAGATCGGCCGTGTATTCAGAAATGAAGGCCTTGATACAAGACACAATCCCGAGTTCACTCTTATGGAACTCTATCAGGCATATACCGACTATTACGGCATGATGGATTTAACAGAAAACATGTTCAGAACCGTTGCAGAAGAAGTGCTCGGCACAACCAAGTTTATGTATGGAGATGTTGAGATTGATTTCGGAAAGCCTTTTGAACGTATCACAATGCTTGATGCAGTTAAGAAGTACGCAGGCGTTGACTTTGATACCATCAAATCCGATGAGGAAGCTAAGGCTATTGCAAAAGAAAAGCATGTAGAATTTGAAGATCATCACAAGAAGGGCGATATCCTGAACCTTTTCTTTGAAGAATTCTGCGAAGAGAAGATGGTACAGCCCACATTTGTAATGGATCATCCCGTAGAGATTTCTCCTCTTACAAAGCGTAAGCCCGACAAGCCCGACTACGTTGAACGATTCGAACTTTTCATCAATGGTTGGGAAATGTGTAACGCATACTCCGAGCTTAACGATCCCATCGATCAGAGAGAACGTTTCAAGGCTCAGGATGCTCTTGCAGACGCAGGTGATGAAGAAGCAAACCACACCGATGAAGACTTCTTAAATGCTCTTGAAATCGGTATGGCTCCTACCGGTGGAATTGGCTATGGTCTCGACAGATTAGCTATGTTACTCACCAACAGCCCGGCTATAAGAGATGTACTTTTGTTCCCGACTTTGAAAAGTGTTGACCGCTAAAAGCCAGTGTTTATGCGGGTTCCGAGCGTCGAGAAAACGAATTGACCACTTTTTGACCACAAAAAACCTGTTTCAGTCGGAAATAATCGGCATTAATTCCAGTGGAAAAACAAAAATGGCACTAAATTTTGTAGGCCACTTTCTAAGAAATTAGAAAGTGGTCTTTTTTTATTCGCTTCCGTCACAGAAAAACCTACAGGAGGAAACCAAAATGATTGAAGAACAGTATTACGTGTGCGAAATTGGCAAAACGCAAAAAAAGCACACGCTAAAGAATTAAAACGGCTCAAAACGGCAAAAATATTTATTGACAGCCGCTTAAAGATCTATCAATATACACTTAAAGTGGCTTTACAAGCGAAAAAAGTATTCACGGAGCCGCTTAAAGAATGGAGAGGTGAATATCTATGATAGGACGGAAGCCGGCAGCTGGTATTCCTTGATGAGCTTCCATGGCTGGACACTGCAAGATCCGGGTATATAACTGCGTTTGAAGGCTTTTGGAATAATTGAGGCTGTCACAGGAAGAACCTGATGGTGGTAGTGTGCGGTAGTGCGAATTCATGGATTCTGGACAAATTAATAAATAATCATAGGGCTTTATAACAGAGTGACCTATACAGATATAAGGACAACAATGGAAACATATGCTGAAGTAAGCAACAGCAGAAAATTGCAGTCGTTTAGACAGTATGGTGGTCAGATGGGACTGTGTTGAACTACAAGTTTAATGCCAAATGTCAAAGGAACAGGTATAATATAATAGGCGTGTTATGGAGGGAATAAGATGAGTAATAGGATTAACGGAACTGCGGCAAAGAGCGGACTAGGTGATGTCGGAATCCGGGATAATCATTTTAAACAATATCCGGTGATTGATATGGCAGCCACCGGCAAAAATTTACGCCGAATTATGAACAGTAGAGGTATCAGTGTCAGAGAACTGCAGAAGTATTTGGGATTGGCAGCACCGCAGAGCATATATCACTGGTTTGACGGCCGTAGTGTTCCTACTATTGATAATTTGTATGCGATGAGCGAACTTTTTCATGTTCCGCTTGATGCTCTTATAGTAGGAAACCGACAATATGTCTACACTGATAGATCGGCTGTTATGGCAGACCGTGCTGTTTTATATTATAAAAATCTCATGGAAATACTTGTGGCGTAGAGAGCAATACAAATTGGATAATTTACAAAAAGAAGCGGTACACCGTTTTGATCAAACGATCATTCGGAGAGACCGCTTCTTTTTTTAAAAACATAATTGTACGCATTTGAAATCACAGTATACATACTGGGAGACGCGTATCACCACATGAAGATAGATGCTGCTGATGAGCTGATCAGAAAATGAATGGGAAGAAATACCTCATACTTGGGAATCTCGGGATGCAATATACGGACCATTTTATACTAGCGGTACAATGACAAACGTTGATTTTATCAGTAAAGTCAAAGAGAAGACATTGCTTGGGAGAAGATCGGAATGGGTACTAATTACTATCTGTTTACAGGAAGCAAACAACTTGCCAGAAAGAATTTTGCTGAAGTTTCAGAGTATGGCTAAGCGCCTCGATAATTACCTTAACGATCCGAGTGATTTTTACAGTCATAACGATGAAGACTATCCAATAGATTGGGCAGTGGGAGATTTTTCGTAGATAACAGATATTTGATGGTGCGCCGACACCTTAATCCGGAGGTGGTGTGAAAATCAGATAGGGTCCACCTATCGGGCCTTGCCGTAACAGTCGGATATACAAAATAAATGATATGGAGAGTACAACAATATGGCCGATAGAAATGATGCGATTGACGATATGATGAAAATGTTTGGACATTAAAAGATAGTGAAAGGAATAGAATTATGAGCAGAAAACTTGCAAGCATACAGAGAATATGGAAAGTAGAACCGATAGAAGGAGCAGATAGAATAGAGTTGGCACACGTTCTCGGATGGCAGTGCGTAGTAAACAAGGGGCAATTCAAACCCATGGATTTGGCGGTGTATTTTGAGATAGACAGCTTCCTGTCGATTCGTCCGGAGTTTGAGTTTATGAGAGCATCCAGCTATCGAAAGACGGATATTATGGGAGAAGGATTTAGGCTACGGACTATGAAATTTCGGGGACAGATATCGCAAGGGCTGCTACTTCCCATCAATCAGTTTCCAGAGTTGCCTGTAGATATTGAACTCGGTGCAGATGTAACAGAGATCCTTGGAGTACGTAAGTGGGAAATCGAGGAGAAAGTGACTACCGGGGGAACCGTGATCGGGACACTTCCGATTGATGTACCGCATACTGATGAGACCAGGGTTCAGGCTGAACCGAATCTGATCAGAGATTTTGCCGGACTGGAGTATTACATCACTACAAAGATGGATGGTTCTTCTCATTCAGTATCCATAGATGATGGCGGCTTCCATGTGACCGGTCATAATTATGAGTACAAGGATGACGGTAAGAGTGCATTCTATGATCTGGTTAAGCGTGAGGATATTGAAAGCAAGCTTCGGAAGTATTATGAGGAAAACGGCCTGCACTTACTGACCCTACAGGGAGAACTGTGTGCTCCGGGAATACAGCAGAACAGATTGAAGCTGACCAGACCGGAGTGGTATGTGTTCACAATCCGTTTCGATGGAAAGAGAGTAGGACTTCGTAAGATGCAGGAAATCTGTGACTCATTAGGATTGATGATGGTTCCGGTTGAAGAGGTTGGTATGGATCTGCCATCAAAGTATCCAACAGTGGAAGCATTACTTGAAAGGGCAGACGGAGAATATCCGAGGGGAGGAAAGAAGGAAGGTATCGTGATCCGTCCAACGGAACCGGTATTTAATGAAAGAATCAGTGCTGCTCTTTCCATGAAGGTTGTGAGCAACAAATACCTTTTGAAGAATGAGGGATAGTAAATGGGTTTTAAGCGAAAAAAGAGATTACCGGAGCGTACCTTAAACATATGGAACCGCCACGATTTTGCTATGGCAGGACTTGGTGAAAAGAGTAGGATAATTGCCATGATCAAGCATATCGGGAGGTGCCTGAAATGGAGCAGACAGAGGGTTGTCCGGGGGTATGCTGATTGTGATGTTTGGAGTATGTTTTCATATTTGCAGGAACTGATGCCTGACATGCTCCAGCATTTGAAGGATAATCGCCATGGTTCACCGGGTTACCTTGGGGAGAATTATACAAATGAAGATGGGATCCTTGTGAATGATACCTGTCATGCCGAATGGGATAAAATACTCGATCGGATGATTTTTCTTTGGAGGGAAACCGATGAAGAAACCTGCTCCAAAAAGAATCCGTACGAAGATGAGTATATGAAAGCGTTCTCTGAATTTGATGAAAAGTACGGTTTTCTTGGCGAAAAGCTGCAGACGAAAGCCGAACTGGAAGAAAACAAAAAACGGGGTGGCGGAGGAACAATCCATTTCATGGATGAAATACCGGAATACAAAGAAATCTTTGAGAAGCATCGGGAAGAGGATGAAAAGCTTGAAAAATACAGGGAAGGATGCAAGAACGAGGTAATTGACATGCTGAAGGAATATTTTTTTTCCTTGTGGGACTGATATTTGTAAGTTCAGGGGGCGTGATGTATGAGCAGAAAAGGTAAAGCGAAGAAAAGAAAAGCTGAAAGGCTAAGAAACAAAAAGCTGATAGATCGATATCCATGGATATGGCCTGTGAACTGGCATTGGAAGAGAATCCCAAGCTATGACTTCACTATGTACGATGATGTTCCTAAGGGATGGAAAAGAGCTTTTGGCAAGATCATGCTTGAAGAATACAGAGAGGCACTGATCAGATGTAATTATCTTGATAAATTCCAATGGATCCAGGTAAAGGAAAAATACGGAACACTGAGGTTATACTCGAATGCTGCACCGAAAGAAGTGTCAGATCTGGAATCTAAATATGATCATATTTCCGGTTATTTTTGTATCGAATGCGGACGCATGAATGTACCGGTGCTTACCGGAGGATGGGTAGAACCATTGTGTGAAGATTGCTATAACAAGAGGATTGCAAGACAAAAAAGATGGCATGAAAAGGATCATCCGGACTGGGAGTTTAAGTATACGCCCTACAAGGATCTTGAAAAGGAAGAGCAAAAACTCGACATGATCGCAGTATATAAACACTATTCTGCGGATTGCGGACCCTATAAGGAGAAACGCGATTACTCGGATACCATAAATAAGATCGTCGCTAGACAAGGGAAACTTTTTGGATAGATACCTCTGACAGTTTTTTGCAAGCATGTTTTCTCCGTTGCTCTTGCAAAAAAGGCTCACAAGAAGTTACTCTTACAAACAGGAAGTAAAAACCTTCGACCAGGATTATAATTATTATATCCTTACTATCAGTAAGTTTCCTAAGATAACATTCACTTATGATAAGAAAGAAAAGAACCATTTTGTTCAAAGAAATGAGGAAAGCAAACAATCTAATAGCAAGTTATATTGGAAGTTAAAGCGGAAAAGCCACTGCATCTTTGTACAGCTTCTGAAGTGTTTGTATAAATGCAGCAAGACTCTCGCGACTATCCGTTTTGTGGGTGCAGAGAACACAGTGAAAACATTCCCTACTGTCATAAGGGATCCACG
>JAEEND010000012.1 GCA_016283575.1 Lachnospiraceae bacterium | reverse complement strand
CTGATTTTCATCATGCCAGCAATCAGCTGGTATATGGATATTGCACAAATATGACATAGAGGCTCCACAGTAATCACATATATCATCTCCATCATCGGAAGAACACCATTCTGTTGTGCTGCCATATCCGCATCTGCAGTATCGTGTATGCTTTCCAGACGCAGGAATCACCTCATAATGATAAACATGCTCTCTTTCAATTCCCTCACCACAACGCACGCACTTAACATAGCATTTGTCATCTGCTTGATCCTCGCCATGCCAAAAGCAAAGTGAATCAAAAGTATATTCATCACAAGGCAGATGACCTAACGCTGAATTTTGGATTTCTAAATCTCCAAACATACAATGTGCGTTATGTTCACAATCAGCCTCTACCATTTTATGGTTACCACGTTTTTCCAGGATTCTATAACTAACAACTTCTCCGCATGTCTGGCAATAAACTTCTTCCATTCCATCATCTTTGCACGTGGGTGTCAACGAGACACGTGTAGTCAGACTATGGTTTTCTGTCGCGGGAATCGGCTTCTCATCGTCGCAATTTACACATCTTTTCAGCCCATCTTTTCCGCATGTTGCAATCGTAACCGTTTCATAGTTGTGAGGCGTCTTCTCTATTTTTGAAGAACCACGTACCGTGTTACAGATGAGACAGTATATTTCCTTCTCACCTTCTTCTGAGCATGTAGGTTCTTTTTTTGTTCGTTCTGCAACGTGATGGTCTCCCGAAGCATGAACTGTTATTTCGTCATGGCATCTGCTGCATCTCTCAAGGCCATCTTTTCCGCATGTTGCAATAGTTACGGTTTCATAGTTATGCCCTGTCTTATCTATTTTTGAAGAACTGAGGACCGTATTGCAGGTTGTGCAATATGTTTCTTTTAAACCATCACTTGTACAAGTAGCTGAGGTTTTAACTCTACTTGCAGGATTATGATTTCCAGTTGCTGGAATTGTAACAGAATAACTACATTTAGAACATTTTGAAGTACCACTGGATCCGCATGTTGCATTTTTAATAGTTGACATGCTATGACCGGTAGCAGGTAAAGATTTAGTACTCAGTGTTGTTCCGCAAGTCCTACAGTATGTTCTGGAAGAGCCGGACTGAGTACATGTTGGATTAGTTGTAGAAGTTGTTGGATTGTGATTTCCCGTTGCAGGAATAGAAGCTGTAGCACCGCATCTGGTGCATTTTTTTGATCCGGCCGAGCCACAGGTCGCACTTTTTGTTGTAGACCAGCTATGACCCTTTGCCGCAATTGTGTAGGTACCAAGTTTTGCCCCGCACTTTGTACACTTAACTACTTCAGTACCTGTTGAAGTACAGGTTGCCTGTTTTGTAACAGTTCCTTTTCCTGTGTGATTACACGCAGCATGAACGTCGAGTTTTACCCCAATACCGCAAACAAGGATGAATGTCAATAGAAAAGCAATAAATCGTCTAGTAATTTTCATCTTTTTACCCTCTCAATTATATAAAGAAAAATACCGGCCCAAAATGCCGTTTAGGCACTTTAGGCCGGTATAATTATCAGTAGTTTTTGTTAGTTCAACTTACTTTGAAGCGAAGTATGCATCAAGCTGTTCGTTAGCTGCTGCAACGATTTTGTCGATACCAGCTGCTTCGAGTTCTGCTAACATCTTAGGTAATACTTCATCAACATCAGCTGCACCACAGTCAAGAGGAAGAGCGTATGTGCTCTGTACGCTTGTTACTGCTGCAAGTTCTGTATCTAAGCCTGTTCCATCGAATGAATATCCGAATGCAGGGATAGCTCTAGCTGAAGTATAGTAAGGGATGAACTTATCTGTGAAGAAGCCTTCGCCTTCATCAACGGTAGGTGTAAGTAATGTGATGTTACCGAGACCGTTTCTCCAAGGAGTATATTCTTCATGGTAGTTAGTAACTACGTTGCCGTCAGCATCCTTTTCTTCTCTGATAAGAAGACCATTGTCAGCTACCTGATAGTGGATACCTTCTACGCCGTATGCAACGAGCTGCATAAGGTAAGGATCTGTGTTAAGAAGGTTAAGGAATGCCATTGCTCTTTCAGGATTTTCAGATGTAGCAGAGATTGCCATCATAGCACCCTGAGCTGCTGTCTTATCAACATAAGGAGAAGTACAAGGAACATATGCAACTTCGATTCCTCTTGCTGCAGATGTGGTGTATTCATAACCTAATGCATAAGACTGTGTTCCGATTAAGTACTGAGCAGAATTCTGCTGAGCAACTAATGTATCGTTTGCTGTAGCACCGTTTGCAAGAGCAGGATCGATGTAGCCGAGTTCATAGTATTCATGAACCTTTTCAGCAAACTTCTTGTATTCTTCAGTAGCAAACTTATTTACAACCTTGCTTCCGATATCCTTAGATACATCTGAAGGATCAAGGTAGTAAGAAAGAGCACCTGTAGAGTCACCGTTAACGATAATGGAGTTGGTAACCATTCTTTCAAGAACTGCGCCTTCGATTACGAGGGGATAGAAGTTGTCACCCTTAGCTGCCTTAGCTGCTGCAAGGATATCTCCAAATGTGAAGAAGTCACGGCTTTCGATATCTTCAAGAGTGTAACCAAGTTCTTTAAGTAATGTAACGTTTACGTCCCAAGTGTTCTGAGTACCGAAATCCTTGTAACCGGGAATAGCATAGACACCTTTTCCGTCGTTACCGTCTGTAACAGCACCATCTTTAAGAACCTGAGGAAGAATGTTCCATACGTCTGAACCATATTCCTTAAGTATGTTGTTGTCAGGATCGTCTAAGCGAAGCCAAGCACCCTTCTTAGCGTAGGTGTTGTATTCAGCCTTTGTCCAAGAACAAGTAAAGTAGATATCAACAGGATCGCCTGAGTTGATAGCTAAGAGAGAGTTGTCATCGAAATCTCCCCATGTACCCCAGATGATTTCAAGATCAGCATTGATCTTCTCATTGAGGTATTTGTTGATTGCTTCCATAACTGCGGAATCATTTGTTACAGAGTTACCATCAAGGTACCATCTTAAAGTAACATGTTCCTCAAAAGGATTGGAATCTGCTGTTTCTGCGCCAGTTTCGTCGCTAACAGATTCAACCGGTGCTACATCATTAGATGTGCTTTCGGTCTTTCCCCCACACGCTGCTAAAGTGGACATTGCCATTGTTGCTACCAGCGCAAGTGAAAGTAACTTTTTCATTTTCATTAGTAGAAATCCTCCATTTCTTTTTTATGTAAATAAGTAACACTATGTTACCTACTTCATACAATTAACCCTTAACAGATCCGATTGTGAGTCCTGAGATAATGTATCTTTGGAAGAAAGGATATGCACACGCAATCGGGAATACAACCAATACTACAAGAACCATTCGTAAACTCTGTGTAGGGAGGTTCATCATAGCCATCCCTGCTTCAGCACCCATGGCAGCTGAGTTCTTGGCTATATATTCAGCATCTGCCTGCATCTTCATGAGGAGATACTGTAACGGTACATGCAGCTTATCACTTGCTGAAATATAAAGCTTAGGAATAAACCATTCGTTCCAATAAGCAATTGCAGTAAGTAAACCGATAGTCGCAATACCGGGCTTTGCTACGGGAACAACTATCTTAAACAAAGTGTTATATTCACCGCTTCCGTCAATTGAAGCTGCTTCAATCAATTCATCCGGTACAGAACTCTGGAAAAAAGTTCTTAATACAATAACGTTGAATGGATTAAGAAGCATCGGAATGATAATTGCCCAATAGCTGTCGGAAAGTCCAAGCAACTGTTTTGTAACACAGTATGTAGGAACAAGTCCGCCACCAAATAACATTACGAAGAAATTTATGAAAGTGAATAAATTTCTGTATTTAAAATCTTTTCTTGATAATGCGTAGGAATAAAGTATATAAACAATCAGTGAGAGAATCGTACCGAGTACAGTAATGTAAAAACTGTTAAAATACGACCTCCAAAGAGCATCACCCAGTTTAAAAGCGTATTCGTAAGCCGCTACACTCCATGCCTGGGGTAAAAAGGAATAACCTATTGCTCTGATACTGTCTTCTGCCGAAAAGGAAATAATGATTACTAGGATGAAAGGCACAATACAAAGCGCGCAGAACAAAATCATCACTATGTTAATCGCTACTTCAGCAGGTATGCTTACAGCATTTATTCTTCTTCGCTTTTGATTCAAAGCAATCTCTGCCATTGCAATTTAACTCCTTTAGAATAGTGCGCTGTCCTCGTCAACCTTCCGCACAATAGTATTGGCTATCATGATACATATAAATCCTATCAGGTTCTGCATAAGTCCCGCCGCTGCAGTCATGGAGAAGTTTCCTCCCGTACCACCTATGGCATTGTATACATATGTATCGATTGTTTCTGTAACATCTTTAATAAGACCACTATTATTAGGTACGTTATAGAACAAGCCAAAGTCAGAATTGAAAATCTTACCTACATTCATGATAAAAAGAATGATTATCATGGTCTTCAAATGAGGTATGGTAACATATTTGATCTGTTGCCATTTAGAAGCACCGTCAATTGAGGCAGCTTCATATTGTGAAGTATCAATTCCTGTAATAGCTGCCAGATACAGGATTGTCGAGTAACCGGTCTGCTTCCAGACATTTGAAAGCGTCAATATAAATGGCCACGGCTTTGACGTGTTGTAAAAGTCTATTACCTGCCATCCATGATTTCTCATCATGTTAGGAATGATACCTCTTGTAGGATCAAGGAATCCGGTTACAAAATAACTAGCTACTACCCAACTTAAAAAGTAAGGGAAGAACATTAAGGTCTGATAAGTCTTTGCTGTAAGTTTACTGGTTAATTCATTGAGCATGATTGCAAACGCAACCGAAATCACCAGGCCAAGAAGTATGAACAGTACATTGTAGCCAAGTGTATTCCTGATCATAACTTTGGTGGTAGGTGCCTTAAACAAAAACTCGAAATTCTTAAAACCAACAAAATCACTACTGAGCAAGTTACTTACATAATTATTAAGCTTAAATGTATGCCCTAAAATGGTAACTTTCTGTGGCTTTACGATTTTATAATTCTGAAAAGCCATCACAATACCGAAGATAGGAACATATCTAAAAAGGAAAAGCCAAAGCGTTCCGGGAAGAACCATTGATAAAAGCATCAGGGTCTTCTTTTTGTTCGCGGCTATCTTACCATTCTTTTTAGCCATCCTGAACTCCATCTCTATACATTAATCATTTGTTAATAAAAATTATATTGATTCTCCTGCATGAACTGAATTGCCAATGATGTGACTTTTTGACAATTCTTGTCATGCAATTTACTTTATTTTTGTCAAAGTAACAAAAGAATCGAACCAAAAAGCTTATAAATCCAAAAATTCTTCAAACAATCTGCAGAACTTCTCGGCGTCTTCGTGATTCTTCATTTCGGAGAAGATTCTAAGAAGAGGCTCTGTTCCTGAGAAACGTACCGAGATCCAGCCGCCGTCCTTTAAGTAAACCTTAAGGCCGTCAAGATAGGAAATATCCTTAACTTCGAAGGGAATTTCAGGTAATTCCTTGTCTTCAAGCACTTTCTTTTTGATAAGAGCTTTCTTTTCCTGTGAGAATCTGTAATCCTTCTCCACAAGAGCCATGCCGCCGTATTCTTTTCTGATATGTTCCATGATCTCAGAAAGCTTCATGCCGGTAACTGCCAGCATTTCAAGTAAGAGTGCTGCAGCATAGATACCGTCTTTACCTCTGATGTGGCCTTTTATAGCCATACCGCCTGAGGATTCGCCGCCCACGATGGCGTCGGTCTGGCTCATCTTAGCGGAGATATGCTTAAAGCCTACGGGAACTTCGTGACATTTCTGTCCGAACTTCTCTGCGATGTTATCAAGTAAGTGTGTGGTACAGATATTTCTTACTACATCACCCTTCCATCCTCTGTACTTTACAAGATAGTAGTAAAGAAGCACTAAGATATCATTGGGATGTAAGAAATTACCCTTATCATCGATGACACCGATTCTGTCGGCGTCACCGTCGGTTGCAATACCGATATCGAAGTTGTAGTTCATGACATGAGCACGGAGTTCTCTTAAAGTGTCCGCATTGGGTGCGGGGAGCTTTCCTCCGAACAATGTATCGTGTCTATCGTGAATTGTTTCTACTTCACATCTTGTGGTAAGAAGAATGGTCTTTAAGCTGGTTTCCGATACGCCGTACATGGGGTCAACCGCAACCTTTAAGTGAGCATCGCGGATCGCCTGAGTATCAACGGCTGCAAGAACCGCATCAATGTAATCGTTCAAAGGATAGATTTCCTTAATAAGGCCCTTCTTTAAACCTTCTTCATATTCCATGGAACTTACGGGAATATCCGTTACGTTATTGATATATTCTTCAATTTCCGCTGTCTGTCTTTCATCGGCATCGCGTCCGCCATAGGTGAACACCTTGATACCGTTGTAAATAGAGGGGTTATGGCTCGCGGTAACCATCATGCCGTAGTGCATGTCATGCTTTTCTACGTAGAACATAAGTAAAGGTGTGGGAGCTGCCTTGTTAACAAGGTAAGCAGTAATTCCTTCATGGGCAAAAACCTCTGCGCTCCACTGCATTGCTTCTTTTGATAAGAATCTCTTATCGTAGCCGATTACAATGCCATCCTTTTCTACCCCTTCTTCCTTCATCTTGTCGCACATGGCGCGGGCAAGAATCTGGATATTTTCTTTGGTGAACTCGTCACCGATGACGGCTCTCCAGCCGCCGGTACCGAATTTAATCATTTTTCTATATCTCCCTTTTACATCAAAACTTCAACTTCGTGAGTTGTTCCCTTTGCAAAAGAAGGGATTGCCGTAACCTTGTTGCCGTCTACAGTGATTTCTTTTACACCCTTCATGGAGCCGTTGGGGTTCTTGAAGGTGATGTTGTAGCGAGCGCCTCTCCATTCACGGCTGCACTTGAATTCTTTCCAGTCAGCGGGAACACAGGGATCAACTGTAAGTGTATCGAAATCAGGGCGTACACCCATGATATAAGCTGTTGCTGTGTAGTAGGACCATCCGCCGGAACCTGTCATGAAAGGATGTCTAGCTCGACCGAAGGCTGAGTGGTCTCTACCGCAGATAAACTGGCAATAAGAATAGGGTTCGCTTTCACGGATCTCAATCTTATCGTTCTGCCAGTAAGGGCAAAGTGCATTGTAGAACTTCATGGCGATGTCGCCTCTGCCAAGCTTACATGCTGCTGCCTGTGCCCAGGGATTGGGATGGGAGAATACTGCCGCATTTTCTTTTAAGCCGGGATATACACGGGTAACGAATCCGATTTCGGGATCTGGAACTGTGTATGCGGGCTGGTTAAGTAAAATACCGTATTCGGTGTAAAGGTATTTATCGATAGCTTCGAGAGCCTTGGCACCGTGTTCTTCATCAGCTGCACCTGAAAGTACTGCCCAGGAGTTTGATTCAAGATGTACCTTACCTTCTTTATCTTCCTTGGTACCGATGGCACGTCCGGACTTGGTGATACCTCTTATGAACCATTCGCCGTCCCAAAGAACGTCGTTACATACCTTCTTAACCTTTTCTGCGATTTCTGTATATTTCTTTACATCATCTTCACGCTTTAAGTACTTGGCGAGCTCGATGAATGCTTCGAGTGCCCAGTAATGTAAGAAGCTTACCATTGCTGATTCACCGCCGCCCAAGTTAAGGCAGTCGTTCCAGTCAGCTCTGAGTCCCTTACAGATACCTGTTTCTCCGACCTGTTCGGTGGAGAAGTCAAGGATCCTCTTCATGTGATCGTAAACGGATTCCTTGAAGTTCTTGCCTTCTACGAATGTATCTGCATATGTTACAAGTTCATCGGCAAACTTGAAATCGCCGGTTTCTTTAATGTAAACAACAATACTTGTTACAAGCCACAGGGCGTCATCGGAACATGCATCCTTGAGTCCGTGGATAATGGACTTGTCAGCCTTGGGGATAACTGTGGGTGAAGAATCGTCTCTGTCACGTCCGTTATCTTCTTCAAACCATTCGGGCTCGAATAAGTGTAAGCCGTAGCCCTTGGTGGTAAGTCCCTTAAGAAGCTGTAAGATTCTTTCGCGGCATTTATCGGGATTGGAGTGAGGGATGGTCATGGAATCCTGTGCTGTATCTCTGTAACCTAAACCTACACGTCCGCCTACCTCGATGAAGGATGCGAAACGTGAGAACATTACGTTGATTTCTGACTGGTAAAGTGTCCAGGTATTGATGAGGGTATTCATACCTTCGTTGGGGGTATCGATTACCATCTTGTTCATCTTCTCAGCCCAGAAGTTCTTTAAATCTTCATAAGCTGCATCAACTGTTGCAAAGCTTGAATATTTCTTTCTGATGGGAGCTGCTGCTTCTCTCTTACCTTCACCAAGCATGAAGATGAAACGAACTTCTTCGCCGGGTTCAAGGGTGAACTTCTTCATGAGAGTTCCGCAGTGATTCATGCCCTTTTCTTCGGAACCTGTACATTCGCCGTTAATAACTGCCTGAGGATTTGTTTCGGTGTTGTATGTGCCGATGAACTTATCTCTTACGCAGTCAAATCCGTCGGGATCGAAGTTGGCGGTAAAGTACTGGTAACCGTCGGGTTCATAGAATAAATCTTCTTCGATGACACCGTCTTTATAAGAACCGCCTGCGCAGTAAAGTGACATCTGGAAGTTGATATTGTCGATCATTACATGGTGGAATGAAAATTCAAGATATGAGAAGATACTTAAATCTCTCTTCTTAGAACCGGTATTCTTAACCTTTACATCCCAAAGAAGCACATCGTCTCCACGGGGAATGGTTAAGCGTTCCGATGATTTGATGCCGTCATATTCACATTCATATACGGAATATGAAAGTCCGTGACGGGTAGTATATTTAGCCTGGTCAAGGGGCTTGCCAACGGGCTGCCAGGATGTTGACCAGTAATCCTTGTTTTCGTTATCTCTTAAGTAAATATAGAATCCGGGACGATCCATGGGAACTGCGTTAGCATGGAATCTTGTGATTCTGTGATATTCTGCATTCTTATAGAATGCATAACCGCCTGCAGTGTGGTTAACAACCGCAACCATGTCTTCTACGCCAAGGTAGTTGGTCCAGGATGTGGGTAAGTCCACTCTGTCGATGACATATTCTTTGTTTTTCTCGTCAAAATGACCGTATCTCATAAAAAACCTCCTAAGTGGTTAAGCTTCTTCATTCTGAAACCATTTTAGGAGGTGTTTTTACTTTATAAAACTGTCACGTATGTGATATTTTTACTATTTTTGTTATTTTAAAAAAGTTAAGAGTCTGTCGGCATACCATTTATAAGCCTTTTCGTCATGGGAATCGGTATAGCCTGCGTGTCCGTATCCCGGTACTTCTTCATAATCGATGGCAGATTCCTTAACGCCAAAATTGGTCATTGCCTTCATAAGCATTTCGTTCTGGGCCTTTCTTCCGGGGAAGTCATGCTCAGCGATAAAGAACTTATATCTCTGTTCGGGATTTACTTTATAGGTCTCATCGCAAAAGAACACGGGAGCCGCTTCATCCACTCTGATGGTTCTTGTGTCAACGCCGCGCTCTCTTAATACATTATAGTGAGTGGTGGGCTGACCTGCATCGAAAATATAACCTTTAATGAGAGATTCATCAACGCCTTCTTTTTCTAAATATCTCTTATCAAAATGAAGCATCATGGAGATATAGCTTCCTGCGGAAATGCCTCCGATAAAGACTTCTTTAACTTCCATTTCGGATTTTAAGATTTTCAGGGTCTCTGCAACTGCCTTGGCTGAATCCTCTAAAAACTCAGGGAACTTCGCGTCGGGATAGATCCTGTAATTGGGAGAAGAAACGGTAATCCCTGCTTCGTTAAGAATCTCGTAGGTCTTATCCTGATCATACATGGAGCCTGCTTCAAGGCCGCCTCCGTGAATATAGATAAGGACTTTACCGTTACGCTTTTTCTCTTCAGGATAAAAGATTACCATCTTACCGTAATCTTTTTCTAAAGCAGCATCATAAACATATTCTTTAATCATGCTTCTTCCTCCTCGTAAAAGATCTTCGAATCTTCTAACATCTTAAATTGAAAACCATCAACATCATAAATGCTGATGCAGCAGTTTTTCTGCCATTCTCCGGACCAGAAGTCCTTTAATTCCTTGTGGCAAAAATGGAGCTGAAGGGCTTTGTTCATTGCTCCGTGCCCCGACACAAGCACTCTTGCGTTGGGTTCTTTTATGGATAAAGGCACTAAAACCGTGTCAATAAAATCACCGGTTCTTTTTAAAAGTTCCTCGTAGCTTTCCGCTCCTTCAGGCGGTACGTAAGCGGGAGGATCTTTAAAGAAGAGCTTACATTCTTCAGGACGCTCCGAAGGTGCCTTGCCTTCGTACACGCCGAAGCATACCTCTTTTAATCTGTCATCCTTTATGATATCCAGGTTTCTTTCGCCGCGGATAATGGTAGCGGTTTCATAGGCTCTGTCCAAAGGACTTGAAAATATATGATCAAACCGGATATCCTTCAAGGCTTCGGATGTTACACGGGCAAGCGCTCTTCCTTCGTCATTAAGCTGTATGTTATGGCTTCCCTGCATTCTTCGCTCTAAATTCCAGTCGGTAGTGCCATGACGCATTACATAAACTTCCATTAACGTTCCTCACGGAAATAGGATAATCCAAGGGAGGCGGGAGGCTGATTTTCTTTCTTGTCACGCATACTTGTAATAACAAGCACTACAAGAGTTACGACATAGGGAATCATCTTGTAAAGTTCTTTTAATTCCATATGATCGATACCTGAAGGAATGTAAAGGTATACGATATAAAGTCCGCCAAAAAGAATGGATGCGAAAATCGCGATATTGGGGCTCCAGATGGTGAAGATTACAAGCGCTATCGCAAGCCATCCTCTGTCACCGAAAGCATCGTTACTCCATACACCGCAAGCGTAATCCATTACGTAATAAAGTCCGCCGAGACCTGCGATCATACATCCGATACAGGTTGCAACGTATTTATACTTGGAAACGCTGATACCTGCCGCATCTGCCGTACTGGGGCCTTCGCCTACGGCTCTTAAATGAAGTCCCACACGGGTATGTTTAAGCATGTATCCCGCAATAAGAGCTACCACGATTCCGAGATAAGCTAAGAATCCGTAGCTTAAGAATATCTTGCCGAACCATCCTAAGTTCTTGGCGAAGGGAAGGGATACGCTGAAAAAGTTACTGGTTCTTGTTAATGCAACGGAAGGAACATCTGCGCCGGAAAGCTTGATAAGGGATCCGCCGAAAAAGTTACCGAAGCCCACACCGAAGGTTGTCATGGCAAGACCTGTAACGTTCTGGTTGGCTCTTAATGTAACTGTTAAGAAACAGTAAATAAGTCCCATAATAAGGGAACCGATAAGGGAGCATACCATGGGGATCATAATCGCAAGGAAACCGTTTAAGGGATTACCTGCTCCCACTGAATTTTCATAAAGGAATGAACCGATAACGCCGCTTATGGCTCCTACGTACATAACGCCGGGGATACCTAAGTTAAGGTTACCGGATTTCTCCGTCAATATTTCGCCGGTACATCCGTAAAGAAGAGGAATGCCCTGTCCGATGGCTCTCGGGATAAATGTCACTAAATCTATCATTTATTTTGCCTCCTTTTCTTTCTTTCTGAAGCTCACCTTGTATGAAATAAAGAATTCACATCCGATGATAAAGAAAAGAATGATACCTGTAAGTATATCTGAGAAAGAATGGTTAAGGCCGAATACTGTTGAGATCTCGCCTGCGCCTCTCTCTAAGAATATGATCAAAAAGCTTGTAAATATCATGGTTATGGGGTTGAACTTAGCAAGCCAGGAAACCATAACTGCGGTAAAGCCCTGACCGTTGGCAATGGTAGTTGTTACGGTATGGTTGATACCGCCTACCAGAAGCAAACCTGCCACACCGCATAAAGCTCCGGATAATAACATAGTACGGATAATGATCTTGTTAACCTTCATGCCTACGTACTGCGCTGTTCTTTCGGATTCACCCACAACGGTAACTTCATAACCGTGCTTTGAATACTTAAGATAGATATATAATGCAACGGTAATGATCAAAGCCACCACGATGCTGAGTAAATACTTGTTACCAAGCTGAGGAAGCCAGCCTGCGTTGGTCTGCTGATTGATGATACCGATCTTACCTGAACCCTTGGGCACTTCCCACACAACGGTATAGTAGGCCACAAGCTGTGTTGCAATGTAGTTCATCATAAGGGTTGCCAGGGTTTCGTTAGTATTCCACTTCGCTTTGAAGATAGCGGGAATGAGTCCCCAGACAGCACCTGCTCCGATACTTGATACCACCATGATCAAAATAAGCACGCCGTTAGGAACCTTGTCGCCAATAACGATCATGCATGCCGCAGTTGCAAGAGCTCCCACAAGCACCTGTCCTTCACCGCCGATGTTCCAGAATCTCATCTTATACGCCGGAGTAAGTGCCAGTGAAATAATTAAAAGTATGGAAACACTCTGAAGTGTTACCCATGTCTTTCTTGCGGTACCGAATGCACCTACAAAGATGGTCTTATAGATTGAAATAGGATTATCACCTGTCAATGCAACGGATACGATCGCACATACCACAAGGGCAGCTAAGATCGCAAGTGCTCTTACTCCCCATGCCTTGTGCCAGGGAAGAACGTCTCTCTTTGAAATATGGATAAGAGGCTCATTATTTGTATTATTTTTACTCATTCTTCTCGCCTCCTACTTTAGTCATCATAAGTCCCACCTGATTCTTGTCGGCGGTTCTTCCGTCAACGATTCCGCTTACCTTACCGCCGCAAAGCACCAAGATACGATCTGAAATCTGAAGTAATACGTCAAGGTCCTCTCCTACAAATACCACTGCAACGCCTTTCTTTTTCTGCCGATTGATAAGGTCGTAAATGGTATATGAAGAGTTGATATCAAGGCCGCGGACCGCATAAGCGGTGAGGAGCACCTTGGGTGATGAAGAAATTTCACGGCCGACTAAGATTTTCTGTACGTTACCGCCGGAAAGTCTTCTTACGGGAGTGGAGATATTGGGAGTAACAACATCCAATTCTTCCACTACGGATTTAGCAAGCTTTGCGGGAGCCTTTCTGTCTGTAAACATCGATTTACCGCGTCTGAAAGATCTGAGCATCATGTTGTCCGCAAGGTCCATGTTACCGACTAAGCCCATGCCAAGTCTGTCTTCAGGGACAAAAGAAAGGGTTACGCCCATGTCGGCAATTTCCAAAGGATCTTTTCCGATAAGGGATTCTACACTGCCGTCGCTTCTTATATACTCGATGGATCCCGTTTCAGCCTTCTGAAGTCCGGCTATAGCTTCAAGAAGTTCTTTCTGTCCGCATCCGGAAATACCCGCTATACCGAGGATCTCTCCGCTGTTTGCGGTAAAAGAAACATCATCAAGCTTTACGATGCCTTCTTCATTTTTAACGGTTAAGTTCTTAACTACGATCCTGGGCTTTGGATCCACAGGTTCGGGACGCTCGATATTTAATGTAACGGCATGTCCCACCATCATGTTGGTCATTTCCTGAGCATTGGTTTCTTTTGTCTCCATATCGCCTATGTATTCTCCGTGACGAAGAACGGCAACACGGTCCGAAAGAGATTCTACTTCATGCATCTTGTGTGTGATAATGACGATCGCCTTGCCGTCATCACGCATGGCACGAAGAACCTTAAATAACTTTTCTGTTTCCTGGGGAGTAAGCACCGCGGTGGGCTCATCCAAGATAAGGATCTCTGCACCACGGAACAATACCTTTACGATCTCTACGGTCTGCTTCTGTGAAACAGACATATCGTAGATCTTCTGATTGGGGTCAACTTCAAATCCGTACTTGTCACAGATTTCACGGATCTTGGCTGTAGCCTCCTTTATATTAAGCTTTCCGTCAAGACCGAGGATGATATTCTCGGTGGCGGTAAGCACGTCGATCAATTTAAAATGCTGATGTACCATTCCGATACCAAGTCGGAAGGCGTCTCGTGGGTTCTTAATTACAACGGGTTCACCGTCTATGGAAATCTCGCCTGAATCAGGGAAATAGATACCGGAAAGCATATTCATGAGAGTAGTCTTTCCGCTACCGTTTTCGCCGAGCAGGGCCAAAATCTCACCTTTGTAGATTTCTAAGTTTACATTTTCATTGGCAACTACGGAACCAAAGGTTTTGGTTATGTTTCTTAATTCTACTGCTGCGTCTTTCTTACTCAAAATAATGTCCTCTAACTTCCTGAAAAAACAAATCAAAGGGTAGCATAATTACTACCCTTTGAAAATTTTACTTTAGTCTGTGGCTTTAGTAAAGACCCACATGTACCGTTAAATCTTAGTAAACTCTGTCAAGAAGAGTGATTCCGTCGATTTCAAGGTCAAAATAAGGAGCTGAACGGAACTTGGATTCTGCAACGTAACCGTTTTCGATAACTTCTGTCTCGTGCTCGTAATTTGCATCGGAATCAACGTCTGCAAGGAAGGATGTAAGTGTTTCACCGCCAACAGTAAATGTTGTGGTATCAAATACATGAAGGTTACCTGCTACGATTTCAGCCTTAGCTGCATCGATAGCTTCCTGTGTTCCTTCTGCTGCTGCTCCGCCAAGAGCTGTAAGTTCTACAGAACCGTCAGCGATTGTACCTGTGTAGTCAGCAGGGATTTCTGTACCGTTTAATACGCTTTCGATAAGAAGTGTCATGTAAGGTACCCAGTTGATTCTGGAAGATACGATAAATGTGTTGGGAGCAACGCTTGCTGTGGAACCGTTGTAGGAAACGTTGGGAACGCCTGCTGTTTCACAAGCTGTGGGAGCACCCATGGAGTCTGCATGCTGGGAAATAAGTACGCAACCGTTGTCGATAAGCTTCTGAGCGCCTTCTTTTTCAGCGGTTTCATCATACCATGAACCTGTGAAGGTTACTTCCATTGTAGCTGTAGGAACGATTGAACGAACACCAAGGAAGAAAGATGTGTAACCGGACATAACTTCTGCATATGTATATGCGCCGATGTAACCGATCTTAGCCTGTTCAGGTGTGATTGTTCCGTCGTTGATCATTTCCTGTAACTTCATACCTGCTGCGATACCTGCAAGGTAACGTCCGTCGTAGATAGAAGCGAATGCGTTGTGGTAGTTGGGAAGGCCTTCTGTATGAGCCTTTGTACCTGTTGCATGAGCGAACTGTACATCAGGATATTCCTTGGCAGCTTCGATCATGTAATCTTCGTGACCGAAAGAATCAGCGAATACGATGTCGCAGCCTGCGTCAGCAAGTTCTGCTGCTGCTTCGTAGCATTCCTGACCTTCAGGGATGTTGGTCTTCATGATGGGTTCGATACCGAACTTTGCGCAAGCTTCTTTAGCTGCGTTAATGAAGTTTAAGTCATAAGTTGAGTTTTCATCATGTAAGAAGATGAAACCAACCTGGATGTCAGCAGGAACAACTTCTGCTTCAGCTTCTGTTTCAACAGATGTTTCTGTTTCTACTGCACTTGTTTCGGTAGATTCAGCTGTGCTTGCTGTGTTACCACATGCAGCGAGAGAAGCTACCATTACCATAGATAATAATAATGCTGTAAACTTTTTCATTTTCCTCTCCTTTAAAAATAAAAAAATAGATACGTTACAAGAATAGCAACTGTAAATAGAAAATACAATGTTTCTTTTTGATAATTTTCCTATTTTCAGCACTTTCTTTATGGTTAATTTTTATAATCCGCGGGATTTAAGCTCTATTTTCCCGAAAGAAGCTGTTCCACCAGGTCCTTTGATGCATAATAGTCAATTGCCTCAATGCTCTCCAAAAGTCGCTCGAATACTTCTTTTTCCGAGTGAGAAAAATCATCCGGCGAAAGCTCTGCGATCAAGGCTTCGGCTCTGTCCATTTCAAAATCATCAAGAGCATCCATGATCTTAGAAAGGATTTCTCCGGCTTTTCCCGTTTTCTTCCGGCTGTTACGTTCTTCTTCTTTTAATTCAACGAAGGATGAAAGCCGCGGCTTGTAGGATTTGTATATTTCAAGAGCTCTCTGAAGATTATCTTTAATGAAAGCACTGTCTTCCTCTTTGCCGGCCTTTTCCAGGGCAGCCATCTTTTCGGAAAGTTCATCCATACCGAGAGCACGGGAAACGCTCTTAAGCCCGTGAGCTTCCACGGCGAAGTTACGGAAATTCCCGTCTTTAAAATATGTGTCGAGAAGCCGCACTTTATCATCCGTTTCCATAGCGAAGGTCGCTAACATATCTTTAAACACGTCCACATTGTGTCCGCAGTAGGAGAGAGCTTTTTCGGTATCGATCCCTTCTATGAAAGGTAAGTCGATGGTCTTATCTTCCGAAATCTCCGCATCCGGCACGTTTTCTATCAGGGATTCCGGCAGATGCTTTTTTAATATTGTCGCAAAAGAAAGTACACCTGCAGGTTTAAATAACACATCATCCATTCCGCCTTCAAGATACATCTTTTCCGCACCTTCCACGGAATTTGCCGTAAATGCGATGATGGGGGTTCTTTTTCCGGAAGTTTCAAGTTCATGTATCTTCTGAGTTGCCTCTATGCCATCCATGTTTTCCATCATGTAATCCATGAAGATAATGTCATAACGGTTACCCTTTTTGATGAGATCAAGACTCTCGTAACCACTGTAACACACGTCGGTTTTGATCCTGAAAATCGACAGCATTTCAGCGGCCATTTTCAGGTTAAGTCCGTTATCATCCACCACAAGGGCTTTGGCTTTCGGAGCGGTAAAGAAGACTTTGGTGGCTTCCGCGCTTTCCTTTATGCGCTTTTCTTCTTCAAGTAAATGCATGAGGGTAAGGGCGCTGAAGGGAGGATATGTAAATATCCAGTTCTTACCGATCTCGGAAGGAACGTGCCCCCAGGGAATAACGGGAACCTTTATAAACTCCTTGGCTCTATCAGACTGAAGGATCCTTCGTCCGT
>JAEEND010000011.1 GCA_016283575.1 Lachnospiraceae bacterium | reverse complement strand
CGCTTCTGGCTTTTCTATCCCGTTTACTGTTTTTAGGAGTTTTTTTATAGTGTGTTTTCTCACACTTCTGAAATTCAAAAAGATTTTCAGGGTTGCATTGTTGTTTGATTATCAAGGTTCTGTGTTGTGATCTCGCGACCCGCAACGTTGACTATACTATCACGTTGTTTTCATGTCGTCAAGACTTATTTTTTACTTTTTTCGTAAAAATTCCACCGGTTTGCGCGGTGGAATTTTAGTTTACTATTTCAGTGCTTTTTTGTCAATAAGAAAATACTAATTTTTCGCCGATTTTCGACGTCTTTTCCTTTCCTATCTAAACTCCATGGAGAGGGTAAATTTATTCTCTGCCGCCTCCACTTTTCCAATGGCTCCTGAGACAATGGGCATCATAGGTGAAAGGTGTCCCAAATCTATGTCCATGATGATCGGAACATCGAATTCCGACAGGGCTTCTCTGAATGCTCCGTGGATATCCTGGCCGAACATATTGCTGTCATACATGTAGGGTCTTCCTACTAAGAAGCCTCTCATATATTTAAACCAGCCGGCTCTCTTTAATGTCCAGAGTACTCTTCGTACATCCATGGCATTAAGCTCACAGCTTTCCAGGAACCAGATAAAGCCGTCCTTTTTATATTTCTCATTAAAAGCTGCCACATTGTCATGGGGCGTGCCGCAGAGCACCGATAATATATCAAGGCATCCGCCTATCAGTCTTCCGGAAAAGTACGCTTCATCTTCTCCATTATTAAATATCATCTGAGCATAGGGCTCAGTTATATAGTATGGTGCTGTAAAATTACCGTTATCATCAATGCCAGCCTTTTCATAGCCGTCATAATTACTGAAGGATTTCTTTTCTCCTTTTAATAAAGAAAATGCATCTTCAATGGAAGGGTGCCATATATCCATACCGAAGTCACCTGCACAGGGACCGTAGATCGCGGCAATATCGCAGATTGTGGGCAGGGTAAATGTGAGATTCGTGTTGTCTGAATAGCCCATGAACCACTTGGGTTTGGATTTTTTGATCTTTTTAAAATCCACATAATCCAGATCTTCACACATGGTTTCGCCGCCACCGCAGGAAATGATCACATCAGAATAGTCCCGGGTAAAGAAAGTATTGATCTCTTCACCGCATTTCTCTGCCGTGTTGCTTTTTCCGATTCCGCTGTCCTCATAAACATTGGGGCCATCCACCAGTGAATAGCCCATTTTAGTAAATTTTTCTCTTGCGGACATAAATCTGGAATAGTAAGGCTCTAAACCTCCCATGCCAAAAGAAGGTGCTATAAAACCGATACGACCTTCTTTTTGTAAATCCTCAGGATATCTCATTGAAAAGTCTCCTTATGATAAGATCCACTTTGCAATTATTTCATGTCCCATAATCTTGTTGCCGATACCGGACATTAAATTAAATATAAAATTATTGTCGTAAAGATATTTCATAATGGGGTTTTCCTGCACGCATCTCATGGTCCATTCCTCGATGGCGCCACCGTTCATAACGTTAAGAATGCAATAAATGCCCCAGATGATCACGATGGTTTCACACACTGCAAGCAAAATTCCAAGAGGCTTATCCACAATCTTTACAATCGTAAGATTGGATAACGCTTTTATAGGCTTGAAGAATGTGTTGAAAAGCATGAATGCAACTGCAAGCAAGAATAAAAGAACTATTGTAAGCACCATTACAAGCTTTTCGTTGTAGAAATATTCTCTTACCAAAAATGAAATGAGAATTACTAAAATAGAAGATACAATTGCGGATACGATTCCGCCGATCGTTTTGATGGCTCCGTTCTTAAATGCGAGTCCCATTAACACAATCATGAGAACTACCATAACAAGGAACGGGGCGTTGACTGTAATCCACTGCATATTAAACTCCACCTTTTCTTAATATATATTGCGAGCCACAGGCTCAAAAGAAGGTATACGCCTTCTTTATCACAAAATAAAATGCTTTGTACTACATTTCCGGTCGAAAAAACAGGTCATCATTAAACTATTTTAACTCGATATTATCTATGGAATGGTCCGTTACGGCTACGATTCTTTTTACACCGTTAAGGGAATAAATGAGTCTCAGCGTGTCGCTGTAAATGCCGGTATATCGGATGTCACCTTTTAAACCGGCGACAGTGAAATTATTGTCTCCATAAATAATAACCGCGTCAGTTCCGATCTCCACTCCCTGATAGTCGAAATTAAACGGAATTGTTGCCGCAAGATTTCCCGATGTGTTATAGAGGCACAGTTCATATCTTGCATCTCCTCCCGCATCGTCAAAAACAAGTCCGATGTAGGAGTCTGAATTATAGACGCTGCGAGCTTCTTTTTGTAAAAACATGTCTGAAATGCTTACGGGCTTGTGAGCGCCTTCAAACACTGACAGTCTGTCGGTTGATACCATAAAAGCCTTGTCATTATTCAAAAAAGAAACCGCAGGTACAAGTTCATCTTTATAATTATAGCCGCTTACATAGTTATCGATGTTATTCTTTCCCACATCCCCGAAATTGTAAAAAGCAACTGTACTGCGCTTTTCTGCCGTATCGAGATAATAATAGGAAACCGCCACCAGTTCTCCGGAAGGTGAAACGCTTACGGAAACAGGATATCCGCTCTTTTCCATGGTAGTCCTGAAATATGCGATCACACGGCTGTTTAAGTCGTACATATAAATCCAGGAAACGTCCACGTCTTCAAGTATTGCGGTAACATAGCCTGCGGAGGCAACACTGATACCTGCTATGGGCTTGTCAGTTGTGATCTCCGTAGTCTTTCCCGCTTCGTTAACAAGATAGATCACGGTTCCCGTATAATCGGCAAAAGCAACGCATCCGCCGGAGGTACTTACCAATGGATACTGCATGTCAAAGGTAATATTCCATAAAGGCTTTCCGTCAGGGGTCTTTAAATTGGCGCCATCCTTACTGTATGTAAGGATATTCCCTGCAAGATTAAATACCTCGGATTCTTCATATCGGATTTCTTCAAAAGAAGAGGTTATATTATATCCGGTAAAGACTCTGGTATTTTCATATAGGTAATAACCTAAAAGAATTGCTCCGAGAATCCCGATCACAATGAGAATCTTATATAATCTCGTGAGCCTTCTTCGCTTTATTTTTCTTTTTATGTTTCCTGCCCCGACATTTTCTTCCTGCTCGGGGAAATATCTTAAATTGGACATCCGAAAATCAGAAATCCTTTCCGAGTTTTTATTAACTAGATCTCAAATTTGTAAACAGTCTCTGAAACATAAGGCTTTTCGGGTCCGAACACAGGCTGTACAAAAGAAGGAATATTGATTGCATTGGGGAAGTACTGGGTCTCAAGGCAGAATGCACCTCTGTAACCGTAGGAAGCTCCGTCCTTTCCTGTCATGTCGCCGATGTAATTACCTGCATAGAACTGAACTCCGGGAAGTGTTGTGTAAACTTTCATAAGTCTTCCGGAATTAGGTTCCTCAACTGTAGCAAAAAGCTTTAGTGTTCCATCATAATCCTTGATCACGAAATTGTGATCTATGCCGCCGGTAATATCAAACTGTTCAAAATTGTCATTGTTGTTTTCACCGATTCTTTTTGCCTTGGTGAAATCCATGGGTGTTCCCTGAACAGGTGCGTTTTCTCCTGTGGGAATGGAACCTTCTCTTACAACGGTGTAACGATCACACTCGAGACGCATGATATGATTCATGGCTGTACCTGAGCCGTGTCCTCCAAGATTGAAGTAGCTGTGGTTGGTAGGATTGATAAGTGTATTCTTATCGGAAGTACCTGTGTAATCTATTTTAAGTTCGTTATCTTCGGTAAGTGTGTAAGTAACGGTAAATACCTTGTTTCCGGGGAAGCCAAGCTCCATGTCTTTCATCTTTAAAGTGAATTTAACACTGTTTTCACCTACTTCTTCAGCGTCCCACACTCTTTTATGGGCCCCTGAGGAATAATCACTGTGAAGATTGTTATCGCCGTCATTTACGGGAAGGTTATATTCTACCCCGTCAATGGTGAATTTTGCTTTGTCTATGCGGTTTGCACTGGGAGCAATGGTGGAGCCGAAGAAACAGGGGTTACTCTCATAATCGGCAACGGTGTCGTATCCCATTACCACGTCTTCGGGAACGCCGAATTTATCGGGTACGATAAGATTTACAAGGATTGCGCCGTAATTGGTAACAACAGCACGCATTCCCTTGGAATTGGATAATTTGTATTTATATACTGTTACGCCTTCTTTTGTATTTCCGAATACGGACTTAATCATAGATGCCTCCTATAATTCAACGCGGCCTTCAAGGGCACGCAGCAATGTTACTTCATCAATATATTCAAGATCGCCGCCTACGGGAACGCCGCTGGCAATCCTTGATACCTTAATGCCCGTGGGCTTTACGAGCTTACTTATATACATGGCCGTGGTCTCGCCCTCAAGACTTGAATTGGTGGCGATAATAACTTCTTTTACATCACCTTCAAGACGTTTTATGAGTTCTTTTAGCCTGATATCATTGGGGCCGATCCCCAGCATGGGGGAAATTGCGCCGTGAAGCACGTGGTAGGTGCCTTCGTATCGCCCGGTCTTTTCATAGGCCGCAAGATCCCTCGGCGTCTCCACCACCATGATGGTGGATTTATCCCTGGTGGGACTTGCACAGATAGGGCAAAGCTCCTTATCCGTGAGAGTAAAGCATTCTTTACAGTACCGGACATTCTTACGCGCATCTATCATGGTATTGGCAATTTTCTCAACCTTTTCCTCCGGCATGCCTATTAAATGAAAAGCAAGACGCTGCGCGGATTTTGAGCCGATTCCCGGCAAAGATTCAAGTTCTTCTATTAATTTATTGACCTGACCGCCATAGAGATTCATTAGAATCCGAAACCTCCGAGACCTCCGGTCATCTTGTTCATAACGGAAGCGTTGGCTTCGTCAACCTGTTTAAGCGCTTCGTTCATTGCTGCTACGATCAGATCTTCAAGCATTTCCGTATCGTCGGGATCGACTGCCTCTTTGGAAAGCTTTACAGCCTTAACTTCCTTGGAACCTGTAACTGTAACGGAAACTGCACCGCCACCTGCCGTTGCGGTAAATTCCTTGCTTTCAAGTTCTTTCTGGCTCTCTTCCATCTGTCGCTGCATGCGCTGAGCCTGCTTCATTAAATTGTTCATGTTTCCGGGCATTCCGCCGGGAAATCCTCCTCTTTTTGCCATTTAAATCCTCCTGGTTATTCGGGCTTTTAATTGAGTATCATCGGTTTAAGAATTACTCCTTATGATCATTCCGCCTCTATCTCTATTTCTACGCCCTCTATTCCTGAAAATATTCCCTTAATATCGTAATAATCTTCATTGAAATGCTGTTCGTCTTTTGCAAGTTCCAGCTTAACATCCACGTTTTTTCCGGTTACATCAGCGATGATTCTTTTTAAATTCTCAATTCGCTCCTCGGAATGTTCCTTGGTTGCTTCACCGATCCCTGCAAAGAAATTATACTTTGTGGCATTTTCAAATACTATCATAAGCTCGCCACTGTTACCAAGACTTGTTTTGGTTCCTCGTAAAAATGAGGCATTGGCGATATCAAGCCTGTCGATTATCTTATTCCAGTCCTGCACCACTCTCTTTATATCATCGGGAATCGCCTTGGGAAGCGGTGCCGTCACTTTCGGTGCTTCCGGTTCTTTAGTAACGGGAGCAGGATCAGCAGGTGCTGAAAAAGAAACACCCTTTTCAAGCTTTTTCTCGAGAGACTGTATTCTCGGCACTATGGAATCATCACGACTCTCCATGGCGGGACAGCAAAGCTTAACAAGTGCAATCTCCACTAAGATACGCTTATTGGTAGAATAGCGGATCTGATTGGTAAGTTCACTGAAAATCCTTATGTATCTTATGATATTTTCAAGTGGTATAAGATTGGCTTCTTCCTTTAAGTGACGGATGCCTTCTTTGGACATGTCACTTATCATGGACAGATCATCGGAAGTCTTCGCCAACATAAGATTTCTTAAATACCATGTGAAATCCACAACAAACTGTGAGAGTTCACGACCGTTCATTACGGCATCTTCAAGGATCTTTATGGTGCGTCCCACATCTTCCGAAACTATTGTCCTGAGAAGTGCGCTGTATGTTTCGCTGTCAACTGCGCCAAGAACATCAAGGACCATGTCGTAAGTTAATGTTTTTCCAAAGTTAAATGCAAGGCACTGATCCAATAAACTCAATGCATCTCGCATTGCCCCGTCGGCGGCCTTTGCTATATATTCAATGGCATCATCCTCAGCGGAAAGACCTTCTATCGAAAGAAGCTCTTTGATACGTCCGATAATGTCTTTGGTACCGATCCTTTTGAAATCATAGCGTTGACATCTTGAAAGTATTGTAACGGGAAGCTTGTGAACTTCCGTGGTTGCGAGTATAAATACCACATATTCCGGCGGTTCTTCCAGGGTCTTAAGAAGAGCATTGAAAGCGCCGATGGAAAGCATATGTACTTCGTCGATGATATAGACCTTGTACCGACCTTCCGTAGGGGGATACTGTACCTCCTCGACTATCTGGCGGATGTTGTCTACGCCGTTATTGGATGCCGCATCAATTTCAAATACATTCATGGATGAGCCTGACTGAATGGCTTTACAGGAAGAGCATTCAAGACAGGGATTGATCCCGTCGGGATGTTCACAGTTGATCGCCTTGGCAAAAAGCTTGGCAACGGAAGTCTTACCTGTACCACGGGTACCGCAGAACAGGTACGCATGCCCTATACGTCCCGATTTGATCTGGTTTTCCAGCGTAGTTACTATATGATCTTGTCCCTTCACATCTTCAAACCGCTGAGGTCTGAATTTACGATACATCGCTGTGTAAGACATGTTATCTCCATTCTCTTTTAATCGCCAAAGCTGATTCCTATTCCTTTGGCTTCTTTTATGATAGATGCGTTGGGGTCGATGGTCTTAAGCTTTCCCGCCACATCTTCCATGGGAACTCTCACAATCTCTCGATTGACGATTCCCGCCATCTTTCCGAAGTCTTTTTCAAGTATCATCTTCCCTGCTTCCGCTCCGAGACGGCTTGCAAGCACTCTGTCATAGGGACAGGGAGAGCCGCCGCGCTGCATGTGACCGGGAACGGTGACGCGTACGTCGTTTCCCGTCATTTCTTTTATTTTTGCGGCAATCGCATAGGAAACTGAAGGATACGGACTTGTTTTTTCGATCTCTTTCCTCTCATGTTTCGGAAGAGCTGCAAGTTCTTTTGGCATTGAGCCTTCCGCTACTGCAAGGATCGTAAATTTGGCGCCTGATCTTGCGCGCTTCTCAATTGCTTTTACCACCTTTTCGATGTCATAGGGTATCTCGGGAATAAGAATAATGTCCGCTCCCCCGGCAATCCCGGCATTGAGGGTAAGCCATCCGGTTTTATGTCCCATGATCTCTACTATGAAGATCCGTCCGTGGGAATCCGCCGTTGTATGTATGTAATCTATTGCATTGGTGGCAATATCCATGGCGCTCTGGAATCCAAAGGTCATGTCCGTTCCGTAAATATCATTATCTATTGTCTTGGGAAGGGTTATTATGTTTAAGCCTTCTTCTCTTAAAAGATTGGCTGTTTTGTGAGTGCCGTTACCTCCCAAAATGATCAGGCAGTCAAGGCCCATATCCTTGTAGGTTTTCTTCATGGAAGAAACCTTGTCACGACCTTCCTCATCAGGTTCTCTGATCTCTTTAAAGGGTGTCCTTGATGTGCCGAGCATTGTGCCGCCCTTTGTGAGGATCCCCGAAAAATCGCCCCGGCCGAGCTTCTTATATTCACCGGTTATAAGACCCTTAAAGCCGTCTAAAAAGCCATATATTTCTACTTCTTTATCACTGTTAAAAAGACATTTTGCCACACCTCGCATTGCTGCGTTTAAAGCCTGACAGTCGCCTCCGCTGGTAAGCATACCGACTCTTATCATGTATACTCCTTCTGCCCATTGGCATAAGCCCATACTTATGATAATTATATAGTATTTGGTAGGCCTTCTCAACTCAATATTTAAATAATCATGTTTTATTGACACTTTTTATTGGTAAGAGTTATTATATCTACGTTACGCGAAAAAGATGCCGGTCAGATCTTTAAGCGTTGCAAAAAATCTTATTAATCCGGAGTTGTACCCAAGTGGTTGTAAGGGACCGCACTCGAAATGCGGCAGGCCTCGCAAGGGGCGCGAGGGTTCGAATCCCTCCAACTCCGCTTCACCCGCAGGCAAATGTCTGCGGTTTTTTTTACAAAAAAAGAACCTGACAGCTCAGGTTCTCTTAATATTTAATCCGTATTTTCTTATGGCAAAGCATATAAAATATGCTGTTACCGCCGCCGTGAAGCCAACTATGAATCCGCCGATTATGTCTGTGGGATAATGCATCATCAAATACATTCTTGACATCCCCATGAGTATTACGAATAAAAACGCGGTCCAGCTGTATCTCTTTTTATAGTATAAGAATAACGGCGTCATGGCTCCCGTAGCGGCTGTTGTGTGACCGCTTGGGAAAGATGTTTCTCCGTCAAGGTGAGCGCCTACTAAACTCCACCACTGTCTGTATATGCCTTCGGTATCGATATAGGGACGCGGCCTGTTAACATTTACTTTTATCAGCTTATTGGTAACAAGGAACCCGATACCCATTGCCAGAAACTCAGTGAGCCCGCACCAGAAAAGAAGCTTTCTTTTTTCAGGGCTGTTTTTATAAATAAAGGGCATAAAGGATAGCGCCATAAGTAAAATTGCAAGTCCCAGGAGACCGATGCCCGCTTCACCGATAAATGAAATAAATTCCCAGAATGCCGTGATCTTATATTTGGTTACTTCACCGATCCTGTGCATAAAATAGAGGATCGAATAATCAAAATCCGAGAATGTCGCATCAAACCAGTTGGCAGCAAGTATTAAATACATAAATCTCCCTTTACAAAAACATATTGACTAAAATAAATGAAAGCATTGCAAACATGCCGATGCAAGCAAGTATCAAGCCAAATGACATGCTTCTTTTGGCTATTTTAACATTTTCCTGTAATTCCATCCACTTTATATTAAGTTTCTTCTCGTAATCGTAGGGCACGTAATCTTTTTCTTCCTTCATGGCCCTGCGGTAATCTACGGCATATCCAACGACATGGGTAAGAGCATTGCCTTCTAACCTCGCTTCGGAAATGGGTTTATCCCTGAATAATGTCTTTCTTAAAAGAATGATAAAAGCATCCATGCACTGATCCAGGGCACGGGCGAAGAATCCTAAGATCAAAGGTAAAATCCTTGTGATCAAAGGCCTGTATATAAGCTCTTCAAGGTCAAGCCACTCAGGCCATAAATTCTTATATTCATCATCCATAAGCACAAGACGCACCAAGAAGAAATAAAGCACCACTCCGATTCCGATTGATATAAAAGCTCCCTTTAAAATTTCAAAGGATAAAAAGCTTATGTGATGAAGCTCACCGAAACCTGCTTTTTCGAGCAATAAACTAAGTGTTGATGCATGACCGTTCATGATTGCAATAAGAGAAATACCTGATATCAGTAAGAGGATTCCGGGAATCAAAACAGCGATCCTCTGAACAAAGCTCATATAGTTTTTGTTGTCATATTCTGCCGCGCCCTTTTCCATAAAGAGAGCTACAAAAAGCTTGGTCATATAGCAAAGGGTAAAGCCACCGGAAATCAGGAATGTCCATTCTATCAAACCGGTAAAGCTACCGAATCCGGGTTCAATAAGGCCTTCATGAAGAAGCGTCTTTGAAAGATATCCCAAAAATCCCGGAACACCTGATAATGAAAGAGCTCCAAGAAGAAAGCTTGTGGCAAGAAACGGCTTCTTCCGTCCGAATCCACGGATCTCATTTAAGTTAAGCTTGTGAGTGTTCTGATAAACTACGCCTGCCACAAGGAAAACCGCCATCTTAACCAAAGTATGGTTCATCATATGAAGTATGGTTCCGTCTAGCAGCGCCATGGAGTCTCCTGCATATAGGTCGCCGTTTTCAGAAACCATTGGAATAATGTTGGCACCGATGCCCGTTACGATAAATCCTATCTGTGACATCGATGAACAGGCGAGAGTTCTTTTTAAATCAACGCTGAAAACCGCAAGAACCGCGCCAAGCACCATGGTTATAAGTCCGATCGCAAGCACAAATATACCAAAGGGCTTAACATGACGCATAACATAGAATCCCACTATCATGATGCCGAATATGCCTGATTTCGTAAGTACACCTGAAAGAAGGGCGCTGGCAGGAGCGGGAGCTACTGGATGAGCCTTGGGAAGCCAGATATGTACGGGATAAGCGCCTGCTTTTGCCGCAAAACCTATAAACATACAGATTGCGGAAGCAGTGATATATTCTTTTTTATCAAGATTATGCATGTATGCATTGGATAATTCGTTAATGTTAAGAGTACCTGTTGCGTAATATATGAGCACAATACCCATTAACAAAAAGAGTCCGCCTATTACGGCAACATAGAGGTATGTATCCGCGGCCTTCAGAGATTCTTTTCTCTCATCCTGGGCGACCCACACGTATGATGCAAAGGACATTAATTCAAAAAAGCAGAATAATGTGAAGAGATCTCCCGAAGCAAAGACTCCCAGAGTACCTATAAGTGTCACTATGGTGAATACATAGTACCTTGTCTTATTTCTGTAGGGCTTTAAATACCGGGGCGTAAACATAAGGCTAAGCGCCCAGGAAAGTATGATAATTCCCATGTATAAAAGCCTGAACAGGTCTACCGAAAAAGAAAAACCGGGGCCAAGTATTCCGTTAGGATTAAAGCTTAAATTGGCTAATTCATTAAACATTAAAACAATCCTCCCGATACCGCATTAAAATATGACACTATCTGACCTGAGAATAATCCGAAGTAGATTATCACTACGGCAAATATCGATAAAGGTAAAAGCATTCTGAAGGTGGGGTCGCATTTTTCTCCGCAGGAAGCCGCATGTTCCGTAGGAAAATAGGCTCTTACTACTATCTGTAACATATAGATTGATGTAAGAAGCGCCGATACCATAAGGGCTCCAACGCCGAGT
The DNA here is from genome assembly GCA_016283575.1 of Lachnospiraceae bacterium. Lineage (GTDB taxonomy): Bacteria > Bacillota > Clostridia > Lachnospirales > Lachnospiraceae > UBA1258. Next base: position 86,740 of record JAEEND010000011.1, on the reverse strand, counting down.
ATCGGTAATACGCCGCCTAAGTCCACTGCGGCGGTGATGATATTGTATTTACTGATAAATCCGCAGAGACCGGGCACTCCCATAAGAGCAAGAGCTGATATTGTAAATATAGCCATGACCTTGGGCATTCTTTTTGCGATGCCATCAAGTTCATAGACATAGGTCTTGTGAGCCTTGGCAATAATCGCACCTGCACAGAAGAAGGAACATATCTTCATAAACCCGTGGAATACCATGTGAGACATGGCACCGGTAAATCCCATAGGTGTCATAAGTGTCGCTGCAAAAAGAATGTATGAAAGATTGGATATTGTCGAATAAGCGAGACGTCTCTTTAAGTGACGTTCTTTTACCGCCATGGCGCAGCCAAATACAATAGTGAAGATCGCAAATGCCATGGGGACATATTGAGCAAAGGTTCCTGCAAGAATATCCGTGCCAAAGGAATAATACGTAAGTCTCATGATCGCAAATGCGCCGGACTTAACTACTGCAACGGCATGAAGCAACGCCGTAACGGGAGTGGGCGCAACACCGGCCTTGGGAAGCCAGCTGCATAAAGGGAATATTGCAGCCTTTACGCCAAATCCAAAGAAAGCAAATACGTATATGAGTCTTAACACATTAAGCTTATCTCCCACTTTTCCGGGATTTATGACACCTCCGTTAATAAAGGTTATGCTGTCACCGTAATGCATTAAGAATATAAGACCAATAAATGCGAAAGCCGCGCCACCCAGCGAATAGGTGATGTATTTTCTTGTGGCATTTACCGCTTCTTTGGTGAGATTAAAAAGAATAAGGGGAACTGTCACAAGTGTCAGCATTTCGTAGAACACGTACATGGTGAGCATGTTCTCTGCCGTTGCGATACCCATGGTAACACCGAAGGTGATTATGTACATGCCGAAAAAGGTCTTCTCTTTTATGGTATTGTCACTTGCTTCATGCTCCATATATTCAAAAGAATAAAGAGTAGCAAGGGGCCATAGTGTTGAGATAAGGCCCACAAACACCGAAGACAGGCCGTCTATTCTGAATGAGATTGTATATTTATTTACAAACTCAAAAAGCACAAAAGGATCCTGAGGACGGTTTAATAATAAAAACCAGGCAATTCCCGTTGTGAGAAGGGCTGAAATGAGAGATATACCCAGCATCACTTTACGGTTCTTTATGGGTAATACAATATTCAAAAGTCCTCCGATAATAGGAAGGAAGATGGCTGATAAGATAAGTGCGCTCATGTATTACCTCCTAAACAAAGATTCCCGGGAATATTCCCACTAAAAGCGCCATGATCGTAAGTATGGCTACAGGAATAGCTTCAAGCTTCGAAACGGATTCGCCGGTTGTTACCACAAGATATCCGCTTCCGGGGAAGAAGCCCTTTAAACCTAAAGGCAATAAATATCCCGCGGTTAGAAGTGCCGATATCAGCAGTACTGCGGCTCCCAAAACAGAAAATACCCTGATCTCTGCATTCATGGAGCCAAGCATTAAATACCACTTTCCGATAAAGCCCCCTGTGGGCGGAATACCTATCATGGAAAGAGACGCGATCAAATAACAGAAAGTGATAAAGGGATATTTTCTTCCGAGAGCCAGCATCTTATCCACTCTGTCTTCATGAGTCACATGGATAAAGATACCTGCTATCAGGAATAATGCACACTTTGCAAAGCCGTGGGCAAGAAACTGTAAATCCCCACCCTTTAAGGCTTCGTCATTTAAAAGCGCAATGCCGAATAAAATATAAGAAATCTGGCTTATTGTTGAATAAGCAAGACGTCTTTTCAACACGGGTTCAAAGAAAGCAAGAGTTGAACCCATTAAGATCGTGATAAGAGTGAGGCTCAGGAAGGTATACTGCACCCAGGTGCCTCTGATAAAGTCAGCGCCTATGATGTAATAAACCACGCGGATTATTCCTGCTACACCTGACTTTACGATCACGCCTGAAAGGATCGCACTTGCAGGAGCAGGAGCAATGGGATGAGCCTTGGTGAGCCATGCATGCATGGGCCACATACCGGCTTTTACGGAAAAACCAAGGATCATCATGAATACGGCAAAAAGAACCAGTCCTTCATGGCCTTGTATGGTGCTTAAGTCTATTTGGCGGCCGTATATAAAATCCATATCTTCACAATATTTATTTAACACAAAGAAACCGAATAATACGCAGTATGCTCCGGCAAAGGAATAAAAGAGATACTTAAAACCCGCAACCCGCGCTTCTTCCGTGCCATCATGCATTACGAGGGGCACTGACAGGAGTGTCATGAGCTCGTAATTAAGATAAAAAGTGATGAAATTAGCCGCTAATGACATAAGGCAGATAACCGAAAAAAGCAGTATGTAGAAGGTGTAGTATCTCGCTTTATGTTCTTTTTCCTTCATGTAAGAAAGGGAATATACAAAGCCTGCCGTAAAAAGCACTGCTGCCAGCAGAAGAAAGATCCTGCTGAAGTCATCAAATCTATATGAAAGAGACAAGGCTTCATTTAATTTCCAAACAGTAATCATAGTGCCTCCGATCAATTCTAAGAAAAACTTTCAATGCCGATCTGTATCATATTTAAGATGGGACCTGAGCAAAGACCCAGCACCACATTAAGGATGATAAAGAGGATAATGGTAATACCATATTCTTTTTCCTCTTTGAATCGGATCACATGGAAACCTTCGCGGCCCTTATATAAATCCCTTTCGGGAGAATATATGCGCACTACGGTCTTCATGAAATATATAGCATTAAGGATCGTGCTTATACCTAAAACTATCAGGGCAGGGAGCATCTTATACTGATTCTGTAGAGATGCCTCCATGAAAAGAAGCTTACTGATAAAGCCTGAAAACAAAGGGATACCAACCATTGAAAGAGAGCCGGTGGCAAAGCCCAAGCCCGCTATCCTATTTCTGTAGGCAGATCCCGTAAGGTCTCCGAAGTGCCGGCTGGTATTTGACGTATCGGTAAGTCCGATGGCTGAAATAAAGAGCATGGACTTGGTGGCAGCATGGGACAGGATGTGGAATACTGCCGCGATCATGCCCGCCTTTGTGCCGAAACTGATACCTAAATAGATATAGCCGATCTGAGCCACTGAGGAATAGGCTATCATTCTGCGAATGTCATTTTCTCTCATGGCAGAAATACTTCCGAAGATTATTCCGCACAGAGCAAAGACAAATACCACATTTAAAAGCTTTGACTGCACTACGGCTTCGAACCCGATAACCCTGTATATGATCTTGATAAGTATAAATATGTATCCCTTGGATACCAGGCTTGAGAGGATCGCCGCACTTGATATCGTGGAATAACCGTAGGCATCTGGAAGCCAGGAATGGAAAGGAAATAAAGCACTCTTAATGGAAAGACCTATGATCATGAAGGCGACCGTTACCATAAGAGGCTCGCTGTACTGTCCTGTTGATATAAGTGTCTGAACACTTTCTTTTATATTGCTCATAAGAAGGTGTCCGGTTATGTCATAGAGCATGATCACACCGGTTAAGAAAAGACCGGAACCGAGTAAGCTCATGATCATATATCTTACGGCGGCTTCAATGGTACGACCGTTCTGACGTATCATGATAAGTCCGCAGGCGGAGATCGTGTTTATTTCTATGAACACATATGCCGTAAATAAGTCGTTGGTATATACAAGAGCTATAAGCGAACAGAAAAGCAGGTTATCTAAAATGTAATAAAGATTCTGCTTGGTCTCTTCAACTTCTTCCAAAAGCTTCTTTCTTCCGCCGGACATGGATAAGTACATGATGATACTGAAGAAAAGCGCCATGCCTCCTTCCAAAACACCACCGCGGACTTCATTGCCCCAGGGCGCAGGCACATGTCCCATGACATATACAAAGCTTCCGTTCAGGTAGCAATAACCCATGAGGATCGCTGACATAAGCCCAACCAGAATAATTAAAGCGGTATTTACGATCTTAGCTGCTTTTTCTTTTAACAGCAGGCTCCCCGATGATGCTAAAAGGCATAGGATTATGGAAAAGAGGGGGAAATTCTCTATAATGTTACGCATTATAATCCCTCCTTGTTAAGTCTCTTTGAAATTTCATCAAGATCAAGCGTGTGATAACGCTGATAAAGTCGCACGGTAAGAGCAAGCATCAATGCGGAAACCGATACGGATACAACGATACCCGTGAGCACGAGGCCGCTGGGTATGGGGTTTACCATGGTGCTTGTGGATGCTTCCACGCCATCTGCCACTATGGGAGCAACGTGGTTATTGATATAGCCTTTAAGGGCAAGGAACAGATACATTGCTGTATCCATCATGTTAAATCCGATGATCTTCTTTATCAGATTCTTTTGCAGTAAGAGGTTGGTAAATCCGATGGCAAAGATGATCATGGATACCGCTTCTGCGTAGTTTTCAAAAAGATTAGGTCCCATTTTAAAAACCTCCTTTTCTGAACATGGCAACAAAAGCGTACATGGTCCATGCAACAACCACACCTACCGCAATATCCAAGGGGAGGATCAGCCCGGCACTTAAAATGTGTCCGGGGATACCCTTGGGAATGTGACTGTCCAAATGGTTGGCTCCGCAAAAGAAAGCGTAGCACTTTGCGATGGCATAAAACATAAGTGCCGCAACTGAAGCTCTTTTATATATTTTCTCCGTAAATACATTGGAAGCTTTTCCGAATCCGTAGGCATTCAGGTAAAGAATAAAGGCTGAACCTATGATGGCGCCGCCGGAAAATCCGCCGCCCGGTGAGAGATGCCCGTTTAATACTACATAGATTCCGAACATGAGGATTACAGGTACCAATAGTAATGCTACCTTTTGTAAGATCGTGTCATGTCTGGTATTAAAGATCCTGTCGGCTTCCTCCGCTTCAGATATGGTTTCGCGGATCTTGGTATCTTTGGGATCTCTTTCTTTTTTATCAAGCCTGAGAAGTACTGTAACGGCTATAGCCGCCACGAATAATACATGGGATTCACCCAGAGTATCAAAGGCTCTGTAATCAAGGATCATGCCGGCAACCACATTGGTAGCACCGGTTTCTTCAAGACCTTTTTCTATGTATCGCTCGGCAACTTCGTTGTTGGCGGGGTTATTATCTGCCCCGGTCGCGGGAAGATTGGAAACGGTAAGCACCAGGATCACGCTGAAGAAGATCATGAAGAGCACCGCAAAGACTCTGTAAACAGCTTCCATGGTCTTTTCCTGTTTGTTTTTATCGGAATATACGATATTACGCACCTTTTCCACATTTTCAAGGTGTTCTTCTCTGGTGACGGATGCGGGATTCTCGTGAATCTCACGCATGTAGATATCGGAGTTATAGAATTCCTTTGTTTCTTTTATCCACTTTATAAGGGAGGCAAGCTTATTCTTCATAATTCTCATCCTCCTTGTCGGACTTATCGTCTATGTTCTTAAAGATTGAATGTATTCTTGAAAGGGTCAGGAAAAAGAGCACGCTGGTAACTCCCGCTCCCACTGCCGCTTCCGTAATGGCAAGGTCGGGAGATTCAAGAAGCATCCACACTACGGACATAATAAGGCTGTAACCCATAAAAATAAGGACTGAATTTAAAAGGTTCTTACTGAAGCTGGCGGCCACCGCACATATTATTAAGAAAAGTAACAAAACGCAATTTAATATGCTCATTTTCTTCCCTCCAGAATTTCTTTTGATTCTTCCTCGGAATAAATGGTCACATGGTCCTTAAGGTCCTCATCGGTATTTACCACAAGTCTGGAAATAAGATGTGATGATACCGGGGATGCAAACCAGAAAAATACCAGGATAAGTAACAATTTTCCGTTGGTGAAGTCCCAGCCGTTAATGAGCATGGCGCCTATTATAGTAAGTAAAAGCCCCATGGTATCGCCGGTGCCTGATAAATGCATCCTGTCCAATGTATATTTAAGCTTGAATACGCCATATACCTCAAAAGCAAAAAGAATGAGTCCGAGAAAAATGAATATGCATCCTAAGATCATGCGGATAAGATTAATTGTTTCCATTTTGATCCTCCTCCTTCTTTTTAGTCTTGTATGCGCCGGTATAAACCTTGCAGAGAACAACCACGGCAAGAAAACTTATAAGGGCATATATCAATGCGATGTCCGCAAGGTAGCCTTCATGAAGCTTATCTAAAAGCAATACGATCATTGCCATGGTGAGGGTTCCAAGCATGTTGGCTGCCACGATCCTGTCTGCAGGACGGGGGCCCTTGATGGCTCTAAAGAGGCACAGGATTGAAAGCGCTGCCAGAACTATGAGGGAAAAGCCTGCAAAATTGTCAAAAAACAAGGATAAATCATTCATTACGCGCCCTCCTCAAGTTTCTTTATTTTTCTTTCGAATACGCTGTCCTTTAATCCCACTGCAAGTGACTTGTCAAAGCAGTGAACCGTAAGAAGATTTCCTTCCATTTTTACGGTTATGGTGCCGGGAGTAAGTGTAATGGAGTTAGCTAAAAGCGTGCGCCCAAGCCTTGTCCTTAAGTCGGTTCTGAATGATACGATCACCGGTTCACGTTCTTTTCCGAGAGTTCCGAACAACTTAAAAATAGTGACATTAGCCTTGATGATTTCTATAAATAAAATCAAGACGTAATGCACTATCTGTGGAATTTTTCGCATTATGAAAAGGTCTTTTTTGATGGAATAATCCATGAATTTACACATGAAAAAGTAGATTGCCCCTGAAATCGCGAGACCGAACAATACTATCTCAAGGGTAAAGTTTTGATTAAATACGATCCAACAAAGAAAAAGTAACAAAAACATGGTTAAACCTCGTTTTTTATTTTTTTAAATCTATTTCTTACTTTTAGAAGCTTTAAAGTCACGGTAGGCCCAAAGAAGGGAGTATTGGATGAAAAACCGAAGGGAATTCTTCATAAGTATATCCACGTATTTCTTTTGCTCCGCATCCATATGGGTTCCGTAATAGGGATTCTCACGGAATGCAGGAAATTCTTTTACCATGGTTTTCTTCATGTTTCTTACAAAAGAAAGCTTTTTATGAGGAATCCGCATATAAGAAAACAGCGTATTCACGAAATAAGTGGTAGTAAAGTTACTCTCTATTTCTGTCTTAAATTCTTCGAAGAAACCGCGTTCCTTCATCTCAGAAAGCATCATCATAGATACCTTGAGCCTGTCACAACACCTCTCCTCGGTGATTGTATGAACAGTGGATGTGTCATGTTGATAATAATAATACAACGGTTCACGCACATATTCAAAGTGTTTAAAATACATTGCCCATACAGGTCCCGCACAATTGTCTTCGTAAAAAATCTTTTCTGGAAAAGAAAGGTTATTTTCTTTTATGAGTTCTGCTTTATAAACCTTCATGACCATGCTGCCGTTTTTACTTAAAAATCTATGGCGCATCTCAGAAGTAAGCACTCCCACCTGATCGGGAGAAATATCATGAATCTCCTCGCCGATATTAAATGTGTGTTCTCCCACAACAGAATAACCGCAGCCCACCACGTCAGCTCCGGTTTCTTCACCTTTTTTTATTAATTTCTCATAATAGTCCGGTGTGATCCAGTCATCGGAATCGATAAATCCGATCCACTCGCCTGTTGCTTCTTTGATACCGAGGTTTCTAGCTCCGCCCTGGCGAAGGTTTTCTTTGGACGATATAATGCGCACCTTGTCGGGATACTTTTCCTTAAATCCCTCAAGAACGTGAAGAGAATCGTCCGTAGAAGCATCATCAACGGCTATTATTTCATAATCTTTTATTGTCTGGTTTACAAGCGAATCCATGCAAAAAGAAAGCTTATTGTCGGAGGCCATGTTGTAAACCGGAACGATGATGGAAAGTTTCATGAAGGGCACCCTTAGTTAATAACTAACGACTGTTTATTATAAATTTGTTTCTTACTTCTGAAGCAATATCCAATAATTCCTGTTCAGTGTCAGCTTTAATCAAATAATAACCTCTGCCCATGACGGATGCACCGTCTGTAACAGTCTTTAAGCTGTCACCAACTTTAATATTACAATTGTAATCCAGTATTCCATTTATTCTTTCCATGTCTTCCTTTTCGGGAATCTTCTCTACAATTCCTTCTTGAAGATCAAAGAATCTTATCATCATCTTCTCTGTATGAGTCGGCACATATGAAAAGGGTCTTCCCATAGAGCTTTTTATAAATTCTTCCACCAAAAAGATGCCTGTAGTCTTTGGTGTAAAGAAATTGGACAGATTATGTCCCGATGGACGTGCAGAAGTTTCAATTACAAATGGTGTATCGCCTTCTGACTTTATAACATCAACATGAACAACACAGTTGATAAATCCCAGGCTTTTGCCTATCTCACTCATGAGAGTTACGCATTTATCGTAAAAACCCTGCTCTTCTTCCGGCTTAACGGAAATATATCCCACACACTGTCTGTAAGGAGGAGGCGTGTTTATTTTCTTTCTGAGTAAAACCAAATAGAACTTGCCGTCTGCGAATGCGCCGTCAATTCCATACTCATCACCGGATACAAAACGTTCCACCGTATAATCTTCATCGGCAACATCGTAGTTTTCGGCCCATTCGCGTAAATCTTTTTTGGAACTCATTATCTTAATTCCGCGGCTGCCGGAACCGGTTCTGGGCTTTACGATAACCGGCAACACATCTATGCTTTCCACGGCCTCTTTTACATTATCGCCTTTATTTATCAAGAATGTGCTTGCGTCCCTAAGTGAGCTTTTCTCAAGAACCTCATTAAACAAATACTTATCCGTACATAGCTTGGCACTCTTTTCACCGACTCCCGGCAGATTATATCTGTCATTAACAGCACCTACCGTTGTAAGACAATGTCCGATGGGGGCAGGAAGAACTATATCAGCCTTTATTTTATCCGTAATTTCAAATACTTTATCCAGATTGTTTATATCAACAACATATGAAAAGTCTGCGGCTTCCAAACCCTTCGCATCTTTATTTCCATCTATTGCATATATGGTGTATCCATATTTTCTTGCTATTCGCATTGATTCAATTGAATCTTCGTTTGCACCGATTACCAATGCGTTCATGTATATAAAGATCTCCTTTTACTTTATTGCTTCGTTCTGTCTGTGAACAGATGGTTCTTCGTATTTATCCATAAAGTCGTCGCCGAGATATATCTTTTCGTCCGCAAATTGAATTGAATCGGTAACGGTATATACTGAAACAACTCGGTTAAATCTGATGCCCTCTATGAAGTTCAGCATTTCCATTGGGAAGCTTCCGTCCAAAAGAACCGCATCAGGGAAAAACTTGGTATAATCCAGTAGATCTCTGGGGTGCTGCTTTATAAATACAACTGCATCTTCACCATCAATGGTGGAGTATGTATTGATGATATCTTCAAAAATCTGAACTCTGGTATCTAAATCACATAATGGTTCAGAGAGAACCAGTAAAGCTTTTTTATCACTGCTGCCCTTTTTCTTTAGCTCATTTACATCATCAACAAAAAGAGCCAGCAACTTTTCTTTTTCATCGGGTGTAAGGCGTTCCGTTAACTGCTTTCTGGGAAGCTCAACATATTTTTTACAGGGATAATCCAGCACGGAAATATTGTTAACTTCCATGTCTATGCAATACTTATCATAGCCGTTCTGTATATGAATAAGACCCTTGGAAGCCATCCACTCCTTAATCTTAAAATGTCCTCGGTTATCATATCTGGCTGTGTCATAGTATCTGATGCAATCTAACCCGTCTTCCAAAGCGTGATACTTAATCTTTTTATAGTTAAGATAATATCCAACAGGATCTGAATCACAGAAAACATAAATATCTTTATATCCGGTAAAATCTACGGGAATATATTCTTCCTGCAATTTACCGAACTTCCTGCAAAAGATGATTCTTTTTATCATGTTAATCACAATATTGCCGGAATCGGTGCGAAGCGAAGTAAGCTCCGGGAAGAAGGTATCTTTCTTTTCATCATACTCAAAAACTTCGGAAAAAATAGTGCTCTTTTGGGCTCTCTCCACCATTTTCCCGAAATTATTGGACATTTTCGAAAGTACCAAGGTAGCTTCTTTTCCGTCGTTAAATTTAAACTCTTTTAAACAGGCCACATATACATGGTAAAAAGTGTGGCATACGTATATTCTGTCCTTCATGCTCTATCCTATGGTTTTCATGATAGCTTCTGCGATTCGTGTGGCGCCTTTTCCGTCAATCAAGGACTGACCCTTTTTTGACATTTTCTGCCTTGCGTTCTTATCTTCTATAAGATTTATGCATTCTCTCTGAAGATTCTCTGACAGTTCAAGCACATCTTCTGCATCACCGGAATATTTGACTATCTCTTCTTTTTCAAAATCCTTAACAAAAATACGCTGATTCTCGGCAATACTGTATGCAATGGTGGGCACTCCGGAAGCGCATAATTCGTACAAGGTTGTACCTGCTGCCGAAATCGCTAAATCAGCTTCCTTCATCAAATCACTTAAATCCGTGATATTATCAAACATTTCCACGTTTTCATTTTTTAAGGCATATAATCTTAGAAACTTCTTGTAATCTTCGTCGAACAAAGGGCCTAAAACAACACGGAATTTCTTTTTGGAAAGCTCATTCTTAAATACAGGGCTAAAGATATCTGCCATAAGATTTGAAAGAACTCGCTTTTCGTCAGTTCCTCCCGATGTAACAAGAATTGTCTCTGCCTTATCTTTGATTGTCTTCTCACCGGTAACAAACTGACCTCTGATTGGTGTATATCCGGGTCCCAGTAACCGGCATGGTGCGGAATAGAAGTTATCGGGGATCTTTAAGTCATAGTTTATTACCACTTCAACAGGGTAATCAAATTTATAAATATCGTCTATGTATCCAAGCTTTGTTTCCAATAAATTCTCGGAAATAAAAGATTTTAAAAAAGAGAAGTAATCTTTCTCCACGGCATAGGAGTCAATTAATAAAAATGCCGGTTTCTCACTAAGTAACAGCGCCCTCAGAGTCTTTTCTTCCGATAACATATTTTGGTAATCCGTATCGAGAATAATTGCCGAAAACTCATTTCCCGAAATGGATTTTAATACTTTTTCGCTTTTCTTATCTGAAAGAACAAAAACAACTTCTGCGCCCATTCTCTTAAGCTCTGTTGCAATGGTGCAGCAACGCCGTATATGGCCTGTAGCTATATTTTCATTTCCGTCTGCTCTAATCCATATTTTTTCTTCTGGCATCTTCGCTCCCGATTATCTAAAATCATCTTTGGTAAGAGGGTCTCCTTTTTCCAAATCCTTAAGGGCTGTTTTTCCAATTACGTTATCGTATTCAATGGGAGGAAGTCCGATTCCGGGTCGAATCGATCTTATGTTTTCGGCCGTAAGGACTTCACCCTTTTTTATATCCTGTACTATAAAGAGAGATCTGGCACCTTCGCGCTCAATTTCCTGGACAGGTGTAAGACTGTATTCCGACTTTCCCAAAGCCTTCTCCACAATTCGAACGTTCTTCACCAATTCTTTAAACTCATCGGGCTCCATGGAAAATGCGCCATCGGGTCCGCCGTCGGATCTCTTTAACGTAATGTGCTTTTCTATCATTCTTGCCCCCAAAGCAACAGAAGCAACTGCTACCGCAGTTCCCATGGTGTGGTCGGATAAGCCCATGATACATCCATATTCTTTGGCTAATGTGGGAATCATATTTAAATTTACGTCTTCATATGGCGTAGGATAAGCAGAAACACATTTTAACAAAATCACCTGATTATTGTTTTCTTTTTTACATGCTTCAATTGCATTCCTGATATCATCCTCACGGGCAACTCCTGTTGCCAGGATCACCGGCTTTCCGGTTGCCGCGCATTTTCTTATAAGGGGTACATCGGTTATTTCATAAGACGCAATCTTATATGCCGGCATGTTCATGTCTTGCATGAAGCGTACGGCAGTGTCATCAAAGGGTGATGAAAAGCAATCAAGTCCAAGACTGTTTGCCAATTCACACAGCTTAGGCTGCCAATCCCAAGGAGTGTAGGCCTCTTCGTAAAGCTTATAAAGAGTTGTGCCATCCCAAATCGTTCCGCCGGTAATTGTAAAATATTCTTTTGTTGAGTTAAGGGTGATAGTGTCCGGAGTGTAGGTCTGTAACTTAACCGCATCTACTCCTGCTTCTTTAGCGGCATGTATTATTTCTACCGCCCTATTATAATCCTGTAAATGGTTGGCAGATAACTCAGCTACGATATACACTGGATCATTGTTACTTATCCAGTGATCTGCCAATTTAATTCTTTTACTCATCCAATTATCGGACATATTTTTTCCTCATTCAAAAAAGTTTTTCATTATATATTCATCGTTATTCCAGGGGGCTCTGGCCGTAAAAAGAGTTCCATCCTGCTTCTTTACATATACGGCAGGAAAATAGTGAATGAACAGCGGGGTGAGAGAAACAGTATATCCTCCCGCGTTTGTAAAAATAACGCGGTCCCCTGTTACCAGCTCCTGTTCGCCCTCGGCTTCAAATAAACGATCGTATTCCATGCAAGTTGATCCGCATATTTCCTGTTTATCCAATACTCCATTCTGTCGGTTTGAATCTTCAAGGAGCTCAAACTTGTGAGGATACCATCTTCTTGTAACCTGAGGATTCAGGTTCACTCTGCTTCCGTCTATGATTACGTATCTCTTCCCTCTTATATCTTTTGTATCCACAACACTTGTCACAAAAGAAAAAGAAGAAGAAACCATTGAAACTCCGGGCTCCACAATCAGAGTCGTTTTATCCTTATCGAAGAATTTGGATAATTCTTCGGCCATTGCGGGAATATAATCTTTAAAAGTGGGCTTTCCCGGAACTCCTCCGTAATAACCGCCACCCATGTCGATATACTTTAAGTCAAGGTCAAATTCTTTCGCTACAATGACTGCCACTTTACTGAGCGTCCTGTATGCACCCACAGATCTGGTCTTTGTTGAAGAATGTAAATGAAGTCCCGCAATGTTTACATTATTAATGGTTTTTATCTTATTGATGACTTTTTCAAGTTCACCGTTTTCATAGCAATAACCAAAACGGCTTCCCTCATCATCTGCCAATACTTCATCCGGGTTAAGCTCTGAAAGATTATAGTTTACTCGGATGCCTATATTAAATACCTTTTCGGGCCATTTTTCCGCAAGTTCCTTTAACCATTTGGGCTCGTAACTTGAATCCATATTTAATACGCCACCTGCCAGCAATACACTTTCAAATACAGAGCGGTCTTTTATCGGTCCATTATAAATGATTTTATCGGAATCAAATCCCAATCTTATTGAAAGGTCATACTCTTCTTTTGAAACAACTTCCGCGTAAAACCCATTATTTTTAAAATGAGTGAGAAGCCATGGTAAGGAATTGGTCTTTACGGAATAGGAACAATTGCTGTTACTCCAATTCTTAGAAAGCGCCTCCTTAAGCATGGCGATATCCGCATTTAATGCACATTCGTCAATCCTGTAATACGGAGTCTTAAGAGCTTTGTCATCATACATTTCAGTTTTTTCACGGTGTCCGCTTTCTGACTTAGCTTTAAGTCTTCGATACTTTTCCTCAGCTATGCGCCAGTCATCCATGGTATCTATATCCTGGACTTCATCATCGCTCAAAATAACAGGAGCCATATCATCTACGTCTGTAGTCCTGTCTCGAAGGAAAGCGTCAACTCTGCATGCATAAAACTGACCGCTGTCATGATACAGTTTTTCTAAATCCTGAGATCTTGCAGTGGCAAATTCCGGATATTTTCGGCGTAATACACCGTTTTCTATAATGAATCCTCTTTGCGGAGGATACGAAAACTGTGTTACGGGAGTAACCGACTCATGTTCTTCAAGTAAAGAAACGGCTTCTTTTAAACGCCGCCCGGTTATAAAAGGAGCAGTGGGATAAATGCAACATAAAGCATCAAAATCTTTTCCCTGCTCTGAATATCTATCAATAACCTCAGCAATAACTTCGTCAGTTGATGCAAAATCATTGCTGGTGGCTTCGCTTCTCATAAAGGGGACCTTGGCACCATACTTCCTTGCAATGTCAGCAATCTCTTCATCGTCCGTTGACACCATTACCTCGTCAAAAACCCCTGACTCAAGAGCTGCTTCAATGGAATATGCAATTATGGGCTTTCCAAGAAAGTCCTTAATGTTTTTTCTCGGTATTCTTTTGCTTCCGCCACGGGCGGTGATTATTGCTATTGTTTTCATAGTTCTTCTTTCATCTTTGAAATTATTCTGTCCAATCAAAATATCACATCCGACAATCTCAATTTCTGATGATAATATTAAGACTTTCGAAATCTCTCCAGTTCGCAGCACACTTCACAATGTGTTGAGTGGCCGAACTGGTCCACGGGGCGGGCTTTTTTAAGTACAAAACCGCTTTCCGTAAGTATCTTTAGATCGCGAGCCAAAGTTGCCGGGTCGCATGACACGTATACAAGGCGCTTCGGAGCCACATTTATAATGGTTTCAAGAAGCTTTTCATCGCAACCCTTGCGAGGCGGATCCACCACGATCACGTCGGGCTTTTTAAGCTTCGGAGCCACGTCCTCCGCGGCCCCCACGAAGAATTCGGCATTTTCGATACCGTTAAGCTTTGCATTAAGCTTCGCATCTTCAATGGCTTCCGGCACGATCTCAACGCCGTAAACTTCCCTGGCTGCACGGGCAAGGAACAGCGATATTGTGCCGATTCCGCAATATAGATCCCACACCACCTCGCATCCGGTGAGACCAGCATAGTTAAGGGCGATGTCGTAGAGCTTCTTAGTCTGCCCCGGATTAACCTGATAAAAAGAAAGGGGCGAGATCCTGTATCGCACATCTCCGATCAGATCTTCAATCCACGGATCACCGAAAAGAGACTTAAGCTTCTCCCCTAGAATCACATTGGTTTTAGCTTTATTAATATTAATACAGATACTCTTTATGGTAAGATCACCAAGGTCAAGCCCTAAAAGCATCTCCACAAGGGCGTCTTCCTTCGGCAAGGTATCTCCGTTAATTACCAGGCACACCATCACTTCCCCGGTAGCTTTGCCGTAACGGGTAAAAACATGTCTCATTAAGCCCTTGCCGGTAGCTTCATCGTAGACCGATACCTTGTATGTTTCGATATAACGCTTTATGGCATCGACAATTTTCTCATTAAACGCTCCCTGGATCACACATGTCGCATTATCTACCACGTCATGGGAGTGATGTCTGTAAAAACCGATAACCACCTTTCCATCGCGGTCGATCCCGATCGGGAACTGCGCCTTGTTACGGAAAAAGAAAGGTTCATCCATCCCCACAATAGGTTCCATGGGAGGATTCTTTACGCCGCCGATCCTTTCTATGCAGCTTCTCACATATTCTTCTTTAAATCCAAGCTGCGCCTTGTAATCAAGGTGCTGCAGCGAGCATCCGCCGCACAGTCTTGCAACGGGGCACTTCGGTTCCACCCTGTCGGCTGAAGGCTTTAATATTTCTTTTGCAAAAGAAAATGCACAGGTCTTCTTAACCTTTGTGATGTGGGCAAGCACTACGTCGCCCGGAACTCCGTTCATCACAAAAACGGTCATACCGTCTGCGGTATGGCCGATTCCTTCTCCATCCTTGGATAAGTCCTCTATTTTAAGTTCTACCTCATCATTTTTATTTAACATATACTTCCTGAATTCTAAACATTACATAGGTAATGTGGGGCGGAGATTGCTTTCGAAAAGCCTGTTGTAACCAAGCCAGCCGGTTTCACTGGTTGACATTAAAATCTCCTTAAAGGATTCCATCTTGGCATCCACATCATCGGCATAATTAAGAGCTACAGCTTCGATGATGGCGGGTTTTTTGGGCGAGCCGTACTCGAGCTTTCCATGGTGCGCTAAGATACAGTGCTTTAATTCATTCTCAAGACCCTTGGGGAAATCCTGTACACACTCGACCTTTTTACTTACCATCTCAGATCCCATGATAATGTGTCCCAGGAGGTTTCCTTCGTCAGTGTAATCATTTAACGGAAATGCCGAAAATTCTTTTACCTTTCCCACATCATGAAGAAGCGCTGCTGCCACCAGCAGATCTCTCTTAAGTATCGGATAATGCTTGGCAAAAGAATCGCATATCCAGGCAACGGATACTGTATGCTCAAGTAATCCTCCGATAAAATTGTGATGCACACTCTTCGCAGCGCTGGATTTTCTGAAGTTCGCTATAAATTCCTCATCACGGACAAAAAACTCTTCCAGCAACGCCTTCAAATATTCATTTTTGATGCTTCCTATAAAACCGAGAAGCTCCTTGTACATTTCATCAATATCACGGCTGCTTACGGGAAGATAATCACCGGGATCGTATTCTCCCTCCGATACCTTTCTCACTCTTTTTATATTTAACTGGGGAGTGTTGTTAAAAACTGTCATATCCCCTGTGACTTCAACATAATCAAGAGCATCGAATTCATCGATTCCTACGCTTCCTACGTCCCAGATCTTACCGTCAAGGGCTCCCGTTTTATCCTGCAGGATAACACTGTCATAGGGCTTTCCGTTCTTTGTCACTGCGGAGGTCTTCTGTTTACAAAGATAAATCTCCTGAACCTTTTCCCCTTCTCTTAAATCCTGAATGTACTTCATATATTACTCACCTGATTTCTGTATGATTAACGCTTCCGCATCTTACCGGCGGTCACTTTAATGATCCTAATTCAATACTATTTCCAGTTCCATGGGCTTATATTCGTCCATAACCATGCGGTAGACCTTAACGGAGACACTTGTCTTCTTTCCTGCCGAACGCACCGAATTGTTAAATCCGTTCATGCCTGAAATAGGCACGCCGTCAACGGAAGTAATAATATCGCCGCTTTGAATTCCACCCTTCATTGCGGGAGAATCCATATTAACCGCAATTACGAATGCGCCCTCGGGAGCGCTGTAGATATCGCTTAACTCCTTCGGCACATCGGTACCATTGATCCCAAAGACCGGCACCTCCACATGATTTATCATATCTTCAATAGTTTTCTTTAATTCCGTAATACCCACGGCGGAAATCAGATTCTTTGCATCACTTGTGGAAAAAGAACCATCAATGACTCCTATAACTTCCCCCGTAAGATTCACAAGCACGCCCGTAGCGGAAGTGCTTCCGTAAATATCCGTATCAACCTTTTTATAGGTATTATCGGTAACATATATGGGCGTGTTGGAAGATGTGATCATGCCATAGTTGACGGAGCCGTAATTACCCATGGGGCTTCCCACTGCAATTACGGGAGAACCTGCAAGGCGTCTTGCTGCGGAACTTCCCAGAGTAGCTGTTTTTATGCTGCGCCTTGTCACTTCATTTAAACTGTTCTCCGAAACAGCCAGAATAGTAAAGCCTGTTTTATCGTCTTCAGCAAATACCGAAGCCTGCGCTCTTATATCATTTACAAAAGTAACCACGGGCTCTTTTGACGTTTTGATGCTCTTACTCTTACAAAGGATAAAAAACCTGCCATCTGCCTCAGCCACAATAAGACCCGTATCTTCGCCATATCCCTCATAGACATTTAAGAACATATCCTCTTCGTTGGAATAAGGCGTGATACGCACAAGGCTTTTCTCAGCTTCCTTGGCTATTTCCGAAAGCTCGTAATAAAGCTTCTGATAGTCAGTTAATGAAAATGTTACCTTGGATAAGATATCCTCTATCTGTTCTTCAGGCAACTCCTTCTGCGTCTCGTGGGCGTTTTCCTCCAGCACATCTTCATCCGTAAGCATGTCCTCGGGATTCATTTCTTCATCGATGGGTTCCACGGGAAATGTCACGATGGGCACCGTGCTCTCAGTTTCTTCAGGCTCAAATATCTTCTGAAATACCGGAGAAAGAATCACAAATGTAAGACAGGCAATAAGACCGAAGGCCACCGCGGAAAGGACCGTGATCAGGCCATTTTTTAAAAGCTTGCCCTTATTAATGGGGCGAGCCTTGATCTTCTCTCTTATAACCGTATATTGTTCTTCTTTTTCCTGCAAATTATTGTTTTCTTCCATGTAAATCTCCAATTCCCTTTAAGTATATCTATCCCCGAGTTCATTGTAAAGAGACCCGACCTATGATAAAATATCCTTGATTTTTAAGCAATTCAGGTTTGGTGTTTTATGAATGAAAAGGTATTAAAAACTCTTGAATATACAGTTGTATTGGACATGCTTTCAGACAAGGCCTCATCAGACCTTGGCAAGGCCATGTGCCGTGATCTCACACCCATGACCAATCTTTCGGAAATCGAGCAGGCGCAAAAAGAAACTGCCGATGCTCTTACCCGTCTGTTTAAGAAGGGTTCTGTTAATTTCGGTTCATTAAAGGACCTGCGCTTCCAGATAAAATCCCTTGAGATCGGCGCGACTCTCACTGCAAAAGAACTTCTTTCTTTTGCATCGCTACTTAGTAATGTTCGCGTTGTAAGGCAGTGGGGCGTAAGTTGCGATGATGCGGAAAGAGATTCACTGAGCGATTATTTTGAAGGACTTGCTCCTTTGACACAGATAGAAAAAGAAATATCCCGATGCATTTTAAACGAGGACGGCGACATTGCCGATGACGCAAGCCCCGCACTTAAATCCATCCGGAGAAATATCACCATGACTTCCGAAAAGATCCATTCGGAGCTTAATCAT
Organism: Lachnospiraceae bacterium; assembly: GCA_016283575.1. Lineage (GTDB taxonomy): Bacteria > Bacillota > Clostridia > Lachnospirales > Lachnospiraceae > UBA1258. The sequence goes on along the minus strand of JAEEND010000011.1, from coordinate 68,069 downwards.
ATGGTTAACGGTTCTCTCCGCACCTATCTGCAGGATGCGGTTGTTACCATGCGTGGGGACAGATACTGTATCCCCGTTAAAAGCGAATATAAGGGACAGGTGCCGGGCATGGTGCACGATCAGTCATCATCAGGCTCCACCTTTTTTATTGAGCCAAAACAGGTTGTTGAATTAAATAACAAGTTAAGAGAACTCGAGATCGAAGAACAGCACGAAATCGGCATTATCTTAGCCGGTCTCTCCGCTTCGTTATCGGAACAGACTCTTTTCCTTTCAACGGATATCGATCTCATGACCCGTTTAGACTTTACCTTTGCCAAGGCAAATCTTGCCATGGAACAGAATGCGGTACGTCCCATATTTAATAGTGACCACGTGATCAACTTAAGAAAAGCACGCCATCCCCTTCTTGATAAAAAGAAAGTGGTGCCCATAGATGTTCCCCTCGGTAAGGACTATGACCTTCTTGTTATAACAGGTCCCAATACCGGCGGTAAGACCGTAACGCTTAAGACTGTCGGACTCCTTACACTGATGGGACAGGCAGGCTTACACATACCGGCGGCGGACTTATCGGAACTTTCAATTTTTAAAGAAGTTTATGCGGATATCGGTGATGAACAGAGTATTGAGCAGAGTTTATCCACATTCTCATCTCACATGAAGTCAATTGTCCACATACTTAAGCACGCTGACACCGATGCTCTGTGCCTTTTTGATGAACTTGGCGCAGGCACCGATCCTACGGAAGGTGCTGCTTTAGCCATATCTATTCTTTCTTATCTTCACGACAGAGGCATAAGAACCATGGCTACCACCCATTATTCCGAATTAAAGGTTTTTGCGCTTTCTACTTCTTTTGTGGAGAACGCTTCCTGTGAATTCAGCGTGGAGACCCTCTCCCCCACTTACCGACTCTTAATCGGTATACCCGGAAAAAGTAACGCCTTCGCCATTTCAGAAAAAATGGGACTACCCAAGGAGATAATCGATCAGGCGAAGCTCACCATCAATGAAACTGACGAGAAATTCGAAGATGTCATCTCAAATCTCGATGCCGCAAGAGTTTCTCTTGAAAAAGAACGCTTACAATTTGATGAAGACAGGCGTGCCCTGGATATTAAGATAAAAGCCTTTAATGAAAAATCCGAAAAGCTCGATTCTTCCAGAGATAAGATTTTAAGAGAGGCCAACGAAGAAGCAAGAAACATTCTTCAGGAAGCCAAGGATTATGCAGATGAATCCATCCGTGCTCTTAACAAAATGGGAGCCGGCGTTTCCATGAAGGATCTTGAAAAGCGCCGTGAAAGCCTGCGCGGTAAGATAAATGATAAGAATTCAAAGCTTACCGTAGATAAGAAGGATGTTTCCTCCGGCACAAAGGCTAAAGACTTACACTTAGGTGACATGGTCAAGATTCTTTCCATGAACCTTAAGGGAACTGTCAGCACACTTCCCGATACCAAGGGTGACCTGTTCGTACAATGCGGTATCATCAGGACTAAAACCAATATTAAAGATATAATTCCCGTTCAGGAAGAGACTGTCACTGCTCCCGGCATAAAGAAAGCAACAGGAAGCGGAAAGATCAAGATGTCTAAGTCTTTAACCGTATCATACGAACTTAATCTGATAGGTAAGACCGTAGATGAAGCCATTGCGATTTTAGATAAGTATCTTGATGATGCATATCTTTCCCACATGCCTTCGGTGCGGATTGTCCATGGTAAAGGTACGGGAGCACTTCGTAATGCGGTAACGCAGTTCCTTAAAAAATCGAAATATGTAAAATCCTACAGAGCCGGTGAACACGGCGAAGGTGATGCAGGCGTAACTATCGTCGAATTTAAATAGCCTAAGGGGGTACTAAATGGCAAACAAGCAGCGAATACTTATAGTAGATGATGACAACAACATAGCGGAACTTGTTTCTTTATACTTAATAAAAGAATGTTTTGAAACAAAGATCGTAAATGACGGGGAATCAGCCCTCGAAGCTTTTGACAGTTTTGAGCCTTCGCTGGTGCTCTTAGATCTCATGCTTCCCGGCATAGACGGATACCAGGTGTGCCGTGAGATCCGCACAAAATCCCAGGTACCCATCATCATGCTTTCCGCAAAAGGCGAAGTCTTTGATAAAGTCCTTGGCTTAGAGCTCGGTGCGGATGACTACATCGAAAAGCCCTTTGATACCAAGGAGCTTATCGCCAGGGTTAAGGCTGTTTTACGTCGCGTAAAGCCCGCTGCCGCTCCCGTGCAGCCTGCCGGCGACAAGTGCGTCACATACCCTGATCTAACCGTAAATCTAACCAACTACTCTGTAATCTACAGGGGCGAATCCATAGATATGCCTCCCAAGGAAATGGAGCTTTTATTCTTCTTAGCTTCACAGCCCAATCACGTATTTACAAGAGATCAGCTTCTTGAGCGTATCTGGGGATATGAGTATGTGGGAGACACAAGAACAGTAGACGTACACATCAAAAGACTTCGTGAAAAGATCAATGACCATGAAACCTGGAAGATCTCCACGATATGGGGCATCGGTTATAAATTTGAAGTAAAACAGGATTTAAATCATTAATTTCGGGAAAAGAAAATGCGAAAGACACTTTATCTAAAATTCTTATTTGCATATTTGATCTTCGCTGTTTTCGGCTTTATCATCGTAAGCTCCTTTGTATCGCGCACTACCTATGACAGGCTTCTTCGTCAGCGCGCCGAGTCCTTCTACAGAGAAGCAAACCTTATTGCCGGAACCTATGCGGCGGACCTTTATGAAACAAACCGCACCATGGAAGAAGTTAAAGATGAGATTGATGATTTAAGTAACTTTCTTTCCGCAAGCATCTGGATCATAAACCCCTCAGGACGATTAATACTCAGTTCGGACCTTCCGATAAATCAGGAAGAAACACTGATGGTAGAAAACTTTGACCCCACCGTCACGGGAAACTCCTACTATACCGTGGGAACCTTCTTTAATTTCTTCGATGAGGAAATGCTCAGCGTTTTTTCTCCCATAACCGCCAATTATAAGGTTAAAGGTTACGTGGTCATTCATGCTACCACCAGAGGACTTTCAACGGAATCGGAGAAATTTCTCGGTATTTCATATCTGTTACTTGTGATCCTTTTTATATTGTCACTTATAATCCTCTTCTTTTTCACGGAAATGGTCTATATACCGCTAAAGAAGATCACCTATGCAACGGAACAATATGCATCCGGTAATCTGCACTATGAATTCTCCGTGGATTCGGAGGATGAGATTGGTTACCTTGCTGCCACACTTAACTACATGGCCAACGAGATCGCCCGTTCCGAAGATAACCAAAAGAAATTTATTGCAAACGTATCCCATGACTTCAGGTCCCCCCTTACTTCCATAAGAGGCTATCTTGAAGCTATCTTAGATGGCACCATTCCTCCGGAAATGCATGAAAAATACCTGGGTATCGTGCTTAATGAAACTGAGAGACTTACAAAGCTTACCAACGGGCTTCTTGCATTAAATAACCTTAACATGAAGGGCGTAATGCTGGACCTTACCGACTTCGATATTAATTCTGTTATCAGAAACACCGCTGCCTCCTTCGAAGGGTCATGTGCCAAAAAGGGGATTTCCATCGAGCTTATTCTCACAGCGGAGAAGCTTCCCGTGCATGCCGATGAAACCAAGATCCAGCAGGTTTTATATAACCTCCTTGATAATGCCATTAAATTCTCTCACCACAATTCGTCAATCGTTATCGAGACAACCGAGAAGCACAATAAGATTTTTGTTTCCGTTAAAGACTCCGGCATCGGCATCCCCAAAGATGCCCAGAAACTTGTATTTGATCGATTCTATAAAACCGACTTATCAAGAGGTAAAGACAAAAAAGGAACGGGCCTTGGCCTGTCCATTGCAAAGGAAATCATTCAGGCTCACAACGAACATATCAATGTTATCAGCACTGAAGGTGTTGGAACCGAATTCATATTTTCACTTGCTAAATCAGACGAAAAAAATAAGCTTCCGTAACATGTGGGCTTGATACGGAAGCTTAAAATACAGCTAATTATATAACGACTCAAAGAAATCTATCATCTTTGCTATGGATTCTTTGGAGCTCGACTTATCTAATATTGCCCGGACCGCGATCGCAATTCCCGGGCCTTCTTTTTGAAGATACTCCTTATCCACAATGGGGCTTTCAATGCTGTTACCAGATATGGCACGAAACGCACTGGTAAAATCCAGTATATCTTTTTGTGTCAGTCCGGCTACGATAGCCTTGATCTCAAAATCCTGCCTGTTCATATGCTCACCCCTATCTTTTAGTAAGCCTATAATACAGTAGGATCATTAACCTATTGTAATATTTATTATCTCCAGTTAAGCCTGTGGAGCTGACCCTTTTCACTAAGCCCGGGGAATGAATTCTGCCTCAAAGCTTCATACAATACAATGGCTACGGAATTAGACAGATTAAGGCTTCTGATGCCCTCGCTCATGGGAATCCTGATGCATCTGTCGGGATTATCCACCAGTATTTCTTCAGGTATTCCGGCAGATTCTTTTCCGAACATTATGAAGTCCTCTTCCGAAAAAGAAACATCTGAATAGCACTTTTCACACTTGGTGGTCGCATACCAGATCTTGGCATCGGGATTCTTATCTAAGAAATCCTTATAATTAATATATGTCCTGACATCAAGATCCTGCCAGTAGTCCATCCCCGCACGCTTAATGGCCTTTTCATCAAGGCGAAAACCTAAAGGCTCGATCAAGTGAAGAGTAGTATTAGTGGCAACACAGGTACGACCTATGTTGCCGGTATTTGCGGGAATTTCAGGTTCATGCAGTACAATATGCATTATCGTCCCTGCTCCTTACGTAACTTATCAACAAAATGAGCCATTCTTTCCATGGCAATCTTCAAGTGCTCCAGAGAATAAGCATAGGAGATTCTAAGGAAGCCTTCTCCGCATTCACCAAAAGCTGTTCCGGGAACTGCAGCAACCTTTTCTTCTTCCAGGAATCTTGTAGCGAATTCTTCGCTGGTCATACCGAATTCCTTGATGCAGGGGAATACATAAAACGCTCCGAAGGGTTCAAAGCAATCAAGTCCCATTTTCTTAAAAGCATCAAGCAGGAAGCGGCGTCTCTGGTTGTAAGCTTCACGCATTCTTACAATATCATCATCACCGTTCTTGATAGCTTCAATAGCTGCATACTGGCTTGTTGTAGGAGCACACATGATGCAGTACTGATGAATCTTTGTCATCTGTGTGATTATTTCCTTGGGGCCGCATGCGTAACCAAGTCTCCATCCGGTCATGGCATATGCCTTTGAAAAACCGTTAATAAGAATGGTACGTTCCTTCATGCCGGGAAGGGATGCGATGGACACATGCTTTCCCTTGTAGGTAAGTTCAGCATATATTTCATCGGACATTACAAAAATATCTTTTTCCACACAAACCTTGGCAATAGCCACAAGGTCGCTTTCCTCCATGATGGCACCTGTAGGGTTATTGGGGAAAGGTAAAATAAGCACTCTTGTCTTATCGGTAATGGCATCTCTTAATTCTTTTTCCGTTAATCTGAACTCATTTTCTGCTTTAAGCTCGATTATTACGGGTTTGCCGCCTGCGATAACGGTGCAGGGCTCATAAGATACATATGAAGGCTGGGGAATAAGTACTTCATCCCCGGGATTCAGCATCGCGCGGAGACCCACGTCGATACCCTCCGAACCGCCTACGGTAATAAGCATTTCCGAAGCGGGATCGTAGGATACGTTATATTTTCTTTCAAGGTACTTGGCAATCTCTTCTCTTAACTGCATAAGACCGGAATTGGAAGTATAAATGGTCTTACCTTTTTCGAGGGAATAAATACCCTCATCTCTTATATGCCAGGGTGTATCGAAATCAGGTTCGCCAACACCTAAAGATATGGCATCTTTCATTTCATGAACAATGTCGAAAAACTTACGAATACCCGAGGGCTTAAGCTTTACGACTTCTTCCGACAACGGTATTCTCATAATGTAATAGTCTCCCTTTCATCAACAGCTTTCTGACCGATGATCGTTCCATGGTCCTTATATTTTTTAAGTACGAAATGTGTGGAAGTGCTGATAACCGTTTCAAGAGTTGAAAGCTTATCGGATACAAAGAGTGACACTTCCTTTAATGTCTTTCCTTCCAAAGAAACAAGAAGGTCGAATCCGCCTGAAATTAAATATACTGCATTAACTTCGGGATATTTGTAAATGCGCTCGGCGATATTGTCAAAGCCCTGTCCTCTCTGAGGTGTAACCTTAACCTCGATCAACGCGCTTACTTTTTCGATGGAAGTCTTGTCCCAGTCGATAAGGGTGTGATATCCGCAGATAATACCCTCTTCTTCCATTGCTTTTAATTCATTGGCAACATCTATCTCGCTGTAACCTAAGATCACAGCAAGTTCCTTAATGTCAATGCGGGAATTCTTCTCGATAACATTTAATATTTTTTCTCTCATGATCATTCTCCTTTTTTGTTAACGAATTCCGGAATGCGCTCCAGGATCTTGTACATTTCATCTTCTTTTGCAGGTTCTAAGAATCTCGTAAAATCTTCAGATATCACCACTCTGTCCTTACTGTCCGTAACCTTTCCCACGCACACGGCATTTATACCCTGTTCTTTTAACTTAAACGTGAGAGCGTTACCGTCTCTTGCAGTAATTATCATGCTGCCTCCTGACAGGGCAAGATAAGGATTTAAATCGTAATAATTAAAGATCTCTATGGTTTCCTGCTTAACTGGAATCTTTTTTAAGTCTATCGAAAGTCCAACGCCTTCGCTTTCTGCAAATTCCCAAAGGCTACCGAAAACTCCGCCTTCGGATATACAGTGCATCGCGGTAACGTCGGACTTAACGGCGGTGGCGGCCTCCGGAACCACGGAGAGGTATTTATCAAAATTCTTGGCGTCGTATATGTACTTTGCCGGGAATTTCTGATTTAATTCCGCTTCCTTTATATGGGCTATTTTTTCAGTAGCTTCCAATGCAATCCACTTGGTTATGATAACGTCGTCGCCGGCCCTTACCTTTGACCTTTCAGGGGCTCCCTTTTCGCCGATACCTGTAATTATTACCCTGGAAACCTTTACATTTGGACTTACTTCCGCATTGATTGATGCGATGCCTGCTCCCGCCTCTTTTAAGGCCTTCGCCGCTCTGTCGGTAAAATCCTTTAAAAATGCTTCCTCGGTTTCAGGTGGCAAAAGAATATTTATTACTGCCCCTTTTAATGCGGCATTTTCAGCAGCATATTTATTTATAAGTCTTATAACAAGTTCTTCGGGAGTTTCTAAAAAAGAATTACTTACGCTCATGGTGACAGCGTTATTTTCAAATGAAAAAACAGCACAATCCGACCCCACATTCATTCTCTTGAGGATGTTTTCGTGCTGTTTACCTGCGTATTTAAGTATTGATCTCTTAAAGACTGTTTCAGATACCTTTCCGGTTTTCATTGACTGCTCCCGTGCTTATTTTACTTATACCACCAATGATGCTAAAATAGGGACTATCATTGCAACGATCAAAATCGTTATGATCACCGCTGTAAAGGCTCGTTTCGATTTCTTGTTGTATATACTCATATTAGAAACTTCTTTCTCATACATTTACTGAAAGGTTATTATAGTATATGGCTATTTTTTTTGCAAGTTTACAGGCCTCTCCCATTAAGGTTATAGCCGCAGTTTTCATATTTGGATCCATCTTCTTATTCTTTATAAATTTCATCTATCTTAAATTTATATCAAGAAGAGACACAAGCGTCGATGATGAATTCTGGGAAAGAGAAGCGGAAGCTAACTTCGTGCGTAAAAAACCCCTTGATGACCTTCCATACATCAAGCTTCCCGACGATCTGCCCCTTGATACATGCCTTGACGACCCCGATGTTAAATCATATGTTGATACCATTCTTTATCTAAAAGAAAAAAGGATCCTGAACCTCCAGGGCTATTCTAATACGGATCTTAAATTTATGTATGGTGCCGGAAACCTTGATACAGTAAGCCTGTATGACAGTAATTTTGAAGATATGACCATCGCTCTTCAGGGCCTTGCGGATAAGCTTCTTTCTTTAGATCATGAAGAAGAAGCCGTAAAGATCATGGAATACCTTGTTTCCATTGAGGCAGATCTTGTTCACTCATATAAATATCTCGGTGAGAGATATCTTGCTTTAATGGAATATGATAAATTTGATAATCTCTATACTGTTGCGGAAAACTTACGCACAGGAAGTAAGAAACTCATATTAAAAGCTTTGGATGAATTACGTTAAGGATTTATTATATGAAAAAACGCACTTTAGAAATACTTAATAAAATGGATGAGATGTACGGCCGTGACATTCCGTGCTACTTAAATCACGATGCTGCATGGCAGCTTCTTTTCTCTACCATCATGAGTGCCCAATGTACCGATAAAAGAGTAAACGAAGTGACTGCCACATTATATAAAAAATATCCAAGCGTCCGGGCTTTCGCGGATGCCGATTTAAGTGAGCTGGAAAAAGACATTCACTCCGTAGGCTTTTATCATAACAAGGCAAAGAATATAATTGCCTGCGCCCGGAAGATATTATCAGATTTCGGTGGCGAAGTTCCATCAGACATTGATGCTCTTACGACCCTTCCCGGTGTCGGCCGTAAAACCGCCAACGTTATCCGCGGAAATATATATAATGAGCCCAGCGTAGTGGTTGATACCCATGTGCTGAGAATTTCAAACCGCTTAGGCTTTGTAAATACCAAGGACCCCGTAAAGGCCGAATTTGACCTTATGAAAGAAATAGATAAGGACTACTGGATCCTGATAAACAAATGGTTTATCGCCTTCGGACGCACTATCTGCGAAGCCCGTTCTCCTCAGTGTCAGAACTGCTTTTTAAAAGAATACTGTAAAGAAAAGAAAAAGGTATGAACAGAATTGTATCTATAGATCTGGAAACCACGGGACTAAGCTCCCGCCTTGATAAGATAATCGAAATCGGCGCCGTCTCCATTGAAGATGGCGTTATTTGCGATACCTTTGAATGCATGGTAAATCCCGGAAGAGAGTTAAGTCCCCATATTACGAACATAACCGGTATAAAGGATTCCGATTTACGGGATAAACCCCTTATAAAGAATGTGATGCCCGCGCTAAGAGACTTTTTGCAGGATTCCGTATTGCTCGGTCACAACATAGCCTTCGACTATGCCTTTTTAAAGCATGCCTTTGTAAACGAAGGCTTAGACTTTGAGCGAACCGGCATTGATACCCTCAAGATTGCAAGAGCCATGCATCCCGGCGAGCAGAGTAAGAAGCTTTCCGACCTCTGTGGCCTTTATAACATAGATCTAAAGCCCCACAGAGCATTAAATGACGCCTATGCTACAGCAGAACTGTATTTAAAGCTTAATGATTCTTTTTATGAAAAAGAACCTTCTTTATTTACGCCTCAAAAGCTCATTGCCAATGCAAAAAAACAGACGCCCATTTCGAAATCTCAAAAGGAGCGTCTTAATGAAATCATAAAAAGAAATCGTATCAATTGTCCCTACGACATCGATTTAATGACTAAAAACGAAGCAAGTCGCTATTTAGACATTCTTAAATCTGAAGGCTATCTATAAATCTGTCGAAGGCCTTCATACCTTCTTCCGTGCGCTTATAAACGCCGGCATCCGTAAGTACTTCGGAGAACACCTTTCCGATCTCACGCTTTACTATCTCATCAAATCTTTCAGGTGCTGCATCTATTTCCGGTTTAAACCCGTTAAACCATTCAGCGTGCTTTGAAAGGATTTCATCCTTACTGATATCAGTCTTTTCAAAATAGGCCTTCTTTAGATCTTCCATCTCAGTCGCAAGACGGGCGGGAAGAACAGCTAGACCCATTACTTCGATAAGGCCGATATTTTCTTTTTTGATGTGATGAAGCTTTGCATGAGGATGGTATACTCCGAGAGGATGCTCCTCAGTGGTAATGTTGTTTCTAAGTACCAGATCAAGCTCAAAATTCTCGCCACGCTTTCTTGCGATGGGAGTAATGGTATTGTGAGGAGTGTTATCGGTATTGGCAAAGATAAAGGCACTCTCGTCGCTGTAACCTCTCCAGGCATTTAAGATTACATCCGCAAGTTCGATAATCCTTTTTGTATCCTTACCGGAAAGTCTCACAACGGACATGGGCCACTTTACACGGCCCGCCTTCACATCTTCAAATCCCTTGATAACATATTCTTTTTCAACAATAGCCTTCGCCATGGCAAATTCATAGTGTCCGCCCTGGAAGTGATCATGGCTTAAGATAGAGCCTCCCACAATGGGTAAGTCTGCATTTGAACCCACGAAATAATGAGGGAACTGCTCAACAAAAGAAAAGAGCTTGCAGAAGGTATCATGATTTATTGCCATGGGCACGTGCTGTGAATTAAGTACGATGCAGTGCTCGTTGTAATATACATAAGGTGAATACTGGAAACCCCAGTCACAACCGTTTATCTTAATGGGAATGATCCTGTGATTCTCTCTCGCGGGGTGATTAATGCGGCCTGCGTATCCCTCGTTCTCAATACAGAGCTGACACTTGGGGTATCCCGCCTGCTTCATGGTAAGAGCTTGGGCAATTGCTTTCGGATCCTTTTCGGGCTTTGAGAGATTTATGGTAATATCCAGGTCCCCATAGGGTGTTTTTGTAACCCACTTTTTATCTTTTTTAATGCGGTCACGTCGGATATAATTTACATCTCTTGAAAGCTTATAAAAATAATCGGTGGCTTTCTCGGGATCATCTTCTTTTAATGCGTTAAACTTATCGATCACAACGCTCGGAGGTGGCATTAAAAGTCCCATGACACGCGTATCGAATAAGTCTCTTGAAACAATACCGTTATCAGAGATCATGCCGTTTTCAAAGGCATAATCCGTCAGGGCATTAAGTAATTCCGGCAAAGTCTCTTCTGTTACGGTATCAATCTCACCTTCGTATGCTTCATCCTTATTAAAAAGAAGGAGCAATGAGTTTATCACATAGATTTTGTCACGCTTGTCGACGATACCGGTATTTACACCGTATTCAACAAGTTCCGCGATTTTCTTTTCTACATTCATTGACTAAATCTCCTTGGGGCCGTCGCCTACTTCCACTACATAGAAGTCAGCTTTATAACCGATCTTTGCTAAATAAGCGGCGCCTACTTTTTCGATAAATTCATCAATGGCTTCATCTTTAACAATACTTACGGTACATCCACCGAAACCGGCACCTGTCATTCTGGAACCGATGACACCCTTTACTTTAAGAGCTTCGGAAACCAGAGTATCAAGCTCGATACCTGTTACTTCATAATCCTCTCGAAGGGATGTATCTGAAGCAATCATGAGCTTACCAAAGGTATCTATATCGTTAGCCTTAAGAGCTGCTACTGCTTTAACTGTTCTTTCGTTTTCAAGAACTGCATGACGCGCTCTCTTTTCTAAAACAGGATCCTTAATAACAGACTTTACCTCTTCAAAATCGGCTCCTGTGAGTTCACCTAAGGAATTTACTTTCTTTACTGTCTGAATTCTTCTTAATGCTTCTTCGCACTCGGCTCTTCGCTCATTATATTTGGAATCTCCGAGACCGCGTTTCTTGTTGCTGCAAGCGATCACAAGCTTTGCGCCTGTAAGTTTAACGGGGGTGTATTCGTATTTTAAGGTATTGGTATCAAGGAAGATCGCCTGATTTTCTTTACCCATGGCAATAGCAAACTGATCCATGATGCCGCAGTTTACGCCGTTAAATTTATTCTCGGAAAACTGTCCGATAAGAGCAAGATCTGTATTGGATACATCAAATCCGAACATCTCTTTTAAAATATAGCCTGTCAGTACTTCGATGGATGCTGAAGAAGAAAGGCCTGAGCTATTGGGAATGTTTCCGTTTATGACAATATCAAAACCATGATCGCACTTCATGTTCTTTTCAGAAAAAGCCCAGATAACACCCTTGGGATAGTTGGTCCAACCTGCCTTTTTATCATATACAAGGTCATCAATGGAAGTTTCGATCACTCCTGCATCCGCAAAATTCATGGAATAGAATCTAAGCTTTCTGTCCGTACGTGCCTTCACGGCTCCGTAGGTTCCGATGGTAAGTGCGCAGGGAAAAACATGACCTCCGTTATAATCGGTATGTTCACCTATGAGATTTACGCGGCCCGGAGCAAAATAAACTCTCACGCCATCATTTGATCCGTAAACTCTTTCAAATTCTTTTAATAAAATGTCTTTCATAAACCCTCCGAAAAAATATGTATATATTTATGATAATTAAAAACAACATTTTGTTAAATACAAGATTGTTACCTGTACTTGTCAAAATGTTGTCTTTTTTAATCTACCTTGCCTGACGCTTTATCTACAATAGACCTTCGGTCTATTGTCATCGCTGGAATAATCCCTCCGGGATCATTCCAGCTCGATAAAATCCTCAAGCTGCTTTAACTGCTCTTTGCTGCTCTCGGCTCCGCCACTTCTCATGGCTTTTCTGTAAGTCGTAGGTGACATTCCTTTTTGTTTATTAAATGCCTTATTAAACACGATGGGGTCCGAATAACCGGACGACAGCGCGATACTCTCAATGGGATAGTTGGTGGAATGTAAAAGCTCCAGTGATTTGGTGATCCTGTATGTAGCGAGAAACTGCTGAGGTGACATGTGAAGGTATTCATTGAAAAGCGTATATAAATAGCTTCTGTTTACGCACACATAGTCAGCAATGTCCGTAACCTTGATGGGGTTACAGTAATTAAGGCGCACATACTCTATTGCTCTTTCCACATATGTGTTTGCTTTGTCATCTCTCTCAGCTGTCTTTTTATCTTCTCTGTCTGAAAGAGCAGCAAGAAAAAGTGACAGATATCCGTTTCTTTTTAACCTGTCGGTAAAGCTGTATGTGTTATATTCCATCATGTTTTTTACGATCTCATATATTTCATCCGATGCATCGGAATAGAACACAGGGTGAGATACTGAAAGGCCAAGGGATCTCACTGCATCCTCGGCTCCCGTGCCGGTGAATCCTACCCATACATAGGTCCAGGGATTCTTTTCGTCGGCTTCGTAGAACGCCAGTTCCTCGGGTGTTATCAGGAAACCGTAATTCTTTTCAAGATGATATTCTTTTTCATTTATGACGAGACGCCCTTCACCGCTTAACACATAATGAATTAGAAAAAAAGGCTTAACAGCAGGTCCAAAGCTGTGCAGAGGTTCTGTCTTAGATAATCCGCAGGATGTATTATAGAGGCTTCCGTCCAGGGAATCTCCGAATTCAAGCTTATATGCTTTTTCCATTTACATCTCCAGTAAAATAAGTATTTCCACGGCCTTCTCTTTAACTCCGCCGTAATCAAGATTCTCGATCATGTTGTTTAATTCATAGCATTCTTTTTCCAGACGTTCGGAGAGAGTGAAGCCGTCGATCTCAAACATCAACTTGACAGAATTGTCATAATCGAAATCATCCGCTGCATAGTAAAGTTCACGCAGCAGCTCTCTTACCTTTTCTTTATTAAAAGGATGCTTTACTTTAGTGCTCTTTACGCCTTTAATAAGGGGCTCTAAATCCTTCTTTACACTGTCGATCTCATCATCCAGCCGATCGATAGTATTTTTAATGGTATCCGTATCACGCTTATGGCCGAGACGCTCGAAGTTAAGGCATACTTCACTTAACTTAATGGCTCCGATGGTCTTGGAGAGAGACTTTAAGGAGTGGACTTCGATGGTAAATCGCGCCACATCCCCCGTTTCCGCAAGATTATCAAGTAAAGTCTTCTTAGCATCAATGGACTGAGCGTACTCTTCGACTATCGATTTATACATGGCAGCGTCGCCATTGGTAAAAGAAAGTCCCACATTAACATCGATATTTTTAAAATCCGAGAACACAGGAATATCCATATATTCATCGGATACATCCACATACTTAACCTTCAGCTTGTCCGATGGTATCCATTTCTTCAGGATATTCTCAAGCTCCTTTAACTTAACGGGCTTCTCAAGGAAATCATTCATTCCTGCCCGCATAAACAGGTCCTCCGCACCTTCAATAGCATTGGCGGAAAGAGCGATTATGGGAATGCTCCTATAGTAAGGATCCTCATAAGAACGGATTATTTTCGTGGCTTCAACTCCGTCGGTTCCGGGCATCATATGATCCATAAATACAAGATCGTACTTGCCTTTTGTCGCAAGACGTATTCCGTCTTCAGCATTGGTTGCTGTATCTACCGCCGCGCCGTAAGGCTTAAGTAATCCTGCCGTTACCCTTAAGTTTATATCATTATCATCAATAATTAAAATCCTTGAGCCATGTATATTGATGGTTTCTTTTTTAAGGCTCTTGGAATTATCCCCCGTTAGGATATCCTTTATCTCCCCAAACCACAGCGGCTTCTTAAAAAACGTGGCATTGGGTTCAACTGACATCTGTGTCGTGTAATCAACGCCCACCAGATATTCAAGCTTTAACGCACGGATCTCCTGGATATCGCGCATCTGTTCATATTTATTGCGACTTGTCACAAGATGGGTAAAACCTTTATTGGCAATGAACAATTCACCCACGTTATCAATGACTTCACATTTAATGCCAAGCTTATCAAATACGCTCTTTACCGCATTGTCTTCGTTCTTTTCCTCAAGGAAAATACCTATATTATAGTCTCCTGCATCATCAATCTTCATGGCAGGTGACTCTTCCACTATCTTGTTTCTTATGAAAAAAGAAACTTTGGTGCCTATGCCTTCTTTACTCTCAATATTGAGGTTAGTGCCCATAAGCTTTAGAAGCGCTTCCGCTATGGTCAGTCCTATCCCAAGGCCGCCTTCATCCCTGGTACTGGAATCATCCTGCTGGGTGTAAGCTGCCCTCACCTTTTCAAGATCTGATTCCTTTATGCCGCAGCCGGTATCCTCCACGGAAAAATGTAATATCGCATCTAGCGCTTCTTTTTCAAAATCCACAGAAAGCTTTATGTATCCGACCTTGGTGAACTTCTCCGCATTGGAAATAAGGTGACAGAGAATCTGCTTGATCCTCGCCACATCACCGTAGAGACGTTTCGGTATATTGGGATCTGCCTCTACCAAAAAGAGCATTTCCTTCTTTGCGATATTGATCTTGGTGATTTCAATCACTTCCGAAAGAAGATCTTCGATATTATAGGCGTCAGGTTCAATCCGTATCTTACCTTCAAGCATATTTTCATAATCAAGGATATTATTGATCGTCATGAGAAGATTTCTCGTGGCAGACTGCATGGAATGTAAATGTTCCCGCATATCCGGGTCCTTACATTCGCGCAAAAGAATATCAGAAAGCCCCACAATGGCATTCATGGGAGTCCTGATCTCGTGACTCATGTTGGCAAGATAGGTTTTCTTTGCCGAAGTGGTATTTAACTCCTGTTTTTTCTTCCTAAGCATTGTACTATACCTCTCCATTAAACCGATTTACGTTTATCGGTCACACAAATAATCACCTTAGGATTATTATGATTCTAGAAACACCGCCCCATAGCTACATTTTAGTATTAATTATTGTATTTTTCAATTTTTTGATATACTCAATTTCAGAGGAAGTTTAAATATGAATTACACATATATCCTCCGTTGTGCAGATGATACCCTGTACACCGGATGGACCAACGATTTAGAAAAAAGAATAAAGGCTCACAACGAAGGACGTGGCGCTAAGTATACCAAAAGCCGCCGCCCCGTGGAGCTTGTTTATTACGAAACCTTTGATACAAAAGAAGAAGCCCAAAGCCGGGAATGGCACATAAAGCAGCTTACAAAAAAAGAAAAGCTTAAGCTGATTCAGACTTTTAAAATAACAACCCGTTCCCTGTCCCCCTTATCAGCTTTTCTTTGACAAATCTCTTTCGCAATTTTAAAACGAAAATCTTCAAGAAATCTTAATTGCTCTCGATATTTTGCTTATGTACAATAAAAACATGTACCGGCTTTTGACTACATATACTCTAGGGGGGACTTATGAAAATCCACAAATCAATTGTTTTACTTTCTATCATTTTAATCCTTTTCATATCCGGAATAGTAGCTATCTCTTACAGGGAAAACCATATCTTTACTTTATCAGGAGATGAACGAATTAAAAGCGAGCAGATTCAACCCATATTCACAACAGTTAAAGTAACCGGAACAATGGATACCGATGTAATCTTCACAGATGTTGAGACCGGTGAAAAATACACCATCGGATACATTACTCCCGGCATGGGTGGCTCTATCGAACTTGAAAAAGGCAAATGGTACATCGTCGAAGGAAATGGTTCCCTCACCCTTAAATTAGTGAATGTGCGTGTAGAATAATGATAGTCTTAAGCTCATAGGAGACCAGCTATGAAAAAAAGTTTAATTATCGTCATATCCTTTATTATTTTGCTGGCTATGGCCTTTTTGATACACATCAAACATTATGAGGGCACAGAAATAAAAGATATCCCCAAGTCATTTAACTATGATGAATTAGGTATTGCAGAATATGAATATCCAAACAATTTCGACATGGATGACAGTTTGAAAAGGATAATTGCCAGTCTCGCGTTTTGGTATGAAGACTACGATGAAGAAACATCAAAAACTGAAGAGTGGAAAAATAGCTTCATTGCAAGATTTATACAAAATTCCATGTTTAGCTTTGATTATCTGGACGATCTTGACCAAAATAATGACGGAAGAATAACGGCAGAACAAATCAACTATATCCATTATTCAATCACAAATACTGAAGTGGATTATTCAAATGTTGTTGATGGTTATATTAATTGTCGTGATAATACAAGCTTTATGAATCATGCATTTATGGATGAATACGTATATGAGATTAAGGGAGACCATGTAATAATTAGGGCGATTATTGATGTAGAGTATCAAGGCTCCACTGATATAGGCCAATATGATATAGTTGCTGATCTAATTAAAAATCCGTATAGTTGCTTTAATGGGTACAGTATAGCATCTGTGAAATCTAAAGAATTAAAATAAAAATTAAAACTTCTGTGAAATCTGCCTAATGAATTTTTATTTAAGATTGTGATAAGATATCGCTCGTGTGCGTTAATACTAAAGTATGGCACCGGAAGAAAGGATTTACAGATGGTACAGACAGATTTAATCAGAAAATACGCATTGTGGATACAACGATATAACGAAATGTTCGGCTACGTTCCCACACCCGATGATTATATATGTCTCTCCGAAGAGCATTTTTACCTTACACTTATGAAAGCCGTGAATGCAGGCAAAGACCTTAAATGCTATCTGATTTATAAAAAAAATTACCGTCCCGCATAATGAACATGAGGACGTGATTAAGGACTCATATCCATGGGGCGCATGTACTACGAACCGACCGAGCCGGAGGCGAGACCGAATCCACTGGATTCGAGGTCTCGCCTCTTTTTGCAGGTGATGGGGGTGAGTGCGCTCCAGTGGAGCGCGAGCTACGAACCGACCGAGTCGGAGACGAGAGGCGAGGTCCGGTGGACCTCGGTTTTGCGCCGACCGGAGCGAAGCGGAGACCGAACCCTTGGGTACCAAGGGTTCTAGGTCTCACCTGCTCGACAAAAAGACCTCAGGAACAATCCTGAGGTCTTTTGTCGAGCAGGTGATGGGAATCGAACCCACGTATCCAGCTTGGAAGGCTGGTGTTCTACCATTGAACTACACCTGCATATTCATTTGCCCGGGTGGATTTCGCTCCACCCAAGGTCAAATGTTACATTATTTTCTTTTTCTTGTCAACAAGTTTATAACTCAGAAAGCTTCTTATCAAACTCGCCCCATTCTTCCATTTTAACCAAAAGTTCTTCTTCCAGTTTATCGATATTTCCCTGGATCTCGGTAAGATGAGAATAGCTTGACGCCCACTTGGGATCGTTAAGTTCCTTCTTCTCTGCTTCAATCTTCGCTTCCAGCTCTGCAATCTCGGCTTCAATCTTTTCGATCTTCTTATTAAGCTTAGACTTTTCCTTGCCGATGTTAACGGGCTGTGGCTTTTTGGGCGCTTCCTCTGCAGTCTTGGTAGTCTTAAATGAATCCGTCTCTAAGGCTTTCTTTCTTGCTTCCTCATACTCGTCATATCCGAATTGATATACCTTAACTTCATCTTTTCCGAAGTCAATTACCTTTTCAGAAACCCGCTTCACAAAATATCTGTCGTGGGATACAAAAATGACAGAGCCTTCAAAGTCCTTCAGCATGCTTTCAAGAGTTTCTTTTCCCACAATATCCATGTGGTTTGTGGGCTCGTCCAGGATTAAAAAGTTAGGTCCCGTTTTAAACATCTTACAAAGAGCCAGGCGCACCTTTTCACCACCGGACAGCATGTTTACCTGCTTAAACACATCATCACCCGAAAATAAAAAGGCACCAAGGTCGTTTCTTACTTCCGTTTCGGTGAGGGTAGGGAACACATCCCAGTAATCATCAATTAGACGCTTATCGGATGAGTACTGCGCCATCTGCTGGTCGAAATAACCTATGTCAGTATTTACGCCGTATCTGAATTCACCGGAAAGGGGCTTTATCGCTCCCACTATTGTCTTTAAGAACGTAGACTTCCCTGCGCCGTTTCCGCCTATGATACCGATCTTTTCACCGCGCTTCATGTCAAGATTCTTAAGTACCGCGATCTCTTTATCATAGCCCACGGACAGGTCTTTGATAAATAATGCATCCTTGCCGGTTTCCCGTCTCGGAACAAAAGAAGCTTTAAAGCTCTTGGTATCGTACCTGTCGGGACAGTCAATCTTTTCCATGTGCTCGATGGCCTTTAGTTTGGAACGTGTCATGGCAACCTTGCTGGGAGTGTTCTTATATTTTTCCACGATGGTTTCAAGACGCTTTATCTCAGCCTGCTGAGCCGTATAATCCTTTAACTGCTTTCTGTAGGCTTCGCGCTTTAAGTCCATGAACTTTGTGTAATTACCCGAATAACGCTTGATCTTTCCGTATTCGATTTCATAGACCACATCGCAGATGTTATCGATAAACATACGGTCATGGGACACGATCACGACAGCTCTGGGATAATCCTTTAAATATCCTTCAAGCCACTCAACCGTTTCAATATCCAGGTGGTTGGTAGGTTCGTCCAAAAGAAGGATATCCGGCTTTTCAAGTAACAGCTTCACAAAGGCAATCTTTGTGCGCTGACCTCCCGAAAACTCTCTTATGGGCTTTTTCTTATCAGTCTCAGTGAAACCGAACTTTTTTATGACCACTTCATATTCTTTTTCATAATAATAGCCGCCTATAAGATTAAAATGCTCCTGGAGGGTGGTATATTTCTTCACAAGCTCCGGTGTGGATTCAGTCTCTAAGCGGGCCACCATTTCATCAAGTTCCTGCTGCATTCTCTTGATGGGGGCAAATACCTTCTTGACTTCATCTTCTAAAGTAATGCTGTCGTCCTCAAAGGTCATCTGCTTTAAATAGCCAATTTCGGGATTTCCGGTTTTAGCGATATAGATATCCTCATCGGAATCTCTTTTAACAAGATCTATCTCTCCTGCTATAAGCTTAAGAAGAGTGGTCTTACCGCATCCGTTTCTTCCCACAATGGCTATTTTTTCTTTATCGTTTTTAATTTCAAAATTAATATCCCGTAATATTGTTTCGGCGCCGTACATGGCGGCGCCGTTATGTATCTGGTAAATCATTTTTATTCCTTAACCTTTTTTAGAACCATTCCCGATATGGGAGGCATTGTCACATCAAGATGGGATTCGCCTGCTGTAAAATACTTTTCCTCGGTGGTAAAGCCTGAATCGGTGGATTCTATAAGCACCTTAAATTTAAGATTCTTACAATCGTCCTTTATTACCTGCCAAATCGGAATGTTGACCTGTCTTTCATGATTATCACGATTTATTATTATGACAGAACAGTCGTCATCTGTAAATCTTGCATAGGATAAAAGAGCATATTCCGCATTAAGCTTCTTTATGGAACCCTTTTTAAATTCATAAAAATCCTTATGAATGGCGATCATAGCCTTGTGGAAGTTGATCAAATCCCAGTCCTCACGTCCCCAGGGATAGGTTCTTCTGTTGTCGGGATCCGTAAATCCTGCAAGACCCGCTTCATCACCGTAATATAGAGTAGGCGCACCGGTCCAGGTCATCTGCATCATGACACCGAGACGCATTACACTCTTTAGTACGCCTGCATCCGCGGCCTGTGAACCCATGGTATTGGATCTTCCCACAACCTGGTTGGTTCTTGTTAAGAATCGTGAGTGGTCGTGGTTGGATAACTGATTCATGCTCACTTCCAAAGAAGAATTGGTAAACCTGTTTCCCGCATAAAGCATTGCGCCAAAGAAAGCATCGGAGTTACCCCACATGCCCTGGTTAAAGTCATCACTGTGCTTCTGCATACCTGTTAAAAACCAGCTTACAGGCTCCATGAAACCGTCATAGTTCATGACGGAATCCCATTCTTTTCCGTTAAGCCATGCCTTGGGATCTCCGTAATGCTCTGCTAAGATAAGAGCATTGGGATTTGCTTCCTTAACGGCTTCTCTGAATCGCTTAAAGAAATAATGATTAAATTCCGCAGAATGTCCTATATCAGCAGCAACATCAAGACGCCAGCCGTCACAGTTAAAGGGAGGCGACATCCATTTTTTGGCTATATTCAGTATGTTTTCAAAAAGCTCCGGTGAACCCTCGTAGTTAAGCTTGGGAAGGGTATCATATCCCCACCATCCGTCATAACTTCCGTTATAGGGCCAGGCCTGCTTATTTTTAAAGTCGAAATAATGTCTGTAGGGGCTGTCTGCCGCAACATAGGCACCCTTCTTGAAATCATCTCTTCCTTCGTAGATACGCTCTCTGTCAAGCCACTTGTTAAATGAACCGCAGTGATTGAATACACCGTCCAAAATAACCCTTATTCCCATGGAATGCGCTTTTTCCACAAGCTCTGCAAAAAGCCTGTCGGAAGCTTCCAGATTCTCGGCATCGCACACTCTAATCTGGTATTTGGTAGCGTGAGTATTGTTGGAATCACCCACATTAAGGATGTTTCCGCCATCCTTCACTATTTTACCGAAGTGAGGATCAATATGTTCATAATCCTGGCTGTCATATTTATGGTTGGAAGGGCTTACAAACAGGGGATTAAAGTATATCGCATCGATACCCAGATCCTTAAGATAATCGAGTTTATCCATAACGCCCTGCAGGTCACCGCCGTAGAACTCATGAATATCATTGGCCTTGGGATATGCGTACCAGTCTTCGATTTTTTCAGACTCTCCGCCCACGTAGAAGTACTCGCCTGTTTCCACATCGTTGGTCGGATCACCGTTACAGAAGCGTTCCACAAAAATCTGGTACATAACGGCGCCCTTTGCCCATTCGGGAGTATGGAAACCGGGGATAATCTCAAATTCGAATTCGGGATTGATATATTTTGCCGGACCGCTCACATCATAATATGAGCTGAAATTGCCCGATTCAATCTTAAAATAATATTTTATGGGTCTTGTTCCTACGTGAACGGTTGTGGCATAGAAGTCATAGAAATCCGAAGATGATTCTTTTTCCATGGGCACAATGCCATCTTCCGTTACAACAGAAACCGCATCCACGTTGTTCTTCGCAGTACGGAAACGAATCTTTACATCTGAGTCCGGCTCGGGTTCCGCAGGGGATACATAGTTGGATGTGGTATCAGAAAACAATGCTTTCTTTATGAAAAGAGGACGCATTGCATTTATATAGAGAGTTTCATTGTAAAATCTGTCATTAGATCCGAAAATCATAAAAAATCATCTCTTCTCTTTTACACATTAAAAAATAACTATTTCTTTTATATCATTCTATCATTAACAGCTGTATTAGTACACCGATATTCCCGGTAAAAGTAAAACAGACAGTAGCAACTACTGTCTGTCTTAGAGAAGGTATTTCTTCTTATGGGGTATAGCAAAAAACTATATAATGTATTGGGGGGTTACAAGTAGTATATTAGCAGAGGACCCCCTAATCAACAATGCTACAGTTTCACAAATTTTACAAAAGCGGTGTATTGTTTTTGTGAAAATTGCACATACGTAACTGTAGCTTACGCGAATAAAGCTTCAAATTCTTCTCTGTCGATCTTTTCTTTTTCAAGTAAAAGCTCGGCACAGGCATCTAATACTGATCTGTGTTCTTTTATGATATCCGTTGCCTTCTTATAGCAATCGTCCACGATGGATTTAACTTCTCTGTCGATTTCACCGGATACTTCTTCGGAATGATTCTTGGCATGTGCAAGGTCACGGCCGATAAATACTTCGTCTTCATCATCATCGTAGCAGATAACACCGATATTCTTGGAGAATCCGTATTTTGTTACCATTCTTCTTGCTACCTTGGTGGCCTTCTTGATATCACTGGAAGCACCTGTTGTAATATCATCAAATACAAGCTCTTCAGCGATCCTGCCACCCAGAGAAACCATGATATCCTGAAGCATTTTGCCCTTCGTTAAGAACATTTCGTCCTTCTCGGGAAGGGGCATGGTATAACCTGCGGCGCCCTGGCCCGTAGGAATAATTGATACGGAATGCACAGGTCCCACATCGGGAAGCACATGGAACAAAATCGCATGACCTGCTTCATGGTACGCCGTAATCTTCTTTTCTTTATCTGAAATAACGCGACTGCGCTTTTCTACACCGATACCGACTTTTACAAAGCTTTCTTCGATATCGCTCTGCACTATGTATTCACGATCAGATCTTGCTGCCTTGATCGCTGCTTCATTTAAGAGGTTTTCAAGATCTGCGCCTGTAAAGCCTGCCGTTGTTCTTGAAATACGCTCTAAATCCACGTCATCGGCAAGGGGCTTATCCTTGGCATGTACCTTAAGGATTTCACCTCTGCCCTTATAGTCGGGAACGCCCACCACTACCTTTCGATCGAAACGTCCGGGTCTTAAGATTGCGGGATCCAGGATATCAACTCTGTTGGTTGCTGCAAGAACAATGATTCCCGTGTTTTCACCAAAACCGTCCATTTCAACAAGGAGCTGGTTAAGGGTCTGTTCTCTTTCATCATGGCCGCCGCCCATACCGGTACCACGGCGTCTTGCAACTGCATCTATTTCATCGATAAATACGATACAGGGTCTGTTATTTTTGGCATCTGCGAATAAATCTCTTACTCTTGATGCGCCTACGCCTACAAACATTTCCACGAAATCCGAACCGGAAATGCTGAAGAAAGGTACATTGGCTTCTCCCGCAATTGCCTTGGCAAGAAGTGTCTTACCTGTTCCGGGAGGTCCCTCAAGTAAAATACCCTTAGGAATTCTTGCTCCGACTTTAATATACTTTTTCGGATCCTTAAGGAAATCTATGATTTCGCCAACCTGTTCTTTTTCCTCATCAAGGCCGGCTACATCGCTCAATTTGATCTTATTTTCTTCAGAAGAATACATGCGGGCACGTGATCTTCCGAAGTTCATCATGCGGGCACTCTGGCCGCCGCCTGCTCCCGCAGCGCTCTGGGACATTATCATGACGTACAGGAATACGCCTACTATAAGCACTACAAGCACGGGAAGCACATAAGCCAAAAACCAGTTCTCTCTGGGAATATCCCCTACAAATACGCTTATGTCTTTAGCCTTTAAAGATTCTTCGATGGCCACAACGTCCACCACATATAAATCTTTTTCCTGGCCTGATTTAAATGTAACTTCCAGCACACCTGTCTGGTTTTCGCTGTTTGGTGTTATAAGGACTTCTTCTATCAGTCCCTTCTCAATATCATGAAAGAGCTGATCCTCCGTATAATACTCTCTCTTGCTTTCAAAGAAAGAAAAAAGAATCGTTGCTAACAAGAGTAAGATCATTATCACCAAATAAATTCTGTATGCTTGATTGGTTCTCTTTGGCACGTTTCTACCTCTTATTCTTCATTTTCGTCAAAAACAACTTCGCCGATATAGGGAAGGTTTCTGTATATCTGATCGTAATCAAGGCCGTAACCTACAGCAAATACATCGGGAATCTTAAATCCGGTGTAATCTACCTTTACGTCAGTAACACGTCTTTCAGGCTTGTCTAAAAGTGTGCAAAGCTTTAAAGATGCAGGCTTTCTGTCCTTAAGCATTTCAAGTAAGTAGCTTAAGGTTCTTCCTGAATCTACAATATCTTCCACTACAAGTACATCTTTACCTGCCAGGGGCTCATCAAGATCCTTAACGATCTTTACGATACCGCTTGATTTTGTATCACTCCCGTAGCTTGATACGGACATGAAATCAAGGGATACGGGAAGGTTGATCCTCTTTGCAAGTTCGCACATAAAGAAGCTTCCGCCCTTTAATACACATACCAAATGAACGGTCTTACCCTGATAATCCTTGGTAATCTGCGCGCCCATTTCGGAAATTCTCTTGTTTACTTCTTCCTCTGAAAGAAGCACTTTTACGCTATGCTTTTTAGTTGACATTTATTCCTCCTTTGAGACTTCAATTTCAAGTACAGTCTCGGTTTTGTCATCTATTTTGTAATATTCGCTGATCCTGTGTCCAACAACCCACATGACATGGTCGCCATCCGCAAAAAGAAAGGTTTGATTTCTCATATCCTCCGGCACTTTTTCATCCTTAAGATACTTTGAAACCTTCTTTCTGTTACCCTCTTTGTTGATCACAAGAAAATCCTGCGTTTTCATTCCCCGTAAAAAAATATTACCCTTTATTTTATCATAATCAAAATATTTAGTATACGCTTTTTCGGGGATATCCTTTAATACCCGGGCTTCGTAACTTTTAACGGAAACCCTTCCAAGGCCTGTAACGCTTTCATTAAATCCTGCCTTAATCTCTATTTCGGGAAGTTTAGTTTCAGTCTCTTTATCCCTTCTTTCAAGAAATAACTCGCCGTAAGAACGTCCCGCCACAATATTATAAGGAAGATCAACCGTCTTGTTTCCGGGCTTTTCCATAACATCCAGCACATCTTCCACATGGAGCCTCGTGATATCCTTAAAGTGAGGCACCAGATATTCAATCGACTTCAATATAAGATTCTTTTTGACATAATCATGAGTCTTACCAAAGCTTTCTATGTCAAAAGAAACTCTTGATCCGCTCTTTTTAGAAAGCCTGTCAAAAATATCATTAACTTCTTCTTCGGCAAAATCGAAAAGCTCCGTAAGCGTTACACTTGCATCAGCCACATGCTCTCCGGCCCTGTTATTCACGCTTTTTTCAGCTTCCGGGATTAATATATTCCTTATGCGGTTTCTGGTAAAATCATTCTCTTTATTGGTCTTATCTATATAATACTTATGATCATTCCTGTTAAGATAAGCTTCGATCTCACTTCTTGTCACACAGATAAGCGGTCTTATCACATTGTCCCTCATGGGCCTTATGGATGTAAGTCCCTTGGGACCAGTACCTCTGAAGAGATTAAATAAAAAGGTCTCCGCCCTGTCATTTTTATTATGCGCAATGGCGATCTTACCTTCTTTTCCCGAAAGCTTAAGAGCTTCATTAAAGGCTTCGTATCTAACTCTCCGCCCGGCTTCCTCACATCCAAGCTTCCATTCTTTTGATAGTTTCGTAAGGTCGCACTCCTTTAAATAGAAGGTGACATTATTGTCATGGCATAGCTTTGATACATATTCCGCTTCTTCAACTGCTTCTTTTCTAAGGCCGTGATTTACATGAACGCAGATAAGATTAAGCTTTAAAGATTCCCGCAACTCTGATAATACGTAAAAAAGAGCCACGGAATCCGGACCCCCGGAAACTCCCATGACAATGGTATCATTTTCCTGTATGAGATTATGTGCCTTTATAAAGCTTGATACCTTTTGTGTAAAAGAATCCATCCTGTTTATCTTTCTGTACCTAAACTGCCTCCACGGGCTTTGTCAAAATTTATTAGCCTCCCGCTTTTCGGAAGGCTAACTTAATCTTCTGCTTCTATTATTATTTCATCCTTATGCACCAGGCCCAGCTTTTCTTTTGCCATCTTCTCAATGTATTCAAGGGTGTGCATATATTTTCGGTATTCTTCTATTTCTTCGGTGCGCCTGTTTTCGTCCTCGATCTGCTCCAGCAGATATTCATGCTTCTTTTCATATTCGGCTCTTTTTTCTTTGAGTCTCTGACTGTTTATTAAAAGAACCATCAAAATCATAAATACTACTGCGGAAACTAACAGCATACTGCCAAAATTCTTTGGGCGATTAGCTCGCATAGCAGGTTTTCTTCTTTTCATTTTTCACCTCTTATCAGTATCCCATACCCATATTAACGATGATATAATCCTCATCTTCATAAATATAACCGTCTCTTGGATATGTTTCCATGGAATCAAGATATTTAACGGGAACATTCCTTATGGCATCTATGTCATCGGTTCCTACAAAAGTGTAACCGGACATATTCATAAAACGAACGACTTCATAGCTTGATAAAAACGCTTCCTGTCCCCAGGAAATAACCGAAAGCGTGGGAGTCTGCGCCACTTCAAAGCGGTTTCTTCTAAAGAACTTCCACATTAACTCCGGATCTACGATATCAACAATCTTTTTCATGCGCTCATATTCTTCCGAACCAAAGGGCACATAGGCGTCCTCGATTATTGAAACGGAAGGATGGAACTCGCCCGCAAAAATAATGGGTTTACCTGCATTTTCACAGGTTCTTAATATGTCCTCCGCAATATTATCCGTGATCCTGTGGGCTTCTTCATACTTAAGAGTATCTATGTAGAACCAGTTATTCATGTCAACTATCTGTCTGAACAGGATCACGATTGCCAAAACCGTAAGCACGGGCTTTGTAAATCTCTTAATCTTTTCTGTTGCAAAAGAAGCTGCCATGAAGAAAAGCGTGATCCCGTATGCGGAAACAAGAGGCAAGAACTGCGCTGACCTGTATAAGGTAACGCTTCCCTCTATGAACATGAGAATAATGCATGATACATATATTCCCATCATATATACAAATGCCCACAGGCTTTTCTTGCGGATCGCCGTAAAGATACCGAATGTAAGGATCACCAAAGCAGCCAGAAGGAATATGGCTATGGGAAGATAATGGATCCCGAAGACGCCATACATTACAAAGAAGCGCTTTAAAGCCATTACAAAACCGGCACGTCCTTCACTTGTAAATACCCATCCAAGCATTTCCGTGACTGAACGGCTCACTTCTTCTGTTCTTAAGTTGTGAATATTAAATACTACGATCAAAAGCTTCTGCATCAAAGCTCTGAATACGATGCTTAAAGCCTCGATCAAAGCCACAAGTCCGATTCTTTTTATATTCCTTAAAAAGCTTTTCTCTCTTACTTCATGTGTTACCCGTATCAATAGCATGATCGATACACCGGCAATAAATACGGAAGCAAAGGATTCGTAACAGCCTATGGAAATAAATAAAAATACGGCGCTTAAAATATAATCCGTCCATTTTCTTTTTCCGACCGTTTCGTCGCCTTTAAGAAACATAAGAAGAGCCAGCGCATTGGCTACGTATCCTATGGAAATTCCGTTATGTAAAAAATAGGTATAAACCTCGCAGATCAAAGGACATGTAATAAATAAAGCGGAAAAAAGATAGGAAACCGAAATGTTAACATTCTTTTTAACCACCCTCTTAAATGCAACTACATAGAGGCTGGCAGAAAGCATTAAAAGCATGACACCGGCAAAATCAGTCACAAAGGGAAGGAGCTTACCAATATTGAGGGCCTTATTTAACAAAAATAAAACCCAGCGACCTACCAGTACGTTCATGCCCTCGGTGAAATAATAATAATAAGGCGTATCATCGATACCTATGGCAAAATGGGTAATCTTGTAGCCGTAAGCCAGTACCGCGGTAATCACCATGGGAATGGAATATGCTTTATTTTTCCAGATATTTCTTACCTCTGCCCAAATCTCGTTCATAAAACTCCCTAAATATATCGGAATAATTCGCTCGCCTCGTCCTTCTTGACGGTTTCGGCGATCGATGTGATCTCTGCTTTTACTTCTTTATTGCCAAAAGAAATAGTAATAACATCCCCTACTTTAACTTCCTGGGATGCCTTGGCAACTTTATCATTGACCATGACCCTGCCGTTATCACAGGCTTCATTGGCCACTGTTCGTCTTTTTATAAGTCTTGAAACCTTTAAATATTTATCCAGTCTCATAAATCCCTCCGGTCAAGATGAATATAACATAAAAAAGGCCCTATAGTAAACTACAGGGCCTTTCGCGTTTATAACTTATTTACCGTTAACTAAGTCCTTTAATGCCTTACCAGCGCTGAACTTAGGAGCCTTAGAAGCTGCAATCTTCATTTCTGCACCTGTCTGAGGGTTTCTACCTGTTCTTGCTGCTCTCTTGGTAACTTCGAAAGTACCAAAGCCAACGAGCTGAACCTTTCCGCCCTTCTTTAATTCTTTACCAACAACTTCTGTGAAGGCCTTAACTGCCTTTTCAGTATCTTTCTTAGATAATTCAGCCTGCTTAGCAATAGCTTCAACTAATTCTGTCTTGTTCATTATTGAACTCCTCCTCTAATATGAGTTTTTTGTTTGAGTGGTGAAAAAAACACCTAAATTCATTATATCTAATTTGTACCCTATGTCAAGAAAAAACGTTGATTTTTCAAGGTTTTTCAGGATTTTTTATGCCATTTTTTGATTATTTTTGCCTATACCGTAAAATAACTTCCGACCGAAGCTAATCATCACCGTTTTCGGCGCCGGAATCAGCCTTTTTCTCCAGTTCCCCGAAGGTGTAATAATCGTCTTTTGCGGTATTTTCGGTCTTTATCGTATAGGTTCTGTCGTAATAACCCGCCTTCTTAAGCACAACGGTATGACTTCCCGCCTGCTTCTTTAAAGATACAGGTGACATTCCTATATAAATACCATCTACATAAATTTCCACTTCTTTGGGTTCTGACACGAAAATAAAGTATCCGTCGGTATTTGAAGAGTCTTCTTCTGCTTCTTCTTCCGCTTCACCTTCCAGCGCTTCAAGAGTCACATCAAGTGTCGCTTTTTCTTCTCCCACCTTAAAGTAACGCTTAATTGAACCGTATCCCTCAGCATATGCTTCCAGCCTGTGAGTACCATAGGACAAAGTCTGCAAAAGCTTGGTATCAGTGAGGTTTCCGTCAATATAAAGCTCCAGATCCTTCGGGCTTGCATTAAATAAAACCTTGCCGTAACGGCTTTCCACAAGCTCTATCGATGACAGATCCAGCTTCGTTACTTCACCTGCTTTTATCTCAAAATCTATGGCTTCTTCAGTCAAATCTTTTTTAAGGGAAGATTTGTAGATTCCTTCGGGTAAAAC
Source organism: Lachnospiraceae bacterium (assembly GCA_016283575.1). GTDB lineage: Bacteria > Bacillota > Clostridia > Lachnospirales > Lachnospiraceae > UBA1258. Next base: position 38,621 of record JAEEND010000011.1, on the reverse strand, counting down.
CACTTTAAAGTTGTCTCCGATGCGATGAGATACACTTTCATTTATCACAAGTTCGCCACCGACAAAATCCTCAAACCCCTGTATTTCCAGGGTTCCGTGGGATTTTTCCACAACCAGGCTGTAGATTTCCGAATCCTTTCCACATATGGTTACAACATCAACCGGATCTAAATCAAGCACAGAATCTACATTTTTTTCCCCTAAAAGAATTGTCCTGCCGGTTATCTTATAAACATCTTCTTTGTAAGTAAATGTTTTTTTATTCTCACTTATCTTAAATCCCGTAAGGTTATCAAGCTTAAACAGGCCTGAGCTCTCTGCAAGTGCCGTGAGTCTCTTGGATTTCTTTAAAAACTCAATATCCACAACTGTTCCCGGAGTAAGCTGCTCGACACTCATGGGTGTTCCGTATTTATCTTTATAGGTGGTGAGTGCATCATATTCAAGAGTATAGCCCTTACCCAGGTCGTAATTATAAAAAGAAATCGTCTTCTTTATTGTATTTACGGAACTGATAATGGACTGATCCTTAGAATCAAAATATGATGAAACCTCATCTACATTTTCTTCCACCAAAACCGATTCTTCGGGAATTTCCTTCCCCTCGCAGGCGGTAAAAGAAAGCGCAAGCAATATTGATAAGAATAAAAGTACCCTTTTCATAACAAAATCTATACTCCCATAGTCTTTGCACGATTCAGTAAATATTCGCGATCATTCTTTGAAGGATCATCAATGACTTCTTCCAAAAGTTCACAAAGCACCTTTCCAAGACCCGGACCTGCTTCAAATCCTTCATTTATCAGATCACGGCCGGAAATACATAAATCCTTAAGTACCACGGCCTGTTTCTTTTCTTTTATCTTACAACTGATTTTAATCAGTTTATCGATATGTGCAAGCTTTTCTTCCCGGTTAAATTCACTTTGAGCAAGCACATCGGAAACCGCGAATTCAAAAAGACCCGGAAAGAATTCGGGACCCACCTTATTCATAATCCTGCGTACGGCTTTTTCATCTTCGGTTACGCCAATCTGACAATCATGGTTTCGCACGTAGACACAGACTTTATCTTTGGTATCATTATCAAACTTAAGCCTTGATAATATATCTCTCGTCATGTCGGCACCAACGCATGGATGCATTTTAAAGTGGTCGATCCCTTTATCATCAGTGGTCCTAACTCTCGGCTTTCCTATATCATGAAAGAGGCCGGCAAGACGTAACACCTTATCCTTAGGAAGGTTCTCCATCACCCTTATGCAGTGCTCGCCAACGGTAAATGCGTGGTTTTTATTGTTCTGGCAGCATTCCATCATTTCATCAAGTTCAGGCATGAATACTTGAGTCACTCCAAGCTCATAGGCTTCCCGTATAAACCCGGGGTTATCACTCATTACCATCTTTAGAAATTCAACCCGGATCCTCTCGGCACTTATCTTTGAAAGATTGTTTCTTAAATCCTTTATGGCGGTTTTTGTGTCTTCCTCTATGTCATAATCAAGCTGCGCCGCAAATCTAATGGCTCGAAGTATTCTCAGTGCATCTTCATTGAATCTGTCGTAGGGATTTCCCACGCATCTTATCATGCGTTTCTTAATATCATCTAATCCACCGTAAAGATCCACGAGCCCTGTAGTATCATTATATGCCATGGCATTTACGGTAAAGTCTCTGCGCATTAAATCTTCTTTTAAATTGGAAGTAAAGGTAACATCCTTGGGATGCCTTAAATCTTCATACTCACCGTCCACTCTGTATGTTGTTACTTCATAGATATCTTTATTTATAAGCACGGAAACAGTACCGTGCTTAATGCCGGTATCAAATGTACGCTTAAATAAAGCCTTGGTTTCTAAAGGAAGCGCTGATGTGGTAATGTCCCAATCGTTGGGTTTGCGACCAAGGATAGAGTCGCGCACGCATCCTCCCACCGCATATGCTTCGAATCCGGCTTCTTCCAGTGTATGAATTATGAACTTTACGTTTTCCGGTAAGTTTATTTTCATATTTTTCTAAAAAGAAAGCCTCGGGCAAAAACCTGAGGCTTTAGTTCCTTATCCTTATTTTACCAATCTTACGGTCTCTCGGCAAATGGCAAGTTCCTCATTGGTGGGAACTATCATTGTTACACATTTGGAACCGGGACTCGATAACACAACTGTTTCTCCGCGCAACTTATTCTTTTCGGGATCAACATCTGTTCCAAGATAGGTTAAATATTCGGAAACTCTCTGTCTTACAAATGCTGTATTTTCACCAACGCCTGCGGTATAAGCGATAACGTCTACGCCGTTCATTGCTGCTGCATAAGCTCCGATGTACTTAGCTACATGGTAGCAATATGTTTCAAGTGTTTCTTTTGCACGTTCATTACCTTCGTTGAAAGCTTTTTCAAGATCTCTGAAGTCACTTGAGATACCTGAAAGACCCTGCACACCTGACTTCTTATTTAAGATATTTAATACTTCTTCGGCACTTACATTGAGTTTTGATGCAAGGAAGGTCACAATGGCGGGATCAAGGTCACCGGATCTTGTTCCCATTATAAGTCCTTCAAGAGGAGTAAGTCCCATGGAAGTATCAACTGATTTTCCGTTCATTACTGCTGATACGGAAGCGCCGTTTCCTAAGTGACATACGATAATCTTTAAATCTTTTCTGTCCTTGCCAAGGAACTTGGCTGCTTCGTTGGATACAAAATCATGGCTTGTACCGTGGAATCCGTATCTTCTTACTTTATATTTTTCATAGTATTCATAAGGAATACCGTAAAGATATGCTTTACTGGGCATTGTCTGATGGAAAGCCGTATCGAATACTGCTACCATGGGAACGTTGGGCATAAGCGCCTTACAAGCATTGATACCGATCAAATTGGCGGGATTGTGAAGAGGTGCAAGATCGTTACATTCTTCAATAGCCTTCATTACTTCATCATTGATCACTACGCTTGTAGCAAATTTTTCTCCGCCATGTACGATTCTGTGTCCTACGGCATCGATCTCTTCAAGGGACTTAACAACCCCTGTTTCTTTGTTGGTAAGCTTCTCAATTACGAGAGCCACTGCCTTGGTGTGGTCGGGCATGGGAGTTTCAAGCTCTTCCTTGTCGGCACCCTTGGGCTGATATGAAATCCTGCTTCCGTCAATACCGATTCTTTCGCAAAGACCCTTTGCCATTACTTCTTCGGTATCGGAATTGATAAACTGATACTTAAGTGATGAACTTCCACAGTTAATTACTAATACATTCATGATATTTCTCCTTATGGTAATGATGGATTAATATGCTCTTCCCCAGTATACCATCTTCTTAGCGGGCTTACCGCAACATACGCAACTTTCGGAAAGTGTTTCCTGATCGAAAGGCATACATCTGCTGGTTACCGCAAATTTCTCCTTGATCTCGTCTTCGCAAGCCTGTTCGCCGCACCACATTGCTTTAACAAAACCTGTCTTCTCTGAGAATATCTTTTCAAATTCTTCCTTGGTGGTAGCGACATAGGTCTGAGAATCTCTTCTTTCTCTTGCAGCTTCAAGCATATCCTTCTGAATTACGGGGATGAGTTCTTTTACCTTATCGTTGATATCGGAAAGAGCGCATTCAAACTTCTCACCGTTATCACGTCTTACCATTACGCACTTACCGGCTTCAATATCCTTGGGACCGATTTCGATACGAATGGGCACACCACGCATTTCACATTCGGAGAACTTCCAGCCGGGAGTCTTGTCGGTATCGTCAACCTTGACTCTGATGCCCCGAGCTTTAAGAGAATCTCTGATCTCATATGCTTTATCAAGCACTCCTGCATCCTTCTGGCGAATAGGAATGATCGTAACCTGTGTGGGAGCCACAAGGGGAGGGAGCTTAAGTCCTGAATTGTCACCGTGTACCATGATGATGGCACCGATAAGTCTTGTGGTTACACCCCATGATGTCTGGAAAGGATGCTTTAAGGTATTGTCCTTATCTGTATATTGTATCTCAAAGGCCTTAGCAAAACCGTCACCGAAGTTGTGGCTGGTTCCTGACTGAAGTGCCTTACCGTCATGCATCAATGCTTCGATGGTATAGGTTGCTTCAGCGCCTGCGAATTTTTCTTTTTCAGTCTTCTGGCCCTTTACAACGGGAATAGCAAGAACCTGTTCACAGAAATCTGCGTAAACATTAAGCATCTGAATTGTACGTTCTTCTGCTTCTTCGCGGGTTGCGTGGATCGTGTGACCTTCCTGCCACAAGAATTCTCTTGAGCGAAGGAAAGGACGGGTTTCTTTTTCCCAACGTACTACAGAACACCACTGGTTATAAACCTTGGGAAGGTCTCTGTAGGAGTGAACTTCATTTTTATAGAAATCGCAGAAAAGAGTCTCGGAAGTAGGTCGTACACACATTTTCTCCTGCAGGGGCTGAAGTCCGCCCTGAGTAACCCATGCTACTTCGGGAGCAAAGCCTTCTACATGATCTTTTTCTTTTTCAAGTAAGCTTTCGGGAATGAACATGGGAAGGTAAACATTCTCAACGCCTGTCGCTTTGAATCTGTCATCGAGCTGTCTCTGGATAAGTTCCCAGATTGCGTAGCCCGCGGGCTTAAATACCATGCATCCTTTAACGCTGGTGTAGTCGATAAGGTCTGCTTTTTTTACAATGTCTGTATACCATTGTGCAAAATCTTCTTCCATGGAAGTGATAGCTTCCACCATTTTCTTGTCTGCCATTTTGTCCTCCAAAATATATTCTAATGCTTATGAATTGTAGTCTTTAAATCGGCTTTTGTCAACTTGAAAGCGCCGTAAATCCTTGATTTTTCGGCATTACAAACTAAATCTCATTTCATTTCCCGTGGCCGGATGTTTAAACCGTAAATCAACCGCCGTAAGCTTAAGTGACCTTATGTTTCTTTCTTTGGAAAAAGAAACACTTTCATCGGTTCCGTATTTTACGTCGCCGAGTATCGGTAAACCCCTGTGGGCTAACTGCACTCTTATCTGATGATGCCTTCCGGTAAAGAGATTTATGCGTAACTTTAATAACTTTCCTTCTTCCATCAGCACTTCATATATGAGCCTTGCTTCTTTCGCACCCTTTTCATCTTTATCGCACACCCTTGATAAATTGGTCTTAGGGTCTTTTACCAAATAATCAGTAAGCTCTTCTTTTTCATCAAACTCCGCACCTCTGTATACTTCTGCTTCGTAGATCTTTGAAAAAGAATCTTTGGTTAGTTCCCTTGTTAAAAACGCTGCTGCCGATTTGGTCTTTGCGAAAACAAGTAAACCTGACACGGGCTGATCCAGTCTGTGTACCACATAAATCTCCGCACTTTCGCCCTTTTCCTTGCGGTATGATCTAAGCATCGTCTCCAAGCTCTTAACCCCCACCGCCGCAGTCTGCACCGGAATCCCCGCAGGCTTATTCACAACCAATATCGCGTTATCTTCATATCTAATAATCTCTGAAATGTTCACTGTTATCTCCTGTTTAAAAGACCATCACATTTAATATATCATAAACCCATAAAAAAACGCAGGACATAGTCCTGCGCTTTTTATATATTGGAAGGTGGTTAAATATAATCTTCTAGTTTCTCTAATCTTTATTCCCCTAAATCATAAATATAAACGAATTTGAAACCGCCGACATTACCGGGGAACCCGCCAAAATAATGTAAGGGATAGGGTTTTAATATATCTCTTCCCCCGCCGAGCCATCCGAAGAACTTGTCAGTTCTGGCTACATACTTTTTGTCGTCCATCGAGAATACAAGTACACCGTCCTGACTGATTACATTAATAGTTTTATTATCTCGGTTAAAAAAACTTTTAACCTCGGCACATATCTCTTCGATAGTATTAATCGGTTTATCAGGCTCTATTCTCTGAACCAACTTATACCTACTTCTGCTCATTTTGTAACCCCTTTCTTAAATGAATTTCTGTCCTTCTCTGTTTATTTTAGATTTTAAATCTGTATCCAACACCCCATATTGTCTCAATGTACTGGGGATTAGCTGAATCAAATTCGATCTTCTCACGGATCTTCTTGATATGAACGGTTACGGTTGCAATATCTCCGATTGAATCCATATCCCAGATTTCCCTGAAGAGTTCATCCTTTGTGTATACATGGTTCGGGTTATCGGCAAGGAATGTAAGAAGATCAAATTCCTTGGTGGTGAACTGCTTTTCTTCACCGTCAACCCACACTCTGCGGGCGGTCTTATCAATCTTAAGACCTCTGATTTCAATAATCTTATTTTCAGGCTTTGCATTGCTGTTTACAAGACGCTCATACCTTGCAAGATGAGCTTTAACTCTTGCCACAAGTTCACTGGGACTGAAGGGCTTAGTCATATAGTCATCAGCACCGAGACCAAGACCTCTTATCTTATCAATGTCATCCTTTTTAGCGGATACCATTAAGATGGGCACATCTTTTTTACTTCTGATGGATTTGCATACTTCAAAACCGTCTTTACCGGGAAGCATTAAGTCCAATACTATGAGGTTATAATCCTCTGTAAGAGCCTTTCTTTCTCCCTCTATACCATCGGATGCGATATCCACTGTGAAATCGCTTAATTCAAGATAATCTTTTTCAAGATCCGCAATTGCGTCTTCATCTTCAACTATTAATATCTTGTTCATTGTCAGTTGCCTCCTCGTACTTACGTAATACAAAGTGCATACAGGTTCCCTCTCCTTCTTTTGAGGTTGCCCATATATAACCGCCGTGGTCCTCCACAATCTTCTTTACTATCGATAATCCGATACCGCTGCCGCCACGGGCTGAGTTTCTTGAGGAATCGGATCTGAAGAAACGATCGAATATGTTGGTTATGTCTTTTGCCGGTATGCCTCGGCCGTTATCCTCTATTTCAACTCTTATGGAATCGGCTTCATCAAGGATTCTAAAATCAATAACACTCTTTTCTTTATCCTTATCAATATATTTAACAGAATTACTGATGATGTTATTGATAACTCGTTTAAGCTGCTCCGGGTCTGCGATGATCCTCACATCGGAAGGCACCAGATTCATGTAGTTTAACTCGATATTCTTTGATTCCAGCTCGATTCCCACTTCTTCGATACAATCGTTGAAGTAATCGCTGACATTAAGTCTTAAGAAAGTATAGGGAATGCGGTTGGCATCAATTCTCGAATAAATGGTAAGCTCGTTTATCAGCTTATCCATGTCATTTGCCTTGTTGTAGATGGTCTTTATGTATTTGTCCATCTTTTCGGGGGAGTCGGCCACTCCGTCCATGATACCCTCAACATAACCCTTAATAGCGGTGATGGGGGTCTTTAAATCGTGGGAAATATTCGTGATAAGCTCTCTGTTCTTGCTTTCATTTTCCACTTTTTCGTCGGCATTTTCTTTTAGCTTAAGCCTCATGTCTTCATAATCTCTGAAGAGTTCGGCCATTTCGCCGTCAGCATCGGTCTCATCAAGCACATAATCGAAATTGCCGTCGGCAATCTGCTTCATGCCGACCTGCAACTCATTGATGGGACTGAATACGCCCCGCCCTATCCAACGGGTAAGCACCACGGCTATAGCTAACATGATCACGAATATCGTAATCCACAGTGATGCAAATAACGGCCTCGGCATCAGCCTTGTCACATCTTCAACACCATTGGTCTGTCTTAAATAGATCATGATCTTCCCGATGATTATAAAAGCGATGGAAAAAGAAACAATTGGCAATGCCGCTATGCAGGCAAATGTTATATAGAGTCTTGTTTTAAGTTTCATCGATGAATCCTCACTTACTTGTATTCTATCACACTTTGCCTTAGGTAAAATAAACTCAAAAGAATATATTTCTAAAAAAAATATGAAAAGAGCCCCTTTTTTCTATAAAAGAGGCTCCGGAAACGATTACTGTTCTCTGAATTTAATGGTGCCGGTTTTAGCATCCATACTGTCTACGATAGCCAGGGATTCAAGCTGATATCCCATGTTTCTTATCATACGACCGCCGGGCTGGAAACCTTTTTCAATGGCAATTCCGATTCCCTCAACTGTGGCTCCTGCCTGGTTACATATCTGAATAAGTCCCTGGAGTGCACAGCCGTTAGCTAAAAAGTCATCGATTATAAGTACATGATCTTCAGGAGTTAAGTACTTCTTGGATACTATTACATGATTTACATTCTTATGAGTAAAAGACTCAACTTCCGCAGTATACATATCGCCGTCGAGGTTTATGCTCTGACTTTTTTTGGCAAATACCACCGGCGCACCGGGAAAATGAAGCGCTGCCACACTGGCAATACCGATACCGGAGCTTTCGATGGTAAGAATCTTATTTATATTCTTACCTTTAAAGCGTCTGGCATATTCCTTACCCATTTCATTAAAAAGATTCACATCCATCTGGTGATTTAAGAAACTGTCCACCTTTAAGACATTTCCTTCTTTTACCACGCCGTCTTTACATATTCTTTCTTCCAAAACATTCATAGTTACACCTTCTTATTGGGGATATACTAATCTATCTTCTTTAATTCCGTAGAGAACCTTATCAAGATAGTTCTTTGCTAACAGTTTAGCCATATTTAAATTCATGTCAAGGTAATTGCCACAGTCCATAGCGCTGGCACCGGGAACATCACCCTCAAAATCCCTCATAAATTCATACATTTCAGTTACAAGAGGCACCACATCACGGCTTTCAAGATCTCCTGCAAGTAGCATATAGAATCCGGTCCTGCAGCCCATGGGTCCGAAGTAAATGACCTTATCTTTATAATCCTTATGATTACGTAAAAATGTGGCACCGAGATGCTCCATTGTATGTACTTCAGCCGTATTCATAACCGGTTCCTCATTGGGGGAGGTCATGCGAAGATCGAAAGTTGTGATGGTTTCGGCACCGACCTTATCCTTTCTTGACACATAGACTCCGGGCTGAAGCTTGATGTGATTGATTGTAAAGCTTGCTATTTTTTCCATACTATTCACCTGCTACAGAAATATCTGTTAAAAGAACCGCTTTGGGTCCTTCATAGTTCCAAAGCTTTTCAGTTTCACGTGACAGGCGCACATTTTTCATGGCAGATAAGAAGCTTCCGTTAATACTGCCGCCTGTTACTACTGAAACATTGCCTTCTCCGTCATATAAATAAGCAAGTCTGATTTCTCCTCCGAAGTGACCGCTTAAAGGATCCATCTGGAAATCTGAGAAGTTCACTATATGCATGCACTTTCTATTCTTCATCTCTGTCATGCCCATGGAACCTGCAGGAATCTTTACCTTTTCGTAGGTACCAATCTTGGGAACCCCAATGTAATGTGAGAATCTGGGAGCTCCGTGAATATTTCTAAGCACGCCGCCCTCTAACATGGGACGCTCTTCCATTTTGTTTCCGTAAGCGCTGTCAAATGCATTTGTAACGCCGTATGTGATATCAAATACATCACCGTTTACATCGGTACCCTGAACATTTTCGCCGGTCTTAAAGCTTGAGAAGCCCTGATAAATTAAACCTGCATTGGCTCTGTCTAAGAAGAACTGTAATAATACGGGCACATATCTATCTGAAAGAATAACATCATATTTACCGGACTTAGGACCTGCTGTAGCCTTTGCTCTATCCTTTGTAACCTGAAGAGTGTTCTTAATAAGTTCCTTAATCTCTTCTTTTCCGAGGAAATTGTATTTGAAATCCATGTAGGTTTCTACATCCTGAGGCTCTTTACACTGAGCTACGAATTCACCTTCGATTTCTCTTGTTACATAGCTTACATCAGTTTCTTCGCTGGTTACTACTCTTACATGCTTTTCTGTTACAAATACTTCAAAAGAATTGATAAATGCCTTTTCATCGCAGTCTGCAGAATATGCGGCACTTGCAAATTCTTCTGCTATTTCATCAAGTGACTTTCCTGAAAGATCACCGCAGCAATCAACTTCTTTGGAAAGCTCTCTTACAGGAAGCTCAAAATAAGGATTCTTTACGTATTTAGCGCTGTCTAAGCTTTGCATGATGCGGTTTTTTATCTCATCATCCGCATCTGACTCATTAACCAGAATAGATGCAAATCCGCGAATCTTCTTTCCCTCTTCCAACATGTCTTTATAAACAGTTATTGAAAAGACATTCTTTCTGTTCATGCGGCGCATGTCCACGTTTTTCTTTATAAAGAAAAGCTCAACGCTTTCTTTTTTAGTAGAGGTTACGGTATATGTTTTGATGCCGCACTCTTTAAGTAATCTAAGTATTCTATCCATAACTCACCTATCCTAATCTGATTCTCGCTTTAATATATGCGCCGCCGTCCGATACCTTAACCCATTCCTTGTATCCCTTGCCGCAATATCCTGAGCCGTTATAGTGTGCCTCATCGGATACCATGGAAATGGACTTTAAAAGTGTGGGCACATAACCTGTCATAACAATGGGTGAAAAGATCTTTCCTGTAAACTTACCGTCTTTAATCTCTCGCGCCACGTTTACCATCATCTGAATACCCCAGTTCTTAGGGTCTTCCATACCGGACATGGGATTTTCCAGCATGAATCCGTAATCGATCGAAGCGATCATGTCTTCAAGCTTGTCGGTTCCCTTTTCAAAATAAGTATTGGTCATTCTTGTGTAGGCTTTTCTTTCATAGCTTTCTCTTCGACCGTTACCTGTAGGCTTTACATTAAGAGCAAGTCCTGACTGAAGGTCACACATTCCTGTTACAAGCTTACCGTGGTCGATTATGATGGTGTCAGAAGCCAGTGTTCCTTCATCATCGAAAAAGAAAGTTGCTGTCTGATCGATTCCGTTACCATCATGCATGGTAACAAGTTCTGATGCCACCATTTCTCCGATGGTATTCTTAGCTTCCGCTCTGTCCTTTACGAACATATCCATTTCTACGCCATGTCCGAAGGCTTCATGGACGATCATACCCGTGGTCTCGGGAGTGCAGATGCAATCATATTCACCGGGCTCAATCTGCTCTGAATCAAGAAGTTCAACCGCACACTTAACAACCTCAGGAAGAGCTTCCTCCAGGATGTTCAATACTTCCATGCCGCCGAGAACCGATGCTGATTTCATGTATCTCTTTACTTCCTCATCGCGCTTCGTATAAACTGCCACGGTTGCCTGAGTCCACATAAAATTCTGTGTCATGTCCTTATTTTTAGATAAGAAAAGATGTGACATTCTTTTATATGCTGTCATGGCAGTGCAGTTAATAACTCTTTCATCAAGCTTTGCCGCACCCTTATTGATCTTAGTCAAATACTCAACTATGGAAGCATCCCCCATTTCTTCGGGGTCAATCTTCATATCGGCACTCTTATCAAAAGAAACCGTTTCATCTTCCGGTGCCTTGTATTTATTGAACTCACCCTTTTCATAGAGGTGGGTAATACGCTCATCAATGGTCTTTACGATATAATCGATTCTTTTTTCATCGATGGCATTGTCGGAATACTCTAAAAAGGTCCCTTTATCATATACTTTAATTACAAAACCTCTGTGAGTATTTAAGTCGCTTTCCTGTATATTGGTACCAAGCTTTGATACTGAATATGTCTTCCCGTAGCTGTCTTCTGCGAAAAGAGATGCATATTCATACTTTTCAAGAAGCTTTCCGATTAAAGCTTTGAAAAGAGGCTTGTTCTCTTTTATAAAATTACTTTCTTTTACCTTCATGGTCTTCTCCTATAAGTTATTCATCATTTCCATAACCATTCTCGCTGAATGGATTGCAGCTTCTTTTTCAAATGTGGGATAATCCATCTCTGCGGAATCATCGGCCTTATCGGAGATTGCTCTTATAATAAGGCAGTTGATACCGTTAACATATGCTGCATGTGCCATGGCAGCACCCTCCATTTCAACACAAAGGGGGGAAAAATAATTTTTGATGGTGTTCTTGGTTTCTTTATCCGCTATGAACTGGTCTCCCGATGCGATCCTGCCTTTATATACCTTAATGTCAGGATTTACTTTAAGGCATGCTTTTTCCGCAAGGTCAACAAGTTCTTTTGCCGTAGGAAATTCAAAGATATCCATCTGAGGCACCTGGCCGCGCTCATATCCGAAGGCAACCGCCTCCATATCGTGATAAACCGCACCGGTTGCAAGAACAATATCTCCTATATCTATCTTTTCATTTAAGGAACCTGCAACGCCGGTATTTATGATATCCGTGATGTTGAATTTATCTACCATCATCTGCACTGTGAGGGCTGCATTTACTTTTCCCACGCCACAGCGCGCTATCACAACATTTTTACCATTTAACTTTCCCTTGTAAAACTTTCTTTTGGAAAAAGAAAGTTCTTCTTTTTCCGTAAGAGAAGAGATAAGTGTTTCCACTTCCAGTTCCATGGCTCCGATAATACCTATTGTTCTCATAAAACCTCCTAATCTACACGGTTAAGGCGCTCTCCCTTAAGAAAAGCTTTTATGTTTTGGTAGTTGATCTGTACACAGCGCTCCCTTGCTTCGATGGATGCCCAGGCAAGGTGGGGAGTGATGATGAGCTTTCCTGAATCCTTGATATCCTTTAAAGGATTTGTGTCAGCTATCGGTTCTTTTGTAAGAACATCAAGCCCTGCTCCCGCAATCCTACCTTCATTTAATGCATCATATAAAGCTTTTTCATTGACAATAGGGCCACGGGCCACGTTGATCAAATAAGCAGTTTTCTTCATCTTTCTGATGGCAGCATCATCAATTAAATCCCTGGTGAGATCTGATAAGGGGCAATGAACGGACAAATAATCCGATTCTTTTAAGATTGTATCAAAGTCCACTCTTTCATATTCCGTCACTGTGCTTTTTCCGGTTACCGAATAGAATATAACCTTCATGTTAAAGGCTTTTGCGATCCTTGCAACGCACTGACCTATATTTCCCATGCCGATTATACCCCAGGTCTTTCCCGCAAATTCCCTGAAGGGAATGTCAAAATTGGAAAATCGCTGCTGTGAGCCGTATTCGCCACTTTTAACATAATCATCATAGTGACGAAGCTTTTCGGTTAAAAAGAGTGCCATGGCAAAGGTATGCTGTGCTACCATTTCCGTGCTGTAGTTACGTACATTGCTTACTGCGATACCACGGCTTCTGCAATAATCAACATCAACATTATCAAAGCCTGTTGCGAATTCACATATAAGCTTAACATTCTTAGCATCCTTCAAGGTCTCTTCATTTAGGGGACTCTTGTTGGCAACAATAATATCTGCGTCTTTTATTCTTTCCTTTATTTCATCATAAAGGGTATTATTGTAGGCTGTAACTGTGCCAAGCTCGTTGAAACAATCTATGGAAACATCCAGGCCTACGCTGGCTCTTTCAAGTACAACTATATTCATAAAATCTTCCTTTCATATGCTTCTTTATTTTACCTAATTGCGGTTGTATATGCCATAGGTTATATAAATTTTATGAAGTATTCACCGATGAATCCGGCAAGGCAATAAAAAATCCGGTGACTTACGCCACCGGACTTTTATTTAATATTGATCTTATCTCTTTTCGTTAATGTAAATAGATACTCTGCTCTGGATAATGTCAGCAACTTCTTTTGCTGTCTTCTGACCCTGATAGAAGGGTTCTGTTTCTTCCTGAATGATCACAAGAATATCATTGTCAAGCTGGTTAATGGAATTTACGGACTTGACAAAGTTCTTAAGCTCGTCAACTTCAGCCTGTGTCAAAGGATCGATTTCGATCTCTTCGCCACCTACCCAGGTTGTATCCTTGTAGATGATCACTTCACCGTCACCGTCTTCATGACTTTCTTCCTTCATGGCTTCTTCACACTGCTTATCGAATTCAGACATGAATGCAGGAATCGAGCCGTAATATCTGTAACCGAATTCAGGGTTCACTTCTTCCGGAGCCATAAAGGTTCTTACGATTTCCCAGGCAACATCCGGATACTTACTCTTTGCGGAAATCAATGCCGCATTTTCAAGATAGATCGAAGAGCCCTGTCCTGAAGTAGAAGGATAACCTATAAATGAAACAGGCTCACCAAATGTAACTCTTACTAACTGTCTGTATGCGTAAGGTGAGTAAATGTTTGCATTCTGAAGGATAACCTTGTTTTCACGCCACATTGAATCGTAATTAGCCCAGAAATCTTCATCGCTCCATACGCTTTCCAATTCTTCATCGGTAGGTATGGTCTTTACATATTCAAGAAGATCCATGAATTCTTCTGTGTTAAAGTAGCACTTGCCTTCATTCCAGTCCACATAATCCGTTGCATTGGCACTGAGGATTGAATATAAGAAGCTGCTTCTTGAATTAAGAGAGAAGAGCTCGGAACCTTCGGGAAGTGTCTTTTCAAAGTCCATCATCTCTTTCATGGTCCAGCTTGTTCTGTCACCGATAACACTCTTCTTACCTGCTACAGTGCTTATATAGAATCCGCGGCTCACCATGTAAAGCTTACCGTCATAGGACATAGCCTCAATGAGGTTAGGGAATATATCATTGTAATCTATTTCAGGATCGTTCTTTAAGTAATCAGTAAGATCAAGGAAAAGACCCTTCGACATGTAATTTTTTACGCCCATGTCGGAGCTCACTATGATATCGGGAGCATTACCTGCAGCAATATCTGAATTGAAACGCTTGTAGCCTGCTTCCCAATCATCTTCGGTATTGTATGATGAGTAATCCTGAATCAAGATTCTGTACTCGTCACTTGCCTTATTAAAGTCAATAACCTTCTTTTTAAGGTCGGAATCAAGATACATACATCCCATTGTAAGAGACTTTTTATCTTTTACTTCTTCCGGAGGAACCTTGGTAAATGTAGCAATCTTGAGCTCTCCATAGTTTCCTGCATCCCAGTCGGTATAGACGCCCACATATGTCTTTTCATCAATACCTGCAAAAAGATCATAGTAGCTGTTCATGACATCGGAATTTACGTAGTTAAGCAGGGGTGTCATTTCTTTGTCCCCGACGTTCCAACCGTAAAGGCATGTATTGTCATTAAAGAAGAGATCGTATCCGTAGCCCTGTAAAACATTCTTTGAACTGATATCAAAAGGAACCTCTATGGCATCTCCTATAGCAAGGTTATCAAGGTCAAACTTAGAGATGACCTGACCGTTGTCTCCCCAGTAACATACTGAAAACGTTCCGTCTTTTAAGGTAAGGGTATTTCCGTAATAGTTATCGCCCATGTCGCTCTTCTTAATTACAGACATGTTTTCATCTAAGAGGTACATGGTTGAGTCAATCTGCATGAGGAATTTATTGTCACCTGCATAGCGGATAAGATTTACATTTGAATCCTTTACAAGATCCTTTAATGAAATTGCTTTTCCGTTTCCTGCTTCGTCGATCACATAAACATTGTAGGAATTTTCGTAGATCGGGTTATCGGGATCGGAATAATCTTCCTTGTATGCCGAATAGAAAAGATATGCATTTCCGTTATCGGCAACTAAAAGGTTTTCGATCCAGTAGTTTGAGCCTTCTTCTCCGGGATTAAATTCAATTTCCTTTAAATCCGAACCGTCAACATTTATTGAGCAGAAATAGTTATTTGATGAAAAATCCTCTTCGTTGTAGGTAATTCCCACATAATAAACTCTTCCGTTCTGATATGCCATTGAAGATACCTGGAAGTTCTCCTTGGTGGGAACCGTTATTTCAGTTTCTCTGAAAATAGTGTTTTTGTCGATTTCAACTGCTTTTTCCTTCTTACCGCAGGAAGCGAGGGTAAGTCCCATGGCAAGCATCAGGAATATAGCGCCTTTCTTAATTATCTTCTTCATTCTCATCCTCCTTAAAATACTCTTTCCTTCTGTGAGCATCTATCAAATTATCAACAAATTGCTTTATATCTCTAATGTGAATCGTACGCATCTTCCACATTCTCGATACTATATAAATTAAATAAACTATGGGCACCAGATAAAGAAACGTACCCACTAACGCTGCCATCATGAGGTATCCTTCAACACCTCGGGCTACGTTCTCCCAATAGGGATATACAACACCCTTTAAGTTCATGCTTCTTATGGGAAAAGAAGGTACCTTCATGAGAAGCTTATAAAACTTAAATCGTCCCGCATTCTCAATGATTTCCATCTTTCCTTCGTCAATAGCGACAACTTCTTCCACTATCTTCTTACCAAAAGAACCAACAGGGTTCGGTAACAGTACTTCATAGACGTCGATCGGTCTGTCTGTTCCGTACTTACAAAGTGTGTCATAAGAAACATAGGCAATGGAATCGCTCATACCTGAAAGCTTCTGAAGATAACCTGTATCTTCTTCCGCCACGCCTGCGACTATATGCCTTATTCCGCCGATCTCCACCATCTGACCCACTATGTCATAGGATCCGAATAAGGAAAAAGCTGCATTCTTATCAAGGATAACTTTATCCTTCATGACTTCGTCGCCGCTGAAATAGTTTCCGCTCACAAGCTTCACCGGGTGGAACAAAAAGAAATCTCCTCCCACACCGAGAGTCGTGACTTTAACAGAACCGGTATTTGAGACGATCTGTGTCTCGCCCACCGAGGAATATGCCTGAACAAGCTTTCTTCCCGCGTCATCATCATTTATCAAGGACTCTTCCGTAAGCTTTGCTTTTATACCGTAGTAATAACCCTGTACATCTCTCTCCCTTATATCAGCAAGTTCCGATATAAATACGGAAATCGATGTGTAATCGTTGTCATCACTCCAGCGCCTGCTTATATTCTGATCCGTAAGACTGTTGGCTTTTCTAACAGACAATGCCGTAACAATCAGCGCTGCCAGTAAAAATACAAAAGATACGATGGCCCATTTAATTTGTTTTTTTTGAAAAACCTCTCGTAAATATGCCATTTTTAATCCTTTAATCTAACCTGTGCCTTATCTTCAATTGGCTTTGAAGAAGTAGTGATCACATAATCGTAGCCTTCAAAAGCACCTGAAACCGCGCATTGGGTATCATCTTCAGCAAGAACCGTTACATCAACTCTTTCAGCGATATATCTGTTACCGAAGGGTGCTGATTTGGATACTACCTTATATACAAATTTTCCGTTGTTATCTTCATTTAAAGCGCTCTTGGGAATAACGGTATCATAATTGGCGCTTCTTGAACCTACTGAAACGGATAGAGACTGACCGGGAGTTACATCTCCGGATAATTCAAATATAATCTGCTTTCCGTTCTGGGGATTCTCTTTGCTGGGACGGATCTGTTTTACTCGAGCCTGCACATCCGTGTACCACCATGAATTTACAATATCAGCTTCATCGCCCACTGTTACAAGCTTTGCCTGATCGGAAGAAACTTCCATAGCAAGAGTATATCCGCGACCTTCAATCTGAATTGTGGCTACTTCGGAGCTTGCCTCAATGCTCTGTCCGGACACATAATTCATGGTAAGAATCGTTCCTGAAACAGGAGCCACAATTGTGTTGCCTGATGACTTTGAGCGAAGATCCTCCACATTTTTCTTTGCATCTTTAACTGCAGAATAGAGTGCGGACAGATCATAAACCGTGCCGAGTTCAGACTGAACTTTTTCGAGCTTATTCTTGGCTTCGGTCAATTGCTTATTTAAACTGTACTTGGTATCTTCAAGAGACGCCTTTTTGGTATTGATCGTATTGGTATATTCCTGAACCTTATTCTTGCTGGTATTATATGCGGTTGTTGCATCTGTTACTGCCTGAGCGAGAGTATTTTTAACGGCGTTATAATCTACTGTTGCATCATCTAAAGCTTCTTCCGCCTCTGCAAGTCTTGTGGTTCCGTTGGTAATTTTAGTGTCTGCCGCATTGATCTTTGCCTGAGCTGCATCAGCAGCATCCTGATCCCCCGCAGCCTGTGCTGCAGCAAGTTCTTCCTGTGCCTCTGTTTTTTCTGCATTGGCAGCATTCAACGCAGCCTGTGCCGCATTCTTGTAATTTACTGCTTCGTTGTATTTGTTATCAGCGGTCTGCTTTGCAGTCTTTGCATTTTCAAGGGCCAATTCATTGGCTGTATGCTGAGTTGTCCAGCTTGAAAGAGCTGCCTCTGCATCAGAGATTTCTTTTCTTATTCCGGCATACTTTTCCGGAGTTGTTTCATCATATAACGCGATCTGTGCTTCAAGATTTGTGATTTTATCATTCAAAGATTTGATGGTATTGAGCTTTTCATTTAAAACCGCATCACTTAAGGAAGAACCATTTTCAACTCCCGATGATACATCGGATGTAACGCCACCTGTTACCAGGGCTTTCTTATATGCAAGTTCCGCTGCTTCAAGCGTTTTTAATGCTTCTTCAAGCTCTGCGCTGTCGCCTTCTTCGAGATAATAAAGCACATCGCCTTTTTCAACGGTATCCCCTACTTTAGCTCCCAGCTTTTCAACCGTACGACCTTCTTTTGCCTGTACGGAATAAGGATCTGCGGATTCAACCGTTCCCGTTCCACGAATCTTATTGGTGATTTCCCCGGAGTAACAATACTGAGCGGACACTTCGGGAAGCGAATAATTTAAGATTGTCTGTGAGAAAAAGGTTAAAACCAGCATTACCGATAGAAAGATGATCGCTATGGTCTTAATCCATTCTTTTCTTGATTTTTTCTGTTCCATGTTTTTCTCCTTTATCCCTTAATTCCGCCCTGATACATGATACCTTCCACAAGGTAATCTTCGCCGTACAGGAATACTAACAGTCCGGGAATCATATAAATAGTCGCTACTGCAAAAGCAAGGCCCGTTTCTCCCGCATTGATCTGTGATAAGAATACGGAAAGAGGATACATTTCAGGGTCTGCCAAAAGAACAAGAGGCTGTTCAACCATGTTCCAATAATCTATAAATACCAGGATTGCTACCGAATATAGGCAGCTCTTGGTCATAGGCACACATACCTTGGTAAAAATCTTCCATTCATTGGCGCCATCCATTTTGGCGGCGTCAATGTAGGCTGACGGAATCCTTCGCATAAACTTGGTAAGTAAATAAACTGCGAAGGGCGATGCTATGCCGGGAAGCCATATTGCCCATCTTGTATTAATGATATGTAACCAGCTTGATACAAGATAGTTGGGTACCAGCGTTACCTGATATGGCATAAGCATGAGTATTATATATGTAAAGAATATGATTTCTTTTAACCTTCCCTTGGCACGGGCAAAGCCGTAGGATGCAAAGAGGGCAACGCCTAACTGGAACACAACAATCGGTCCTACCAGTATTACTGAATTCCAGAATTTATATAAATATTCCGGACTCTTAAAAAGAACCGTCAAATACTGACCGAAGGATACCATATCGGGAATAAACTTAAGATGTACTATCTTCGAAATAAATACTTTACCGCCATTCTCGGAGCGCGCAAATATGGCGCCGTAGTTAGCATTGATCTCGGTCTGACTCATAAAGGAGTTGGTAATGGTAAGTACTATGGGCGTTAAAAATACAATCGCGAATACTGCTGCCACTATGGTTATAAGCGTGATCTGTATTAACTCTCGTTTTCTCTTTTGTGAAAGGGTACGCTTTTTACTCATTTTCCACATCCCTTCCGAACCTGCTTTCAACGAGGAAAAGCGTTCCGATAATTATTATCATGACGATGGACATGATGATCGCCGCAGTGGACAGCTTCTGATAATCCAGTGAATTAAAGGTATTATTCATGAAGTGCTGCAGCATGTATAAAGAGTCGTAGGGATAGTCCCCCGTCATCAAATATATCTCTCTGAATACTTTAAATGAGTTGATCAATGATAAAATTGTAACAAACAAAATCGTAGAAGAAAGATACCTGATTTTAATGCTCCAAAATATCTGCCATCTGTTGGCATTTTCCAATAAAGCAACTTCGATAAGTGAAGAAGGAATGGCCTCCAGGGCAGATAGAAACAGGATCATGTTGTATCCTAAATTTTTCCAAAGGAACAAAAGTACAATAACAAATCCGGCATAGTCGGATTTAAGCCAGTCGATCTTAGCTCCGCCAAGGTTCTGGATCAATGTATTGATGGCGCCGTTATAATGAAACATTACCTGCACAATAAGGACTATGGAGGCAATGGGTACCATCATGGGTGTTAAAAAGAAGGTTCTGAACTGACTTCTTAACGGGATATTTCTGTCAAGCATTGTCGCAAGAAGAAGCGATAATATTACAGAAAGAGGCATTGCTATAAAGGAAAAAACAAGGGTGTTCTTTCCCGCCAGCTTAAAGGCACCGTTTTTCCATACATTTACGAAATTATCAAAACCTACGAACTCGGCTCTGATCGGGTTATCTATGAAGCTGTAATAAATGACCACAAAAAGAGGCAGAATAAAGAATAAAAAGACACCAATTAGGCTGGGTAGCATAAAAAGAACTGCTCCTGCCTGCTGGCGTCTTTCTCTTATCTTTAATTGATTCCTTTTCTTTTTGCTCATATCAGTCTTACTCACAGGGAATGCCTGCACCTCATTTTCATCTTACCATATATTAGACGTATGAAGCGCCTAAAAGGTTTCACTTTTATTTAAATATTTCTTAAATGTGCTATCTCATCTTTTTTGCTTTCTTGGAAAGAAAGATTATCAACAGTACAACAAGAGCGATTTTAGTAGAATCCTTCATGTCGGCGAAAATGCCCTGCACGTACTCAATGGGCGTATCAGATGTTCCCGGGACTACTATTTCAAAAGTATCCGCTGAATCATCTGTCGCTTTCTCTTCCTCAGCGATCCTTTCCCTTAAAGCCTGCTCTCTTGCT
Organism: Lachnospiraceae bacterium; assembly: GCA_016283575.1. GTDB lineage: Bacteria > Bacillota > Clostridia > Lachnospirales > Lachnospiraceae > UBA1258. The sequence continues at coordinate 17,900 of JAEEND010000011.1, read as the reverse complement.
GCTTCTCTTGCTGCTTCCCTTTCAATCTTGATCTGCTGATCTTTTAAAACGTAAGGCTCTTTTCTTAACTGTCCCACAATGATAGCTAATATAAAAGCTAACAGCAAAACCGAATATGCAATTTTACGGTCTTTTAAAAAAGTCATTTTAACTCCTTTAATTTACCCTCTCATTTCAAGCAACTTAGCCTTTAACTCGCCTTCGATCTTAGCAAGCTCAACTTCGGCTTCCGCACGCTTTGTGCGTCCTTCTTCATGAATATTAATAACTTCATCGAGGGTTTCGATAAGCTTTGTATTGGTTTCTTTAAGAGTTTCAATATCTACGATGGAACGCTCTGCTTCTTTTGCTGTTTCGATCGTAGACATCTTAAGCGTTTCAGCATTCTTTTTAAGAAGCTCGTTGGTCATTTCCGTTACTTCGTTCTGCGCTTTTGTGGCCTGAGCGGAATGGCTTATGCCAAGGGCAAGTACCAGCTGACTCTTCCAAAGGGGAATAGTATTAATAAGGGATGACTGTATCTTCTCAAGCATGAGCATATCATTATTCTGGAGAAGTCTTGTCTGAGGTCCCATCTGTACGGAAATGATCCTTGTAAGTTCAAGGTCGTGAAGCTTCTTTTCGAATCTGTCACACATGGAGGCAAAATCGTTATAGCCTTGTGCGTCTTCCTGTGTCCCTGTTTCTTCAGCCTTTTTCTTTAAATCTGCAAGCTCTGTATTTCTGGCATTTTCCAAAGCCTTCTTACCTGCAAGAATGTACATGGTAAGCTCTTTGTAATAGTTTAAGTTGAGATCGTAGAGCTTATCGAATAATGCGATATCCTTCATAAGCACTACTTCATGCTTTTCAAGAGTTGTTACGATTCTGTCCACATTGGTCTCGGCCTTTGAATAAGAAGCCTTCATTGCTTCAAAATCATTTTTCTTCTTCTGGAAAAGACCTGCGAGACCCTTCTTTTCAGGCTCTGATGCGTTCTTAATCTCTACTACAAGATTTGTTAAAGACTCACCGATTTCGCCTAAATCTCTTGTCTTTACATGCTCCAATGCATTCTGTGAGAAATCTGCCACGCTCTTCTGAGCTGCCGAACCGTACTGGATAACCTGCTGAGTGTTCTTGATATCGATCTTCGAAGCAAATTCTTCAACCTGCTTCTTTTCATCTTCAGTAAGTAATGTATCATCAAGCACTGCGGGAATAATTTCTTTTACCTCTTCAGCGGTAGGTACGGGTGCATTCTTTTTGGCCTCTTCAAGAGTGATCTCTCTGAAAGCGGAGGATGCTTCCATTAATGAATCGGGTTCCAATGTAAGTGTGGGTTTTACGTTTTCCTGTTCCATTTCATTCTCCTTTTACGCGTTTATAATAAGCCTTCTCTTCTGAGTAAGCTTTCCATTACTTTGATTTCCGTTGAAACATCCAGTGCGTCTTTTCCATAAAGCGCATCTAACTGTTTATCAAAAGCTTCCGTGAGCTTCCCTATCATCTCTTCAAGGTCTGCCTTGGTGGCATCAATGTTTTCACCGACAGCATTAAGCTCGTCGATCTCATTGTATTTGGCAATAAGCTTAATGGTGGTGGGAAGGTAGTAATTAAAGAACCTGCGCACCTCCATTTTCTTTTCATGTTCTTCTTTAAGCTTGTCGACAATACGCTCCGTTACATCCTGGAGGTGAGCTATTTTTAATCTGATCCCGTTATCCTTAATGCCTCTTGCGCTTATATCCATCCTGCGCACGGCTTCTTTCGCATCTTCCTGCATTTTGTCTATGTCAGGATCTCCGGTTGTGGCAATCGTCTTCTGCTCTTTAGCAGCTATTTCTTTTTCAGGCTCAATAACAACCTTGTAAGGACGCCATATGAGACTTGCTACCAGATATATAATTCCCGAAAACATAAATAACAAAAAGAAATTTGAGAATTTATATAAAGGTAAGAGCCATGCCCAAAGCACTACAAATAAAGATACAAAATAAACCGGCACTGCGGAACGTACTTTTTTGGTCTTCTTATTTGCCGGAGCTTTAGCATTGGCGCTCTGAGTTTCCATGGCTTTTTTTGCGCTCTCTTTTTCAGTATTTATTCTTTCTTGATATTCTCTTGTTTTACTTTCCATATAAAATCCCTTCAAAGAAAAGGATATCTTTGATTCACCCTAAAGTCAATGAAGTATTGAGCGAAATAGGGCTTTATGATAGTATCAATTTATCAAAGAAAGGCTTGTATTTTATGAAAATAGACAAAAAAGCAGTTGGCGAAAAAATCTATTTACGCCCCCTGACGGAAGAAGATACCCAAATGGTGGTTTCCTGGCGTAATTCAAAGCGCGTAATGGATAACTTTATCTACAGAACTCCCTTAACTTATGAATCTCACCTTAAGTGGTTCCGCGAAAAGGTCGAAACCGGTGAAGTTGTTGATTTTATAGTCTGTGATAAAGAAAATGACATGCCTTTAGGATGCGTATACCTCCAGCATTTTGAAAAAGAAAACAGAAAAGCTGAAATCGGCATCTTCCTAGGTGAAGACAGAGCCTTCGGCCGCGGCATCGGAAAAGAAGCCTGCCGCCTTATGGTAAAATACGGATTCGAAGAATTAAAGCTTCATAAGATCATATCAAGAGTTCTTTCTTTTAACGAAGCTTCGGTAAAAACCCACGAAGCCGCAGGCTTTGTAAAAGAAGCTCTGTTTAAAGATGATGTTTTCGTTGAAGGAAAATATTTAGATGTAATATTCTTAGGTGTTATAAATCCTGAGGAAAGATAGATATGCGGAGGAATAATAATGAAAGTTCTTTTGCGCCAATAAAAATCTATATAAAGAATAAAAAGCCCGAAATCTTTCGGGCTTTTTCAGTAAACAGTTTACGCTTTATTCTTCCGTCAACATATCATATGTGACGCCATATTTTTCTGCAATATCTCTTGCATAGGAAGTGCCTTCGGGCGGAGCGACAATAACTATGTAGGATCGCTTTCCTTCCTTTGATGCAGATACAAGTGATGCAACCTGTCCCTGTCCGGGACCTTCATTTAATCCATCCAGTTCCATGCCAAGTTTATGCATGTGAGTATTGTAAATGGTACGAATCCCCTTCTTTCTTAAAGCCTTTACCGCATCGAATGCAATGTAGTAGCCTTCTTCATAAGATGTAGTCGAGAATGATTCGTTAAGCAAAAGAAGGCTTTTCTCTGTTGCTTCTTTATATAAATCCTTAAATCTCTGACATTCTTCTCCGAGACGACCGAGGTCCATGGTCTTATCCTCGTCAGCGGGGAAATGAGTGAGCACCATATCGAAGGGCGCGAATCTGAAGGAATCCGCAGGTACATATATGCCGTGCTGAGCAAGAAGTACGGAGATTCCCACAGCCTGAGTAATGGTGGTCTTACCGCCACGGTTAGCACCGGTAAGGATATAAATCATGTGATCTTTGTCAAAATAGAATTCATTGGTGACGATTTCTTTAGGATCGGTTTTGGCATCAAAGGCTGCAATGGCAAGCTTAAGATTATAAAGACCTGTCGCCTTTAAATCATATACGGAACCGGATTCTAAAATAGGTTCGGGCTTTGCAAAGGTGCAACCGATGGATTTTAAACGGGTTATAAACTCTTCGAATCTTATATAAAACATGAATTCAGGAATAAGATCCGTTATTTCATGAATATCAGCATTGATATGTCTTGAAATAATGAATTTTAGATTCTTAACTGTTCTATTTACCATGTGGCTTGCAACCTTGTCCATGTACTGCATTACATTGGTGCCAAGCTCTCCATCCACAAGAAGTGATAAGCCGTGAGTCATGTTAAGAAAGGCCATTTTTTCAAGTCCGGTTGAATCCGCGGGCTGCGACATGGGACGGTACTGATATTTTTCGTTCCAGTCGGTAGTGTTCTGGATGTCATCTTTTCTTGATAAGAAATCCGTAAAGTTGGATATTACTTCTGACTTAGTAAAAGGCTTACTGTTAATGGAAACAAGACCCATGGATTCTGCTTCAAAGCGCTGATTCAAGTTAACGCCCAGAGTAACACTTTTGAGGTTTGATGTGTCGGCACGAAGAGCTTCGATGTCCTTTTTAAGCTCCTTGAAGCCGCGGTCGTTGTAACGCTCTTTGGTATAGTCGCGAAGACGTATCAAACCTTCAGATTTAATATCTATGTTACTTAAGCAGTTATAAATTGCTTCAACAGCAATTATATAATCATGCATTTCTTCCATTCGGTGCATAAGATCCCATACACCCTGAACATCGGTCTCTTTACTGAAACTTCCGTAGGTCTTTAAGAAATCTACTTTTTCAAGAAGAGTCTGTAATTCGTTTCGTAATTCGGGAAAGGTAAGAATATCTTCGAAAATATCTGCGCGGAATTTAATAGTGGCAGGATCGGAAGGAAGCTTTGATAACATCTTAAAGATGATGTTTCTTTCACTTTCTTTTTTTGATAATGCTGAAACTATCATGTCAAAGCCAAGATCATGCATGGTCTCCTTGGAGAGAACTCTGACATTCGTATCAGAATCAGGAAATAATAAACTTAATTTATTCATGGTAACGCTCCCTATACATACTTCGTTCCTTATGATAGCATATCATTGACTAAAAAAGAAATATCACTTATAAATAAAAGAAAAACGAGGTGGAAAAATGGACAAACAGTACGCTTTGGACAAACACAAAGAATGGGGCGGAAAGATTGAAGTGATCGCTACCTGTCCCATTACAAATAAAGAAGAATTATCAGTGGCATACACTCCCGGTGTTGCGGAGCCCTGCCTTGAGATTCAGAAGGACGTGGATCTTTCCTATACCTATACAAGAAGACACAATCTTGTAGCAGTTATTACTGACGGTACAGCAGTTTTAGGTCTCGGAGATATCGGACCTGAAGCAGGCATGCCCGTTATGGAAGGTAAATGTGCATTATTTAAAGCATTTGGCGATGTAGATGCTTTCCCTCTTTGTATTAGAAGCAAGGATGTTGATGAAATCGTAAATACCGTAAAGCTTCTTGCAGGTTCTTTTGGCGGAGTTAACCTTGAAGATATTTCCGCACCCAGATGTTTCGAAATCGAAAGAAGACTTAAGGAAGTCTGCGATATTCCCATTTTCCACGACGATCAGCACGGTACTGCAGTAGTAGTTCTCGCAGCCATGATCAATGCCCTTAAGCTTGTAAAGAAGGACATTAAGGATATCAAGGTTGTAACCAGCGGTGCAGGTGCTGCAGGTATTGCAATCATCAAGCTTTTAGTCAGCATGGGACTTAAGAACGTAATCATGTGCGACCGTCAGGGAGCAATTTATGAAGGGCGTGATGGATTAAATACCGAAAAGGTAGAAATGGCAAAGATCACCAATAAGAATAAAGAAAAGGGAAGCCTCGCAGAAGTAATCAAAGGCGCCGACGTGTTCATCGGTGTTTCCGCGCCCGGAACCCTTACAAAAGAAATGGTAGCTACCATGGCAAAGAATCCCATCATCTTCCCCATGGCTAATCCCGTTCCTGAAATCACACCCGATGAAGCAAAGGCAGGCGGTGCTGCGGTAATCGGTACAGGCAGAAGCGATTACCCCAACCAGATTAATAACGTGCTTGCATTCCCCGGAATCTTCAGAGGCGCTCTTGATGTAAGAGCAAGAGACATCAATGACGAGATGAAGGTTGCAGCGGCTTATGCTATCGCAAGCCTTGTTTCTGATGAAGAGTTAAATGCCGAATACATTATTCCCAAGGCATTTGACCCGAGAGTAGGTAAGACCGTTGCAGAAGCAGTAAAGAAAGCAGCTATTAAGACCGGAGTGAATAGAATTTAAATAAATATATTAAAGGCACCCATCACAGGGTGCCTTTTCTTAGTTATTATACTGTTTTACTATTTTCTTCGCCTGGCTTAGTGAGTAGTTATAACTTCTTATTCCCACTTTTTTAGCATCTAAATCTCTCTTGATTCTTTCTAAGTGATAATCATTCTCACCTATGAAATATCCATCTTCCATAATAACCGGAAGTGCGTCATAGGATAAATCCCAGAAGTAACCTGTATCGTTGTAATTATTCTCTGTCAAGAAGAAGCTGTTCTTTTCATGAGCCTGACTTAAATTGGCCTTTGCGATATAGTAATCGCATCTTGAGAAGGCAAGCACCATGTAGCATATATAAGTACCGATAACAAGATACTTGAACATATTAAAACGTTCATTCCATATCTGTATCATGACTCCGACAAATAATACGGCAAGTGTCAGAAGCGCCCAGAAAGCCAGCACTCTCATAAAGGTGAAATAATAGTATCTGATGTAAAGTATAAGTCGCATAAGACTTGATACGATCATGATATAGGTGCAGACACTCATAACTGTCTGGGTGATCTTTAATACCACATTCTTTTTAAATAGTGTGTTACCTAAGATTATGATTATAAAGTTAAATACCGCAACGACTAAAAGCTGGCCGAAACCTTCACGGGCGTACTCTGCATATGTATAGCCCTCGGGAAGTGTTCCTCCTCCGATAAAGAGATACACTATCTGGATCATTGAAAACATCACATAAATGATATCGAACATGATGCTCACAGTAATTGCAATTATGGAATCGATGTTTTTATTGTCGATTCTCTCTGATCCAAGAGGCTTTGTTAATGCCCTTCGTATGATTCCATAGCTGAAACAGATAACAAATATAAACATGATCGGGATAAATAACCAGTCGCCCATAATGAAATTATCTACTATTTTCTCTGTTACCTGTGCAAATACGGGATCTGCAATCGATAAAAGAGAGAGAATAATCATAAAAGCGGGAATTGTAGCCAATATCGTAAGTATGATCTTAGCAACAACCGATTTTCTAGGCTTCTCGCCTTCCGGTTCACTTTCTTTTAAGCCTTTTTTGAAATCTTTAAAAATATATGTAAAGTGAGAAAACGCTCCGCTTACATGAGTTATCAGATTCTTTACATTCTGTATAAAGGCCCAGTCTTTATCATCGTTAAATACGTGGGTTGAGAATAAGAACAATGCCAAAAATATTCCTATTCCGTTAAAGAAATGAACAAAAAAATTGGCAGTAAAAATGTGGGAAACACCTAACAGGAAAGCGGCTGCTACAAGGCTTATGCCGTAAGCATCAAACTTTAACTTCTGTCCTGCTGCCTTCATGGAGAAACCGATATATATAACCGTACCGATTACTAATAACGGATACATTGCTCCAAAGGTATTTTTATAAAGACAGATCAAAAATAACACGCCGTAAAGAGCTGTAAAAAGAGACAGTTTAAGTTTTTTATTCATGGTAAAATTCTCCTTTTCTTATTTAACTCTCTTATATCATACCTTATTCTTTTAAAAAACAGAAGGACTATACAATTAAACAAAGGACCATAATTTAATACACTTTTCTTAATAAACGGGTTATAATCATTAAAGGATTTTAATAATTAAAGGTTGATTTATGAAGTCTATTATTTCAAAGTTTGGTAATTTACTCTTAACAGGTTTTATTTGCTTCCTTATTGGCACTTTATTGATGGTGCTTTCTTTTATGCTCCCTTCAGATGTTGTAAAAGCCCACGTTTCAACCGGCATAGATTTCGTGCTGGCTGAAAACAAAGACGATGAAGCACTTGATGGTATCACTAAATACATTCTTAAGGGCAAAGAATCCTATACTGATTCAATTATGCTCCAAAATGCTATGGAGGATGTGGATAACTTAAATCCTTTTGAGCAAGCCATGTGGATGTATCACTCGGATTTTGACAGCGAAATATGGACACCCATGGATTCAATAAAGTTTATAGTTGATGGTGGTGACGCTGATTCATTGGAGCTTCGCTCCTACGGACGCTACTGGCATGGATATTTATTTCCATTAAAGCTTTTACTGTGTCTGTTGCCGGTTAACTGCTTATACATCTTTAACGCCATTTTTCAGGCCCTTCTTTTTTCGGGCCTTGGTGTTTTATGTGTAAAAAGAAAGCGTATTGCTCTCTTTATCGCACTGAGTTTCGGATATCTTTTCATGAAACCGGTACTGATACTAAGCTCCTTCACTATGTCCATTATTAATGTTGTTTCTCTTATCTTTATTATGTATTTACTCTTTAACCATGCAGGTATATATAAGAGAAACCACTTTCCTGAATTGTTTCTTATTCTAGGGATCGTTACATCCTATGCGGATTTTTTAACCTATCCTGTCGTTACTCTCGGGTTTTTACTGATTACATATTTTACTCTGTACAATGATACTTTACTTAAGAATTTCCTGAGTTTTATTTATTTATCCTTCCTGTGGGCTTTGGGATACGGCTCCATGTGGATCTCAAAATGGATCCTGGCGGAATTCACTCTTCATACAGGCACTCTCAAAAATGCCGTATCATCCCTTGTGGGCTGGACCGATGTGGTCGGAGGCCGTCCGCGAGGCAACGGACTTTTCTATACATTAAGCTATGCTAAGGATCAATATGCTTCACCTGTTTATATTGTCCTTTTGATACTGGTAGTTATAGTAAACATAGTTGCTCTTTCCGTTTCTATATATAAAAAGAACCTGAACCTTTATTTAACAAACATCGCAACCTTTACCCTTGTAGCCCTTCTTCCTATTGTGTGGCTCTTTGTGGCTGAGCACCATTCTGCAGTACACATCCACTTCGTGTTCCGCATCTTAGGTATATCTGCCGCAGCATTCATGGCTGCAGCCACCACAACCTTAGTAAATAACAAAAGCGCATGACTTATCATGCGCTTTTAAAAATTTAATTACCATACGGCTTACAGTTTTTGCACTGGTTTTCCTTTGTATAACCTGCTTTTTCAGCTTCTTCCAACGTGTGAAAATAAACCCTGTTACTTTCTTTTGGCAGTTTACCTGTGCAGTTAGACTGATGTAATTTCATGTTGTTTACATTTCCTATGTATACATAGTCTTGTGAAGCAGGCACATCATTTGTCTGCACACTTTCTTTGGCAGTTGAGCTTTCTTTATTGTTCTTACTCGTAGCCTCATTTCCAACCACTGCTCCTGCAACAGCTCCGGCACCTATTGCAGCTAAATCGTCCTTTTTGCTGCCATCATCTATACTTTCGACTTTCACGCTCGCTTCTTTGGCCGCCACATCCCTATCGTTTGCTTCCTTAGCGCTTACTTCTTTAGCGTCAGTAGCAGAGTTTTCTAAATCAGCTGTTAACTCTTTTTCCTTATATTTCTTTTCAAGTTCTGAGTCACCGCCTATATAATCTTGATCAGGAGCAAGGCTCCATTCTATGGATTCACTACTGATTTTTGCGGTGACAGTCCCTTGTATATCTGTTCTAAATAAAGAGATACCTCTTTCTCTTAATTCGTCCACAGTTTCTTTATGAGGATGCCCGTATTCATTATCGACTTTACAACTTACGACAGCATACTCAGGATTAATCGCATTCAATAGCTCTTTACTCGAAGAAGTATAACTACCATGATGTGAAACATGATAAATGGTGGCAGACAAATCTTTTCCAGAATCGACTAAATCGATTTCTGCTTGTCTTTCCATGTCTCCGCCAAAGAAAATACTTTTGTCTCCGGCTGAAACTTTAAAACATAAAGATGAGTTATTGGGATCATCATATATTTTCGCTTGCAAAAATGTTACACTACAATCCCCGAAATCAAACGTGTTTCCAGCTTTGGGAATTTCAAATCCCATTTCTTTATAATTAATTGCCTCTTGCAATTGACTATAATACGAGTTGTCTTTTACGAAAGAACTCATGTATATTTTTCCGATGTCAAATTTCGTTATTACTACATCAGCACCGCCAATATGATCTGAGTCAGGGTGAGTAAGGATTAAATAATCTATCTTTTTGATTTCTCTGTCTTGCAAATACTTCTGTATTTTTGTCCCTGATTCATCCGGACCGGCATCTATCATCAAATATTGTCCGGCTGATTCGATTAAGGTACAGTCGCCCTGACCTACATCTATAAAATGCACAACGGCTAGTGGCTCTTGACTTTCTTCCAGGATAATCGGAATATCATTCGGATCTTCTGCTATCTCTTTTACAACTTCTACGACAGGCTCTTCCGGAATAACTTCTTCCTTAGCGTCGTTTCCCCCTGCCAAAGCACCAATAACAACAAGTCCAATACCGACAGAGGCTAAAGTAACTAATTTATTATTCTTTTTTCGTTTTTTTATTACAGGTGACAGCTGAATCGACTTGGCTATCTTTTTAATCTTTTTGTTCATATTCCCCTCATCGTATCAATTATTCATTTTTCTTTTTTAGCTTCTTAACTTCTTCTTGATATCCGGCAATTATTATTCCGGCGGGAAGCGCAACTATTGCTACTCCTAAAACAGATGAGACCATTGTAATTATTTTCCCTACCCTACTTACAGCATATACGTCTCCATACCCCACTGTTGTCAAAGAAATAGTTGCCCAATATATTGCATCAAAAACTGTATTAAATGTTTCCGGCTCTGCGTTAAACATCACAAGAGCAGATATTAGAATATATGAAACTGAAAATCCACAGACAACTAACAAACTATCTTTTTGCGTCTTAAAAATATTTATTATTATATTGATACTTTTAGAATATCTAAATGCTTTAAAGATTCTAAAGACTTTAAACGTCCTAAATAATCTTAACAACTTAAATAACTTAAAGCCTTTTTGTAATATACCTATGCTTGGAATTATGGATAATAAATCAATAATCGCCCAAGGGGTTACAGGATATACTGCAAATGACCACTTACCATAATTTAACCTAAAGTCAGATGTAAACCACCGTAAAAAATAATCAATTATAAATATTGTCACGGTAACAATATCAATTATTTTAAACGCTTTATAATCTACATGAAACCAGAGTGGTATTATACTAATCAGTATTGTGATCATCATAAACCAGTCATAGAATGCGCTTATCTTGTCACCATCTTTGTCTACTTCTATAATATCGAAGATACGTTTCCTCATTGTCTACCCCTTATCTTTCTCATTTTCCATCCGGGAAGCTGGTGAAGGCCTCTCGATCCATGGTGGGAAGTCCGTATTTTTCTTTTGCATCAGCAATGGCTTTTATCATAAAAGACATATTTCTGGCAAGATTCCGCATGGTCTGTAAACCTTCTGCGTCCTTCTTAACATCCGCTGCAGAAAAGCCGTGGACCATATTCCAGTATGTGCTGGTAGCGATGGGCATACCGCTTATGGAAAAGTATTTATTAAGCACATCGAAGGTTGCTGTATTTCCGCCGCGCCTGCAGCTTACAACTGCTGCTCCCACTTTCATATGTTTGGGAAAAGAAGTGCTGTAAAAGAGCCTGTCTAAAAAGGAAAGGACCGTACCGTTAGGTGATCCATAGTATACGGGACTTCCTATTACAAGGCCGTCTGCCTCTTCGAATTTCGGCGCTATTTCGTTTACCGGGTCATCACCAAAAACACATTTTCCGGTCAGATTGCAGTTGCCACATGATATACAGCCTCTTATATCTTTTCTTCCGATATTGATAAGCTCTGTTTCGATATTTTCTTTTTCAAAAACATCTATCATCTCCTGCAAAGCAGTAGCCGTACATCCCTTTAAGTTGGGACTCCCATTTATAAGTAATACTTTTGCCATAAATAACCTCTCTTTTTTAACATTATATGTTTTTTTTAGTATACACGAACTCCGCCGGGGTTTGCAAAATATAAAAAAGAACCTTTGGATATTAGTTGATCTCTAATTTCCAAAGGTTCCATATTGTTTCTTTTTAAATATTAGATGTTAAGTAAATCGCTGTAAGCCTTAAGCGCTCCGTCTGTTTCGTGAGCGAGTACCTTCTTAGCAAGAACTTTACCAAGCTGTACGCCTTCCTGGTCAAAGCTGTTTACATTCCATACAAAGCCCTGGAACATAATCTTGTTTTCAAAGTGTGAAAGAAGAGCACCGAGAGATTCGGGAGTAAGCTTTTCACCGATGATGATGCTTGAAGGACGTCCGCCTTCGAATTTCTTGTTCTTGTTTTCATCATCTTTACCGCAAGCAAAAGCAACGATCTGCGCAGCAACGTTAGCGCAAAGCTTCTGCTGGCTGGTGCTTCCCTGAATATCTACATCTAAGCCGATCTGGCTGTTCTTAAATCCGATGAACTGTAAAGGTACGATATCGGTTCCCTGATGAAGTAACTGATAGAATGAATGCTGTCCGTTGGTTCCGGGTTCACCGAAGATCACGGGGCCTGTTACGTAGTTGATGGGTTCGCCAAATCTGTTAACTGACTTACCGTTTGATTCCATATCAGCCTGCTGTAAGTGTGCAGGGAAACGGCTTAATGCCTGTGAATAAGGAAGAACTGCTGTACAAGGAAGACCAAGTACGTTTCTTTCATAAACACCGATAAGTGCGTCAAGCATCGCAGGGTTCTTTCTTACATCTTTGTTGGTTGCAAGCTTATCTTCTTCTGCTGCTCCCTTTAAGAATCTGTCAAATACTTCAGGTCCGAAGGCAAGTGAAAGAACTGCGCCACCTACTGCTGAACAAGAAGAATAACGTCCGCCGATAAAGTCATCCATAAAGAATGCTGCGAGATAATCACTGCTCTTAGCAAGAGGTGATGTTTCACTTGTAACAGCTATCATGTGCTTGGAAGCATCAAGGCCTGCTTTCTTAAGAGCATCCTTAACAAATGATTCGTTGGTGAGTGTTTCGAGTGTTGTACCGGACTTTGATACAAGTACGAATAATGAGTGTGCAACATCGATCGAATTAAGAACACCTGCTGCATCATCAGGATCTACGTTACTGATGAATTTAGCTTCCATCTTAAAGGTGTTATTTACCTTAGCCCAGTTTTCAAGAGCAAGATACATAGCTCTGGGGCCAAGATCGGAACCGCCGATACCGATCTGTACTACTGTTGTGAATTTTTCGCCTTTAGCGTTTGTGATTTCGCCTGCATGTACCTTATTGGCAAATTCAGCGATCTTCTTCTGCTCGCCTAAATAGAACTCACGCTTGTTTACGCCGTCAAATACTACGTCATTTCCAAGCTGTCCTCTTGTAAGCTGGTGAAGTACAAGTCTCTTTTCTCCGGTATTAATAACTTCACCGTTATAAAGAGCTTCAAATTTCTCATTAAGTTCTGCTTCTTTTGCAAGATCTGCAAGAGCATCAATGATCTCATCGTTAACTGCCTTGGCAGCATAGTTGAAGCTTAAGCCGCATGCCATGGGCATTGAGTATTCTTTTACTCTCTTAGCTCCGTTTTCACCCTGCATTGCATCTTTAAGAACAACTGCCTTCTTGGAAGAAAGGTTCTTAAATGAATTTAAGGTATCAAGATTGTTCCAGTTAATCATTATATATCCTCCTGATTGATTTCATTATCAAATTGTCAGCCGTTGAGATTATACTAAAAATATCCCATCTTTTCAAGACAGGCACCTTTATAATAATGCCTCTATTACAAGGTTTGACACGATTCCCGCAACCCCTGCAATAAACATTACAAGAATGGGACTTGCCTTCTTTATACGTAATATCAAAAAAGAAACAACGAATAATAAAAGCTGCATTACATCTATTGTTATTGCTGTATCATCTTCGCCTGCTAAAACCGCCGTTTTAAAGAGCGATATTCCTGCAGAAAGTATAAGCGCTACCACCACAGCTCTTAAGGAATCCATCACCGCATCGAGAAGGGGTAATCCCTTATATTTGTTATATAAAAAGAAAATAAGTGATACCAGAACCATGGATGGAAGAATACATCCAAGTGTTGATACTATGGCTCCTGCAAATCCGCCTATTTTCATGCCCACGAAAGTCGCTGAATTAACGGCAATTGGCCCGGGAGTCATCTCTGCTATGGTAACAAGATCCGCAAATTCTGTCTGGGAAATCCATCCGTAAGAATCAACCGCCTTAGCCTGTATTAAAGGTATCGCAACATATCCGCCGCCGACACTGAATAAGCCTATCTGGAGAAATGCGAAGAACAGTTTAATCAATAACATTCTTTTTCTCCTTTCTGTTGATCAGCGCGCCGACTAAGCCTATTACGGCTGCCACAATTATTATATAAATGACATTTATCTTAAATACAAATGCTGCTATAAAGGCAGCTGCCATGAGAATTATATTTAAAACATTCTTTTTCGAAGTTTCTTTTATACATAAAGAAACTGCCACATCAATCACAACCGCCGCAACGCCCGCTGACATTCCTCTGAGCATCATATTTACATATGTGTTTTCGGCAAAGGCTTTATAAAACATGGCTATTACCGAAAGAATCACTATGGGAGGAAGGATGGTTCCAGCAACCGCGGTAAGCATTCCCGGGAAGCCTCCGATCTTGGTACCCACTAAAATAGCGCAGTTAACGGCTATTGCTCCGGGCGATGACTGCGATATAGCCACATAATCAAGCATTTCATCTTCTTCGATCCAATGAAGTTCGTCAACGAATTTCTTTTTCATGATGGATACGATTACAAAGCCCCCTCCAAAGGTGAAGGAGCTTATATAAACCATATTAAAAAAGAGTTTCGATAATCGTTTAATTTTTTCCATTAATTTAATCCAAGTCTATCAAACTGTTCTATCGGCGCCCCGACTTCCTTAAGCTTTTCTCTTAAGGCGTCTTCCATTTTCTCTATGATGGCGTCATCCTTTATATCATACTGCTGTTTTGGATCGGATTCCACATCAAAAAGCATGGATTTATATGTTTCTTCTACCACATCACTCATTTCACCATTGTTTATGGCACCCTGATCAAGCCTGTAGACCGGCGCATCGGTTTGCTTTAAATACTTTCCTACAGAAATATTCTCTCCCGTAACAGGCAGGTAACTAAAGAGTGTAGTGGGAATCGTATAATACTGATATAAGGGCGTATTTGCTCTTTCTTTAGGCGCCTTAAAATAGGTATATTTTCCGTCCGTTATATTTACGGGCTTTCCGAACCAGCCGTAAATGCGGTAATCTCTATTGGATTCGTTATCTTCATACAGATCTTTCCATGACTTTCCGTGAAGATTCTTTTTATCATATTCAATATTAAAGAAGTCAAGGATCGTAGGGAAAATATCTATGTTCTGTGTAAGCGCTCTGTTTCTGTCACTTGAAGACTTCCGGGGCATATGCACTAAAAGCGGAATTCTGCACATTTCATTCCATGCAGGGAATTTATTTTTTCCTGTTGCATTGTGTTCACCAAGCATGTGGCCGTGATCTGAAGTCAGAATAACCAGAGTATCATCCCACATGTTCTGCCTGTCCATTTCATCAAAAACCTTGCCAAGCCATTTATCTGCCATTGAAAGTGTAGCCATATACATGTGTCTTAAATGCGCTATGGCTTCTTTGGTTTCATCCGGGCCAAGGTTATCATATCTCGGCCATTCATATATCTTCGAAAAATCATCCGGATACAGCTTTTTAAACTCTTCTGTTGCGTCAAAGGGTTCATGGGGGTCAAAGCATTCAATCTGTAAAAAGAAGTTATCACTTCCTTCATTGTCCTTAAGCCACTTAACTGCATGGGACAATGTTTTGGGCGTGGGAAAATCTTCTTCTTTTTTAAATTCGGTCCTATTCCACTGATAAGCTCTTCCTGTTCTTCCTATATAATTATCCGGATATTCCGGTTCCTTGACTCGAGATACATATGCATCTACTTCTTGGCCTCTGATAAGATCCCAGGTATCATAGCTTTGCATATATCCTTCACCGCCAAGTTCAGCATAATGGCAATGATCTGTAACAATATGAGAAAAGATATTATTTTTCTTTAGTATCTGAGTGAAGGTAACATCAAAAGGCTCTATAGGGCCCCAGCCACGCTCAAGAAAATTATATCGACCTGTCAAAATGTCCCTTCGTGCAGGCATGCAGGGAGCAGATCCGATATAGTGATTATCAAAAATCTTTGATCTTAAAGCTAATCTGTCTATATTGGGGGTGATGGTTTCTGCCTGAGGGTTATAAATCCTTAGCATATGCCTGTTCAATGTGTCCATAACTATAAGTATCGCCTTCATAACTTAAATCCCTTCCCTTTTAATTCTGCAATTTCTTTTAGCTTATCCAAGTTTTTTTCATAAAAATATTTAAAGCCTTCACAATAGTAATGATTACCCTGCGCAATTTCTCTATATCGTCGGCAGCCACCCTTACATAACCTGAAATACTCACATGCTTCACATTTTTCAGGTATCAAATGAGAACTCTTAATGAATTCTTGCATAACGGGGCTTTCTTTAAGGTCCATGGAGTTATCGGTGTTTACATTACCCATCAAATACTCATCAGTCATGTAAAAATCGCAGGGATATACACTTCCGTCTGCTTCGATGGCATAGTTTTCCACACATGAATCCATATATTCACATGCTTCAGGATAAAAACCCATAAGTGAACCGATCATATTATCAAAATTACGAATATAAGGTGCGTCATCATTCTTTAGATCCTGATAAAAACAATCAAATACATCAGATAAGAACTGACCAAACCCCTGTGCATCATCTGCTTTATCCATATTGTCCGTAAGCATCGGTATAAACTGGATATATTCAAATCCCTCATGTTTAAAAAAAGAATATATTTCCATACCATGGCTATAAGAATCAGGAGTAACTACAGATAAAATATTAAAGTCAACATTATAATCCCTAAGTAATTCTATTGCCGACATTACATTTTCAAACGATCCTCCGGAAGCATTCGTTCTATGGATGTCATGAATGACCATGGGCCCGTCAAGAGATATTCCTATTAAAAACCTGTTCTTTTTAAAGAACTCAGCCCATTCTGCATTGATCAGTGTACCGTTTGTCTGAATCGAATTTTGAATAAAACGTCCATTTTTATTATATTGTTTTTGAAGCTTAATTATCTCTTCATAAAAAGCTATACCCGACAGTAACGGCTCTCCGCCCTGAAAGGCATAATTAATCGGACCCTCACCAAAATTAAGAGTCTTTCTTATCAGATTCTTTAAAGTATGAAAAGACATGGTCCCGGAATTCGGTACGTATCTCAAATCTGCTTCAGCCTTATAGAAACAGTAATCACATTGAAGATTACAGGATGATGAAGCAGGCTTCACAAGAATGGTAATTGGCATAAATACTCCGTAAAAACGTTTTTCTACCTAGAGTATAGATTTTTTTCTTACATACTAACAATTCGAATTATTACTAAAAATAGAAAGGGAATTTTTACATGACAATGAGAAATAAAAAAAGTCTTGAATAATCAAGACTTATTGAAAGTGCCCAGTTTCGGAATCGAACCAAAGACACAGGGATTTTCAGTCCCTTGCTCTACCAACTGAGCTAACTGGGCGTAGCGGGAATAGGATTTGAACCTATGACCTTCGGGTTATGAGCCCGACGAGCTTCCAGACTGCTCCATCCCGCGATATTAAATTTGCCTTTTGGCTAATGGATGGAGGTGGATTCGAACCACCGAAGCAATTTGCAGCAGATTTACAGTCTGTCCCCTTTGGCCACTCGGGAATCCATCCATAATAATTATTTACTTAAGTGGGGCCTACAGGGCTCGAACCTGTGACCCTCTGCTTGTAAGGCAGATGCTCTCCCAGCTGAGCTAAGACCCCAAATGCTAGGAAACGACCCAGACGGGACTCGAACCCGTGACCTCCGCCGTGACAGGGCGGCGCTCTAACCAACTGAGCCACTGGGCCATGAATCTTGAAAACTGAATACAGAAATTGAAAGACTTAATCATCCAAGGGATAACAATCAATTAGAATAAGCTCTCGACCTATTAGTAACCATCAGCTGAGTACATTACTGCACTTACACCTTGGCCCTATCTACCTCGTCGTCTTCAAGGGGTCTTAGACTTGCG
>JAEEND010000010.1 GCA_016283575.1 Lachnospiraceae bacterium | reverse complement strand
ATCCTTTCTGCCAGACAGATATAGATTTGTAATTCAATGATAAGGGTTTGTAAAAGTAAAGGCTAGTTTGAAATAGTATTAATCAAGAAAAGCTAGCTTTGAAAAATATATTTATAGCTGGTCCCCTTCCGTCTTGAAGTCCTATTTATGGTACATCATATGCGATATTTTTATGGTGTAACATAGAATAATGTTGGAAGGAGCCGATTTTATGAGTGGTATCAAAGAGAAAAAGAATAAAAAACACAAAAAAGATCGCATAAAAGCAATGCATTACGTTAAAACTGACTTAAAAATAATAATCGCTCTATCATTAGTTGTTCTTGTATTTAATAATATTAGTCTTGTCATTTCCGGTATTCTCATAATCGTGTTAATACTGGTGGCCGTTAAAACAAAATTTGATTATGATGATATGTTCATAATAGAGCAGGTGCTTGTGGAATCTAAGGTTCATCCTTATACGGATAGCTATTTTACATATCATAAACGGGTAAAAGTATGGGATGAAGACGAGATTGATGATGATTCAGCTACCGGAATGCTTGGATTTTCCTTCTTAATGCTTATCGCTATAATGCTCTTTATGTTATCTATCGGTACTTTCCTAAGTATAGAAGATGAAAATAAAGCTAAGGAAACAAGTGCCGAAATAGAATCTTCCGGTGTCTTTGAGAATACTATTGACGATAGTTCGGTAAACCGATATATTATATTGTAAGGAGTGATGAAAGATGATCATAAATGATTTACTCGAAAAAGAAAATATCTCAAGGTACCGACTAAGTAAAGAAAGCGGTGTGCCTATGACTACTGTCACAGACATTTGCACCGGTAAAGCTGATATAGACAAATGTGCTGCAGGGACATTGTTTAAAATTGCGAAAGTGCTTGGAGTAACTGTTGATTTTATTTTGGAAAATAATAGAGCGGAAGAGGTTGATTATAGATGTTCTTTCGAAACATTTAAGAGTAATACCTGTCATCACGTAAAAGATATGGGGGATATAGATTTCATCATTGAAACTCTCGAAACGGACGATATACGTAAGTTTTATGAAAAGGGTTGGCATAGAGAAGCTCTATATTTACTTGCCATGACGGATTACTTGTCCAGAGTGAACGATATTCCTCTATGCACTAATTATAATGACATACGCTCACAGAAACTTGAAAAGCCATGCTTTCCGGCAGGAGTTCTGATGGCATATGCAGCCACCGGTGATGAAAGTATAAAAGAAAAAGCAATGGATGACGCCATACCGGAATTTAAACAGTTCAACATTGTGGAGAATGAGGTGAGAAATGTCATCTGATAAGCTGTTTACAAAAGAAGATCTCGACAAATACCTAAGAGAATTGGGAAGGGAATTTCGAAAGCGAAATGGCACCAAAATGCCTGCAGAGATAATTCTAGTCGGCGGGGCCTCAATTCTCATTAATTACGGCTTTAGAGAAATGACATATGATGTGGATGCTATTATTAAATCCTCTGGAGCAATGAAAGAGGCAATAAATACAGTTGGCGATAGGCTAGGGCTTGCAAATGGATGGTTAAATACAGATTTTGTTAATACGAAATCATACACACCCAAATTAGAAACTTATTCAAAATACTATAAGACATTTTCCAACATTCTTCAAATAAGAACGGTATCAGCAGAATACCTGGTCGCAATGAAGCTTATGTCCGGCCGACAATACAAGAATGATTTGTCAGATATTGTGGGAATATTAATCGAGCAAGATGACAGAAGGTTACCGTTGAACTTGGAAAAGATAAAAATGGCAGTAATCGACCTGTATGATTCTTATGAAAAGCTTCCGGAAGAATCCAGACTGTTCATTGAGTCAATCTATAAAAAAGATAATTTACGTGAATTTTATCAGCAGTGCAGAAATCTTGAACTTGAAAATAAGGATGCGTTAGTTGAGTTTCAAAAGAATTATCCTGACGTTCTTAATAGCGATAATATTTCTGATGTCTTGAGAATTGCAAAAGAAAAAAGAAGCAAATGAGATGGAATAAGCCCTTTGGGCTTATTCCATCGATACTTATTGAGGAGCGCAGCGAGTCAATATGGGAGTTTGAATAATAAAAAGCACGATTAAAGCGCGCTTTTTTTATCTTCTTGACAAATACCCCCATAGGGTATATTCTAACCATTGAAGAAGATACCCACGGGGGGTGTAGGAGGCTATATGAGTAACGGTTGTTGCGGAACAGAATACATAAATGGTGAAGAAAGACATAAAAAAAGAAGTGAAGAAGATAAGAAAGACCTTCTTACAAGATTAAAGCGCATCGAGGGTCAGGTTCGAGGTGTGCAGAGAATGGTAGAAGAGGATAAATACTGCCCGGATATATTGGTGCAGGTATCAGCCATCACCAGTGCTCTCGGAGCCTTCAACAAGATTCTGTTGAACTGTCATATAAAGGGGTGCGTTGCGGAAGATATTAAAAACGGTCACGAAGAAACCATAGATGAGCTTTGCGAAGTATTAAAAAAGCTCATGAAGTAAGAGGATAATTATGAGTGATTTTAACATTACCGGCATGACATGTGCTGCATGCCAGCTCCACGTTGAAAAAGCTGTCAAAGAGCTTAAAAATGTTGATTCTGTCAGCGTTTCGCTTCTTACCAATTCCATGACGGTACAAGGCGATGCATCAAGCGAAGAAATCATCAAAGCTGTAGAAAAAGCGGGATACGGAGCTTCTGTTTCAGGTGAAGAAAAAACTGAAAGTAATAGTAATTATATAGAAAAAGAAGAGGAACTGTTAAAGGACCGGGAAACACCTAAGCTACTAAAGAGACTGAGATCATCTCTCATTTTTTTACTTGTCCTTATGTATTTCACCATGGGACATAATATGTTAGGTTTTCCCGTTCCGGTTTTTTTGCATGAAAACTATCTGGGACTCACCCTTCTGCAGATGATCCTTGCAATGATCATCATGTATATTAATAAGGCCTTCTTTATATCCGGTATCAGGTCATTAAAGAACCTCGCACCCAACATGGATTCGCTGGTGGCTCTCGGTTCCGGTGTATCCTTCCTGTGGTCGCTTTACATTTTTTTGAAGATGACGATCCTGGTAAAAGAAGGTAATCTTCAAAGCCTCATGCACATATATCATAACGAGCTGTATTTTGAATCGGCCGCAATGATTCCTGCACTCATTACGGTAGGAAAGACTCTTGAAGCAATATCAAAGGGTCATACCACCGATGCATTGAAGAGCCTTATAAAGATTGCGCCCAAGAAGGCAACAATAGAAATTAACGGCACCACAAAAGAAATAGATGCTGACGATGTTAAAGCAGGCGATGTGGTAATCATTAAATCCGGCGACAAGATCCCTGTGGACGGAATTATTATTGACGGTGACGGCGCGGTGGATGAATCAAGCTTAACAGGTGAATCCGTGCCTGTTGATAAAACAGCGGGCGATCATGTATTTGCCGCAACCATATTAAGCT
Organism: Lachnospiraceae bacterium; assembly: GCA_016283575.1. Classification (GTDB taxonomy): domain Bacteria; phylum Bacillota; class Clostridia; order Lachnospirales; family Lachnospiraceae; genus UBA1258. The sequence goes on along the minus strand of JAEEND010000010.1, from coordinate 8,522 downwards.
CCGGCTATTTTAAAGTAAGATGCGAAAAAACAGGCAAAGATACTTCTTTTTATAAGATCATAAAAATGGTGGAGGAGTCTTCAAGAACCAAGGCTCCCATAGCTAGGATCGCAGATAAGGTTTCCTACGTATTTGTGCCTTCCATTATAGCTTTGTCGATAATGGTATTTTTGATCCACATTTTAAACGGTGCTTTGGTTGTTACGGCAGTTGAACGCGCTATTTCCGTGCTGGTTGTTTCATGTCCCTGCGCTCTGGGGCTTGCAACTCCTGTAGCCATTATGGTCGGTAACGGCGTGGGAGCCAAAAACGGAATTCTGTTTAAAACATCGGAAGCCATGGAAATGCTGGGTAAGGCCGACATCATTGCTCTTGATAAGACAGGTACCATAACGGAAGGTACCCCTGTGGTTACAAAGGTGAAGACATTTAAGGGATTTGCCGACTCGGAGCTCTTACAGATAGCAAACAGCCTTGAGGAAAGATCCGAACATCCCATTTCAAAAGCCATTACAGATTATTGCCATGAAAAAGATGTTTCTTCATTAGAAATAGATGATTTTAAAGTACTCCCCGGAAAAGGTATATCCGGAAATATCGACGGAAACAGTATTTATGCAGGTTCTTTAAATTACATAAAGGACCTTTCAGAAATAGATGACGAGATAATGACTTCATATGAAGAAATCGCCGAAGCGGGCGGTACTCCGGTTCTTTTTGCACGAGAAAAAGAAATCATTGGAATTATCGGCGTTGCAGATACTATTAAGGATGATTCGGTACAGGCCATAAAAGCCATGAAGAAGCTGGGACTTAAAGTCATCATGCTGACGGGGGACAACGAAAAAACGGCTCGCGCCATCGCAAACCTGGCAGGCGTTGATTCGGTAGTCGCCAATGTCCTTCCTGAAGAAAAAGAAAGAGTGATAAGAGAACTTAAAAAGCTTGGAAAAACAGTTATGGTAGGAGACGGCATCAATGATGCGCCGAGCCTTACCACAGCCGATATCGGAATTGCCATAGGCCACGGAACGGATGTGGCTATTGAATCTGCCGACATGGTGCTTATGAATTCACGTCTCTCCGATGTGGCTGCAGCCATCAGATTATCAAGGCATACACTTATGAATATATATGAGAATCTGTTCTGGGCATTTATATATAATGTACTTCTTATCCCTGCAGCCGCAGGACTTTACGGATTCATTACCATGAAACCCATGTACGGAGCAGCTGCCATGGCAATATCCTCCGTGACGGTATGTTTAAATGCACTTAGGATCAATCTTTTTAATCCTTACAAGGATACCGGGGATAAGCGTTCTTTTGGTGCTAAAAATATTGATCTTAATCAAATAAAAAACATTGAAAATAACAATGAAAAAGGAGAAAATAAAATGAAAGAGACAGTAAAGATTGAAGGAATGATGTGCGCTCATTGCGAAATGAACGTAAAGAAAGCTTTGGAAGCTATTGACGGTATCGAAGAAGCGGTTGTTTCTCATGAAAGCGGAACCGCAGAGATTTCTTTATCAAAAGAAGTTTCCGATGAAGCGATTAAATCCGCTATTGAAGCTAAGGATTATAAATTCGTTTCTATTTCTAAATAATCATAAAAACTGCCTGCTTAGGCAGTTTTTTATTTCTGTTTCCAATAAATTATACCGGGAGTATTTATGACAATTAAACTTTTCGATGAAGATGCATATTTAACCGACTTTTCCGCAGTTATTATTTCCGTGGAAAAAGAAAAGGATGTAACCGAAATAGTTTTGGATAAAACTGCATTCTTTCCTGAACAGGGAGGGCAGACACCTGACAGGGGCTATCTTAATGAAAGTCCTGTTTCGGATGTACAGATTAAAGATGAGATCATATATCACTACGTTAAGAATGAATATGCAGAGAGCTTTAAAGTCGGTGATACAGTGAAGGGCCATATAGATTTTCAACACAGATTTTCCAATATGCAGCTGCATTCCGGTGAACATATTTTTTCGGGACTTGTATTCAGAGAATACGGCTTTAACAATGTGGGCTTTCATCTGAGCGACAACACTGCAACCATGGATTATGACGGTGTACTTACTGATGAAGATGTACTGAAATTAGAAACCATGGCCAATGAGGTGATAGTTAGTAATAAATGCATTTTCACAAGCTATCCCGATGAAGAGACACTTAAAGCTCTTAATTACAGATCTAAAAAAGAATTATCAGGTCCTATCAGGATCGTAGAGATTGAAGATACTGATGTATGTGCCTGCTGTGCGCCCCATGTAAAGCTCACCGGTGAAATAGGTATGCTTAAGATAATAAATCGCGAAAATCACAGAGGCGGTGTCCGCATTACTTATCTGTGTGGTTTTCGTGCACTTTCTTTTTACAGGGATGCACTGGACACTTTAAAATACCTGCAGAATACATTATCAGCAAAGCCCGGACGGGAAAAAGAAGCTATAAAGAAACTCAGTGACGACAACAAGGAACTCGCCTATCGGAATGTAGGATTAATTCAGAGTAAATTGTCGGGGGATATAACATTATTAGAGAAGCCAATCTGGATAGGAGAAAAAGAATATGCAGAGCACTTGAGATTTATAATCAATTGCATGCATGAGCGCTTTTCTGATACTGTTTTTGCATTTGCCGGTAATGATGAAGACGGATACAGGTACCTTATTGAAAGCGATTCCAAGGACCTGACTGAAATCTCAAAATTACTTAGGGAACGGTTTAATGCCAAAGGAGGAGGAAGAAAGGATTCTATCCAGGGTAGCGCGCCTTTAAAGGCTGATGATATCAGTCTTTTATTTAATTTATAATTGCGAGGTATTGCCATGGGTAAGAAACTTAATATTTCATTTTTTCAATCACTGAAATTCAAAATTTTCGGATCTATTATCGTAGCCGTTACAGTAACGTATTTCGCTATAGAAATTCCGCTTCTTGTAAAAGCGAGAACAGAAGTTGAAGTGTTATCATCCAGTTACTTAAAGCAGGTAGCCATCATGACAGGATGGGAACTGGAAGAAAAGATCGATGATGACGGATACGGGGTACTTGAATCATACGAACAGCTAAATGAAATTCTTGGAGGACGCGGTATTGAAAACATGAACTCCAGCTATCTGTATCTTGTTGATAAAGAAGGCACAATGCTTTATCACAGCAGCAAGGATAAGATCGGAGGAAAGGTTGAAAACCCGGCAGTTAATGGGCTTGTGAATGAACTTGCCGCAGGAAGAAATATTGAAAGCGGCACAACAAAATATAATTACAAAGGCGCCGATAAGCTTGCAGCCTTCTACGTACTCAGTGATCAGTCGGCAATTGTAGTAGGAACCGTTGATTATCTTGAGGCGATTTCCGTGCAGAGGAGCATGATAGCTCTCGGAACACAGGCCGGCATGGTGATCCTTGTTATATTTATTCTTGTAGCACTTTCTTTGGCAGCAAGCATTGCGAAGCCTTTAACGAAGGTTACTGAGGCAGTTGACAGAGCAAGTGACCTTGATTTAAGAGAGCCTGAAAATTTTGAAAGACTCTTAAAGAGAAAAGACGAAGTCGGTAAGATTGCCAACGCCGTCAATGATATGGACAGAAAACTGCGTGATGTTGTAAAGGATCTTAAAGATCAGAGTAAGAACCTTGAAGTATCCGCGGATGAAATTAATAAATCAATTAAAAATACTTCTACAACCACAGCTGAAGTTGAAAAAACTGTTGTTGAAATATCGGAAGGTACAAATAATCAGGCAGAACAGACACAAAAAGCCACAGAATCTGTTATAATAATGGGTAACATGGTGGAAGAAGCCAATGCGGAAGTTGATAATCTTTCGGAAACCGCAGGCATCATGAAAAAATCCGGCCAAAATGCCGCCGGAATTCTTGAAGAACTTGAAAAGATCAATGTTAAAGCTACGGAATCCATCGAAGAGATTTCAACTCAGACTGCAACCACCAACGAATCTGCCAAGAAGATTCGTGAAGCTACGGTAATGATTGCGGATATTGCGGAAGAAACAAATCTGTTATCTCTTAATGCTTCAATCGAAGCTGCCAGAGCGGGAGAACAGGGACGCGGATTTGCGGTAGTTGCTTCACAGATACAGAAGCTTGCCGAACAGAGTAACGAATCTGCAAGACAGATTGAAGAAATAGTTGAATCTCTCATAAGAGATTCCGAACAGGCCGTTGAGACCATGGATGTGGTAAAAGAAATCATCACGGAACAGAGTGATAAGGTTTCAAAGACCGGCGAGATATTTAGTGAAGTCATTGAGGGTATCGGAACATCTATAAAGGGTATTGAAAATATTTCTGAAAAGACAAAGAAGCTTGATGAAGCCAGAACTTCCGTTGTGGGAGTTGTGGAGAATCTTACTTCAATTGCTGAAGAAAATGCCGCAGGAACCGAAGAAGCCAGCGCTTCCATCGGAGATGTGGCAGGCATCATTTCAGGAATCTCCGGAAGCGTTGAAACACTGGATGAAGTTGCTACGCTTCTTGCTGAAAAAGTCGATTTGTTCACTCTTTAAAGAAACAGCCCCGGTATTTTCTGCCGGGGCTTATTTTAATTAATAGATATGTGTAGACCGAGGTAAGGGTATGGACAGAGAAGAATTTACATTTGAAGGATTTGTATTTGCCAATAAGGATGATTTGGAGCTTGCAAAAGCGGAGAAAAAGAAGGTTGATTATATTACCGCGCATACCGACATGAATAACCAGACAATGGTACGGGGCATTTATGAGAAGGCAATTGAGACAAAGACCTTCCAGACTCCCATCGGCCTTAACTTTCTCTATGCATTAAGACAAAAGATGCTGGCGGGAATATATAAGGAAGAAGAAATTACTCCGATTCCCCTGTATACAACCTTCAGACGTATCGATTTCAAAGAGCCCACAAGAATAAAGCAACGACTTACCGCGGCTCAGAAAAAAGAACTGTCGCTGAAGCAAAAATACAGAAACATGTCCCTTATTGCCATAATATTATTTGTTCTGGTAGTTCTTATGCTTGGAATCACAATGAGCGGTCCCAACATAAATGCTTTAAACTATCGTGAGGCCGTTACCAACGAGTTCGCTGCATGGGAGCAAGAGCTTACGGAACGAGAAAATGCAATACGTGAAAGAGAAAGAGAATTGGGTATAGTTAATAATTAAGGGTACAGTTATGGAAAATATCAAAGTTCTTGTTGTAGATGATGAAGAAAGAATGAGAAGACTTGTAAAAGACTTCTTGACGAAAAAAGGTTTTATTGTGCTGGAAGCCGGGGACGGCGCGGAAGCACTGGATGTTTATTTCAGTAATTCCGGCATAAGACTCATTATTTTAGATGTCATGATGCCGAAGAAAGACGGATGGCAGGTATGTCGTGAGATCAGACAGTATTCCAAAGTGCCTATTATCATGCTGACAGCCCGCAGTGAAGAAAGCGATGAATTGCAGGGCTTTGAGCTTGGAGTGGATGAATATGTGACAAAACCCTTCAGCCCCAAGGTATTAACTGCAAGAGTGGAAGCTCTTATCCGCAGGACAACCCCCGAGCGCTCCGAAGAAATAGTTGAAAGCCATGGCGTATCGATTAATAAATCAGCTCATAAGGTTATGGTGGACGGTAAAGAAATAGATTTAAGCATCAAGGAATTTGAACTTCTTGAGTATTTTGTTGACAATAAGGGCGTAGCCCTTTCAAGAGAACGGATCCTTAATAATGTATGGGATTATGATTATTACGGAGATGCAAGAACCATTGACACCCATGTAAAGAAATTGAGAAGTAAAATGGGCGCCAAAGGAGATCTTATAAAAACTATCTGGGGCATGGGCTATAAATGGGACGAGTGATTATGGGAGAAAGTTATCAGGAAAATGTAAGAAAAGACATATTCGCAAGGTTCTTTGATTTACGAAGACAGATAACCATTGTTTACGTCCTGGTTATGGCCTTCACCATCGGCGTGGCGGTTGTTCTTTTTAATGTATTTATCGAACGCTTCTATTTATATGAAAAAGAGCATGCTCTTGTTAATATATACAGGGACATGAATGAAGAGGCGGCTGCCGGTCTCCTGAAATCCGGCAGGTTCAGTATTGATCTTGAAAACTATTCAGCCATTAATAATGCAAGCATAATCATCATAACCGAAAATTATGATACCATTCAGATTTATTCAAACGAACCCGAAGAACGCCTTCTTTTTGAATTGAAGGATAATATGCTGGGTTTTTCAACCTATAAAGAATTGCTTTATAAAACAGAAGATATTGTAATGGTGCGAAAAGAAGATACACGAACGGGCAAGGAATATCTTGAGATGTGGGGAGAACTGTCGGATTCCAGTCTCTTTCTGATGCGTTCGGCCATGGACAGTATAAGAAAGAGCGCCGATATAGCAATTAGGCTTCTTGCCGGTATCGGTTCTTTTTCAATAGTACTTGGAGCTACGATCATATATTTGACCACCAGAAGGATCTCCAGCCCCATACGTGAGATCACGGAGATTTCGGAGCGCGTGTCCAATATGGATTTTACGGCAAAATATGAAGGCCGAGAAACCAATGAGATTGGAAAGCTGGGCCACAGTATCAATAAGATGAGCACGAATCTTGAAGAAGCTATTTCCGAGCTGAAGGAAGCCAATCTAGAACTCCAGAAGGATATCGGTGAAAAAGAAAAGATAGATGCTCTTAGAAAAGAATTTGTGGCGTCGGTATCCCATGAATTAAAAACTCCCATTGCCATCATTCAGGGCTATGCAGAGGGTCTTAAGGAAGACATGGATAATCTCGAGGACCGGGAATATTATTGCGGAGTTATCATCGATGAAGCTCAGAAGATGAATAATATGGTAAAGCGACTTCTTACATTAAGTCAGCTTGAAGCAGGTAGCAGCACCATAACAATAGACCGTTTCGATATTTGCGCTATGATTGATAATGTCGTTGTGAATTCTGCCGTCATAGCAAAAAAGCATAATATTGAGCTTACCATTGAAAAGCATGCTCCTATTTATGTATGGGCCGATGAGTTCAAAATAGAAGAAGTATTTACCAATTATTTTTCCAATGCCGTCAAATACTGTGGGGAGGAAGAACCCAGATGCATTGACGTTTCCTATGAAATGTTGGAAAATAAGGTAAGAGTTAATGTATTTAACACCGGTGCTCATATTACCGATGAGGAAATGGAGCATATCTGGGAAAGATTCTATAAAGCCGACAAATCACATAACAGAAAAATGGGTGGAACCGGCATAGGTCTTTCCATAGTCAAGGCAATAATGGAAGCTCACAAGCAGGATTACGGTGTTGAAAATAAAGATAACGGAGTGAATTTCTATTTCACACTGGATTGTTCCAATAAATAACATGCCGGGGAGACTTAGTATGAAAAAAGCAGTTGCGTGTTTTTCGGTTGTATTATCAGTATTACTTACAGGTTGCGCATCTCTTCCTGAACTGACAAAAGAACAGGATCAGATGGTGACTGAATATGCTGCGGGATTACTGCTTAAGTATGATGCCGAGAATCATTCAAGACTGGTGGATACCACCGCTTTTATGGAAGAATACAATACAGCACTTACTGCATATGAAGATGCAAAAAACAGATATTTTGATGCTCTGAGAGAAGAGGAAGAAAAGCGTATCCGTGAAATGGAAGCGCAGAAGGAAGCTAACAGCCAGAGTACCATTATAGATCTTGAAGAAGAAGGCACTTCAGGTGAAGCTGCTGATGCCCCTGTTGTTAATTACAATGCGAGTATTGCAGAATATCTTGGCTTATCCGGCATCTCGATCGAATACGGCGGAATGGATCTTCTTGATAATTATCCCGAAGAAACCGATGAATTCTATATGTCCATGGAAGCTACAAAGGGAAAGAAACTGTTGGTTGTTTATTTTAATGTAAGTAATAATTCGGGTTCTGATATGGAAGTTGATATCATGCACAAAAAAGCTTCCTTCAGATTTTTGATCAATGGGGAACTTAACGTAAAGAAACTTGAGACATTACTTGATGACGATCTTTCTACATTTGAAGGCACATTGAGTTCAGGTAAGAATGTAAGATGTGTGCTCGTTACCGAAATACCCGAAGATATATCCGTAAACAGCCTGAATATGACCATGAAATTAGACGGAATGAATGCAGCTACCAAAACACTGAAGTAAAATGTCAGAATTGCCAACACAATTTCGACAATGACAATAAAAGAAGAGAATTTTTAGAATCTTATAAAAGCAAAAATAGCTAAAATCATTGATTTTTAGCCGTTTTTTATTTCCTGAAAAATTTTTTTAAAAAAATACAAAATTGTTGTTGACAACCTAATTGCCCGGTGCTATATTAGTCAATGTTCCGAGCGGAACACAAACACAGAACCTTGATAATCAAACAACAATGCAACCCTGAAAATCTTTTTGAATTTCAGAAGTGTGAGAAAACACACTATAAAAAAACTCCTAAAAACAGTAAACGGGATAGAAAAGCCAGAAGCGA
>JAEEND010000009.1 GCA_016283575.1 Lachnospiraceae bacterium | reverse complement strand
TGTCTATAACAATGAAACTTCCATTATTCAAAGCAATTATCTCGTGTCCCATGCTGTCGGCATAGGTAATATCCTCTATCAGTCTCAATCCGTCAAGGATTTCATCCCTCAGTGCCTCAAAATGAGGAAAAATATTGGTTTTTGTTATTCCAAGGCCACTGATCCACCTCTGAAATTTAGGATCAATCGCCTCCCCCGGAAGTTCAGGGCCTGCATAAACCATTTCAGCACAGTTCATGGATCCGGCACTCCATGCGATCAGCAAACCATCCCATGCCTGCAACCGTTCTTTTAACCCTATAGTCTTCATAAAAATGTTTTGTGTCGGCACATGTCCACCTGCAAGAATAAGCACATCCATTTCAGGAAGGCGCTCTATGATCTCTTTGTTTCGTTCGTCACACATCAATACCTCTGAAACAGTGAAATTGCTCAGAAGAAAAGCACCCTTCAAACAAAATAATACACTGTCATTTTTATCATAGTATTCAGGCGATCCGCTGATGATCATTACCTTGGAATCGTTTTGCCAAGAATCCTTAATGCACTTTAATAATCCGTTGGTTTCCGGCAGTTTAGACGGAAGTCTCTTGCCGTCCATTTTTACTTGCCCACCAAGTGAGCTTGTCAAAATCGCTTTCATTGTTACCATCTCTCCATATTCTTTTTATACTTTTCGGAATATGACTGTTTCAATTCTTCTGCCGAAATACCATAGCAAAGCAGCACATCATTGTAATACATAAGAACATCTGCCATTTCTTCTACTGTAAGTTCCTCGCAACCAAGTATTATCATAGCATAAACAATACTAGTGTTTCTATGAATCCATGTCCCTAAAGCTTAAGAAAAGAATCTCTTTATAATGGCATTTATCTCATTTGTCCCTAAAGGGCTGGTCGAAGTTTCCTCAGTAATGATCAGTTTTTCTCCAACAAATATCCCCTCACCCATCATGGTTTTTAACCGCTGAACAGAATTCTTCGCATACTCTTTATCGTCCATCATCCCCCGATGTTCCCAATACATGACTCTTCTTCTTTTTACATCCAATACGGTAAAATCCGGATAAATAATCGCGCCATTGCTCAGTTGAAGGGGACATTCGTATTTATACGGAATTCCCTTGTCTGCCAACGCATTTGCTATATTAAGCTCGGATTTTGAACGAACTCTTTCTTTTCGTTTAGTTTCAAAGAAAGGAAGAAGATTAGGAATAACTTTGCCTTCATAGGGTATATTCAGCCATTTTTGCGCATAATCTTCATCCGAAACATCTATGGGGATTATTAATTTCTTAACTTCCGCAGGACTATCTGAATATACGTTTTGAACTGCAGTTATAACATTTTCTGTTTTGAGAAGAAGCTTCTTCAGGTTTTCACTTTCCACCGTCACAAGCTTTAAAATCTTTTCATCATAGGATTTCTGAAGATATTTCCTAATTAAAGAATTTTCGGATTTGTGAATATACTTTCCGGATTTATCTTTACTTTCATTTCGTAAATAGTATTGAACACCGCGCGAAGACCTGCATACATGAATTTTCCCGGGTGGGGCCTTCTCTAGCGCTGCTTCTTTTGATGCCTTGATCAACAGAAGCTCGTTGTAGCGTCTCTTTGCCTCAGAATATAGATTTGTGTAGTTTGTTATTAACGCTTTTGTCTGTTTATTCGTGATGATACCTCCTATAAATTGCTCCTTAACATCGGAAAGCTGCTTTTTTCATTCTCGCTGTCTATTTATGGACAGACTTTGCAGGCAAAACAGCGGGATTCTTATTTTTTTATTTTCCGCTGTCACGAACCAATCACGGACTTGATTTCAAACAGCGGGATTGTAAAAAATGGGATTTTCGATGTTCAGACGTTTCAACTACTCAAAAAATAAACATCGGGATTTGAAAAAAGAAATATTCCGATGCCCCGCGACTCGGGGCATCGAAAAATACTGCTAAATAATAGATTTTATTACCTGTAAGCCACCCGGGATCATTCAGGCTCTCATATTGACTCGCTACGCTCCTCAATAAGTATCGATGGAATAAGCCCAAGGGGCTTGTTACTCAAGCTCTACAATAGACCTTCGGTCTATTGTCATCGATGGAATAAGCCCAAGGGGCTTATTCCATCTCTATCGTGCCCGGCGGCTTTGAAGTTAAATCATAGAATACGCGATTAACGCCACGTACTTCGTTAATGATACGGCTCATGACAGTCTGTAATACACTGAAGGGAACTTCTGCGCTTTCTGCAGTCATAAAGTCTACAGTACGCACAGCTCTTAATGCAACGGCATAGTCGTAAGTACGCTCGTCACCCATTACGCCGACGGATCTCATGTTGGTGAGAGCCGCAAAGTACTGGTCGGGCATCCAGGAAGGATTGAATTCACGTTCACGGCTGAAAATCTGGTCAACAGTGAGCCCTTCCTTGCTTTCGCCGAAGCGATCTGAAAGATTTGCTTTCTTCCATTCCTCAGCTGCCTTGGCGATTTCTTCTCTGTAGATAAAATCTGCCTCCTGAACGATCTTAACCTTTTCTTCAGTAACTTCACCGATGATACGGATACCAAGTCCGGGACCGGGGAAGGGCTGACGGAACACAAGATGCTCGGGAATGCCGAGTTCAAGACCTGCTTTTCTTACTTCGTCTTTAAATAAATCACGTAAGGGCTCAATGATTTCTTTGAAATCTACGAAATCAGGCAGACCGCCTACGTTATGATGTGACTTGATAACTGCGGATTCACCGCCAAGACCGGATTCCACTACGTCAGGATAAATGGTACCCTGAGCAAGGAAATCGACAGCGCCTATCTTCCTTGCTTCTTCTTCAAAGACACGGATGAATTCTTCGCCGATAATCTTTCTTTTTCTTTCAGGTTCGGAAACACCTGCGAGTTTATTATAATAACGCTCCTGGGCGTTAACTCTTATAAAGTTTAAGTCGAACTGTCCACCGTTACCGAAAACAGCTTCAACTTCGTCACCTTCGTCTTTTCTGAGTAAACCGTGGTCAACGAATACGCACGTAAGCTGCTTGCCGATGGCTCTTGAAAGAAGGCCTGCCGCAACGGAAGAATCAACACCGCCGGAAAGAGCAAGTAACACTTTACCGGAACCTACTTTTTCACGAATTGCGCGAATGGAATCTTCTACGAAGGTATCCATTCTCCAGTCGCCTGAGCAACCACATATATTTCTTACAAAGTTATAGAGCATCTTGGAGCCTTCAGGTGTATGAAGTACTTCGGGATGGAACTGGATCGCATAAAGGTTTGCTTCCTTTTTTTCGCAGGCTGCAACCGGACAGTTGTCAGTTGTAGCGATAACCTTGAAGCCCGGAGCCATTTTTGAAATATAATCAAAGTGACTCATCCAGCAGGTCGTATTCTCTTTAACGCCTTCAAATAATGCGGAAGAAGAATCAACCTTTAAATCTGTCTTTCCGTATTCTCGTGCTGAAGCTCTTTCTACATTTCCGCCAAGCACCCAGTTCATAAGCTGTGCGCCGTAGCATAAGCCAAGCACAGGAATGCCAAGCTTAAAAAGTTCATCGGAACAGGTAGCTGCGCCTTCTTCATAACAGCTTGAAGGGCCTCCTGTTAAGATAATACCCTTGGGATTCATTGCCTTGATGGTTGCAAGGTCTGTCTTGTAAGAATAAATCTCACAATAAACATTGCACTCACGGACACGTCTGGCAACCAACTGGTTGTATTGTCCGCCGAAGTCGATGACGATAACTTTTTCTTCTCTCATAAATTGTCCTACTCTACTGTAACTGATTTAGCAAGGTTACGGGGCTTATCAACATCAAGACCTCTTGCACAGCTTACATAGTAGCCAAGAAGCTGAAGGGGAATGACCGCAAGACTGCCACGGAAGTGCTCATCGATACCGGGCACATATACCGTAAAGTCCGCATTATCCTCTGTTGAATATTTGCCATAAACCGTGACGCCGCAAAGATAAGCGCCCCTTGCTTTACATTCTACCATATTAGAGATAGTTTTTTCATATAATTTATCCTGAGTTAAAATTCCGATCACAAGAGTTCCGTCTTCGATAAGAGAAATGGTGCCGTGCTTCATCTCACCGGCCGCATATGCTTCGGAATGGACATAGCTCACTTCTTTTAACTTAAGACTTCCCTCCATACCGGTTGCGTAGTCGATGCCTCTTCCCAAAAAGAAAACATCGTGAGCATTGGAATACTTGGACGCAAACCACTGTATACGTTCTTTATCCTCAAGTATCTTCTTGATCTTGTCCGGTATTGTAAGAATCTCCTCGATATAATATGAATACTTCTCTTTAATGAGACCTCTTGCACGTCCAAGCTGTACACTGAATAAATACATCATGGCGAGCTGCGCGCTGTATGCCTTGGTGGTGGCAACTGCGATCTCGGGTCCTGATATAGTATATAACACTTTATCAGCCTCTCTTGCAATGGAACTTCCCACAACATTTACAAGGGCAAGTGTAGTAACTTTGTGTGATTTAGCAAGTCGCAATGCAGCAAGAGTATCGGCTGTTTCGCCGGACTGACTGATGGCGATTACAAGGCCTGTCGGATCAAGGATAGGATCTCTGTATCTGAATTCCGAAGCCACTTCAACTCTCACGGGGATGCGACATAAATCTTCTATCACGTACTGAACCGTGAGGCCTACATGCCATGCCGAACCGCATGCAACGATGGTTACCGAAGTGTAACCCTTTAATTCTTCGTCTGTTATATTAAACTGCTCGAAGTCGCAGAGATATTCACCCTTCTTTTCCTTTACGACGCTGTTTACGGTATCTCCCACAGCCTTGGGCTGTTCATAGATCTCCTTCATCATAAAGTGTTCAAAACCACCCTTTTCGGCTGCTTCAGCGTCCCATGTAATCTTAGTGGGTGTCTTTTCCACAACGTCGCCGTTTAAGTCGTAAAAAGAAACACTTCCTGCTTTAAGGCAGGCCATTTCGAGATTTCCGACATAATAAATATCACGGGTATATTTAAGAACCGCGGGAACGTCGGATGCCATGAATGATTCTTTTTCAGTAACACCCAAAATCATGGGGCTGTCTTTTCTGGCTACCCAGATCTCATTGGGAAAATCCTTGAAAATTATGGCAAGGGCATAAGAACCTCTTACTCTCACCATGGTCTTTGCGATGGCATCAACGGGTGTGCCAAGGTATTTTTTATAGTAGTAGTCCACAAGCTTCGTAACTACTTCCGTATCGGTCTCAGAGTAAAAAGAATAGCCATTCTTCAGAAGTTTTTCTTTTAACTCCTGGTAGTTTTCTATGATACCGTTATGAACTACGGTAACATTTCCGTCGTCGGATGAATGGGGATGAGCATTCTTTTCAGAGGGTTCGCCATGAGTTGCCCATCTTGTGTGACCTATACCGAGGCTGCCCTGCAGGCTTTCTCCGTCATTGGTCTTTTCGGAAAGAGCCTTTAAGCGTCCTTTTGCTTTAACTATCTGAACCTTTCCGTCACCGTCCCTGACAGCAAGACCTGCGGAATCATATCCTCTGTATTCAAGCTTTGACAGGCCGTCAAGCAGAATGGGCGCCGCTTTTCTGTCACCTATATAACCCACTATTCCACACATATATTCTCCTCCTGTATAAAAAATGCATGATCTATTCAATATTTATGATTTTTTGGCTTCCATGACAAGAAAATCCAAAAAACAACAAAATCAGCATACTAAAAAATGTAGGCGCGAACAAGGGAAATCAGCGAAATAATCCTTAATATTCTTTAAAGAAGGCGCAAAAAAAGACCCGCCACATAAATGTGACGGGCCAGTTTTGCGTTTATATGCACATTGTTTGATTAAACGATGCCCTGTGCGTTCATAGCGTCAGCAACCTTTAAGAAGCCTGCGATGTTAGCGCCTGCTACGTAGTTACCTTCCATGCCATACTTCTTGGAAGCATCGTCAAGGTTATGGAAGATATTAACCATGATCTGCTTTAACTTAGCATCTACTTCTTCAAATGTCCAGGAAAGTCTTTCGGAGTTCTGGCTCATTTCAAGAGCGGAAGTTGCTACACCACCTGCGTTTGCAGCCTTACCGGGAACAAAGTAAACCTTGTTATCCTGGAAATACTGTGTAGCTTCAAGAGTTGTAGGCATGTTAGCGCCTTCGCATACAGCGATAACGCCGTTGGCAACAAGCTTCTTAGCATCTTCAAGGTTAAGTTCGTTCTGTGTTGCACAAGGAAGAGCGATATCAACCTTAACCTGCCACTGATTTGTGCCTTCTGCCTTCTTGTCGTGATATTCTGCTGAAGGTCTCTTTGCAGCATATTCTGTAAGACGTGCACGATTAACTTCCTTAACTTCCTTAAGGAGAGCTACATCGATACCTTCGGGATCGTAGATCCAACCGGTTGAATCAGAACATGTTACAGGCTTTGCACCAAGCTGCTGAGCCTTCTGGATAGCATAGATTGCAACGTTACCGGAACCGGAAACTGCACAGGTCTTACCCTTAATGTCAATTCCGTTGCACTTTAACATTTCTTCTGTCATGTAAAGAAGACCGTAACCGGTTGCTTCTGTTCTTGCAAGGGAACCGCCATAGCTTAAGCCCTTACCTGTGAGAACGCCTTCGTAGAGTCCTGTAAGTCTCTTGTACTGTCCGTACATGAAGCCGATTTCTCTTGCGCCTGTTCCGATATCACCTGCAGGAACGTCGGTATCTGCGCCGATATATTTGTGAAGCTCTGTCATAAAGCTCTGGCAGAATGCCATTACTTCTCTGTCTGACTTACCCTTAGGGTCGAAGTCTGAACCACCCTTACCGCCGCCGATGGGAAGACCTGTAAGAGAGTTCTTGAAGATCTGTTCGAAACCTAAGAACTTGATGATACCTAAGTTTACTGAAGGATGAAGTCTTAAGCCGCCCTTGTAAGGACCGATTGCAGAGTTGAACTGTACTCTGTAAGCGTTGTTAACCTGTACCTGTCCCTTGTCATCTACCCAGGGAACTCTGAAAAGAATCTGTCTTTCGGGAGTTGTAAGTCTCTCGAGAAGAGCATCCTTTTTGAATTTTTCTTCGTTTGCTTCGATAACTACTCTTAATGATTCGAGTACTTCTTTGACAGCCTGGTGAAATTCGGGCTGTGCAGGGTTCTGGTCTACCACTCTCTGGTAGATTTCATCAACGTATGACATGCTTTTTTCTCCTATAAATGCTTTTTTTGTACAAAAAAAGGCACCACAAATAAATGCTTTACGCATTTATGGTAGACGCCTTTGTCTGTAAATAAATATAATACTAAAATCCCGTGACTTCAAGCACTTTAGCACTATAAAGTTGTGATTTGTTAAAATCACACAAAAGAGCCACACGATACGATGGTTTTTTTAACAAAAAAATAGTGAAAACTCAAAATGCGCCCCATTAAGGGACGCATTTCTTTACTAGAAAATAGTTGAAACTTTTAATGTCTGCTCTTCCAATACATCAAGAAGAACTCTTACGGTATCCAGGGAAGTGAACATTGTAATGTTATTTTCAATAGCACACTTTCTGATAGCAACACCGTCTTCATAATGAACACCGGAAAGAACGGATCTCGTGTTAATTACATAGCTCACATAACCGGATCTTATCGAATCAAGGATCTCTTCGGAGCCTTCACTCAGCTTTCTTCTTACACGGGTCTTAATGCCGTTTTCTTTCAAGTAGTTGGCAGTACCGATGGTAGCTTCGATATTGAATCCGAGATCATAGAATCTCTTTACAAGGGGCATTGCCTCTTCCTTATCTTCATCGGCAAGAGTTACAAGCACCGTACCATAGTTCTGAACCTTGACGCCGGAGGCTACAAGTGCCTTAAACATAGCTCTGTGGATGGTATTGTCGTAACCGATAGCTTCACCTGTTGACTTCATTTCAGGTGAAAGATAAGCATCCATACCGTTCAACTTGGAGAAAGAAAATGCAGGAGCCTTTACGCACCAGCGGTCTCTCTCATCAGGATAGAGAGTGAAGAATCCCTGTTCCTTTAAGCTCTGACCAAGAATAACCTTGGTAGCGATATCCGCAAGGGAATAACCTGTTGCCTTGGATAAGAAAGGCACTGTTCTTGAAGAACGAGGGTTAACTTCGATTATGTATACATCTTCATGCTCATCAACGATGAACTGAATGTTATAAAGTCCCACGATACCGATGCCAGGGCCAAGCTTCTTGGTATACTGAAGGATGGTTGCCTTTACCTTATCGGAGATACTGAATGAAGGATAAACGCTTATGGAGTCGCCGGAATGTACACCGGTTCTTTCAACAAGTTCCATGATACCGGGCACGAATACATCAACACCGTCGCATACGGCATCAACTTCCACTTCCTTACCGCGAATGTATTTATCGACAAGAACGGGCTTATCTACGTCAACTTCAACGGCTGTCTTAAGGTAATGACGCATTTCACGTTCTTTTGACACAATCTGCATTGCGCGTCCGCCAAGCACGAAGCTGGGACGAACAAGTACGGGATAACCGATTTCCTTGGCTGCCGCAACACCGGCTTCGATATCGGTAACTGCGGTACCCTTGGGCTGAGGAATGTTAAGATCGCGAAGGACTTTTTCGAAAGCTTCACGGTTTTCGGCTCTCTCGATGGCATCGCAGTCGGTACCGATGATCTTGGCGCCATATTCTCTCAAGGGTTCAGCCAGGTTAATCGCTGTCTGGCCGCCGAGAGTCGCGATAATGCCGTCGGGCTTTTCCATTTCCACGATGTTCATAACATCTTCTACACAGAGAGGCTCGAAATAAAGCTTATCCGAGCATGTGTAGTCGGTGGATACGGTTTCAGGGTTATTGTTAATGATGATCGCTTCGTAACCCATTTCACGAATGGTCATAACGGCATGAACCGTTGAGTAGTCGAATTCCACGCCCTGACCGATACGAATAGGACCGGAACCCAGCACGATGATCTTCTTTTTCTCGGAGATCACGGATTCGTTTTCGTCTTCGTATGTTGAGTAAAAATAAGGTATATAGCTTTCAAACTCGGAAGCGCAGGTATCGATCATCTTATAAACGGGAACGATCTTATTCTTATGTCTTAAGTCAAAGACTGCCTTTTCTTTCATGCCCCAGAGAACACCGATCTCTCTGTCGGAGAATCCCATGCGCTTTGCTTCTTTTAATATTTCAAGGTCCTTCTTATGCGTCTTAAGCTTCTTTTCTTCTTCGATGATCTTACGCATCTTATCGATAAAGAAGATGTCGATGCCGGAGTTTTTGGAAAGAAGGGCAGGATCTTCACCCAGTCTTAAAAGCTCGGCAATGGCATAAATTCTGTCATCGTGACCGTATTTAATGTAGTCGAGAAGTTCTTCTTTTGCCACATTGTCAAAGTTATTGTGATGTAAGTGGAATACACCGATCTCAAGGCTTCGAATAGCCTTTAACAAGCTTTCTTCAAAAGTACGGCCAACACCCATGGTTTCACCGGTTGCCTTCATCTGAGTGCTTAAGATATTGGAAGCATCAGTGAATTTATCGAAGGGGAATCTGGGCATCTTGGTAATAACATAGTCAAGGGTAGGTTCAAAGGATGCGAGGGTATTGGCAATGTTAATCTCATCAAGGCGCATACCTACGCAGATCTTAGCGGATACACGGGCAATGGGATAACCGCTGGCCTTTGAAGCAAGTGCTGAAGAACGTGATACTCTGGGATTAACCTCAATAAGATAATAATTGAAGGATTTAGGATCCAGAGCGAACTGTACATTACATCCACCCTTAATATTAAGAGCTCTTATTATCTTAAGAGCACTGTCTCTTAACATGTGATATTCCTTGTTGGTCAAGGTCTGTGAAGGACATACAACAATGGAGTCACCGGTGTGGATACCGACAGGGTCCACGTTTTCCATATTACAGATGGTAATGGCGGTGTCATTGGCATCACGCATTACTTCGTATTCGATTTCTTTATAGCCCTTTACACTCTTCTCAACAAGAACCTGATGTACGGGAGATAATTTAAGGGCGTTCTTTAAAATAGTCTTTAATTCCGTTTTGTTCTCGGCAAATCCGCCACCTGTTCCGCCAAGAGTAAATGCGGGACGGATTACTACGGGATATCCGATCTCTTCAGCTGCCTTTACACCGTCATCAAAGCTTTCGGCAATGATGGAGGGAAGTACGGGCTCGCCGATGCTTAAACAGAGCTCTTTGAACAATTCTCTGTCTTCAGCAGTTTTAATACTCTTAATATCTGTACCGAGAAGTTCTACACCACACTCTTCCAATACACCTTTTTCCGCAAGCTGCATTGCAAGGTTAAGACCTGTCTGTCCGCCGATACCCGGAAGTATCGCATCGGGACGTTCCATTCTCACGATACGGGCCAAAAATCTTAAGGTAAGAGGCTCCATGAAGACCTTGTCGGCAATTGCCTGGTCAGTCATGATCGTTGCAGGGTTTGAGTTACAAAGAATAACTTCGTAACCTTCTTCTTTTAAGGCAAGACATGCCTGAGTTCCTGCGTAGTCAAATTCGGCAGCCTGGCCGATGACAATAGGGCCGGAACCGATAACAAGTACTTTTTTAATATCTTTACGTTTAGGCATTCTTCTTACCTCCCTTCTTTGCTTCCATTTCTTTTATGAACTCATTAAACAGATATGCGCTGTCCTGAGGTCCGGGAGCACTTTCCGGGTGATACTGAACGGAAAATACGTGATCTTTCTCACATCTCACGCCTTCCACAGTATTATCAAGAAGATTTATATGTGTGATCTCAAGACCGGTTCCCTCTACGGAATCAACATCCACCGCATAGGAATGGTTCTGAGATGTGATCTCAAGCTTATCATTAAGAAGATTCTTAACGGGGTGGTTACCGCCTCTGTGACCGAACTTAAGCTTGTAGGTCTTAGCGCCATAAGCAAGGCTTATGATCTGATGTCCTAAGCAGATACCGAAGATTGGGCATTTACCGATAAGTTCTTTTACGGTCTTAATGGTCGCCTTAACATCGGTAGGGTCGCCGGGGCCGTTTGAAATAAATACACCGTCGGGCTTTAAAGAAAGAATCTTTTCTGCTGTTGTATCAAAGGGAACAACGGTGATCTTACAGTCACGACCGAACATGCTTCTTAAAATGTTCCACTTCATGCCACAGTCGATTGCCACTACGTGGTAAAGCGCCTTGTTCTCTCCTTCGTCATCATATGTATAGATTTCCTTGGTGCTCACCGTTGAAACCGCATCTTTGGGAATCTCATGGGACTTAAGAAACTTAACTGCTTCTTTTTCATCCTTATCAATATCACAGATAAGGGCCTTGCAGCTTCCGTAATTTCTTATGTGACGGGAAAGCTTTCTTGTGTCGATACCGGAAATACCGGCAATACCGTAACGCTTCATAACGGAATCAAGTGTTTCCGCACATCTGAAGTTTGAAGGTTCGTCACAATAATCCCTTACAATAAGACCGGAAATTGAAGGTCTCTTTGTTTCATAATCGTCATCGCAGATTCCGTAGTTTCCGATAAGGGGGTATGTCATGCACACCGCCTGATAGGTATATGAAGGATCCGAGATGATTTCCTGATACCCAACCATGGAAGTGTTGAATACAAGTTCAACCAGCTTCTCTTCCATAGCTCCAAAGGCGTCTCCTACAAAAACAGAGCCGTCCTCAAGTACTAACTTCCTCTTTTCATTACTCATTTAGGTTTTTTCTCCTTAGGGTCGTTAACCATGGGATATTTGCCGTCAAAGCAAGCTTTGCACAGGGGCAGATCCCCGGTCATTTCTTTAAAATCCTCAAGGGCCATGTAGCCAAGTGAATCAGCGCCGATTCTTTTTCTGATCTCGTCTATTGAGTACTCATTGGCGATAAGCTCAGCATTGTCGCTTATGTCAGTACCGTAATAGCAGGGAAAAAGAAAGGGAGGTGAGCTTATACGTACATGAACCTCTGTAGCTCCCGCTTTTCTCATCATTATAATGAGTTTTGCTATGGTGGTACCGCGGACGATGGAGTCGTCGATGAGCACCACTCTCTTACCCTTTACAACGCTCTCAAGAACGTTCAGTTTAACATGCACGGAAGAAATACGCTCGGCCTGACTGGGCTTTATGAAAGTCCTTCCGACATATCCGTTTTTATTAAAGGCAGGAAGATAAGGTATTCCGGATTCCTGAGCGTAACCCACTGCAGCAGTAAGTCCGGATTCAGGCACGCCCGTTACCACATCTGCTTCCACAGGGTAACGACGAGCCAGTGCTCTTCCGCCGTTAAAACGCGCATCATAAACGCTGATCCCGTCTATTTTGGAATCAAGTCGTGCAAAATAAATATATTCGAAAATGCAATGTGCTTTGTTATCTTTGGTGATGGCAATCTGGGACTGTAATCCATCTTTAGATATGGAAATGATCTCGCCGGGCTCAATATCTCTGACGAATTCACCGTCCACTGCAGCGATTGCCGCGCTTTCCGATGATAAGAAGTATGCTCCGTCCTTTTTTCCGAGGCATAAAGGCTTAAGTCCCCAGGGGTCTCTTACACCCACAAGCTTCTGAGGGCTCATAATCAAAAGGGCGTATCCTCCGCGGAGTTCCTTGGTGACATTAATAACCGCTTCTTCTATTGAAGATGTATCAAGTCTTTCTTTTGCAATACGATATGCAATGACTTCAGAATCAGAGTTTCCTGTAAAAACAGCACCCTCTCTTTGAAGCTTATCTTTAATTTCTTTTGAATTGGTAATATTTCCGTTGTGAGCAAGGGCAAGTGTTCCCTTTAGATAGTTAAGAAAAATAGGTTGCGCATTTTCAAGACTGCTTGCGCCTTCAGTAGAATATCTGACGTGGCCGATGCCGATGTTGCCTCTTAATGAATCAAGACTGTCGCCATGGAAAACTTCACTGACAAGTCCCATGCCCTTGTGGGAGCAAATGTTGCCGATAGGACCCGTAGTGTCACATACCACTATGCCGGCTGATTCCTGCCCCCTGTGTTGCAGGGCCATAAGGCCATAATAAATGGAATGTGCTGAGTTAACGTCATCAACGCTCCACATTCCGAACACGCCGCATTCTTCGTGAAGCTTATCTGTATCGTACATAGACAGCACCTCCTTAAATCCATATTTTCAAAAAAGGCACCCGGGAGTTCCCTAAGTGTCTTCAAGTCTCTTAAGATAAAATAATATCTGAATGAGAAAAAGTCAATTGATTTTCGCAAATTGTTGACAAGTTTCTTCCTATAAGTTATAAATAGTACTTGAACACACTAAAGCGCTTAAGCGTTGAAGTGTTAAAATGTAAAGTTTTATTTCGGAGGATTAATTATGAAAAAGAAATTAGCTGTTCTTTTAGCAGCAGTTATGTGCCTCTCTCTTGCTGCTTGCGGTGGTTCAGGCAAGGCAGAAGGCAACAAAGTATACAACGTTGGTATTTGCCAGCTTGTTGAACATGTGGCACTTGATGCTGCAACAAAGGGATTTGAAGATGCCCTTAAAGAAAAACTCGGTGACAATGTTAAGTTTGATGAGCAGAATGCTCAGGGTGACTCTGCAACAGCAGCTACGATCGTAAACCAGTTCGTAGCAGCCAACACAGATCTTATCCTTGCAAATGCTACCGCTCCTCTTCAGGCTGCAGCAGCAGGAACAACAACAATTCCCGTACTTGGTACAAGTATTACCGACTACGCTTCAGCTCTTGATATTGACAACTGGAACGGCACAACAGGAAGAAACATTTCCGGTACATCAGACCTTGCTCCTCTTAAGGATCAGGCAGCAATGTTAAACGAACTCTTCCCCGATTCCGTTAACGTCGGCGTTCTTTACTGCTCTGCAGAGGCTAACTCTCAGTACCAGGCAGATGTGATCAAGGCAGAACTTGAAGCACTCGGAAAGACAGTTACATTCTTTACATTTGTTGATACCAATGATGTTCAGACAGTATGTCAGAATGCAGCCGACAACAGCGATGTTATCTATGTTCCCACCGATAACGCAGTTGCAAGTAACACAGCTATCATCGACGGTGTATGCCGTCCCGCAGGTGTTCCCGTAATTGCCGGTGAAGAAGGTATCTGTACAGGATGCGGTGTTGCAACACTTTCCATCAGCTACTACGATCTTGGTTACACCACAGGACTTATGGCTTACGAAGTACTTGTTAACGGTGCTGATGTAAGCACAATGGAAGTTAAATATGCTCCCAACGTAACCAAGGAATACAATAAGGAAATCTGCGAAGCATTAAATATTACTGTTCCCGCTGACTACAAAGCTATCGGAGAATAATAATTTAGTACTTCAAATCATTAAAGAAAGATGTTAAAATAGTATTCGCCGAGCGCTCTCGTTCGGCGAATATTTGCTTTACGGGGTTAAGAACCATGAATGTTTTATCACTTTTTAACGCCATGCCGGGTGCAGTAGCCCAGGGTCTTATCTGGGGCATTATGGCCATCGGCGTTTATATCACTTACAAGGTACTTGATGTTGCCGACCTTTCCGTTGACGGAACCATGTGTACCGGCGGCGCAGTATGCATAGTAATGCTTTCCAACGGTCACAGCATGTGGCTTTCACTTTTAGTTGCCACCATCGCAGGTATGATTGCAGGTCTTGTTACCGGAATCTTCCACACTGCAATGGGAATACCTGCCATCCTTTCCGGTATCCTTACGCAGCTCGGTCTTTATTCCATAAACCTAAAGATCATGGGAAAAGCAAACATTCCCATCAATAATCAGAAGTATAACTTAATGGTTTCCTTATTAAATGTACGTGATGTACCTTTCTATAAGAACACCATATTAATAGTAGCTCTCTGCATGGTCATCCTGATCGCATGTCTTTACTGGTTCTTCGGTACAGAGCTTGGCTGCTCTCTCCGTGCTACGGGATGCAATGAAAACATGAGCCGTGCCCAGGGTATCAACACCGATTTAAATAAGGTTCTAGGCCTTATGCTTTCCAATGCGATCGTTGCCTTTTCCAGTGCACTTCTTGCACAGTATCAGGGATTTGCAGATATCAACATGGGCCGTGGCGCCATCGTTATCGGCCTTGCCGCTGTTATTATCGGCGGTGTTGTATTTAGTAAGATATTCCACAACTTCGCACTTAAATTATTATCAGTAGGTATTGGCGCAGTTATTTACTACGTAGTACTTCAGATAGTAATCTGGCTCGGCTTTGACACTGATCTTCTTAAGCTTCTGTCAGCCCTTGTTGTGGCAATATTCCTGTCCCTTCCTTATCTGAAGAAGCGCTATTTTACAAAGGCTTCAAATGTAGCTGCAAAGGGAGGTAAATAAGATGTTAGTAATAAAAAATATTTATAAGACCTTCAATGTAGGTACGATTAATGAAAAGACAGCTCTCGAAGATGTATCCCTCACTCTTGAAGACGGCGATTTCGTAACAGTTATCGGCGGTAACGGTGCAGGTAAATCCACTCTTCTTAATGCGATTGCGGGTACATGGCTTGTGGACTCAGGTTCCATTGCGATCGACGGAATCGATGTAACAAAGACTCCCGAATTTAAGAGAGCCAAATACTTAGGTCGCGTATTCCAGGATCCCATGCTTGGTACCGCAGCCAACATGCAGATTGACGAAAACCTCGCTCTTGCAGCACGTCGCGGTAAATTCAGAGGTTTAAGAAGCGGAATCTCTCAGGCTGAGAGAAACTTCTATAAAGAACATTTAAAGACTCTGGATCTCGGTCTCGAAGACAGGCTTTCATCCAAAGTAGGTCTTCTTTCCGGAGGACAGAGACAGGCGCTTACGCTTCTCATGGCATCCCTTGAAAAGCCGAAGCTTTTACTTCTCGATGAACATACCGCTGCTCTTGACCCGAAGACAGCTGCAAAAATCTTGGCTAAGACTGATGAGATCGTAGAAAAAGACCATCTCACCACTCTTATGATCACCCACAACATGAAGGATGCGATCCATCACGGAAACCGTCTCATCATGATGGACGGAGGTCATATCATCCTTGATATAAAGGGTGAAGAGAAAAAGAAACTCACCGTAGAAGACCTTCTTGCTAAATTCGCCATTGCCAGCGGCGGCGAGCTTGATAACGACCGTATGATTCTCTCTAAATAACGAGGTAAAAAAATGATTGGAATCAAAGACGTGGCAAAAAAAGCCGGTGTCTCCCCTTCCACTGTATCCAATGTCATAAACGGACGCACCAATGTGGGAGAAAAGACAAAAGAAAGAGTACAGCGCGTGATGCAGGATCTGCACTACGAGCCCAATATCATCGGCAAAACTCTGAAAACCGGCAGCTCACGCACTATTATGTTTTCTTTCAGCGACTTCGAAAGAAAATTCTATCTTTCGATCATACGAGGCATTTCGGAATATGTTAAATTAAAGGACTACGATCTTATCATATGTACCAACAAGAGTACGGATAAGTTCATGAACCGTGCTTTTACCAACGGATGCATCCTGCTTGACAGAAGAACTCCGGATTCATTCCTTATTAAGAAAGCAAACAAGAACTACCCCATAGTGGTCATGGACCGCATTATGGAAGTTCCCAATATTAAAAGCGTTGTAGTAAATAATTACGCATCAGAACGCGCCCTTGTCCAGGGGCTTGTGGATTTAAAGTACAAGAACTTCGCATTCCTCGGGGGCTTCGAAAGCGAGGACAATCGCGAGCGTTTCAGAGCCTTCAGTGATGTATTGAAAGAAAACAATATTCCTTTTAAGAAGGATCACTACTACGACGGTGATTATACAGGAAAAAGCGGCTATCAGATGGCTCGGCTCATAATGCTTTCGGAACACCGCCCCGACGTACTGGTATGTGCCAATGATGAAATGGCTATGGGAGCCATCAGAGCATTTCGTGAAAACGGCATAAAGGTTCCCGAAGACATTGCAGTCTGCGGCTTCGATGATACGGAAACCGCCAAGATGATGGGGATCACTACCGTCGATGTGCCGAACTATGAAAGAGGCTATCTTGCAGCTCAGTGCCTGGTGGAAATGATTGAAGGAAGCAAGAACTTTGATCCCTTTCTGATCAATTCAAATGTTAAGTGGCGAAGCACCACTCTCATACCTTAAATTCAGTATTTACAGGAAAGTCATGATGATTCATGGCTTTCTTTTTTTGCCCATGTTAATAGAAAAAGAAGGGAAAAAGGATATAATCAAAGGACTTTAATATGGCATTTTATATTTACAAACGTTTTGTTTTAGTAAAATATATGTGCGTTTTACTAAAATATCCGTTTTCGGCGTAATTTTGAAAAATTTTGACCTTTTCATTTAGTGAAATATGTAGAATATTTACAAGAAACTTGATTCGAAGTTAACCAATAATTAATATATTCGTATAACGATTTACAAAACTTTTCACAAAAAAGGAGAAGCAATTATTATGAAAAGCAAAAAAGTATTGGCTTTGGTTACAGCACTTACCATGGTTACATCTTTCGCACTTGCAGGATGCAGCGGAAACAGTGCTACTTCAGAACCTGAAGTAAAAGAATCCGTTAAGGCAGAAGAATCCGTTAAGGAAAGCGTTGATACCGAAGGCGCTAAACTTACGATCTTCCAGTCTAAGACAGAGATCATGACAGAATTAAACAAACTTGCACAGGCTTACACCGAAGAAACAGGCGTTGAAGTTGAAGTCTGGGAAACAACAGGTGACAGCTACTATTCAGATTTAAAGACAAGTCTTTCAACTGAATCCGGTGCAACTCTTTTCTCTTTACAGCCCGGTAGTGAATCCCGTGAACTTGCCGACTATCTTGATGATTTAAGCGGACTTTCCTTCGTCAACAAGATTGGTGCAGGCATGGCAGACACCATCGACGGCAAGGTTGTCGGTATCCCTTACACAGTTGAAGGCTTCGGCCTTGTATATGACGGAGATCTTGTTGATCCTTCAACCATCACCACAACAGATGACCTCATTAAGTATCTTCAGGAAAGCACAGCTGAAAACCCTCTCGGCCTTTCCCAGGAAGATTACTTCCTTATCGCTCACATCTTAAATGCACCTTTCGCTGTTCAGGCCGATCCCACTCAGTACTTAAGCGATGTACTTGCAGGTAATGAAAGACTTGCTGACAATGAAGCATTTGTTGAATTTGCAAAGATCATGGAAGCTATCAGAGCTAACTGTAAGAACCCCGTTGATATCACCTATGATAACAACTGCGGTGACTTCGCAACCGGTAAGACCGCTATGATCCATCAGGGTAACTGGTGTTCAGGAATGTTTACAGATTATGATATCAACTTCGATATGGCTATCGCTCCCGTTCCCGTACTTGGTAACAAGAAGATTTCCGTATCAGTTCCCATCGCATGGTATGTAAACCTTGATGCAACAGATGCTGAAAGACAGCTTGCAAAGGATTTCCTTGAATGGCTCTACACCAGCGAAACAGGTATCAGCTACCTCATGAACAACTTCAACTTCATTCCCGTAGTTGACGGTATGGAAAATACCAACCTTGATCCCATTAACCAGTCCGTTTCCGCAGCAGTTATCTCCGGAAATACAATTCCCTGGGTAATGTCCAACTGGCCCGCAGGTATCGTTTCAACAGATCTTGCTCCTATCACAAGCGAGTTCTTCACGTCCGATATGTCCGGTACAGATTTACTTAATAAGTTAAATGATGCATTCGTAGCTGCAGCAAAATAAAGATCAAAGGGAGTGTTGCATCAGCAGCACTCCCCTTTTTAACGGCTCATCAGCCGTAACTATTGCAATAATCTCGGAGGTAGAAAATGAAAATAAAGAAAGGCTGGTATGCGCTGTTCACGGCGCCCCTGATGATCGTATTCATGATCGTTGTGGTTATACCTTTCATCATCGGTATCGGTTATTCCTTCTTTAGCTGGGATGGCCTTCTAAAGCATAAGGCTGAATTCATAGGCCTCAAAAATTATATTGACGTGTTCCAAGACACAAGATTCCTTGAATCAACTGTGAGAACCACCATATTTACAATTATTGCCGTAGTTACAGTTAATGTGATCGGTGTCATATTCGCTCTTGTGGTAACCACCCGGTTAAGGGTTCGTAATGTGGCCCGTACTCTTCTGTTTATGCCCTACCTGATCGGCGGTCTGATCTTAGGTTATATCTGGAAGGCGGTATTCCAGGAATACTTTCTTTCCATTGACTGGGGCAACTGGACCAGTGACCCCACAAAGGGCATCATTGCCATGATAATCGTAACCACCTGGCAGCTTGCCGGCTACGTTATGATCGTATATATCACAGGTATCATGGCGATTCCCAACGATGTTATGGAAGCCGCAATGGTGGACGGAGCCAATTATTTCCAGACTCTGTTTCGAGTTAAATTCCCCCTCCTTATGCCCTCCTTCACCATTTGTTTATTCTTAACGCTTTCAAACTGCTTTAAGATTTACGACGTGAACATTTCCCTTACGGGTGCAGGCCCCGGCAATAAGCTGGAAATGTTCTCCCTTAACATCTACAACGAAATCTTCAGTTTAAGCAACTTCGGTTACGGCCAGGCTAAGGCGATCATATTCTTCTTTATAATCGCTCTTATCACCCTTGCCCAGGTAACCATTACCAAGAAAAGGGAGGTATCAATGTAATGAAAAAAGTAAAGATAAAATCTCTTTTCTTAAATGGATTAACTATAGTACTGTGCCTTTTATACCTTTTCCCCATCTATCTTATTCTGGTCAACTCCTTTAAGAGCCGTGCGGAAATGTATGAAAACATGCTGGCAGCTCCCTCACGCTTTTCATTTAAGTATTACATAAGTGCCCTGGAGAAAATGAACTTTTTCACATCTGTCAGGAATTCATTGATACTTACTGTGGTTTCAATACTCATCATCGTGGTATTTACTTCCATGACGGCCTGGATGTTTGCCCGCAGCAACAATCGCTTAAGCACCATTCTTTTTGACCTGCTGATCGCCACCATGCTGATCCCTTTCCAGACCATCATGATGCCTTTAATGCAGGAAATGAACTGGTTTAAGACAACACTTCATATCCCCATGACTGATACCATTCCCGGTCTTATATTCATGTACTTAGGCTTCGGCGCCGGTATGGGTGTCTTTCTTTATCACGGCTTTATCACCGGTATTCCGCTTTCACTTGAAGAGGCGGCTACCATAGACGGATGCAACACCTGGTCAACCTTCTGGAAGATTGTGTTCCCCATGTTAAAGCCCACTACCATGACCGTCATTATCCTTGACGTAATCTGGATCTGGAATGACTACCTGCTTCCTTCACTTACATTAAAGTCCACTATCAACAGGACAATTCCGATCTCAACGGCCAAGTTTTTCGGCCAGTATACCATAAGCTGGAATGAAGCTATGGCAGCATTGGTGGTTACCATCATTCCCGTAGTGATCTTCTATCTTATCTGTCAGAAATACATTGTGGAAGGCGTTGCAGCAGGCGCTGTAAAAGGTTAATAAATGAACAAGATCATCGAGAAAAAAATGCTTGATTTCAGTAATGAAGAAACAAGCCTTTCTGAAACTCTGTTTCATAATGCCAATGGTTATATCGGCGTAAGAGGCACTCTTGAAGAAGGTGTGCCCGGCGATTACGACACCATGCGTGGCATGTATATAAACGGTTTTTACGATATCATCCCCATGAAGCAGGCAGAAAATCTCTGCAACTTCGTAGAGGAAAAAGAAACAATGTTAAATGTCGCCGACACCCAGACCATAGAGGTCTATGCGGATGGCGAGCGTTTCTCACATTTTTCCGGAAAAACACTTTCCGGAAAAAGAATCCTCAATATGGAAGACGGTATCACCGAAAGAACAGTGATCTGGGAATCGGAAACCGGTAAAAAACTTAATATCGATATAAAAAGAATGACTTCTTTTCATGAGCTTTCACTGTTCACCATTGAATATGCGGTTACAGCGGAAAATTTCTCCGGCGAGCTTGAATTTAAGTCATACCATAAACCTAAAGTAAGAAATTATTGCAATCCTAAGGATCCCCGACTTGCAGCAGAAAGTCACGATCATTTAAAGACAATCATCTCCTGCATAGAAAATTCCATAAGCTTTGCAGTGACAGAGACAGAAAAAAGCCGTCTTAAGTGTGCTACCGCAGTAGCTCATGAGGTAAATAAAAGTAATGCACGGATCTGCACCACCGAGGGTGAAGACAATATAATAACCTGTGACATTATCGTGCCCGTTAAAAAGGGTGAAACGGTGGTAGTCACAAAATACAGCGTGTTTACCGACTCTCTCCGTGAAAAAGATCCTTTAACCGCAGGTCGCAACAAGCTTAAAAGAATCCTTGATAACGGTCTTAACTATTATTACGGAAAGCAAAAAGAATATTTAAGCCGTTTCTTTGAACGCGCCATGATGGAGATCGACGGCGATGAAGCTCTCAACAAGGCAGTTAACTTCAACATGTACGAGCTTTTACAGTCAAGCGCCAAGGATTCTCACGGAAATATCGCAGCCAAAGGCTTAAGCGGTGAAGGCTATGAAGGACATTATTTCTGGGACACGGAAATGTTCATGCTGCCCTTCTTTGTACTGACGGATCCGGATCTGGCTAGAATGCTTTTAAGATACAGATACGAAACCCTTGATAAGGCCAGAGAAAATGCCCTTCTTCTCGGTCATAAAAAGGGTGCTCTGTATCCTTGGAGAACAATAACCGGCGTCGAATGCTCGGGTTATTTTCCCTCCGGCACGGCTCAATATCATATAAACGGTGATATAGCCTATGCCATCATCAACTACTATCTTGTGACAGGGGACCTTGAATTTATCAACGAATGGGGCGAGGAGATTCTTTTAGAAACAGCCAGGCTGTGGCTTGATGCCGGAAACTATGTTAAAGGTCGATTTGTATTAAACGATGTTACCGGTCCCGATGAATACACCTGCATGGTAAATAATAATTACTACACCAATATGGTGGCGCGCCACAACTTATTGTGGGCAGCCAGGTTCTACCATATGATCAAAGAAACGGCCTCCGGAAAGAAGCTCATTAAAAAAATCGGCATAAAGGAAGCAGAAATAAAAGAAATGGAAGAAGCATGCAAAAACATGTACCTTCCTTATGACGAAGAAACAGGAATAATTCCCCAGGACGACTCCTTCTTTTCAAAGCCCGTATGGGATTTAAAGAAGACTCCCAGGGAGAACTTCCCTCTTCTTCTTCATTATCATCCTCTGCACCTGTACAGATATCAGGTTTGTAAGCAGGCAGATACCGTAATGGCATTCTTCCTCTTTGACGATGCTGCCAATAAAGACACAATGCTCAAGAGTTTCAGATACTATGAAACCATCACGACTCATGACTCTTCTCTTTCAAAATGTGCCTTCAGTATTGTTGCAGCAAAGCTTTCATTAAAAGACGAAGCGTTTTCCTATTTTGGAAATTCCGCAAAGCTTGATTTAAACAACATGCATAAGAATACCAAAGACGGAATTCACACCGCCAATATGGGTGGGTGTTACATGGCGGTGGTCTACGGTTTTGCAGGTCTTAAGATCGGCGAAAGCGGAATTTCCATTAATCCGTTCCTTCCCGGCAAGTGGACGGGCTACAGATTCAATATATGCTACCACGAGAATAACCTGCACATTGACGTGAAAAAGGATTCCGTATCCGTTACTCTTCTCTCCGGAAGCGGAACCGGCATCACCGTATGCGGAAAAGAATTTACACTGAAAGAAAAAGAAACGATCGAGGTCAATACAAATGCTTAAAGCAGTAATATTTGATTTGGACGGCGTGATTACGGATTCAGCCGCTTACCACTATGCGGCCTGGAAAGTGCTTGCCGACCGCATGAATATACCATTTGACAAATCCTACAACGAAAAGCTCAAGGGCGTATCGAGAATGGAATCTCTTAACCTGATATTGGATAATGCCAAAGGCCGAGATGCATATCCCGAAAGCATGAAAGAAGAACTCGCAACGGAAAAGAATGAAATCTACAAGGAAATGATCAAAGCCATCACCAAAAAAGATCTCCTGCCCGGCATTGAAGAACTGCTTAAGGATTGTAAGAAAAGAAATATCAAAGTAGCCCTTGCATCGGCCAGCAAGAACGCGCCTGAAATAATAAAGCGACTTGAGATCGGTCACTACTTTGACTACATGGCAGATGCTTCTTCCATAAAAAGAAGCAAACCCTATCCCGATATCTTTCTTAACTGTGCCGAGAATCTTAACGAAGATCCCGCCGAATGCTGCGGTATCGAAGATTCCGAAGCCGGAATAGATGCAATAAATGCTGCAGGCATGGTGTCTATCGGAGTAGGCAGTACTGAAAAAATGAAAAAGGCTGACTTAATACTGAAGGGAACTGAGGAATTAAGTCTCGATCCGATAATAAAAATGCTGACCGCTTAAATTCATTTTCAACCTCGAAAGCCCCCGTTGAAATCTTCCTTCGGGGGCTTTCACCATGTTTACTTTTTATAATTTCTAAAAGACTAAATATATTTCTTAAGCTCTTCCAGGTCTTCTTTTTTGGTATACCAGGCAGTTGCAAAGCGCACAACCGTATGGGTTTCATCATATTTTTCCCAGAAACCGTACTTAACTTTATCTTTTAATTCTTCGAGCTTTGAATTCTCCATAATAAA
The DNA here is from genome assembly GCA_016283575.1 of Lachnospiraceae bacterium. Classification (GTDB taxonomy): domain Bacteria; phylum Bacillota; class Clostridia; order Lachnospirales; family Lachnospiraceae; genus UBA1258. The sequence goes on along the minus strand of JAEEND010000009.1, from coordinate 42,001 downwards.
AAACTGCTGGTTTGTGGGAGAATCAAGAAAGAACTTATATCCTCTTTCCGCAAAGATTTTCTTAAGTTCTTCAGCAAGATCGATGGCATTTTGGCTTATCTTTAAATATAAGTTATCAGTGAAAAGCGCATCAAACTGAACGGAATTAAGTCGTCCCTTGGCAAGAAGAGCTCCGTGCTGCTTTATCTGTGTCACAAAATGACCGGGAGCATTATTATGAGTAAATACAACGGCTTCACCGCAAAGCGCGCCAACCTTGGTGCCACCTGCATAAAATACATCACAGAGTTTCGGAAGATCCTCGGGCTTTATGTCGCAGGCTGAGCTTACTAAGCCGTAACCAAGACGGGCTCCGTCAATAAATAAGGGCATATCAAATTCACGGCATACTGCGTAAATATCTTCGAGTTCTTTTTTAGAATAGATTGTACCGTATTCAGTAGGGAAGGAAATGTAAACCATACCGGGAAATACCATGTGTTCATGATTTCCGTCAGCATAAAAATCCTGTAAGAATACCTTTAACTCTCCCGCATCCATCTTGCCTGCGTGGCCGGGAACGGTAAGAACCTTGTGTCCTGTATATTCAATCGCGCCTGCTTCATGGCCACTCACATGACCTGTGGTAGCAGCCACAACTCCTTCATAATTTTCAAGCATGGTGCTTATGATGAGCTGGTTTGTCTGAGTTCCGCCGGTTATAAAGTAAACGTCACCTTCGGGGCAGTTAAAGAATTTCTTTATCTTTTCTTTTGCAGAGTCCGTATAGGTATCTGTACCGTAACCCGATAAAATCTCCATATTGGTTTCCTGAAGGTGCTTTAAAACCTCAGGATGCGCTCCCGCGCTGTAGTCATTCTCAAAGCTTAACATATTAAAACCTCACTTCTATTTATCCCAGTCTTCCCTGGTAATATTCTTTATCCATTTACCTGACCTGTAGTGCCGTAGTACCCAGGGCCATTTTACGAATTCATCGGTGCAAAGAAGGAAATAAACCCACATTACGGGGAGCTTAAGTACAAATGCCGACAAGAAACCTAAGGGCACAGCGTAACACCACATATCGATAACATCCACCTTCATGCCGTATTTGCTGTCGCCTCCCGCTCTGAAGACGCCGGCTATAAGGGTGGTATTTACAGCTCCTCCGAAGATATAATACACATTTATCATGAGCATGTATTTTAGATATCCCATGGCAGTATCCGTAAGATCTGCAAACATCATGACAAATGGGGATGCCGCCGCAATTATCACTGAACCGATGGCAGCTGATGCTATGGTTAAAAACATGAGTTCTTTTGCCACATCCGCAGCTTCATCTATACGACCTTCACCCATGACCTGACCTAAATAGATGGTGCCGCCGCTTGCCATGGCAAAGCACATGATGGATCCGAAATTACGCACAACGGACACGAGAGAATTGGCCGCAACAGCATCGGATCCTAAGTGCCCGAGAATTACCGAATACATTGAAAAAGCAAGGCCCCAGATAATATCATTGATGAGAGCCGGCATAGCCATTTTCCTAAAGTCCGAAAAAAGAACTTTATTCTTAACAAACATCATCTTTAAATCGATGTGAATGTCTTTACTGTATAAAGAAACAATGATACAACCTATAAGCTCTGCCACTCTTGAAAGAGCCGTGCCGAGAGCAACTCCCGCAACTCCAAGCTTTGGAGCACCGAAAAGGCCGAAAATAAAGGTTGCATTTAAGACAATGTTGATACCGAAGGCCATGAGATTAAGAAACATTGAGGTCTTAACCCTGCCCACACAACGCATGCTTGATAAGAATATTTCAATGACACCCCAGCATATATAAGCAATGCCCATATATCTTAAATACGAAGCGCCGAGAGCTATAAGATTCTCGTCCTTCGTAAAAATGTACATCATATGACGTGGTATAAAGAAGGCGCCCGCCGCAAATAAAGCGGAAACAATAAGCGATAATCTTAGGGCAATACCGTGAACCACTCTGATAGCCTTGATGTCGCCCTTACCGTAATACTGGGCTCCGAGCATGGTGATACCGGTACCCAGGCCGTAGTAGACCATGAAGATAATGCTGCTGAAATTAGCTGCAAGGGAAACTGCGGAAATCGCATCCTGCCCTACGAAATTAAGCATTATTACGTCGGTGGAACTTATGGTCGAATCTATTAAATTTTGAATGATGATTGGGATCGCCAGCGCAAGCATCGGCTTCCTGTATTGTTTAACACCGAATTTCATGTAACTCCTGATGAATAGTGATATTCTTTATATAAATCAGCATTTTTGATTATAACATATAGTCCATTGAAAAAAGAACACTTAAGAAGTGTTCTTTTTAAATCGCAGACTGTAATTAAGATATAACACTAAATGCCAAGTAACATCTTTGCATTAATGCCAAGGACCTTACTTAAGCCGTCACCGCGGAAATAGTCGGATAAGACTTTGATGGAATCGCGCTGTGATAACCAGGGACTGTCGGAACCGAATAAAATACGATTGGTGCCCACCGCACGGATTATATCGATCGCAATATCACGTGAAATGCGCACTTTCTCTTCCTTCCAGACATGCTTTTCATCACTGTAGTCAGGCTTAAGCAGCGAAAAAGAAGTGTCGATGTAAACGCGGTGCTTATTTAAGATATCCGCAACTTCCGCCCATTCGCCGAAACCACCCATATGCGCAAGGACCATCTTGTCAGGCTTAACTTCCGTAAGCATTCTGTCGATCCTGTGGATGGATGCTTCATCACGGCCCGGATAGCTTATATCATTTCCCGCATGGGTCACGATCACAAAGCCTTGAGCCGATGCTTCATAAATAAGATCCATGAAACGGGTATCATCGATGGGAACATTCTGAAATACGGGATGTACCTTGATACCCTTAACTCCCTGCTCCTTTAAATCTTTTAGGATGGTTCTGTAATCTTTATTATCAGGATGCACCGAGCCAAAAGAAAGGATTCCGGTCTCCGAAAAATCTCTGTTCTTTTCAAGGGCAACTTTATTTATGGTTTTTGTCTGTTCCTTGGTGGTAGCTATGGGCAACACAACCGATACGTCCACTCCCGCAAGTACCATGGATCGACGCAGTCCCAAATATGTACCGTCCGTAAAAGGATTCAAATTTACACTTCCCGAAAGGGTTGACATCACTCTTTTTGAAATACTTTCGGGAAAAGAATGTGTGTGAAAATCAATTATCATCTGCTTTCTTTTCCGAGCAGAAAGGCCTTCTTGTTAAGTTCAAGAAATTTTGCCGGCACCTGGGTTTCCAGGGCTTCAGTCCAAAGTTCATCGCTTATTTCAGGTAAGTACTCAGAGAATCGGCCAAGGATAGCAATGTTAACGGTTTTCTTTGAACCGGCATTTTCAGCCACTGCAAGGAAATCTTCCTCATCAACTTTTGCTCCCGCTTCTCGTAATTTAGCTACAAGATTATCGGGGTATTCTGCCTGCCCTGTTATTACGGGCATTGGATCTATGCGCTGAGTGTTTACTATGATCCGGCCGTTTGGCTTTAAATATTCAAGCCATCTTGCCGCTTCTAAAAGTTCAAAAGAAATGATCACATCGGCTTCCCCTTTATCAATAACCGGGGAATAAACATGCTCGCCGTAGCGGACATATGTAACAACCGAGCCACCTCTCTGGCTCATGCCGTGAACTTCCGACACTTTAACGTCATAACCCTTTTTAAGGAGCACATATCCAAGCAACTTGCTTGCAAGGAGTGTACCCTGTCCCCCAACACCAACAATCATTATATTTTTAGTTTCCATTATCCAAAGCTCCCATCTTACATAACTTAGTACATACCTTGCAGCCGATACAGAGAGTCGTATCTATAACTGCCTTCTTGTCACGTACGGAAATAGCGGGGCAGCCGATGCTCATACAAGCCTTACAGCCTACACACTTATCCGTGTTGACCTTAATGGGAGGATTGGGAACAGTACCCTTGATCATTACGCAAGGGCGCCTGCTGATTATTATGGAAGGTTCCGGTGCCTCCAGTTCTTCCATGATCACCCTTTCGGTTTCGTTAAGATCATAGGGATCCACCACTACCACTCTGTTGAAACCTAAAGCTCTGCAAAGAGCCTCTAAATCTATCTTACCGGCAGGTTCTCCCCGTAAATTCTTACCGGTGGTGGGATTCTGCTGATGTCCCGTCATACCGGTAATGGAATTATCGAGAATGATCACCGTAGAATTGGTCATGTTATAAGAAATATCAGTGATACCTGTCATACCGGAGTGAACAAAAGTAGAATCTCCGATGACACCTACGCTTCTTTTCTCACCTTCTTCTCCCATGGCTTTGTTAAAGCCGTGAAGTCCGGAACAGGAAGCTCCCATGCAGACATTTAAGTCCATTGCATTAAGTGGAGCTACGGCGCCTAAAGTGTAGCAGCCGATATCACCATATACATTTAACTTATGTTTCTTAAGCACGTAGAAAATTCCTCTGTGAGGGCAGCCCGCACACATAACGGGAGGTCTCATGGGAATTTCGTCCGAAAGCTTCACTCCCTTACCTGCATCAAGGCCGAAGCATTCACGTATAAGATTCTGTGAAAACTCACCGCATACAGGAAGCTTATCCTTGCCTGTACAGTCAATTCCGAGCATCCTCACATGCTCTTCTATAAATGGATCGAGTTCTTCAAGAACTATGAGTTTATCTACTTTGGATGCGAAATCCCTGATCTTTTCAACGGGCATGGGCCATACCATGCCGAGCTTAAGTATTGATACATCCTCACCGAATACCTCTCGAGCATACTGATAAGATGTTGAAGATGTGATAATACCGATCTTGGTATCGCGCATTTCAAGTCTGTTGATCTCATCGGTCTCTGCAAAAGAAACCAATGCCTTTGTGCGATCCTCAACTCTCACGTGGGCATCTCTTGAATTCTTGGTCATCATGACCTTGGTGGGGTCCTTTACATAAGGGACCTTTTGTACTTCCACTCTGTCAGCGGTTTCCACAATGCTCTGTGAATGAGCAACTCTCGTACACATCTTTATAAATACGGGAGTATTAAACTTTTCAGACATTTCAAAGGCTTTTTTTGTAAAGATCCTTGCTTCTTCCGAATCAGAGGGTTCGAGCATTGGAACCTTGCTTGCCTTTGCATAGTGACGTGAATCCTGTTCATTCTGAGAAGAATGCATTCCGGGGTCATCTGCCACCACCACTACAAGACCTGCGTTCAATCCCTGATAAGAAATGGTAAATAAGGGATCCGCAGCAACATTTAATCCTACATGTTTCATGGCGCAGGCAGCTCTCACACCGCCTACGGTTGCGCCGTGGGCTACTTCTATGGCAACCTTTTCATTAGGCGCCCACTCGCAGTATATTTCATCATATTTGGCAGCCTCTTCGGTAATTTCGGTACTGGGAGTTCCGGGATAACTTGAAATAACCTTTACTCCGGCTTCGTACATGCCTCTGGCAACTGCCTTATTTCCTAACATTAATTCCTTCATATTGCTAAAAACTCCAAAATAATTATGCCTGATTTTCTTTTGCAACTAAATTGTCAGCGCCGTAACGCTTACGTAATACAGGCTTTTCGATCTTACCCGTAGCATTTCTGGGGATTTCATCAAAGATGATCTCCTTGGGTCGCTTATAGCGGGGAAGGTCAAGGGAGAAGGTCTCAACCTCTTCTTTTGTAAGAGACATGCCTTCTTTTACCTCGATAATGGCTGCGGTGATCTCACCGAGACGACGATCAGGAAGACCGATAACGGCAACGTCCTTGATCTTATCGTTCTTACGAAGGAAATCTTCGATCTGAACGGGGTAGATATTTTCACCGCCGCTTACGATGACATCCTTCTTACGGTCAACAAGGAAGATAAAATCATCCTCATCAAGCATTGCCATGTCGCCGGTGTAGAGCCAGCCGTCTTTCAGGCACTCGCGAGTGGCTTCTTCGTTGTTGTAATAACATGTCATGACGCCGGGACCCTTAACAATAAGCTCTCCGACATCGCCCTTCTTAACCTCGACGCCGTTCTCGTCAACGATCTTGCACTGCCAGCGATAACCGGGAATGCCGATGGCCCCTACCTTGTGGATGTTTTCAACGCCGAGATGCACGCATCCGGGACCGGTGGATTCGGAAAGACCGTAGTTGGTATCGTACTGATGATCCGGGAAATATTCTTTCCAGCGCTTGATCAGTGAAGGGGGCACGGGCTGTGCGCCGATGTGCATGAGTCTCCACTGGGAAAGATGATAATCAGCGGGATTCAGATCGCCTCTGTCAAATGCATCCAGAATATCCTGAGCCCAGGGCACAAGAAGCCATACAATAGTACATCTTTCGTCTGATACGGCAGAAAGAATGGTCGCGGGCTTTGCTCCCTTAAGAAGCACGGCCTTGGAACCTGCCACCAGGCTTCCCATCCAGTGGAACTTGGCGCCTGTGTGATAAAGGGGAGGGATGCATAAGAATATGTCATCGCGACCCTGTCCGTGGTGCTTCTGCTCCATTTCAGCCGCCTGAGTCAGGGACTGATGTTTATGTAAGATTGCCTTGGGGAAACCTGTTGTTCCCGAAGAAAAATAAATAGCGCCGAAATCTTCTTCCGTGATCTTTACATCAGGTTCTTTTGATGAACAGTCAGCTACAAGTTCACGATAGCTTTCCGCAAAATTGGGGCAATTGTCACCTACATAAATAAGAAGGCGACCGTTCATAAGCTTCTCTGCGTGTGTTTCGATACGGCCGATAAACTCGGGTCCGAAAAGAATAACATCAACTTCCGCAAGCTCTACGCAGTAAAGGATCTCGTCGGCATCATAACGGAAATTGAAGGGTACCGCTATGGCACCGGTCTTTAAAATACCAAAATAAATGGGAAGCCACTCAAGGCAGTTGTACATGATGATTGCTACCTTGTCTCCTTTTTTAATGCCGCGGCTCATGAGCATATTGGCAAATCTGTTGGCTTTTTCATTGAAAACTTCCCAGGTGATTTCTCGTCTGTATACTTCGGAACGGGTGGGCTCGATGAGTTCCGATTCCTTCCATGTGGTTCTGCGAGTGTCCTTTTCTTCAGGGTTTAACTCGATCAAAGCCACTTCATTTCCATATAGTTTTGCGTTGCGAATCAAAAAATCTGTAACAGGCATTTTTCACTCTACCATCCATAATACTTTTTTGCTTTAACGCTTTTACCCGTTAAAGTCATCAAGACTTATAATACCATGTTTATTACGGATTGTCTACTTTTTAACTTTTGTAATTTTTGACGTATTTTGGCATGTAAAAGGACGCCTTTGTATCTTTCGGGAAGTTAGTCTTAATCAGTCGGAAATATAAAAAGGACACAGCAGCTTTCACTGCCATGTCCCGTAAGATCTTTAATGAAATATTATTTTTTAAAGAAATTCATGAAGTTAGCAAAGGGTTCGACCGTATCTCTAAGGCCATCGATGGCTTCGTTTAAAGCATCGAAATCCACTTTATTAATCTTAGTGATGATCTCGGTCAAAGTATTTGCATTTTCATTTACAAAGTCCTGAAGAAGCAGGTTTGTATCCTTAAGCTGAACCGTAAGCTCATGCATTTCGGTAACTGCGGCATCAAAAGTCGCAGCGGATTCATTAAGAGTATTAAATGACTCAACCGCTCTGGGCACCACTATACATGCCGATGCAAGAAAAATAATGACCATTGCCAGCATACAGCCGACTACTATGCGTAAATAAAAATTACGCTTCTTACTTTCTTTTAACAAAAGCTCAAACTGTTCATTCTGCTCCATGAGGACCTCCCCTACTACTCTGTAAATAAAGGAGTGGAATAATATCTGTCACCGCTGTCGGGTAAAAGCGCCACTATTACCTTTCCTTCATTTTCAGGCATCTTACTATATTCGATTGCCGCATGTAAAGCCGCACCGGAAGAAATTCCCACGAGGATACCTTCTTTTTTGGCTAAAAGCTTGGATGCCTTGAATGCATCATCACTTTCTGCCTGAAATACTTCATCATATACTTCAGTGTTAAGAATGGAAGGCACGAAACCTGCGCCGATACCCTGAATCTTGTGGGGGCCTGAATGACCTTCTGAAAGAACAGGTGAATCCTTGGGCTCTACAGCTACTATTTTAACACTTTCTTTCTTACTTTTTAAGTACTCACCGATCCCGGTTATTGTTCCGCCCGTACCTACACCTGCAACGAAGATATCAACATTTCCGTCTGTGTCGTTGTAGATTTCGGGACCTGTTGTCTCCCTGTGAGCCTGTGCATTGGCAGGATTATCAAACTGTCCGGGGATGAAGCTTCCGGGAATCTCTTTTGCAAGCTCTTCCGCCTTGGCAATGGCACCCTTCATACCCTTAGCGCCTTCGGTAAGCACGATCTCAGCGCCATATGCTCTCAAAATATTTCTTCTTTCAACACTCATGGTCTCAGGCATTGTGAATATTGCCCTATATCCCTTTGATGCAGCTATGGAAGCAAGACCGATACCGGTATTTCCGGATGTAGGCTCAATGATCACTGAACCCTCTCTTAATATGCCCTTTTCTTCGGCATCTTTTATCATGTACTTTGCTGCGCGATCCTTAACGCTTCCTGCAGGATTCAAATACTCAAGCTTAACAAGCAACTGTGCCTTTAAGTTAAGCTCCTTCTCAATGTTAACAACCTCTAAAAGCGGTGTGTTACCGATCAAATCAAGTGTTCCCTTATAAATCTTAGACATGTTGGCCTCCTCATTTTCTTTTCCTGTGACTGATCATTGTACTAATCTTATCACAAGATTCTCTGTTCGGACTATCTTCTGTAGTCGAGTTGAAAGTATAATAGCGTTAATTACCTATCATGTCAATAGGTTTATAAATATTTTGTGAGTTTGGCATATGGGCGTTATTATGTTAACCTATTTTTCAGCGCCGATCTCGAAGTTCAGCTTTACGATTCCGAGATCGGTCTTTGAATGAATTCCGCCTTTATCGATGAATTCTACCGTGTCATCATCATTTAATCTGATCTCAAACTTCTGCTGGTTCATGGCTGTGGGTGCGAGCAATGCGCATTTCACACCTTCTTTGAACCAATCGGGGTAATCGGTTCTTTTGGTTACCACAACATCTTCGAAGGTCTTACTCTTTCTTTCTCTTCCGCCGTTCACTCCGTAACCTATGGCAATTACCAGCACAAGCTTTTCGCCCTTGCCGATTTCAGCCGGGACATTTTTAGGCTGATATGTTCCCGCCCAGCATGTATTAAGGCCCAGCTGCTGCGCATAAAGCACAAGCTTCTGTCCGTAGTATCCTACTCTTTCTTCAAGGTCGTCGCTGTCTTCTCCGATGCAAGCTATTACGCCCGGAGCTGAGCCAAGGCCCATGAATTTATTTAAGAGTCGGTTGAAGGTATCGCCGGCATCCTCCGCAAACTGCATATGGAGGTTTCCTTCTTTATTTAATTCTTCAACCTTCTGTCTTAATAGCTCGCACTTCTCGCTTTCAATCTTCTTGTCCTGATACTGGCGCACCGAGTGACGCTCAAGCAGGGCTTCCTTTAATGTTTTCATCGATTTTCTCCTTTTCTTGGTTTTCGCTGTATATTCTGGCTTCTTTCGAGGTTCTCGGGCAGCGGAATCTTGTTTTTTTAAATTTCCGCTGTTGGGTGCTTGAAATTCGGGTTAAATAGTGCAGCGGAATTTGCTTAAATCCACTTTTCCGCTGTTAACTTCCACGCCTTCGCTTCTTAATAGGTTGGCTTGAACCTCTTTTCCGCCAAAGGCGAAGGCTCCTGCGAGCTCGCCCAAGGAGTTTACTACGCGGTGACATGGGATTTCGCCGGGATGGGGATTATTGTGAAGCGCATTACCCACAGCACGTGACATCTTCGGGTTTCCTGCCATCATGGCTACGTCGCCATAGGTTGCAACCTTTCCATACGGAATTGTTTTTACCGCCTCATAGATTCTCTTCCTGGGACTGTCCGACACAAGCTCATAGCTTTCTGCGATCATTATCTTGATATCTGAGTCAGGCACCGTGCCATCAAGAATGATGGTGTTCCAGTTATCCTTATTCTGATGATATCCCGGGATAACGGACTTATATGCTTTTCTCCAGAAACCTGCCTTTATGGGATCAACCTTCACATTCAGATTAATAAATCCATCCTTCTCATAAGTCCACAAGAATGCTTTTTTATTAAGCTTGTATCTTACAAGCTGCCAATTCTGATCACTGAATGGAATATCAAAATATGAGTCTTCAAAGGTCAGACCATAATCCAAGGCTTCTTTTCTTGTTTTCATGCTATTGCACCTCCAAATGTGCACAACAAAAAACCTTCTGTGATTATTCTATCACAGAAGGCTTTGTTCAAATTATTAAAAGTTTAATAACAAATTATGCTATTATACGCAAGTATAACCGCCATCGATAGGAAGCATTACGCCTGTTACATAGCTTGCTTCTTTAGATGCAAGGAAAAGTGCTCCGGCATTAAGTTCGCCTTCTTTTCCGTATCTCTGCATGGGAACATGGCTCTTTGCAAAGTCCTGGAAGTGGTCTGTATCAAGTACAGCGGTTGTAAGTTCTGTATAGAAGTAACCGGGGCAGATACAGTTAACTGTGATGTTGTATTTTGCAAGTTCAGCAGCTGCTGCTCTTGTGAAGTTGATAACACCACCCTTTGATGAATGATAAGCGATGGTAGGAATCTCATCGTTACCTACAAGGCCGTACATGGAAGCGATGTTGATAACACGTCCGTAGTTATTCTTTTTCATGATGTTACCAAATGCTCTTGTTACCTTGAATACGGATGTAAGGTCTGTTTCAATAGTGAAATCCCATTCATCATCCTTCATTTCGAGTACGCCGGCATCCTTGGATGAACCTGCGCAGTTAACAAGGATATCAGCCTTGCCAAATTCTTTTTCAACAGCTTCTGCTGCTGCATTAATGGATTCTGTAGATGTAACATCACATCCTACGGGAAGGACCTTAACGCCCATCTGTTCCAATTCGTTCTTTAACTCTTCAAGTCTTTCAACTCTTCTTGCTAAGATTGCAAGATCTGCGCCCTGTGCTGCAAAGCCCTTTGCCATCTGACGGCCAAGACCTGAGCTTGCGCCTGTGATTACTGCAACCTGTCCTTTTAAATCAAACATTTATAATCCTCACTTTCATTTATGCGAATTTCGCGCGAAAGAAACCCGCCTCCTCTGTGTTTACTGCCACCATCCGCTGACAGCATGTTCATTATATATGCAAATTCAATTTGACGCAACCGAATTTGCAGGAGTTCATAAAAAATTCATATCGTGTGATAAAGTCACAGAAACTATCGTTTATGAAAACGTTATTATTAGACAATTAAACAATATAATGCAAAATATCGCAATCTTTTTCATGGGAACATTTAAGGTCGTAACATATACTTTTGGTGTAACTTGTCAATCTGTGGGGAAGGCAGGTTGACGCGTGTTTTACCAGTTAGGAGGGCTATATAATTATGAAAGGAAAGCGATTCAGTTTTTTAGTCGCTATGGCATTGACGATTGCTTCGGTTTTCGGCAGTGTCGCTTCTCCAATAGGGGTGGAGAAGGCCTGGGCTGCAGAAAGCACACCCCGGTATCGTAACGTGATGTATTATGGCGAATGGTCAATTTATTCCGGACAGAAATACTTCTATCCCAGCAAGATTGACGGAAGCCAGATTACTCACCTTAATTTTGCATTCCTCGACATGGACTCAAATGGGGATTTGGTTCTTTGTGACGAGCATGCAGATTTTCTTACAATCTTGCCTGAACAGACAGGTCTTACCTACGGAGAACCCTATGCAGGTGTTCTTGGTGCAATGAATATTCTTCGTACCAAGTACCCTAACATGAAGATAGGTATCTCTGTCGGCGGCTGGACTCGTTCCGGTGACTTCTCGGCAGTTGCCGCTTCCCCTTCGAAGCGCGCAAATTTCGCGAAGAATGTTGTAAAATTTGTGGATTATCTCGGATTTGATTTTGTAGACATAGATTGGGAGTACCCTACAGCGGTACGCGCAAGCGACCCGGCAGGCAACGGCGTTACCATCGACGAAGGTTGCCCCGGTTCAGCAGCGGACACTGCTAACTTTACGCTTCTTTTGCAGGAAATACGTAATGAACTTGATACTCTCGGAACCACCAACAATAAGCACTACGAGCTTTCAGTAGCCATGTCGGCTTCACCTGCCATGATGGCTAAGATCGAATACGACAAAGTGCTCAGGATCGTGGATTTTGCCAACATGATGACCTATGACCTTAACGGCGCATGGAACGGCTACACCGGTCACCAGACGGCTCTTTACACGAATCCTAATTATGACCCTGTAAATCAGAAGGACGGTCAGTTCTCAGTGGATGCATGTGTTCAGTATTTAAAGAACACCTATGGAAATTCCATTGATTACAGCAAGATCGTAATCGGTGTTGCGCCTTATACAAGAGGCTGGGCAGGGGTTCAGGCAGACGGACGGGATGCAAATAATCCCGGACTCTATGCTACGGCACAGCCCAACTCCGTTCGTGCCGATGACGGTGTCATGAGCGGCACTTTTGCCTACGGCGACATCGAAAACTTAAAGGCTAAATATCAGCTGCAGGAATACTATGACGAAACAGCTCAGGCTGCATATTATTACAGTCCTTCCACAGGCTATTTCTTTACCTGCGACAATGAGCGTTCGGTAGCAGCCAAGGGTCAGTATGTAAAAGAAAACGGTCTCGGCGGACTTATCTCCTGGATGGCTTCTCTTGACAGTGCCAACAGCATTACAAGAACCATGAAGGAATCTCTTTACGGAAGCGCTCCTCTTCCCGCACAGGATATTAAAGTAGGCGCTCCTAAGGCTGAAGTTACCGTTACCGCCAACGGCTCAACTTATTCTTTTACCATTAAGAATAAAGAAGTTACCACGGAAAGTAACACTGCATTGAAAGATGCTGAGTTATTCAAGAAAACCGTGATGTATCCTAAGCTTTATATCACCACTAAGAGCGGCAGCACATTAAGCGCCGGTTCCGAGTGCGGTTCCGTTACCACTAAGGGAGATGTGACTGTTGTGGATCTTTCAAGCGTTTATGCCGCTAAGTCCATGAAGCCAGGCACTTCTCATACCTTTACCCTCAGAGTTAACGGCGATGCATCCGCATCGGATATTGAGGGAATTACCATGACTCAGAGAATTCTCACAAGTCTCGATGAGTTTGGCGCACAGGCAGTTTATGGTGCAGGAAGTGAAGTAGTCGGCGACGACCCTGTTGTTACGCCCGACCCCGGCACCGATCCCGATCCCGGTGAAGGCGATGAACCCGATCCCGGTACAGGCACTGAGCCGGATCCCGTTATAACTCCCGATCCCGGCAACAACTACTCTGCCAACGGCGCTCTTCCTCAGCATATGGTTACAGGATACTGGCACAATTTCATCAACGGCTCCACCAATCTTAAGTTAAGTGATGTGCCTTCTTACTACGACATGATATGTGTCGCATTTACAGATAACACCACTACTCCCGGTGAAGTTACTTTTAACCTGAATGCAGACCTGTGCCGGGCTCTCGGCGGATATACCAAGGCTGAGTTTATAAATGATATATCTCAGCTAAAAGAAAATGGACAGCATGTAATAATTTCCGTAGGCGGTGCCGAAGGACGTATCACCATTAACAGCGCTGAAGCTGCCAACAGATTTGCAGACGGTTTGATTGATATCATCGAAGAATATGGATTCGAAGGTGTGGACATTGATCTGGAAGGCTCAGCAGTATCGGGCGTTGACTATATTGCCTCTGCCTTAAGAACAGTACATGACCATTTTGGTGATGACTTTATTATCACCATGGCGCCTGAAACCTTCTACATTCAGGCCGGAAGACTTGCAAGCAACGATTTGACCACTTCCTATTTAAGACTTGCTTTGCAGATAAAAGATATCTTAACCGTATGCTATCCTCAGTTCTATAACTCCGGAAGTATGAACGGTTACAACGATGTGGTTGTTAATCCCGGAACATCGGATTTCTTAACATCGCTTTCAACACTCATCATTGAAGCAGGACTTCGTCCCGATCAGGTGGCTTTGGGTGTTCCTTCCACATCACGTGCCGCAAGCAGCGGTTATGTGGAACCTTCCGTTGTGGAAACCGCAGTTAATGCTCTTGTAAACGGCACATCCTCCGGCACATTCACAGCTCCCAGAAAATATCCTACTCTCAGGGGCGTTATGACCTGGTCGATTAACTGGGATGCTACCAATAACTATGCATGGGGCCGCGCTATGGCAGCCGCAATGGACCGACTTCCCATCGTCGAAGATGACGGAACCATTACCAATCCCGATTCCGGCACGGGTACCAATCCCGATCCCGGCACGGGCACTAACCCCGATCCCGGCACAGGCACTAATCCCGATCCCGGTACAGGCACTAACCCTGATCCCGGCACGGGCTCCTATCCTGCATGGAACGCTTCCCAGGTCTATGTAGGCGGTGACATGGTTACTTATAACGGCAAGGTTTACAAGGCTTCCTGGTGGACTCAGGGCGACAATCCCGAATCTCAGGGCCAATGGGGACCTTGGAAGCTTGTAGGAAATGATCCCGGTACGGGTACCAATCCCGACACCGGAACGGGTACTAACCCTGATCCCGGCACGGGCACTAATCCAGATCCCGGCACGGGTACTAATCCCGATTCCGGTACAGGTACTAACCCCGACCCCGGTACAGGCACTAATCCCGATTCCGGCACAGGCTCCTATCCTGCATGGAACGCTTCCCAGGTCTATGTAGGCGGTGACATGGTTAGCTATAACGGTAAGGTTTACAAGGCTTCCTGGTGGACTCAGGGTGACAATCCCGAATCTCAGGGCCAATGGGGACCTTGGAAACTTCAGTAACTTAAGTTAAAAACTTAATAAATTCAATACTTACAATGCAAACCGCAGGTGCATTTGAAGTATAAATTAAGGGCATATCGAAAGATATGCCCTTTTTACAAAATATAAAAACCATCATTTTTACAGCGGGATTTGTAGAATAGTGTTTTCCGCTGCCCAGTTTGACCACTATCCTGAATTCTTTACAGCGGATTTTTATAATTTTCGTTTTCCGCTGCCTTAAATGAAGTTCAAAGTTGATTTCCAACAGCGGGATTTGTAAAATAACGTTTCTCGCTGCTCGGTTTGAAATATAACGTGCTTTTCTTACAGCAAATTCCCCATTTTTCTAAGTCTCGCTGCTTTTTGCAGCAATTAGCATTTGTACTTCGTCGCTAATCAAAAGTGCAATGATTGCGCTTGCACATTATAAACGCCGATTCTTTAGTCCAACTTATAGTACATACGTTTGCATAATATAATAGTGAGCCTGCTTAGTGCGGACTCACTATATTTATGTGAGGTATTAACATGGAAGCCTTTCTTTGTACCAATATTCCTGTTCAGATGATCGCATGCACCGATATTGACGGGCGCATCACGCCTATCCGCTTTCGCTTTACGGGAAGCGATGGAGAACGTGTGACTGTTAATGTTGAGCGTGTGCTGATGCGTGATCAACACTCCAATAAAATCGGCGCGACCTTCGAGTGCGCCGCGACCCTATATGGTATGGAGCGGAAGTTCCGGCTCTATTACAGTAATTTCAGTGGCACCTGGCGTCTTGACAAGGTTGGGTGAAAAATTATTTTTTTACAATTTCTGCGCCAAAGGGACACAATGAAAGTTTTGCAATTTTAAAAAACTGCTTTCCAAAGGGAATGCCTACTATCGTTATACAAAGAAGTGCTCCGATAATAAGGTTTCCCAGTGCCATTTCAAGTCCCCCAAAAAAGAACCAAACTACGTTTAAAAGAAAAGATCCAACGCCACCTTCATTAACGATTTCTTTTCCGAATGGACACAGTGAGATACTTGAAAGCTTAAAGCACTGCACTCCCACAGGTATTCCCACTACCGTAATGCACCAGAGCAATCCGGTACACCACCAGCCGATGGCACTTAAAAGCCCGCCGAATATAATCCAAATCAAATTACCTAAGAATCTCATGTTTATCTTCTCCTAATATGTGTTATATTTTTCAAATAAGCCATTGAAAATAATTTTTTCCTGTATTTACAGTTCCTCCATAACGAAGGGAAGCATATAAATGGGCTTTAGTCTAAGATTTTTGTCCTTTGCTACATCCTTTTGTGAAAGGAGAATTGGCATTGAAACATGTTTAGAATACTTTTTGCAGAATTCGTCCATGGAATCATGTCTTTTGGTGGCAGACGACTTTACTTCCATCGGTAGCAATTTTGTTTTATTCTGAAGCAAGAAATCAACCTCGTAATAGTGGGTGCTATTTTCTTTTTTCCACGCATGATAATAAGCAGTTCTACCCGTGGCCGTAATCATCTGTGCCACAGCATTTTCATAAAGATAGCCTAAGTCTGCCGACAGTTTGTCGCTGAGCAGCTTGCTATATATGTTTTCATCTGTCTTGGGTGATGCATTAAAGATCATGGTCGTAAACAAACCAATATCAGACAGATATAACTTAAATGTATCATTATCCCTTGATTGAGCCAGTGTTACGCTTGGATTAAATGTGTTATAGCATGCAATTACTGTCTTTGAATCCAGCAGGTCAGCCAATCTTTCTTCATCTTTCTTGCTTTTTCTTTTCCCTGTCGCCATTGATAACATGTATTTCTTTTTACCCGTGGCAAGCTGGCTTGGGATGGACTCGTACATCTTTCCAATAAGCCCTGAACTATCTATCTTTTTAAAATCATCAATATAAAGATCTATTATGTCCCTTTTAACCCGATCGATTTCAGAAAAGTTTTTGCCATTAACATAGGCTTCTACAGCTTGGGGCATTCCACCCACAGCCATATAAATTCTGAAATCTCTCATAAGCTTTCGGTTTGTTCCATTGCCGACTTCAGCTCCAAGCTTGTATAAGTCGCGAAGCAAGGGATATGTGTCGTTTCCGATTGCCCACATGAATTCTTCGTAATCCATCGGATACACCGGAATTTTATGTTCTTCAGAGGGAATAACAATGTCTTTTACATTTTTCTTTATACTAATAAGTGAGCCTGTTTCTATATAGTCATATGTTCCGTCAGCAACTAAGTATTTAATTGCCTGACGTACCAACGGTTGCCGCTGGATTTCATCAAAAATAATCACTGATTCCCTTGGATACAGAGTTACACCTGTCACCGTCTGCAATCTCAAAAAGAACACCTTGTGATCCGCAATATCTTTGAACACATCCATAAGTTCCTGCGTAATGTTGGCAAAATCAACTTTTATATAGGATTTGTAGTTTTTCTTGGCAAATTCTTCGGCCACAGTAGATTTGCCAACTCGCCTTGCACCCTCAAGCAAAGCGGCATACTTAGGTGCGTAATTTTCTTTCCAATTTGCAAGTTCTTCAAATACTTTTCTTTTAAACATATTTAGGCCTCTTTACAAGAAAAAATCATGATGAATTACCATTCTTCACCATGATTTTATTATAAAAATGACATTTTTTCAATATTTTATTCGGCTAAAAATGACATTTTTTCAATATTTTATTCCATAAAAATCGACATTTCTTCACTATTTTTTCAGGCAAAAAATGTCATTTCTTCACCATTTTGCAATTCAATCCTACCTAAGCACCATCTTTGCGGGATAGAAAACGTCCAGATCCACGTCGCCGTTTATGCCGTCGATACGGCCCACGGAGGAATGCTGCCACATGAAGTATGCGCCTTCGTAGGTGGGTTCAACGTTGTACTGAGCAAGCCACACGGGATTCTTTCGCTCGTGGGTCCAGGTATTTATAAGAGCGTTCTTACTGCCGTAGAGGCAGGCTTTATAGCCATACTTCTCGACTTCCCGTTCGAAGTCTGCGTATCTGTCATTTAAATCGTGAAGGTTCATGCCGTGGGTCTCAAAATTTCTGTAGTCTTCCCAGTCATAGGCAATGGGGAAGTCTAAGGCTTCACCGCCCAGCACGTCCATAAGATATTTAACGCTCGCTTTAACCTCAGCGGCGCTTCCTTCCTCACCGTACCAGTAAATGCCCATCATAAGACCGTTGTCGCGGGCGCCCTTACGGTTGGCTTCAAAGCATCGGTCTATAAAATGCTCGCCGTTATCATAGCCGCCTAAGCGCATGTAGGCAAATTCGCATCCGGCTGCTTTTACACGCGTAAAATCAATATCTTCCTGCCATCTTGATACATCTATGCCAACGTATGTATCCGGAGTCTTAAAATTCGCGACGAAATCGCCGAAATTTTCTTTTTTAGATTCGCCTGAGGATCCTGATGAAGTATCTGAAACCACGGAAACATCCATTTTCTTGGTGGTGGTGCGGCCTGCGTCATCGGTCAAGGTGATCTTAAGAGAATAAACACCCTCAACGCCTGTGTTAACGGAACCTTCGACTTTCAGATCAACATCCCTGTCAACGTCGTCGCCGTAACCAATATATTTATGTATGTCAAAAGAACCTCCCACCTTTATCTGCGGGGTACCGCGATAATATAGAAACACCGGAGGGTTCTTATCTTCGTACCGGGTGTCGATATTGGCGGCAGCAAGGGCTGCAAGCCGCTCTTCTTCAAGGCGACGAGCCTCTTCCTCAAGGCGGATTCTTTCTTTTTCTGCTTCGATCGCTTTGATCGTCTCGGATGCTTCTTTACATTTAAGCTTAAAAGTATCCGGAAAGCCTTTCCGTTCAGAGACGGTAACCGCAAAGGCCATGGACTTTTCCAAAGCGCTACAGTCAAAAGAACCTGCCGCAGCTTCTTCCATAAGCTTTAAATCCGAATAATATCGTAAGCCAAAGAAGCCGCCTGCAGTAAGTATTCCAAGTATCAAAACGGTGATAATAACAATCTTTAACTGCTTCATTCCCCTTAAACCACCTTTTATGAATAAAATTAAATCGTCCATCTGATTATCTCATAAAACCTCAGTGGTTTGAAGGGAAAGTTTAGTTCTCTTTATCCGATTACCTCCAGCACGTTTTCATCTTTAAGCATATTTACACTAAGCTCAGCCTTTCTCAGATTCATGGCCTTATCAAAGACCGAATCAATGGCTTTTCCATTAAGGATGAATCTTCGCTCATCCTCCGCTTTTCTTATGCAGATACGTATTTTTTTGCCTCGATATATAAAATCAGCCGTCATGACTTCAAAAGGCGCAAATACTCCGGGACATATGGTCAGAGAATCAAAATCGGGCATAAAGCCGAATACGAAACGTACCAGAGTCTTAAAGATCACATTGCTGCTGCCGGTCTGCCAATCCTGCATGGACTCACCGTCAATATTCAGGTCGGGGTTGAAACCATAAGAATTGGGCATTACGTAAGGCGAGCAAGAAAGATTAGCATGGGTGAATGGTAGTATCTTTCTTATCTCTTCCCATGCTTTTTCACTCTCTCCCAGCATGAACAGGCTCATTATGGCAAAAGTAGTGGCATGTATATAAGATGCGCCATTTTCAGCGGTTCCTGCAGGGAGCTTGTATATTCTGCCAACGCCTCTTACATCTCGACCAAAGGCGGGTTCAAAGGTCTTAAATCCATATTGGGAATCCAGTGCATCATAAGAAGAAAGGATCACATCTTTCATTGATGCTTCTTTTTCTATGCCGCTAAGAACCCAGAAAGCATTGGATGTAAGCCCGTGACGGCTTAATCCGTCAGGATCTGAAAAGCTTCCTACGTAATAGCTTCTGTCCTGCCCCCAGCCGTGGACAATACGTGCATTTCCCTTTTCATCCTTAATTACGGCATTCTTAATAAGTCCTTCTTTTAAGTCATCCGCTGCTTTTTCATAGCGCTTGATCTTTTCGGTATATTCACCGCTATCATAAAGAAGCTTCACCATATCACGCAGGTTCTTATATACCTGCAGTGAAGCCATAACCGATATGCCATTACCGAATTTAACTCCGGGGTCCTTACTTACGCCGAGTCCGTCAAGCGCATCATTCCAGTCTCCGTACATAGCTCTGATACAGCCTGTATCAGGATCCTGCTTATCTATAAGATAGTCAGTTATCCTTATCATGTGCATCAGGACACTGTCAGTTTTTTCTGACTTTCGAGTGAGCCTTGCTCCTTCATCAACGATCTCATAATACCCGCATTCTTTATGTAAGAATCCATAGTCTCCCGTAAGCTTGATATATGACATGATGCAGTCTATTACCCAGCATCCCTGATCTATAAACTCTCGTAAGTCCATATTGGGAGCCATACCTTCATGGGAGGGGATCGCATACTGGCGCGGACATCGTCCGTCCGGGCCTATGAAACCAAGGGCTTCCAGCATTTTTTCTTTTGCGGCGCGGGGATTTATATATATATAGCCTTCAAGGGCCTGAAACACATCTCTTATACCTATAAGAGAATTGGGCGAAAGCTGCACATAGCCTTTGATCATGGAACAGAATTCCACCTGCTTTATCAGATGTCCTGCAAAAGAAGTCATTATATCAGCGTCAAGGCTTCCTTCTTTCGGATCTTCCGTATCACTCTTAAAATCAATACTAATGTCGCAGGACTCTTCAGATACGTTGTGACACTCTTTCATGCTAAGGAGCTTCTCATAAGCCGTCTCTTCTTTTTCACCGACAGTGTACCTAAGCTGCTCTGTGAGATTTACAAAAGAAGCACCGCCAATCTCATATGATACAAGGTCTGCTGCCACTGCAGTTTCCGTGAAGGCGCATACTTCCTGCTCCATAAAGCTGTTAAGGCTGTCACGTATATTCATTAGGCTGTGATTTATGCCGCCCTTATACTTAGACATGGATGTGGTAAGCTTCTCCCCCTTATATAAAGAACCTTCCCCGAGGCAAAAGCATCGGTTTATGACTCCGAAATTGCTGACGGATTCAGTCCTTGATAAATCTTCATTGATGATAAATACAAAACTCTTTAAAGAAGACGAAGCATTGTCAGTAACCATTGCCCGACGAAACCATTTATCCTCCGAAGACTCGTAGATACTGTTTCTTAAATATGGATTGAAATAGGATGAAAGCTTTACATTTACTTTATCTTTACCTTTATTTACGGCATACATATCGAAGGTCATATCATTATCCCCTGATACACTGACTACTACCGCAAATATCATGCCTTTAAATAAAGTGATAAAAAAAGCTTCTTTTTCCGCGAAGACTGTATATCGCTTTATGTTGTCAGCACCGGATAGCACCGGCACATGAAGAAGCGATATTACCTCGCCTTCCACATCCGCAAAAAAAGCGCACTTCGGATCTTCTCCCGGTGTAGGGCGTAAAAAGGTTGAAAAAAGCCCGTCATTAGCATGCATATATCCCGATGCGTATACCCAGAAATTATAGCCGCCCTCTCCGTAAGGATATCTTTCTTCTCCCTGCTCTCCCGGGATCACCAGGATATTACCGTTTTTTAAGGGAAAGACATTTGCAGAAAATCCTTTTTTTCCCGTATTCTCTATTTCATTTATTTCTTTTATATAATCCTTTATCAATATAAGGTGACGCTCATTCATCGCAGCATATTCTCCATTTGTCTTATGGTCTCATGGCAGATATCTTCCGTTTCCATTTCGGCAAAGATCCTAAGCACCGGTTCCGTGCCTGAGAATCTTGCGATTATCCATCCACCGTTCTCAAAATATATCTTAAGGCCGTCCTCATAGCTCACTTTCGCGATGCTGTAGGCATAATCCGGAATCCTTTTTTCCGTAAAAAGAATGTTCATGAGTCTTTCTTTTGCCTTGGGAGAGAAATTATAGTTTTTCTCTACCATTACCATACGACCGTATCGCTCATAGATCTCATCAAGAAGCTGTGAAAGGCTTTTACCCGTTACACTCATGAGTTCGATGATGAGGCCGGCAGCAAATATGCCATCCTTCCCCTTTATATGACCTCTTATGGTAAGTCCTCCACTGCTTTCGCCACCGATAAGCGCATTAACGGATTCCATGCCTGCACTGATATTTTTAAAACCGACAGGCACTTCAAGGCACTTTTCACCATGGTCTTGGGCAATGCGATCCAGTATATGAGTCGTAGCAATATTACGTACTACAGCTCCTTTTTCTTTCTTATATTCAAGAAGATAATAATAGAGAAGTATCAATATCTCATTGGGATGCACAAATCGTCCCTTTTCATCAATTATGCCAAGGCGATCGGCGTCTCCGTCCGTAGCTATCCCGATATCATAGTGTCTCTCTGCCACCATATCGCTCAGCTTTCGTAGTGTCTTACCGGAGGGTGCGGGGAGCTTTCCTCCGAACAGGGGATCCACCCTGTCATTTATCACATCCACATCGCAACGCGCCGACACAAGCACGGTCTGTAAGCAGGTCTTTGAAACTCCGTGCATGGGATCGAGAAGCACCTTTAATCTTCGCTTTTTAATGGCTTCCACCTGAAGGCTTCCGAGAATCGTATCAATGTAGTCATTAAAGGGATCGATAAGCTCAATGTTTCCGCAATCTATGCCATCCTCAAAATTTACTATTTTTATTTCAGCTTCATCGACGCTGCTTGCGATCTTCTCAAGTGTGTCGGTTTCATCCTTGGATGCGTCCTGACCGCCCTTTGTAAATATCTTGATGCCGTTATAATCGCAGGGATTGTGGCTCGCGGTTATCATCATTCCGCAGTTTAAGCCGTATCTTCCCACTGTGTTCATTACCAGCGGCGTGGGCGCTATTTCATCTATAAAAAGAACCTTTATGCCGCTTCCTGCCAGCACCTCGGCACACCAAATCGCGGCTTTTCTAGATAAAAATCGCCTGTCATAACCGATCACCAGTGATTTCTTTTCCGGAGTTTCAGCATTTTCTTTGATAAATTTTCCAAAAGCATATGCTAATGCATTTATATTTGTATGAATGAAGTCATCGCCAATTATGGCTCTCCATCCGCCTGTCCCAAATTTAATCATTTTTATAACCTCTAAGTATTATTCCTTCACGCTTCCAACCAATGCCCCGCTCACAAAATACTTCTGTAAGAAGGGATATATGGTAATGATTGGAAGGGTTGTGATCATTATGGCCGCGTATTTAATGGTATTAGGGATCGTGGCCTCTCCCGGTGACAGCGCTTTGGCTATATCCTGTCCAAGCTGACTGTTTATTATGATCCTCTGTAACAATACCTGCACCGGTACTTTCATATCATCATTAAGTAACAGCATTTCCCAGAAATATGAATTCCACCTGTCAATGGCATAATACAAAGCTATTGCCGCAAGAATGGGCTTTGAAAGGGGGAGCATTATGCGTACCAGAATCTGAAAATCGTTGGCGCCTTCGATCTTCGCAGATTCTTCCAACGCAAGGGGAAGACTCTCAAAATGTGTCCTGAAGATGATCACATAAAAAGCGCTGATGGCAGGATAAAGAAGCACTCCAAGCCTTGAATCCAACAGATTGAGATTCTTCATGGTGAGATAAAAAGGGATCATACCACCCCCGAACCACATGGTGAAGGTTACAAACAATCCCATAGGCTTCTTTAATGCCCAGCGGGTTTTCGACATGGGATATGCCGCAAAGATAGACAGTGTAAGGCTTAGGATCGTGCCCGCCACCGTATAAAAGACAGTATTTAAATAGGCAACCCAGATGCCCTTATATTTAAAAACCACCTGATACGCCCTCAATGTAAAGTGTTTCGGAAAAAGAAACACTTCGTTTTTCATTACGCTTGTTGCGGAACTGAAGGATGCTGACACAAGATAGATAAACGGATACAGGGTCAGCACACACATTATCAATATGATCAGGTAGCATATGGCTACATATGTTTTTTCCCCAAGGGTACTTCGCATTCTTTTCATCATTTACCTCCTACCAAAGTGTCGTTCCATCCAGTTTACGGGTTATCTTATTGGCGCCGAAAACCAGGAAGAATCCAACAAGATTCTGGAACAATGTAACTGCCTGAGCATAGCTGTATCTAAAGCCCATGATGCCTTCACGATAGACATAAGAATTGAAGACATCCGCTGTCTCATAAATAGCAGGATTATACAAAAGAATGATCCTCTCGTGACCCACATTCAATATGGAGCCAAGGTTAATAAGCAGCA
This sequence comes from Lachnospiraceae bacterium, assembly GCA_016283575.1. Taxonomy (GTDB): domain Bacteria; phylum Bacillota; class Clostridia; order Lachnospirales; family Lachnospiraceae; genus UBA1258. The sequence continues at coordinate 17,831 of JAEEND010000009.1, read as the reverse complement.
TTACCACAATGGTGGGGGCAAGATTAGGAAGGGTAATATAAAACATCTGCTTAAACTTTCCCGCGCCGTCCACAGTGGCAGCTTCATACTGCTCCTTGGGAATTCCCGCCAAAGCTGCCATATAAAGAATGGCGCTGAAGCCGGTGCCCTGCCAGATACCGGTGCTTATGAAGATGGTCTTAAAGTACTTGGGTATCTGAAGAAAGTATATGCTTTCAAGTCCGAAGAGGCCTCTTATACCGTTGACAAGACCTCCGTCAGGGGACAGGAAGTGAATGACCATACTCATGACTACCACCGATGAAATAAAATGCGGCAGATAGCTTATTGTCTGTGTGATCTTTTTGAATCTTTTAAGTCGTATTTCATTAAAGGCGATTGCCAGGATGATTGGCAGGGGAAAACCGAAGATCAGCCCGAACACATTAATAAATAAAGTGTTTTTAAAGAGTCTGAAAAAGTAAGGGTCCTTAAAAAGAGCCCTGAAGTTTTCAAGTCCCAGCCATTTACTGTGAAAGACACCCTTTACGATGTCGAATTTCTGAAATGCTATTACCATTCCACCCATGGGAACATAGCAAAAAAGAACATACCAAATAAATACAGGCAAGAACATAAGATACAAATACTTATTATTCTTAAGCTCTGTAGCAAAAGTTTTTTTCCTATTCATACACACTCTCCCTTGAAATGTTTAAAATAAAGGACCGGTTTTCATCCTTGTCATAGTGGGTAAAAACCGGTCCAAACAATTATTTCGATAAAGAGGTGTATCTTGCGTAAGCCTGATTTTCAAGAGCTATGGCTTCATCAATGCCCATCTCCTGAATTCTTGCCACAAATCCATCGAAATCATCAATAGGTCTGGAGCCGATGATGAATTTTAATAATTCTTCATCAACATAGATCTTAATAGCACTCATGACTGTATCATATTTATCCTGCTCATCTTCAGTAAGCACAAGAGTAGGATTGATATCATAGAAATAATCATTTTCTACATAGTCAAAGAGCTGCTTTCTTACATCATCATTGGCACATGAAGCTGCCTCATATTCAGGAAGCTGTCTGATACCGATGAGGGGCTGCATACCGTTGGAACGGATCCATGTTACGAGACCGTCTTCGGACTTGGTCACAAGATCGGTATATTCGGGCACACCGTCAACATACTGATAGCTTTCGCCTTCAACACCGAAGTTAAATAACATGGAGCCTTCGTCGCTATATACATAATCAAACATTTTGATGATCTCAATTGCCTTATCTTCAGGCACCTTGGAAGAAATAGCCCAAGCGCTGCCGCCTACTGCAGCCTGCTGGCTGAAGGTCTTCTGAGGCTGACCCTCTGTAAGTACGGGAGGTGCAATAACCTGCCAGTTGGTATCAGGATCAAGAGCAAGTACTTCAGAATTGGAATTCATGCCTGCAATGTAACCTGTCCAGTAACAGGTCGCACCTGCCTTGTTATTTAAGATGTGATAGTTATTGGTATCTTCTCTCGTGATGAATTCCTGATCGATAAGTCCTTCTCTGTACCATTTAGCCATGGTTTCAAGATATTCTTTTGTCTCAGGAAGAATGGGTGCGAACTTAACTTCGCCATCCTTTACCATCCAGTAATCATTGTTACCGTTAAGTTCGATACCCCATGCATCGGCAAAGTTGTTGAAATAGTTTTCCCAGGCACGGTCCAAAAGAAGCGGTGTGATATCGCCGGCTCCGTTACCGTTTAGATCGGTGTTCTTAAAAGCTGTAAGCACTTTGTACCAGTCATCGATGGTCACAGGCGCTTCCATACCGAGGTCATCAAGCCAGTCCTGGCGAATACAGTAACCCATGGCTGTTCTTACTGCAGTAAGCATAGGAATACCATATATCTTTCCGTCGCTGGCTGCGGTCTGTGCAAGCACTTCCTTATTGTCTACCACGTACTGCTTTAAATTGGGAGCATACTGATCGATAAGATCATCCAAAGGTAAAAATGCTCCTGACATACCGAATTTGTTGATGTCTCCAAGAGTTCCGGCCATTACATCATTGGTCTTACCGCTGGCTACGATCACGCTGAACTTGTTCTTTGCTTCGGCATTTACTACTGTTTCAATGTCGAAATCCATATTCATCTTTTCAGCAAGTACCTTAAAGGTTAAGGTGTCTTTGGTATAGAGCGCGTCGGGAAGACGGCTGGGAAGAAACATGGAAACCTGTAAAGGTTCTGTTCTCTCACTTACCTCACCTGTTGCTGCGGGCGCATTATTATCTGTTGCAGCACCCCCGTTACCTCCGCATCCTGCCAATGTGGAAAATGCCATCATTGTTCCAAGGATCAGAGCAACACACTTTTTCATTTTTTTCTGAAACATTTCTTGTCCTCCTCTAAAAATTTGTAGGTTGTCTGGTAAGTCCGACTATAAATAACAACCCTCCATTTTTAAATCGTAAATAATCTACTTTCTTGGAAAAAAGGGATTACGGGGATTGTGAATTTTCTCCCTTTCTCTTCTTTTTCCACTTACCAAAAGTACATCTACTGATTTAAGGAGTTTCTTCGATACTGTGTTGGTGTTACATAATACTTTTCTTTGAACTTTTTAATAAAATAATTGCTTGAGCTGTAGCCCACTTCCTTAACAAGTTCCTCAAGGGATATGTTGGATTCAAGTAACATACGGGCGGCTTTATTAAGTCGCATATCATTAGTAAACTGAGTTACCGTAGTGCCCGTTTCTTCTTTAAAGATACGGCTTATGTATTTGGGACTCAGATATACTTTTTCGGCTATGAATTCAAGGGAAAGGCCCTCATCGCTTAAATACTCGGATATCACGTTTTCCACCATGGTTATAACGGTTTTCTTAGGATTATTTTCCATGGAAGAAAGAATCTCAAAGGTATTCTTTATAAGAGCTATGAACCAGTAATAAAAGTCTTCAACATCATATAAATGTGCGAGCTCCCTGTATAGCTCCATATTGTCGGTTCCGCTTTGCTCTTTCAAAATGTCTCTTAAATAAAAGTTATATAAGAAGATGTATTTAAGGATCACACCGTGAAGTACATCCACTGAATAATCAAAGATATTCGGGATCTCTATAAAGGATTTTAATATCTCTTCGATCTTCTCGAGATTCCTTGCGATCAGGCTTTCCGTAAAGGATTCAAAATCCGGTTCATCAAAGATCTTACTTTCTTTACCTAAGCTGATATCATTTTCATCCAAAAAGTAAGTATGGGGTAAAAAGTAAACGTATTTCTCAATTTCAGTAAGCACCTTGTACTTAACATGTGCAGATTCGATGCCCGTAAAAATACCGCTCTGTATGATTATCGGTGTCAGCATATATTTCATGCTGAGATAATCCTTAAGTTTCTTTTTGATCGTATCAAGACCGTCACCGGACAGGTCTTTACTTGCAATAAATACACAGATATTGCTGTTTAAGAGGTTTATAGGAATACAGTAAGCTTCGCTGTTATCATACTCATAAAAGAAACGGATGATATCTCTGTAGACAAACTCAAGCCCGGTCTTATCAATGGTTTCTTTTACCTTGGGATGAAGACCTATAAGCATAAGGCACTTGTCGCGGTATTCTTCGCTGTAACCGATAAGCTCCATCTTCTCCAGAACCTCCGGACTTTCTTTGATCTTTCCGAATATGATCTGGGATACGAAGTCATGCTTGATGCTGTTTATGTTTTTAGTAAGCATTTCTTCATTGAAGTTCGCTTTTTTATTAAGCTCGTCGATGGCTCTGTCGATGTAATTGTACTCGTTGACCCTGGCCTTTCTGTTAAGCTTTGCCCCGGGATTAAGCTTATTCACTATTAAAAAGAAGGGTCTGTAAATATTTCTTGCAAATCCGTAGGACAGTAAAAATCCTATTAAGATCACGACTGCGGATATCAGGATACTTTGCCTTTGAATAGCCTTGGTTTCATCATAGAAGGCTTTCTTTGAAGCAAGATTCACAATGGTCCAGTCTTCGTTATTGATCCTTTTTCCTATGAGGATATATTTTCCCGTATTATGGATGGACCCGGAATCCGAACCTTCAGATATGGCTTTATATAAGGGAGCCTCGGTAAGACCTTCCGTATCGCCGCAGGATATAAGGATATCGCCATTGTTTCCTACGATCGCAATAGCATCCGCTTCATTCGAAAGATTCTCAGAAAGCAATCCGTCTATGAAATCCTTATCGAAATTAATAACTATATAACCCTTAAATTTCGCAGGGTCATCGGTGTAAAGAGGATAACCAGCCGTAATGGAATAGACTTCCTCATCAATATTGTTCCTTCTCACCGTTCGGGCGCTGAGCCAGCGATAATCCCCGTTATAGCTTATTTTTCTCTTCAGTATGTTTTCCTGTTCCAGTACTCGCACATGGTCCGAATTAGTGTAGGTAATACCGGATGCGGACGAAAGCCACAGGTCGTTTTTTAATGAATAAAACTCTATGCCGCTTACGTAATTATCGTTCTGATTAGCTAAAAGATTAAAATAATCCATGGCAAGGGAGGCATTATAGTAGCTGTTTTCAAGGCTCCTGTCCATGAGCCTCTCAACATTCTTATCCTTATTGTCGAGATTGGCGATCTCAATGATGATCTTGTTGGCTTCCTGAAACATACGGTCCAGCTCGATCTCGAGATAGCCCACCTGATTAAGCTTTAAACTTTCAATCTTTTCATTGTAGTTGTTGGAAAATCTTGTGATCAAGAATGAGTCCACGGCGATTACCACCATGAGCACAAGAAGAACAAAAGAAATAATAACTCTGTTAAATATCGTATCGAATTTCTTGACAAAGCTTAAAAATCTATCCATCTATACCACCTGCACATGTTTATTATCAGGTGCTATTCCCGAAAGAGAATAAAACACCTAATATAACATGTTAATTATAAGTGGGGGACGAATCCTTAACAATTGCAGATTTTCGCTTTTTTTGTATATTTTCTGCTTTAAGCATAAACCTCTCTATACATGAAACCTCTTTTTAAGCTCTACGAGTACTGCTTTTCCTCGGAACACTATGGTTCCCGCAAATAGAACTGCGCTTATCATGAGGCAGATGGACCAGGCAAGGGGCAGAGTTTCTTTTACGATAAAAAGAATAATTCCCGGCACTATTGCAAGTAAAAGTCCCGATAATAAATAGGCCATATCATTACCATGCTTGTCGATCAAAGCAAGGATAAAGCAGGCTACTGTGGTAGCTGTCAAAGCGATGGGTATCACCAGTTCGAGGGTTACATCAAGAAAGCCGAAGAAATAAGCTGTAACGCACCAGGCTGCAAGAGTGATAAGCATGAGGTTTGTCACTTTACCCGCAGAACCGGTACCCGGCTTAAACTGCCGCATGATGCCGAATTCAAAGGCCACAAGCCACATGGCAAGAAGCAGGCTCCAGTGGAGACTTGTGAAGCCGGGAAGCTTTAAATTGACCGTAAAATCAAGGCCGATACCGATTATAAGCACGGTCCATGCAAGAAAAAGCTGAACTTTATAGAACATGGAACGCTTCTTTTGCTGAGAAAACTTGGGATAATAGGGGGCATCGGGAGTCCCCATTAACTTACTCTGACACAGGGGACATTTAACCAGATCTCCCGCAATGTTCACTTTACAATAGGGGCAATTTCTCATTTGATCACCTCCGTAGCGCTGACTGTGATGTCTATTCCTGCCTTAGATAAATAGCGCACAAAATTCTTCACTACCCCCGTGTCGATATAAGCATAAGAAACACCCAGCGTTAACTTATCCTTATAACTGAACATGGTGGAAAAAATGGTATTGGTGCTGCAGAAACCGGTATAATTATCGACTTTCTCAGCCACTGCCTCCGGGGGATTCTGAATACCCATATTGGAAAAAGTAAGAGAAACCTTCTTACTTGATTTTTTGCTGAAATATCTTACCACCCACTGCTTTATGAAAAGTGGCACCACTCTTACGGGAGCTACGTATTCCATGGTTTCAAAGTTATCCATCTTCTTCATGACCTGCTCAGTGGTAAGCTGCTCCTTTAAAGAAGCATCAAATTCAACCGCCAGCTCTTCAAGAGTGATGGGTGCATCAAATACATGAGTCACATTGACGCTGTTAAAGAAGTTACGGATGGTCTCGGAGGGATAATAATTTCTTAAATTAACGGGTAAAGAAATTGTTACGGGAAGCTTTCTTTTTCTACGAGGCATCTCATCATGAATGGAAAGCATCCAGAGAGCGCCAAGATAGCTTGTAAGTGATACTTTAAGCTCTTTTGCTTTAGTTAATACATCCTTGGTGGGAAGCATGATCTCAAAAAACTGAAGCTGATTGTAGGGAAGCTTGATATTACCGGGATGAAAGGCTGCCTCCCTACGGGACCGGGGAGAAAGCTTAGCATTCCCGAAGAACTGCCTGAAACTGTCCTGATTAAGATCCCCGTGGGACGCGCCGGAATGAATGGTCACATCGCTCAATTCACCGGGATATTTCTTTTTAAGATAGTCAAGGACGATTATATTTAAGAATTCCACGGCGCCGGTTCCGTCGGTGAGCACGTGGCAGATATCAAGATTTATGCGCTTTCCGAAATAAGTCACCTGGTAGTGAAGCATTGTTTTGGAAGGCGTGTAAAGAAGGGGACAGATACGGTCGGATTCCTCTTTGACAGTGGGTTCGACCAGGGTATCCTCCATATAATGCCAAAAGAAACCGCGACGAATGCGAACCTGCATCTGGGGGCGATCCTCGATGGCGGATAAAACCGCAGCTCTGAGGATTTCAGGGTCAACCTCCTCTTTAAGAATGCAGCTTACGCGCATAGCTCGGGTGTCGCGCTTACCGATGGTCGCAAGAAACACCTTGGCTACGTTATCTATTTTATACCAGTTATTACTCTCCATTTATCCCATCTCCTCGAGGATCATAATAAACCGAAGTCTTATTTACTATCGGTCACATGAATAATCCTACGTACCAATCAAGTCCATTATAACAGTTAAAAGAAAGAGATGCATCAAAACAAATCAAGACTGCTGTCTAAATAAATCTCTTCCCGCACCTTAAGCCAGTATTCCGGTTTGGTCATGTAGAAAAGAAGGAATTCAAGAATAAGAGCGCTACCTAAGCTTCGTCCCTCGATCTTAAAGTGCTTAAAGCCCTCGGGAGCATAGATATTCTGTATATCATCAACGCTTACAAATCCCGGATTCTTCATGGCATCGGAAAAGCGGTATCCCCGCCCTGCAGTAGGGGACACGCAGGCATGGTCCTCACATTCAATGCCCAGGCTCTTTTTACTTACATTTTCATAGCAATTCTTACGATCATAGCAAGAATATGAACAGCACTCGTTAATCAGGAACTCGACCTTTTCTTTTTCCGGTCCATCAAGATCAAAAAGCTTTTCATATTCTTTATTTAATCTAAAATCCGGCACCACATACTTAAATTCCGGCCGGGCAAGTTCATGCTTAAACTCATCAAAATCCGTTATGACCTTGGTGGTGGAGGATACGAAATAATATTCGGGAAAGTGCTCATGTATATAAGCTAAAAGAAGGTCTGAACAGATGATGATCCCGTTCCGGACTTTACCGTCACCTGCAAAAAGCTTTAAAAGAGAATTACATTTTTTATCCGATAAATGTTGCGTTTCAAGAAGGGAATTACTGAAAGTAAGTCGCGCAGAAATGCCATATTCATATAAAAGAGCTTTCACGCTTTCCGGATCCGCATCACCGAAGCCCACTCTTCCGCCGCCCCAAAGAGCATCCCCGGGAGCGCCGTAAACAGAACCTATGTCGCACCAATCGTAAAAGAACTCGCGGTGGTCATAGAATAAGGGCAGGAACACTTTATAAAACTCGTAAAACTCAAATAAACCCGGAAGGTGATAGTAAATCTTATTCATGAAGCTCCTTAGGAATGTGGTTTACATAATTCAAACGTGCCGGCAGACCTGATGGTTTACATAAATCAAGTCAACCTACACCGCCGCATAATCAGGGGCTACGCCCGTTACATCGACTCTGCACTTAAACAGGCATCCATCGAACTCTCCGCTCTGCCCTACACCTGCAGATGTGATATAGAGGGTCTTCATGTCGGCATCACCGAAGCAGCAGGAAGAAACCTGCTTTGCGGGAACATTAATAGTATCCAGCAATTCTCCGGTCTTACCGCTTCTTTTTTCAATGCGGTTTCCGCCCCACACTGCAACCCACAGGTTATCTTCAGAATCAATGGTCATGCCGTCCGGCACACCGTTTTCTATAGGAAAAAGCATTTTTCTGTTCTTGATTTCACCGGATTCTTCATCATAGTCAAATACAAAAACACCGTGCTCAGCTGAATCAGAAAAATAAAACTTCTTCTTATCGGAGTTCCAGGCCATTCCGTTAGAAATCTTAGTGCCTTCCACGCGGATCCTGATATCTCCGTTATGAGGATCATAAATATAGAGATTTCCTTCAACTCCGTGGCCTTCGCCCTCAGCAGTTGCTCCAACCCACACGCGACCGACGGCATCGGCCTTGGCATCATTGGAACGCCAATAGTCTTTATAGACCTTCTTTAAATCGACACGTAAAGAAATCTTTCCGGCATCCAGAGTATAAAGCCCATCTTCAAGGGCAAGAAGAAAGCCGCGACCGGAACTTAAAGGGATAGCGGCACCCACCATCTGATTAATGTCATAAGACTCGGTCTTACCGTTTTCCATACAGAATACGCGCTTACCCAAGATATCCACCCAGGAAAGACGGTTAAATCTGGGGTCATAGTAAGGACCCTCCCCCAGTGAGTATTTTTCATTTCCAATCGGTTCTACAGTGTACATCAAATGCTCCTTTTTATTTAACCTAACGCTACATCAAGTGCCATCATAAGGGTGAAGCCAAGTGCAAACATCACTACTCCGATATTGGAGTGCTCACCTGCAGACATTTCGGGAATCAGCTCTTCCACCACCACATACATCATGGCGCCTGCCGCAAAACTAAGTAAATAAGGCATGGCCGGTACGAAAAATCCTGCCGCAACAATGGTAAGTATGGAGCCGATGGGTTCCACCGCACCGGAAAGTACGCCATCTAAGAAAGCTCTTCTTTTGCTTGCTCCCGCAGCGCGAAGTGGCATTGAAATAATAGCGCCTTCGGGGAAATTCTGAATGGCAATACCAAGAGCCAGCGCCATGGCTCCGCCTGCAGTGATGAAGCTATTGCCGCTCATAAAGCCTGCGTACACGACACCAACAGCCATTCCTTCAGGGAGGTTATGAAGTGTCACCGCAAGCACCAGCATGGTGGTCTTCTTTAACTTCGCATGAGGGCCCTCGGCTTTATCACTGTTTAAGTGAAGGTGAGGTATCACTGAATCCAATAGCAAAAGAAACAATACGCCCAGCCAGAAACCGATGGCTGCAGGAAGAAAGCTAAGCTTTCCCATGCCCGAAGCCTGCTCCATGGCGGGAATGATAAGACTCCATATGGAAGCTGCCACCATCACACCGGCAGCAAAACCTGTTAAAGCACGCTGTACGCCTGTCTTAAGTTCCTTCTTCATGAAGAAAACGCCCGCAGAACCTAAAGCCGTTCCTAAAAAGGGAACTGCAAGTCCCGTAATAACCTGAGTATTCATATATGATCCTCCTGTTTATTAATCTATTGTCATGTGATCAGCTTACGCGATTTAAACGCCCACCAGATCCTTCACCACTTCACCTGCGATAATAAGGCCCGCAGCGGAAGGCACGAAAGCTACGCTTCCGGGAGTTAATCTGCGGGCTGCTCCTTTACGTTCTACTCCTGAGGGAGTTTCGGCCGCAGCGCCTTCAGGGCTCACGGGTGTAATGGGAAGCTCCTCAGAATATACTACCTTTAACTTCTTAACGCCGCGTTTTTTAAGTTCGTGACGCATTACCTTAGCAAGGGGACATACTTTAGTCTTATAAATATCCGCCACTCTGAAAGCGGAGGCATCAAGCTTGTTACCCGCCCCCATGGAACTTATAATGGGCACATTCTTTTCTTTACATTTCATGACAAGGGCGATCTTCGCAGTGACAGTATCAACCGCATCCACCACATAATCGTATTCATCAAAAGGGAAGTCATCAGCATTCTCAGGTAAAAAGAAGCATCTGTATTCATGAACCTCCACATCGGGATTAATATCAAGCATGCGCTCTTTCATGACCTCGGTCTTATATTTACCGACAGTGCTGTGAGTTGCTATGATCTGCCTGTTTAAGTTACTTAAACACACCTTGTCATCATCAATTATATCAAGGCTTCCCACGCCGCTTCGCACCAGGGCTTCGCATACGTATCCACCCACTCCTCCGACGCCGAAAACGGCAACTCTTGCATCTTTAAGTCTATCCATGGCTTCACTTCCTAAGAGAAGCTCAGTTCTTGTAAATTGTTCTTTATGTTGTATCATTTCCTGCCCCTCGCATTTATTGCGACATCCAGTCCCAACATATTGGCAAGATAAATGGCTTTGCCAAGCTCTGCTGTACTTTTTCCGTTTTCAAGGTCTGAAATAAAGCTGATACTGAAGCCCGTATATTCAGATATATAGCGTTGAGTATAACCAAGCTCTTTTCTACGCGCTTTCAAAGCCTTACCAAAATCAGTTACATCATTTACTAACATATCCGCCTCCGCCAAAATAAGCCGTTCGAACAAATTTTGTGTCACGCCGAAAATAATAAGCCGTTCGGCTTTATTTCCTTGCTCTCATTATATATTAAGCCGTTCGGCTAAGTCAAGGCAAAAGAAAAACCTCACCGCATCTTGGCAGCGAGGTTAAATCTATTCCACAAACCCGAAGGCTGTCAAATACACCATGGTGCAGAATAAGAGAAGCATGATAAGTGAAAACCAGAGAAGGGGCGGCTTAAACCAATCCTTGATAAAGAGACGGATGTCCTCCACTTCTTTGGAATCAAGCTTTTTCCTGTAGCGCTTCTTTTTCCCATCGGCTCCCACTATGTAAATCCATGGATTATCGTAAATATCCATTCTTCCGTATTTAATAAGAAGCACCGGGGCAAGAGGCACCGTTATACAAAACCATACTGCGGAACCGCCAAGCTCAAGAAGCTTAAAGTTAAAACCGTTTATAAATAACGCTAGTATCACGGGAAGGAACACTACGCCGAAGGTGATGGCAAAAGCCCTAATCACTCGGAAAAGGCTCGTAAACTTAAGCTCCACTTCCTCGCGCTTTCCGTCCAGATTCATGTAGAAAACAGGCTTAGTCACGGGCTTCTCATATTCTTTTTCAGTCTTGACAAGGTCGCGGTCAACACGCTCGTAAGGCCCGCCCTTTGAAGTAAAAATCTTCCTGTAATATTCAAGACCAAAGGTATCTTCCCTTTGCTGACTGTAAGCTGTCAAAAATACAAATATGAGGACAAGTGCCAGGCACCCGGATGCCACATATATTAATTCCCGCTCCGCGTGGAATAAAAGCATTATGAGAGCCACTCCCGCAGTTCCCGCGATGTCAGCTAAAATCGCCTTAAGCCACCAGGGAAGAAGAAGGTATTTTGAATCTTTACGAGCTTTGACACTTACCTTTCCCGTCTGCCCGTTAACGGAAGCTTCGAATCCGTCAAAAGAAAGATAATACACAGGCAAAAGAACCGGCATTCTGAGCACATCATTGGAATTCGCGGTCACGCCTATAGCTTTGGTCTCGAGGGTCTTTGATAAGACATGCTTATAATCTTCACCGACTTCGAGTTTAACGCGCCGCGTCAGTTCATCGCCGTCAATATCGGGAGTCTTAACTCTATGGCCTGCCACATATGAAAAATCAAATTCCGTCAGGTCATCGAGGTTATAAGGTTCCATGGCATCAAGGAGACTGTTATCAAGCTTCTTAGAGCAGTTTACAAAGACCTCATCCACAAAGCCTTCGCAATCATACACACTTCCGCCTTCGATACGGAACACGCTGCATTTCACAGGGCCACGAACAAGCTCGTAAGGAAGGTAAAAACCCTTCAGCCCATCAAGCTTTTTACTAATGGCGCGAGCTTCTTTTTTATGCTTATTATCCCTGCACCAGTCGGCTAAGATACCCTGAGCCTCTTCGCAGGTGATTACGAAAGGAATAATAAGTTCCGGAATATCTTCCGCATTCACGAAAGCCTTTCGCACCAGAGACCTACCGCAAAAGGCACAGTTAGCAACAGCATCGCCTGTGTTAAAGATAATCTCCGCTCCGCAGCCGGTGCACACAGCCTTTTCAAGTTCAAAATCCTTGATGGATTTCTGTATTTTCCGGTGGCTTATCTCACGAAAACCCTTATGTTCATTTTTAGCCGCATCTATACCGACCTTATTGCCACAGTAGCTGCAGTTATAGAAACGCTTCCTTATGTCATAATATGCCGGTGCCCCGCAAGAGGGACAATGTATGTCGTAAAGTTTTTTCATAGCCATTCTCTTAAATTACTCTAAATGATGTGTCATTGCTTGTAAACACAATATCACAAGCAGCCCCGCCTATAAGGACATACTTGTCAGTATCATCCGCAAAATAATCTCTGAAGGTATTAAGCCCCTCTACCATACATACTCCTTCAACATTTCATTTACTGATGCTTCCACCCTTTCATCATCCATCTCATCACCGATAGAAAGTATCACGCTTAGAGGATCCTGGACATTTGTTTTAATATCTCCGATAAAATAGCCGATTTCCAAAACACGACATCCAATATCATCACTTCTGCCAACCTGTTTCATATCTCTGATACCTGATAAAGCAATCCCTTTCTTTTCAATCGCATAAGTGGGATAGGTATTATCAGCAAGCATGGTGTACTCTGAGAGAGCAGATATTCCTGCCTTTACAGGCAGCTTTATATCCTCTTGCAAATCATACACTTTTATGACAGGGTTCCTCATAAAAGGACGAATCCGTTTCCAAGCATCCTTATCACCTTTTCTAAGCGTAATAGTACGTCGCCGACTCCCGATATCCAGGACTCCTATATCCATATATTCCATTTCGTCAAAGCTTTTACTTATTGCCATTTTGGATACGTCCAGATGCTCCGCCAATTTAGAAACGGTAACATGGTCATATCCTTCATATAAGCCTTGAAGCAATATGCGTTGTGTTAAGAAAGAAAACTGAGTAACAGGTTTTAGTTCTCTTTGTTTCTTACCTAACAAGAAACCCATAAACGGGAGGTATACAGTATCATTTCGGATTACGAAAGGAATCCCTTCCTCTGTCATCTTATCCTTAGAATAAAAAGAAGCTTTTTCTAAAAATACAGCAACATTCATCTGCTGCTTTTGCTCCAAAAAAGCGCGATTCTTCCTAAGTTGGCTAAGCCTTACATTTATTTTAGGTTGCAAGGCCATCCATTCAACGCCACCTGTATTTACCTTATAAATCCTATAAGTCCCTTTAAACAACAGCGGAAGGCTATCATATAATTTCATAGCCTCAACATACTTAGTATCCATATGAAGCATTTCTGTAAGATATCTTTCCATAGTGCATCCTTTTAAATTTGTAAACCATTTTTATTTACAATTTAAATATAGCACGTTAAGTGGAATAAATCAATTAAAGTCAGCCTATCCTGCCTTCGCGCAGTTCGTTCATCACCTTATAGGCAATCAAGCTAAGAACATATTCCGGCATTGTCCGGCGACCCAGCTCCCATTCCTGCATGGTGCGATACGGAATCCCCAGCCACGCAGAAAAATCCGTCCTGGTCATTCCTGATTTTTCTCTAATCATCTTAAAGCAGTAAGCAAAAAAACGGCGCTCTGCATCTCTATCGCCCTTGTCAAACTTATCAACTTCAATCTCTATACCTTCAATGTTATATATCTCCTTCAACCTAAGCACCTCCCTGCTGTAGTCAATGTGTATGTCTCTGTTTGTATTATATGTACGCATTGACTACTTGTCAACACAAAAAACGGAGGCAAATGAATCTGCTCAATTGCCTCCAAACAGTTGCCACAATAAATATTATAAAATCCCCTTGCACACCAACTGATATGCTTCCCTTGGTTCCCCGTCCAAAAGAAAAATAACGCCGCAATGCTTAAACCCATGCTTCTTAAGGGCTGCCTGCATCACCTTGTTGTCCCGGTGGGTATCTATGCGAATGTTATCTTCGTATTTCTTACATTCCCCGATGGCAGCCGCAAGAATTCCATGGGCCTTTTGATCACTTGCAATGCGATGAACGGTAACGTAAGGGTCCGAGTTCAGCCACTCACCGCCTTCAATATGAGCATATGTGGGATCTTCTCCCGTGCAAAGAGCAAAGACACCACGAATCCCCGAATCATCGCAAATCACATGGCAAATGCCCTTATCAATATCGATTCGAATCTGCTCCGCAGTGGGATTGGTGCGCCTCCACTGATTGGGGTTTCCCGTATTGATCATAAACTCACGGGCAATTTCATAGATTCCGAGGATTGTATCATAATCATCGGGCGTAGCCTTTCTGACGGTTAACATGTAAAATAAAGTCTCTTTCTAAGTTTTAGGTAGAACATACTACCAGCTTACTCATCTATTATCAATCTTTTTATTTAGCTTAACTTCTATTTTAACTCCAGGTATTTTAGAAGCTTTTTCAACTTTGCGCCGGTTATACTCTCCGAATAATGTAAACCTTCATACGTTGAATGCAGTACCGGGTATTGTTCTTTGGTTTGCAATATGTAACGCTCTTTTATAAGCCATTCAACTATTCCCTTTAAATCATACATAGGAATGTCAGCGTACATCCCATATTCCGGCACTCGGTTCAGTCCGGCTTTCTCTATTTTTTCAGTTGTGTCTCCGTGTAAAACATTACAGAGAATAGTGATGCCATAAAACCTGACAGTGCTGATATTCTGAAGAGCACTTAAAGTATGATAAACGATATCGTTTAAATCATGGCCTCCAAATAACACTGATTGAATATCGGCTTTTTGAATCTCTACAGAATCATTATCGATATGCACAGTAATATTTCCGACCGGCTTGACATCATTACAGTCGTTAATTGAGCGTTGTTTTCTTTGCTTGTCCAAAGTAGCTTCTGTTTCAAGGGGATATCCCATCATTTCGTAATAAGTCTGCTTACTGATTGTATTATTACATCCGGTACCATTATGCTTATAGTTGGTACATCCCAGGAAAAAGTTGCTATTACTTCCCGGTTTAACAATCAAGTATCCATCTCTGCACTTATCACATTTTTGAATGCTGAGCTTACCGGCCCTATAATTATTTGTCATGAATCCGCATATTTCGGGTTCATTGGTACATATATAAAGTGGCAGTCCATAAGCTTGTTTATACTTGAACTGCATGGGATAACCGCATATCGGACACGTTTTTTTTGCTATATATGTGGGCTCTTCCTCATTCCACTCTCCCATTAATTTCACATTCTTGTACGTCTGTTTTAACTCCAGTAAGAATTCAGAGGGATTATTCTCAGGGGCAATGAAAAACACTCTATTCTTGGTACGAGTCATTGCAACATAAAATAATCTCCGCTCTTCGGCGTAATCTATGGAATGATCTCCCTTGATTACAAAGGACAATACAGGATCATCTTCTATTTTCGACGGAAAACCGTAGGTTTCATTTTTCCCGTTAATTACAATTACATCATCATACCCTAATCCTTTTGAAGAATGTGCAGTCATAAAAGTTATATCCAGTTTCGGATACTTTTCACATTTTACCTTGCTGCCCTTACTAATACTTTGAAATAATCCGGTTCGCTCTAGGTGGTCTACATCAAAGCTAAATCTTCCCAAAAGAAGGATTGAACCAACATTTTTATGTTCTTTTTTCTTGTAATTGATCAAATCCTCTATGACCTTTTCAACTGCATGAGCCATTTCGTAATTGCTACCGCTTTTACGATTAGCATCTTTCTTTTTGGGTGAGGCATCATATGTATAAATTAAAACCGGATCTTCTATATGTTTATGTGATATGAGCTGTTTGGGAATCTGCTCGGTGTTTTTCTGAATAAAATTTCCCGCTATATCAATCACTTCCTGAGAATTGCGATATGTTCGGACTATTTTTAACATCTTTGCATATCCCATTTTCTCTTTAAACTTAGTAAACAACGTAATGTCGGATCCGCTGAATGCATAAATCGACTGCCAGTCATCTCCTACTGCGATAATCTTTGCATCAGTCACTTCGGACAATGCTTTGGTTAAATCAAATCTCTGGCGAGAGATATCTTGATATTCGTCCACTATGATATACTTCAGATTCAGTTTCTTGTTCATATCTTTGACTTCTCTAAGAAGTCTGGCGGACTCATTAATCATATCTTCAAAGTCTACAGCTTTGTTTTCTTTTAGCCATCTTTCATACTCTAAATAACAGTCATTACAGATGCCGAGAAAGAGCCTGCTTCTCACGTTTTGAGTAGAATGATACATTCTATTAAAATCATCAGCCTGAAACGCGTTTACCTTGAAGTTTGAAATGAAACGGCAAATAAGGCTTATAAGCCTGCGAATATAACGGTTTTCTTCGCCGGCGACAAGAGCTTCCATAACTTCTTTGTTAGACCTAGGATTAAGCTCGAAACCCTTTTCTTCCAGCTCTTCTTTAAGATGTGTAGTGAGGCTTCTCCCGTCTTTATACGCCGAGAAAGTATAAATAAGAGTTGTGGCATGCTGCTTATGCAATACAATCTTGTCGTTTATAGCCTTTTTATATTCTTCCAGCTCTTCAGCGGAAAATCTGTTATTCTTTCCGGCTTCGGTGATGCCGAAATGCTCAATATATGCGACTTTATCCCCTTGATATATCACAAAGTCCGGCGTATAAGGCTTACGCGCAAGTGTAATATCATATTTATAAATTGGCTCGTATTCATAATCGATGTTGTTAAGGTATAAGAAATTGGCAATTTCTACTTCCTGATAAGAACGCAAAATTTCATTTTGAATTGTCACGGACTTTTTAGTTCTGGTATCAATGACTTCTCGCTTAAAATCCTCCAGATCACTTCGCATTGTCGAGAAATTGGCCTTAGCAATATTGTTAAAGAACCCATTTAAATCATCGCCTTCATACGGCGCATCAAAATAAGATGCAAAAAACAAAATGAGATTGTTTACTGCACTTTCATTTCTCATGATAGAATTACGAAAATAATCACGTATAACAAAATACATTGTACCCTGCTCTACAATATTAAGTTTTTCTTCCGGTGAATTTGCATGAATAATAGCATTCCCTGCGGAATGAAATGTTGCAATAGAACACTGAATACCCAAATCGCTTTGTATACGTTCTTTTAACTCATTCACGGCTTTATTGGTAAAAGAAACTACCAGAATCTGTGCCGGATCGACATTCTTTTTTTCAACAAGATATTTAACCTTAGCCGCAACAGTGGTGGTTTTCCCGGCACCCGCGCCGGCAATAACCAGGCAATAATCTTCATCAGTCAAGACAGCTCTTCGCTGATCTTCATCTAATGTGATATTCGGGTCAACAGATTTAAGAATATCATCGAGATACTTTTTTTCGCTGACCAGAGCTTTCTCTATGTATCTTTCATTATGCTCATCTATTATCTTTTCGATATCGGCATTTGTGTTAATAATGGTTTCTGCTTGTGCGAGCTGAATACCATTCTTCTTGCAAAAGCTTTTTAACATGCCGCTTTGCTTTAATACATTGAAAAACTCAATATCCTCCTTGTGCTCTAAAAACTCCGCCAGATAATCACTCTTAGCAATATACCTGTTCTCGGCACTGAGGGCAGCAAGAAACCTACCATATTGAAGTAAAC
>JAEEND010000008.1 GCA_016283575.1 Lachnospiraceae bacterium | reverse complement strand
CTCAGATATAAGTAAAAACAACAGTTTTTACTTATTATACCCCATCTAAAAAGCCCTAAAAAGGCGAAAATTAAGGTTTATGATTGCATTCACTTTTACTGCCTTGCAATTACTTTTTCACTCAAAGAGCATGATAAATGTCTGTCTGACACTTTCTACTTTTGTTATGTTTCATATTATCAAACTAATAAAGCGATTATAGGCCAAAAATCACTTCAAGCCTATAATTACTTCTATTTGCAGATGCGTTCTTATCTATGAAGTCTAAAGGTATCCATTATATTATTGTTTTAGCTAAAGAAAAGGCGTGACTCTCGTCACGCCTTTTCAATCTAGGTACATAATGGTCCAACTGCTTAAGTTCATTTTATTACTTATACTGCTCCACAAATTCAACGGCAGCCTGCACATCTTCCTCGTTGGAACGGCCTTTATGGATTCCCTTGAACTCACCTTTGCAGTGAAATTCTTTTTCATCCATGGGGATGCCGGCCTTATCGGCAACAGCCTTAACCTTCTTATAAGTAGAGTTAAGCATTGCTGCGGAGCCGAAGTTCACGATCTTGCCTACCTTTTCTTTATCAAGAGATGCAACAAACTGCTTTACTTCTGCATCGATATCAAAAGCGTAGTAAGAATTACCGAGAAAAAGAAGATCTACTTTTTCATTAACCGGTTCTGAGATAGGTAATGCTTCCACTCCCAGTTCTTTTGCCATTGCTTCGGCAAGGCGCTTTGTGTTTCCGGTTTTTGTATAGTATCTAACTGCGTATGTCATGTTATCCTCCTTATGTATATTTATTTTTTCACATTATAACAGACCCGGTATGAACCGATTATAAAAGTTCCATAAAATCGCCGCGGGCACTTCCTTATTTTTCCAAAATAATAATTTACACGCCCTTATTTCATACTCGCGTTTATTGATAAAAGGTTCACAATACCGTATTATAAGAATTGTTAAGAGACTTAAGCACTTACACGATGTGCTTAAAAGAAAATCTTACATTTACAGGAGGTCAATATGAATGATAATAACACCGGGAACATTCCGCGTTACAAAGCACACAACGTTCCCAAAATAATCGGCACTATTGCTGTATGTTTAGTTGCCTTCATAATTATAATGTCAAGTTTCTACCGTGTATCGGAACAGGAAAATGCCGTTGTAACGATGTTCGGTAAAGTAGTTAGAACCGACTCCGCAGGTCTTTATTTTAAGATACCTCTTATCCAGCAGGTACATATTGTTGATATCACAACCCACGGTACCGGAATCGGATATATCGTATCTCCCACCGGTCAGAACATTTCCGATGACAGTAACAGCGTAATGATCACATCGGATTTCAACCTGCTCGACATCGACTTCTATCTTGAATATAAGGTTTCCGATCCGGTAGCTTACTTATTTAATTCAGATTCGCCGGAAGAGATCTTAAGAAACGTAGCTCTTTCAAGCATCCGTTCCACAGTAGTAAACTTTACGGTTGACGAAGCAATGACAACAGGAAAGGGTCAGATCCAGGCGGAAGTCAAAGAGGACATGATCCGCGAGCTCAATGAACACAACATCGGATTACAGGTAGTAAACATTACCGTCCAGGACTCCGAGCCTCCGACAGAAGAGATCATCCAGGCTTTCAAAGCAGTTGAAACCGCTAAGCAGGGCGCCGACACAGCAAAGAACAACGCTCTCCAGTATCAGAACGAAAAGCTTCCCGAAGCCGAAGCTACCGCCGACAGGATTCTCCAGAATGCCGAAGCGGAAAAAGAATCCCGTATCGCCGAAGCCGAAGGTCAGGTTGCAAGATTCAACCAAATGTATGAACAGTACAAGCTCTACCCCCTCATCACCAAGAAGCGTATGTTCTATGAAACAATGGAACAGGTTCTTCCCGATGTGAAGGTCATCATTACAGACGGAAAGACAGAAACCATCTATCCTGTAGAAAGCTTCACCTCCTCAAATTACGGCGGAGCAACAGGTTCAAGCGTGACAGAGTAAAGCATGATAAGTCCTCATAATTCATGCGAGCGAAATATTACGCAAAGCTGTTTATTACAATGAGCCTTCAGGCAGAATGGAGATAAAATGAAAAAAGTAGCCATAAAAACATTTTTTATCATAGTTGCACTTGCAGCCGTGATTGTGTTCTTTAACTCACTCTACACGGTAAAATACAACAACTATGTAATAGTTCAACAGTTCGGTAAGATTGTGGATATAAAGGATTCACCCGGTTTATACATGAAGGTTCCTTTCATCCAGAACACCACATCGATCTATTATGGAAACAGAATTTACGATATTCCCACCAGTGACGTAATCACCAAAGATAAGAAGAGCATGATTGCCGACGATTACGTAATCTGGCGTGTTACAGATGCAAGAAAATACTTCCAGACCCTTGGCGCCCAGGCTCCGAGAGCTGAGGAACGTATCGAAGCAGCCGTTTATAATGCCACAAAGAATACCATTTCCAGCATGACTCAGGACGAGGTCATAGCGGCAAGAGGTGCAAATCTCACAGGCCTCATTACCAAGGAATCCAATTCCGATATTAAAGAATATGGTATTGAAGTTCTTACCGCGGAGATCAAAGCTTTAGACCTTCCCGATGACAACAAGGCTGCTGTATATGAACGAATGATTTCCGAAAGAAATAACATCGCAGCAGGTTATACCGCAAAGGGTGAAGCTGCAGCTCAGAAAATCAAAAACGAAACCGACAAACAGGTTACCGTTACAAAAGCCAATGCTGAAAAAGAAGCAGAAAAGATCATTGCCGAAGGCGAAGCAGAATACATGAGAATCCTCTCGGATGCTTACAATGATGAAAGCAAAGCTGATTTCTATAACTTTACAAGAAGTCTCGATGCATTAAAAACTTCTCTTAACGGTGATAACAAGACCATTATGCTGGACAAAAATTCAGAGCTTGCAAGAATCCTTTACGGATCCTATTAACACTTATTAACAGAAAATTAAAATAGTGCTTGCATTTTATTTTTCCTTATGCTATATTACCAAATGTTGTTAATAATTCGGCAAAGCAGGCGAAAGCCTGTGGCGCAAAGCTATAGGGACTGTAAAATGTCAGCCAGTTGCACACTATCAGACTTCATTGAAGCGCAGGACATTGTTCTTGCGCTTTTTTATTGCTTCCCGTTGTTTGTAAAGTCTGTTGTGTTTTTTTGTTCACGTATAGAAAGGTATAGTATGAAAAAAAGAAAAAGCAGAAACATGGTTCGTTCAATTATCCTTGTTGCATCGGGTCTCGCTCTTTTAATGGCCGGCGCCATCGGATATATCGGTTACAATCACATTCAGAAAGCATATTACAGTTCATTTGAAGAAGGTTTACACGCATCAGCTACGATTCTTGAAGATGAAATTTCTCATGAATGGCGTGGCGACTGGTCTCTTTCAGCAGGCGGTGACCTTATAAAGGGTGAAACCCTCATCCACAACAACTATCAGAAACAGTTAGATGAACTCAGCGAGAAGACCGGTATGGAATATACCGTTTTCTATGGAGATACACGTATGATCACCACTCTCGTTGATGAAGAGACAGGTCTTCGCATGGAAGGCACAAAGGCTTCCGATGATGTAGTTGAAAAAGTATTAAATAACGGTAAAGAATATCTTGCCACCAATCTTAAGATCGGAAGTACCACTTATTATGCATATTACCTTCCTTTAAGAAACTCCGACGGATCGGTTGTCGGTATGATCTTTGCAGGACGTGACACTTCCATCGTGACAAATAACTTAAAGGCTGCCGGTATTGCCATCAACTTTACATTTTTATTGTTCTTCTTATTTAACTTTGCTGTAGCACGTGTGATCATTTCACAGTCTACAAGATCCATCAACGATATTGTCGGCGGTCTTGAAAGCTTAGAGAACGGTGAGCTTTCCTTCAGGATCAACGACCGTACCTTCAATCGTAAGGACGAGCTTGGTGTTATTGCCAACAGTTCCGCTCAGTTGCGCGACAAGCTCCAGGATGTCATCGCAGCCACAAAACAGCTTTCCGCTGAAGTTACTCAGTCAGGTGTTAACCTTGCAAGCTCAGCAGAATCCGCTTCCCGTGTTGCAGAACAGGTTACACAGGCTGTTGAAGATATCAGCCGCGGCGCTTCTGAACAGGCTGAAACCATGGAACATTCCGTTACAAATACTGCTGAAATGGGTAGCAGCATCGACGAGATCACAGAAAGCGTTGAAGCACTCTCCGGCGCAGCTGAAGAAATGTTACAGGGCGCAAAGCGTACCGTAGACACTCTTGATACATTAATGGTTAAAAATGATAACGTAATGACATCAATGCAGAATATTGACGCTCAGATCCGTACAACCAATGATTCCGTTAAGAATATCGCTCAGGCTTCCGGCATGATCACAGATATCGCCGAGCAGACACACCTTCTTTCTCTTAATGCTTCCATCGAAGCTGCCAGAGCAGGTGATTACGGCAAGGGCTTTGCTGTTGTAGCAACAGAAATCGGTATCCTTGCTGCTCAGTCAAAAGAAGCAGCTGTTTCTATCAATAAGATCGTAGAAGCTCTTGTAGGCGAATCTCAGAAGAGCGTAGACACTATCAAGTCCTTAAGCGACAGTGTTGAAGAACAGAACAAGCAGCTTACCAGCACCAAGGCAGATATGGATGCTGTAGTAATTAATGTAAATAACATCGATGGTTCAACCAGGATGATCGCAGATAAGATTCATATGCTTAATGATCTGAAGGCAAGCTTCACTGACATTATCGCTGAACTTTCAGCTATTTCTCAGCAGAATGCCGCTTCCACAGAAGAAACAAACGCTTCCATGGAAGAATTGAATGCAACCTTCTCACTTATCAGCAATGCAGCAAGTGAGCTTCGCGACATGGCTGAAACCCTTAATGAAAAAATGGCATTCTTCACTCTTCATGAAGATACTGAAGCAGCTGAAGAAACAGATGCCGAAAAAATATCAGCATAACTCCACCTTAATTGGTTAATAAACTACGGAAAAAGAACTGTTACATGAGTCAATCATGTAACAGTTCTTTTTTTAATAATCATCCAGGAAGTGATGTCTCACTCCATCTTTTTTATACTCGATAACAGTATCAAGATTAACATTCTCAACACTTCTGAATATATTGGATTCCACAAAGGGATTATCTTTTTTAAGAGCGGCAATAAGCTTCTTGGTTTCAAGCCTCTTCGATGAAGTAGTGCCGTCCTCATGGCATGTAGAACAGGTTTCTGTAAAGTGGCATGCGCATTGTAAGAAATGAAGGTCATTATAATCACGCCATGCACAGATATCACTTTCCCGTACCAAGTAAAGAGGACGTATAAGTTCCATTCCTTCAAAGTTGGTACTGTGAAGCTTGGGCATCATGGTTTGAATCTGAGCACCGTGAAGCATACCCATTAGTATTGTCTCAATAACATCATCATAGTGATGTCCAAGAGCAATCTTGTTACAGCCAAGTGCCTTAGCTCTGCTGTAGAGGTATCCGCGTCTCATACGGGCGCACAGGTAACAGGGGCTCTTTTCAATTGTATCCACAGCATCAAAAATATCGCTTTCAAATACCGTGATAGGAATACCCAACGCTTTCGCATTACTTTCTATAAGCTCACGGTTTTCTTTATTGTAACCGGGATCCATAACAAGAAACGTAAGTTCAAAGTTACACTGTCTGTGTCTCTGAATCTCCTGAAAGAGCTTAGCCATAAGCATGGAATCCTTACCGCCGGAAATGCAGACAGCAATATGGTCCCCTTCTTCTATGAGCTTATAAGTCTTACAAGCCTTGGCAAAGGGTGTAAAAAGCTGCTTATGAAATTTCTTTCTGATACTTTCTTCAGCTCTATGACGTTTTAATTCATCTATATCTGTTTCTTTCATATATCTCTGACTTCTGATCTTACTATAAGTTTTTTCCCTTATAATATAACTGAATCAGCTCTTTTCGACTAGTGCAACCGGTCTTTTTATAAATATTTTTTACATGGTACTTAACTGTGTTTTCGGAAATATATAATTCCATCGCAATTTCTTTATTGGTCTTACCGCTAAGGAGCATTTTTAAAACCTGCTGTTCTCTTGGAGAAACCTCCGGGGAATCTTCCTCAGTATGGGAAACAGCATCCTCTCTCTTTCTCTGCCATTCCAGATCTTTTCGAATCAAATAATCAAAAAGAAAGAAAAGCGACAGCATGGAGGCTACGCATACCAAAGCCGTAACCGAAATATGTATAAGTCGATAAGGTGTAAGCAATATTCCAAGCGTTGTCCCTATGGATTCGCCCAGTCTTCCGAAAACAAAGCCCATGGGAGCTAAAAACAGGATCTTTTTATTTTCACCCGCGGGATTTACCATGAGCAACACTCTGGATACAGATACGAAGCCCAAAACTATATAGGCTAAAATCCAGATCATAAGGCTTCCTGTCAAATGTTCTTCCAAAAGAAGCGATACGAAAGGAAATAAAATTGTGGTGCTGCTTAAGATAAGACCCGCCTTCATCCGGTGGTCATGGATCAGACCTGCCACAAGTAATCCAATAGAATAAAAGGCTCTTGAAAACTGCAGGTTCACACCTGCTTCCGTAATATCAGCTGAAGGAAAATAAAAGCCAATATTTCCAACCATGCTTAAAAAGACTATAGTCAAACCACTGATTATAATGTAAGTAAGGATCGACTCATTTCCCCTGCTAATCTCAACAAATCGTGAATCTTCTATAGCTTCAGACTCTTCAGAGTTGCCTAATAAAATCCAGCCGCAAACACCCACGAGGATAGTCAATGAAAAATAAAGAATCCACACACCCGGTTGCATAAGAAAGGATCCGTTCATTGGCAGAGAAATCAGATAAGTTCCAATGGACGAAAGAGCTCCTGCTCCGCCAAACACAGTGCCACGCTTGCCAAGAGGGATTAAATCCGACAAAACTGTCAGGTAATATCCAAATATAAATCCGGTTATAATCGACGCCAGCAGTCCAAATATCAGAACCAAAAATCCAACATCAACAGCCACCGACGCAAAACTGAATAAAAACCAGAGGCTGAGAACATAGATAAAAGTTCTTTTATTCCATACAAAACTCTTTCTTTTCTTTAGCATCTGTGAGAACAATAGCATACCGATGATATGAATCAGATAAACCACCACTTCAGCAAGAAAATCAAGCCAGAAAGATGAATAGAGCATAGCTGCACGATAATACCAGCTGATGAAAGCTGACGGAGCAAGTAAGATCAGGATTCCGATAAACAAACCCGCAAGTATTGAATTGTTTCGCTTGGATGAAATATTCATAAAAATACAGTAACATCCGATAATAAATCACGTCAAACAAAATATAAAGCGGGTAGCCCCGCAAAAAGCCCGAATTTAAAGGTTTTTCACAGATACTACCCGCAAACTACCCCACCCCTTTGGTGAGATAAGCTCATTTTTCCTACCCGTTTTACTGATCAATAAAATATTTTCTGACCGGGATAGATCAGATTGATATTCTTAAATGAGTTCTTTTTCTTTAGATGCTTTAGAGTAACTCCCAGTTTCTTAGCGATCTTGTATAAATAATCACCTTTTTCAACCACATAGTAACCGCCTTTTGTAGCCGGTGCTGATATGTTTTCTTCTACGACGTTGCCGTTTGCATCTTCTTTTACCCAGGTTTCTACATAATAGACGATCTTTTGACCGGGGCGGATCAAGTTGATGTTGGGGAAGTAATTCCACTTTGTAAGGGAAGCAAGTGTTACTCCAAGATTCCTTGCAATCTTACTTAAGGTATCGCCTCTTACAACTGTGTACTCCATCTTGGTGGAAACGGGCTTTGTGGTGTAGCCTGCATCACTTGAGGAAGAAGCACCTGAGGATCCTCCGGAAGAGCTGCTGCCCTGTGAACTGTTGCTTGAAGCGACTACATCTAAATCTTCTGATGCGAAGTTGCCGCCTTCATAGTCCGCAACATAAATCTTATAGGTACCACCTGCAGTTAAAGCAGGGGTTGCAACGCTACCCGAAAAGCTTCCGTTATTAACCGGCATTGAAGTCATTGCCACAATCTGATTATTTGAATCTCGTACCTGACACATAACAGCAAGTGCGTCAGTCTCGCCGCTTACGGAAACCGAAGAAGTGGAGGCCGAAGTGCTTGCGATCGTAACATCTTCATTGGCTGCATGAGCATGTATGGGATGGAATAATAACATTCCAAGAAGAACCAATAATGCAAGGGCTATTCCCTTTATAAGGGAAGGAGCCATAAATCTAAACTCTTTAGAATTCATTGTCATAATCTCTTTCCCTCCTATTCGTACCATGTGATGTGACCATCCCAATATACACCCTTACCGGAACCTGTCTGAGTTCCACCGTAGGTGTCATTGTCATTGTAGCCTGCGTTTAAAACCGTTGCATAGAAAGCACCTTCTGAATAGGTCTGCTGAGTAATGTTGCCGACCCATGCATAGCCGTCCCACTGCTTTGCAGGAGCGAATCCGATGATGAAGGATGTTGTTGCTACGGCTTCTCCTCCTCCTGCGGCTAAATATCCGTTAAAGTTATGGTCATCGTCTACATGATATACGATTCGACTTGTACCATCTTGGAATGTGAGATTCAGATATAAGTCATTACCACCTCCTGCGGTGTTGTCGATGGTTGGATGGTAGTATGTTGCATAAACAAGTATCTGCTCACCGGAATTATAGTCTCTGGTGAAGGATGCAGAAGCAGTCTTCCAATCATAGTGAATGGCATCGTTCGGAGTACCATTATCAATCAGGTAACTATATTGAATTACAAGACCAATTCTGTTAATTGTAAGAGTCTTGGTGGAACCATCACTAAAGGTTATATTAACAGGCACCGTGTCATAGAAATTACATTCAAAGTGCAAAGTGTTTCCCGTAATAGTAACGCCTGATGCCTGAGATGCATTTTTAAGAGAAATACCGGTAACGGTTTTACCACTGCCATTGATAGCTTCCAGGCTGACGGTTGTCTCTCCGATATATACATAAGCATTCTGGGTCTGGCTTCCGCTGCCGGTAGTCCAAACACTGTCTACGTCTCTACCGTGTAAACCCAAGCCGCCATATGCCTTATTTTCACCGGAGCTTGTAAGTACCACATATTCTTTTGCAGAACTCATGATACGACAATGGGTGTTAAAGAATCTCGGCCACTGAGTTGTCTCCGTCAAATGATCCTGAATCTGAGGGAATGTATATACCATGTAACTATATATTCCATCATCATTCATAACGTACTTATCTGCGCCGTTTCCACCAATCTGAATGTTACTCATATTGGGAAGTGAAGGAAGGGTTATGGCACATGCCGTATCTCCTGCTCCGGAGAAATCCACTTCATCGGAATCCGCAACCCTTGAATAGAAAGTGCTTCCTGTTCCGTTTGATTCATTAAAGTTAGTGCACACAAGGAATTCGCTGTCGCTAAGTAATGTATAAACAGGAATGGTCTGAGTAACCGCAGCACCCGTGGCAGCATCAGTACCCCAGTTAATGACATAGTTCTGCGCGCTTCTTGTAGCGGTAGTTCCGTCTGCCAATGTAACATTTATGGTATAAATAGCACCCGATGTTTCAATTCTGGCTTCCAGGTCAGAAGGACTAGAAATATTGAAGTTTTCAAACATCGCTACTTCAATGAAGCGATAGTATAATTCTTTTGCAAAAAGATTCTCAATGCTGTTAGACGTATTGTCGGGGTAACCGTATATATAATTATTAACTTCATTCACAATGGCTCCGTCGCCACTGTTTGGATAGGTAAGAGCAAAGTGCATGTCATGAGGTACATTATCTACATCTGAAGGATTGGAAAATGTATAGGAATATTCCTGAGGCTGTGAACTTAGATCAAAGTTAACAACATAGGATGATGCGTTTAAATCGAATTCACCCAAACCACCCATTGCCATTACTTTTGTTGTATTGAAAAGCTCAACTTTGACGATTGCTGTACCACCCTGATAAGGATCCCAGCCATCATCATGGATGCCAAAACCAACTTCATACGTATCGGTGCCGGATGTATTAGACCAGGAATTTTCGGAATTCAGGCTGTTAAAAGTGTTTCCGCCGTCAATAGAATAGGTGACCGTAACTATTTCCGGTTCGCATCCGTCCAGCACAACCACGAATTCATAGGCAGGATCCGCCTCTTCTACAAACTCAATCCATTGTGTTCCGTTAAAAACAAAATCGGTCCAAATAAAACCCGTTCTTTCTTCCTGACCTTCCGGATCATATAAGGTAATTGCGTCAGGCTTGTACTCATCAGATTCCAGAATAATATGAGCACCATCTGCTGCAGTAACCGTTGTAACATTCAGCCTTCCCGATTCACAGATAACAAGGATAGAATCAGCAGACAGATTTAATGTCCCAACCGAAAGCTCATCGGTTTTTACTTCTACAGTTCCTCCACTATTAACAGTCAGGGAATCCAAAGATACATTTCCGGATAGAATTTCGACGAAACCGCCGTCCGAAACAGTAAGAGAAGTTAAAGTAACGTCCGCCTCAACATGGAGCTTGCATCCGTCCGGAACGGTGATACTTGTACCATTAATGGCTTCGCAATTTTCAGCGTTGATGGCGCCATGGTGACAACTTTCCTCCGGATGTTCGTTATCTTCTTCGTAGACATATGTGATCCCATCTTGCGTGATATCCGCATGCTCGCCGTCCGCATAAGCAGGGACCCAAAACTGATAGAATGTTGTCAGAATGAGAATTACTGACATAAACAGGTACAGAAATACACTACATTTCTTACGACTCATAAAAACCTCCCGCTTTTAATGATGTGTAGAAATGGGTAGAATTACCCCACAACTAATTAAATCTTAGCAAAGGGTATTATTTATGAGTAGGGTAGTTTTCAGGTAGTATATGGTAAAAGAATATTCCCCGCACCGGCAATATGTATAATGCAACTAAATATAACATAAGGCAGATTAAAATGTTGGGTTTTCTTGGTGGACATCCCCATATTTATCAGTATAATAAAATTAACAAATGTTAATAATAGTTGCAAAGGTGGGATATGTATGAGAAAGTATTACTTGGATAACATCAGATGGATTACGGTTGTAATCGTTGTTTTGTACCATGTATTCTATATGTACAACGCAGAGGGAGTTTTAGGAGGGATTGGTCAGATTACCGATCTCGCAGTTCAGCCTTACGATATTTTCCAGTATCTTGTATATCCTTGGTTTATGCCAATACTTTTCATTGTGTCAGGTATAAGCTCAAGACTGTATCTTAAGAAACATACGAATAAGGAATTCATAAAAAGCAGAACTACTAAGCTTCTGGTTCCTTCCACAATCGGTCTTTTTGTATTCCAGTTTATCCAGGGATATGTAAGCATGCATCTGGCAGATGGAGCGGAAGAGCTTGCGGCAACAGGAGTCCCTAAATTTGTTATCTACCTTATAATGGTCGCTTCCGGAAGCGGAGTACTGTGGTTCGTGCATCTTCTTTGGATATATAGCATTATGCTTGTCGTAATCAGAAATATAGAGAAGGATAAGTTACTTGAAATTGGTTCTAGGACTCCACTGTGGGTGATAGTTATGTTCTTCTTCCCTATTTGGGGAGCAGCACAGATACTTAATACACCGATCATATCAGTATATAGATTTGCATTTTATTTTGTATTCTTCATGCTGGGATACTATGTATTTTCACATGAGGAAATAATGGATAAGCTGAAGAAGTACGCAGTAGCATTTATCGTGATCGGGGCAGCGCTCTGCATTGCATTCGCTATATTAAACTTCATAGTCCGTGGCGGAGCTAACTATGCTGACAAACCTGTCAACAGAGGTCCGCTTTACGCAGCATGTGCATATTTTGGTTCCCTTGCTATGCTTTCCGGTATGGCCGGATTTGGAGACTTCAGCAATGATTTCACAAAGTGGATGAGCGCTCACAGTTTTGGCCTATACGTATTCCATTATCTTGGAATATCCACGGTTGCACTTATTTTTGCCAAAAATGCAATCCTTCCTGCACCGCTTTGCTATCTGCTCAGTCTGATTGCAGGTTTCGTATTTGGCTATGGATTATATGCACTTATTTCGAGAATACCTTTTTTCAGATGGGCTGTCCTCGGGATAGGCAAGGAAAAAGAACAGAGAAACAAGGAGCAAAAGAATGTTTAACGAAAATCTCGTTCGACTCAGAAAGATAAACCGGATGACGCAGGAGGATATCGCCGAAGAACTAGGCGTATCCAGACAGGCAGTAGCAAAATGGGAGAGTGGCGAAACTATCCCTGATCTTGATAAGTGCAAGTTGCTGGCTGAACTCTTCGGTGTGTCTCTTGATGATCTGGCAAACTATGAACCGGAGGATAATCTCGGGCTGGATGTGCCTCCGAAGGGTAAGCACCTCTTTGGAATGGTCACAGTTGGCGATAAAGGGCAGATAGTCATACCTGCAAAAGCCAGAAAGCTATTCGACATCTCACCCGGTGATCAATTAGTTGTATTAGGTGATGAGTCCCAGGGAATGGCAATCCTGAAAGCAAAAGATTTTCTTAATATGGCAAATATCATAAGAAAAACCATTAGGAATTCAGAAGAGTGAACCTCTTCTCATACGCCTCAAAAACCTTTTTATTTCAATCGAGGGTAACCCAATGAAGATGAGTTCTTTTTTCGATAATCAGCTATACTTTATCTGCCAACTTATCAAGCACCGTCTCCAGTGTATTGATTTCGGAAGGTGTGATCCCTTCCGATGCACCTATGTTTCCTCCTATTAACCATTTATGATAATTTGCCGTAGTCCTCATCAGATACAGCTTCAAGCCATTCAGTACCTGCCTCTTCTCCGGCAACCTCGATCGCAAGATGCGAGAACCATGAATCCGGCGCTGCTCCGTGCCAGTGTTTTACCTCGGCAGGAATATTTATTACTTTACCGGGCGTCATCTCCACAGCATCTTTACCCCATTCCTGATAATATCCTCTTCCACCGATACAAATAAGCATCTGTCCACCACCGTTTTTCGCATGGTGGATATGCCAGTTGTTTCTGCATCCCGGCTCAAAGGTTACATTGAACACCGGCACCTGGTCTTTCGATACGGGAGCAAGATAGCTCTGTCCTACGAAGAACTCTCCATAAGGATTTTCTTCTCCGATAGGGAAGAAAATAGTATTCTGATACTTATCCTTCTCTGTAACAGCCTCTGTCGTTTCATTCCATACTTCCT
>JAEEND010000007.1 GCA_016283575.1 Lachnospiraceae bacterium | reverse complement strand
TGAAAGTATATAAGCGTCGGATTTGATGCATCCCTGTCCCCGTTCGGGTAGGTGATGTCAAGGTAACTGTTCGGATAATCCTCGGAATATTTAATTTCCGTGATAACATACTGCCCATTGTCCTTTAATCCTTCCATGGGTTCACCAAGGGGCTCATAGACATTGGCCGTATTCACTGTACTTGCCGATAGTTTTTGGATCGTACCAACGATAACCTGCGTATGTGTCAGTACAAACAATATCCCGCCGACCGGAATCGCAAGGATAATGAAAAATATAATCAAAATTTTCCGTATCGTTTTCTTCTTTTTCTCGTTCATTGATTCTTCTCCACGTCCTGCCAATTATTATTGTGCAAGATTTCTGCGTTATCACCGGCAAAGACTGTTGCCGCTTCTTTGTCTCCTGCAAGCTGATACAGCATCCATGCCGTCATATATCCATCCGAGCGCATCAACATCTGTTCATGCTCCGCGCCAACAGCTCTTGCCCGTATCTTATGTACTTCATCAGAAATGCTGTTATAGTTCGATACAAGCGCAGAGAGTGGGGAAACACCTCCATAGCTTGTTTCGGGATCTGCGCCGGAATCGTCCGACTTCCCCGTTCCCGCAACCATAAAATAGGGGATTGTCACTTTAGACACGTCATATTCCCACCCCATGTTTTTAGCAAGCGTAGGATATGCGGCACTTCCGGTAAACATGGTCTTATAACGCACGCCGTTTTCATAGTTCGTCACAGCGCAGATCGCTCCGGCCCCTCCCTGGGAGTATCCGATAATTCCCATATTGTCATAATCGATTTTGCCGGCAAGCACGCTGTCATGCGGAACATTCAGCATAAAGTCCAATGTAACAGATGCTGTCTTACCATTTCCGGCCTGTCCATCTTCATTGCCAACTACTACAAATCCCCATGAGGCAAGGCGAGAAAAAAAAGGCTCGTAAGATGAGGCGGGTGTTCCGCTCGCATTGACGACCATAATCATCGGCCAACTTCTCTCACTGCTTTCTAATTCCGCAGGATACCAGACTCTCACTTTTCCAATGGATTCATTGTCCGAAGCAAACTCTGTGTAATTTATCTTAAATGACCCCGGATTTGCATACCTCTTCTCCAATGGAGCATCAGACTCAAAACGCTCATAATACCCTTCCGTGATGTCGTTATTCCCACCTCCGTTTGGCAGCATAGATTTGATGTAAAGAAATACAGCTATAAACAGGATAAGAATGACACCTAGGACAATCAAAACTATCTTCATAAGCTTTTTCATTATGATCTCCTGTCTTCCGAGAAGCTCTTAAATCAATTTAACGTTGACTGTTATTTGCCTATCTGATACGATAGTATCATGATACAATTATATCTTAACACAGTTTTATCGTCAATCAGGACATTCTGATTTATGCAAATGATACTCAAACGCAAAAAGATATCATGATACCAAATCGTAATATAGTATCAAGAAATTCATGGGAGACTTATGAGAAAAAAAGTATTGGAAACCACCGAAACGCTCAACAAGCAGATGGGCGACGCCTTAATCGTATTACTGAAAGAAAAACCTCTTTCCAAAATATCAATAGAAGAATTAACGAAAAAAGCCGATGTCGGGCGGGCAACCTTCTTCCGTCATTTTGATTCAAAAGAAAGTTTACTTTCCTATCGACTTGTTGAAATGTACAAGGAATATATGGGTGATTCCTTTGATGCACCCTATTCTGATATTGAGCATTCCGTCAAATTTTTTGATTATTATAAGGACACTCTCGATCTTCATCTGCTCATTTTGAATAACAATCTGGATTCTGTTATTTTTGAAGGCTTCCGAAAGGTTCTAATTCCTCTGGAGGAACAATCAGGAACCGCTGATATATATACCACCTTCTTTACTGCTTATGGTCTGTTTGGAGTAATACTAAAATGGATCAAAAGCGGGTGTAAGGAGAGCTCTGAGGAAATGGCCGAACTCTGCAGAGGTCTGCTATCATATAACAAGCTAAAATAATGCAGATACCGCAAAAAAGGAGGCATGGGTTTCCACGCTTCTCCCATTGCTTCTACCTGCAATAAGTATTAACATGAGACATATTAGAATTTACATAAATTATTACTAAGAGAGGTGTTCATCATGGTTTTTAACGAGAAGGAAATTACTTTAAATGATGGCAGGAAATGTACTTTGCGTCCTGTTCGCAAGGAGGATGCGGCAGATATGATTGAGTATCTTCGCATTGTATCCGGTGAGACACTGTTTTTACTTAGAAATGCTGATGAAGTTACATATACGATTGAATCAGAAGAAAATATCCTGGAGAATAAGCGCAATGCTCCCAGGGAGCTTATGATGATTGCCGAGGTTGATGGTATCATTGCAGGTAACTGCGGAATCGTAACTCACGGTGAACTTCGCAGAGTGCGCCACAGATGCGGCTTTGCTATTGCAATTAAGCAGCAGTTCTGTGATGCGGGTCTCGGCACCGCAATGATGGAGTATGCTTTATCACTTGCAAAAGAAATGGGATACGAACAAGTTGAATTAAGTGTTGTGGACGGAAACGCCCGTGCCAAGCACTTATATGAAAAGATGGGATTCGTAGAAATAGGTAAAACTCTCAGATCTTTAAAATATGACGACGGAACCTACAGAGACGAAACATGCATGGTTAAGGTGTTCTAAAACACCCTCAGGAGCTTTATAAAAACAATGACCGACAAAACCAAAAGAATGATTTCATTTGACATAATCAGAATTGTATCATGCTTTGCGATTGTGTATTATCACTTTCTTATGAGTCTCGTGTCCATGGGCGTACGCGAAATGGACGAGATTCGACATCTTTATTCAAGCAGGAACCTGCATATTGCGACTGTGGCAGTGGGGCTCTTCTTCTTTATAAGCGGAGCGGGACTTATGGCTTCTTCGCAAAAGAATGATTCCGGAACAAACTTAAAAGAATACTTTTTTAAGCGCTTTAAGGCCGTTCTTATTCCTTTTTACATAGCTTTCTTTCTGTATGTCATTACCTATAGAATAGTCTTTGGGCACGGTACCAGAGCATTACTTTGGGGAAATACGCCCACATGGAGGATCATCTTTACGATCCTCGGTATCGACGGATACATTTCACAGTACGGCATTTCTACTTTTTACGCAGGTATCGGCGAATGGTTCCTTGGAGCGATCCTTTTTTCGTATCTTCTTTTCCCAGTCCTGCGCATGGCATTAAAAAAGAGCCGATGGATCACGTTTTTTGTAATGACTTTGCTTTACGTTCTCGGCTCATTTTTTTATGATTCTATTACGTTTTTAAATAAAGTAGCACCTTATACGAATGCTCTAATGAAGCTTTACGAATTCTTCCTTGGAATGTTCTTTGTTGCCGGATCTTCCGAAGAATCTGATTCCGTTATCAGGAAGGGCCTCAAAGGAAGTCTTCTCCATGGAAAATATCGCTTTATTTATGTGCTTCTTACAGCGCCTGTCCTCTATTACTATTGGACCTATCCCGCATACTTGCCTTACAATAACCGAGTAATGGCTTTCCGCGGTTTGATCCAGGATACGGCCGCCTTCCTTTTCTTTGCAGGTCTTGAAGATTTACTGAGGTTATTTAAGATAAAAGGCGATCTGTTAAAGCGTATTTCAGGATTAACATACTTTATTTTCCTGGTTCAACACGTGGTGATCAATCACGTACCTGCGCTTTTTCCGGGACTTGTTCCCCCCGCATCTTCAATCACTTTATTATTTGCTTTAGAGTCAGCCATAATAATAGCGCTCTCCGTAATTTTATTGCTTCTTACGAAGACAGTCGATCATATACTCGATAAAATTCTATCTCTCCCAATCAAGCATTAATATCATCTCGGCGGATTCCACCATGGATCTGCCGGTATCCATGCTTGTCTTTTGAATGTAGCGAAAAGCTTCCGGCTCCGTCATGTCGTTTCGGTCCATAAGAAGGTGTTTGGCTTTGTCGATTTTCATCTGCTCTTCCACGCTTCTTGCAGGCTTTCTTTTTTTCTTGATAACCGCATCCAGGTTAGCAAGCATCATCTCCGCCGTATTTAACAGATCCGAAGATTTAAATGGTGTAAGGAGCCTGATAAGGCCGTCTCTCGGCTTGTAATTATCGTCATTGTCCGTAATGAGCAGCATGTTAAAGTGCTCAGGAAGATATTCATAAAGTTCAAGATATGACATATCCTTTAAACGGCGCTGACATATAACAATGCCGGAATCCATGGACCCGATGGTTCTTAAGACTTCGGACCCCACCGGTGCGGTCGCTTCGGCATTAAATCCATGACGTCTCAAGATACCGAGTATCTTCTCGCTTCTATCCTGATTGGGAACCGCAATTATAACACTTCCCATAAATACCTCATTATACTTTCAGTAAATATTCGTCTATTTCCCAATCGGAAACGGTATCAAGGTACTTGTCCCATTCACCGAATTTTTCTTTTACATATTTCTTTGTAAATTCTTCGCCGAGCACTTCTTTTACGAAGCTGCTGCCTTCACTCTTAAGAAGGGCATCCTTCAAGGTTCCGGGAAGTCCCTTGAACTTAATATCCGCAAAAGAAACTTTCTCGTCGATTCCCTGAATACCCGCCATTAACAGCAGTGCAACGGATGCATAGATATTGGCTGAAGGATCGGGGAAGCGAACATCAACGCATCTTTCTCCGCCTTCTTCAAATACCGTAACAAGGCTTCTATCAGCTTCTTTTCTTCCGTGCTCTCTCCATCTCTTAAGTCTCTTGTAGGAGTTTACCAGGGGATTTGTAAAAGAAACGATCTCTGCCGCATGGGAAAGCACTCCCGCCGCAAAATAATCAGCTGTTTCTTCTGATGTATTAAATATATTTCTGCCTTCTTTGTTATATAAAGAAAACTTAAGATGCATTCCGGATCCGGGTTGTCCCTGCAAGGGGCTTGGCATAAAGGTCGCATGTAAACCGAAGCTCTTTGCTACAGATCTGACTGCAAATTTAAAGGTCATAACATCATCGGATGCCTTTAATCCTGCATCGCCTCTGAAATCTATCTCATGCTGTCCCGGCGCCTTTTCATGGTGGGATGACTTAATATCGAATCCCATATCTTCAAGGGTAAGCACCATATCACGACGTGCATTTTCGCCTAAATCCAGAGGACCCGCATCCATATATCCGCCTTTTTCATCGGTATGGGTGGTGGCATGACCTGCTTCATCGTTATTGAATAAAAAGAACTCGCATTCGGGATCCACAAAAATATCGTAACCCTTTTCTTTTACCGCCTTTATGGTCTTATCCAGAACGCTTCTTGAACAAAGATTGAAGGGCCTTCCGTCAGTGGTTACCACGCTGCAGATAAGCTTGCCTACTTTACCCTGCTTGGGTCTCCAGGGAAGGATCACAAAAGAATCAAGATCCGGCTTTAAATAAAGTGTTTCCGACACTTCTTCACCGAAAACTTCTTTTCCTTCAAAAGAATAGCGTCCGGATACAACTCTCTCAATCTGTCCAGGTGTTACGGCAACGTTCTTCAAATTGCCGAAAACATCCGCAAACTGCAGACGGATAAATTCAACATCTTCATCGTCAATTAAATTCAAAATGTCATTAAGGGTATTCATTCTCATGCTCCTTTATAAATTGGTGTAGCCCATAAGGGATTCATCAACTGCTGCGGCCGCACGTCTTCCTTCGGAAATCGCCCATACAACCAATGACTGGCCTCTGTGCATATCTCCCGCCGTGAAGATTCTGTCCGCACTTGTCTTGTATTCATTTACCTTGGTGGACACACATGTCCTTTCGTTACATTCTACACCAAAAGCTTCCGTAATGTAACTTTCCGCCCCTAAAAATCCTGCGGCAATAAGCACTAAGTCGGCTTTGATCACACTTTCGGAGCCGGGAACTTCCTGCATTGTAAATCTTCCCGTAGCAGGATCCTTAACGGATTTAACTTTTACTGTCTTTACACCTGTAAGTTTACCTGCTTTGTCTTTTTCGAATTCCTTTACGGTGGTTTCGAAAATTCTTGGGTCCTGTCCGTATGCTTCAATTGCATTTAACTGGCCGTAATCGGTCTTAAGAACCTTGGGCCATTCTGGCCAGGGATTGGATTCAAGTCTCTCTACAGGGGGCTTAGGCATCATTTCAAGCTGAGTTACATTTGCTGCCTTAAGGCGCACTGAAGTAC
The DNA here is from genome assembly GCA_016283575.1 of Lachnospiraceae bacterium. Taxonomy (GTDB): domain Bacteria; phylum Bacillota; class Clostridia; order Lachnospirales; family Lachnospiraceae; genus UBA1258. Next base: position 461,315 of record JAEEND010000007.1, on the reverse strand, counting down.
CTACGCAGTCGTTACCGGTGTCACCACCACCTATAACCACTACGGACTTTCCTGTTAAATCGCCAAAAGAAAAATCCTTTGAATCAATTAATGCATCTGAATCATATTCAAGATCCATAAGCTTCTTACTTACTTCTTTTAAGAAATCTACAGCAAAATAAATACCTTTTGCTTCTCTTCCCGGTGCCTTTATATCTCTCGGATTTGAAGCACCGCAGCATAATATGACTCTATCAAACTTTTCGAGAATTTCTTTTCCCTTAATATCTTTACCTACGTTGACGGAGCACTTAAATTCAATACCCGCTTTCTTCATGAGATCGATCCTTCTGTCAAGGACCCTCTTATCAAGTTTCATATTTGGAATACCGTAGCGAAGTAGCCCGCCGGGCCTATCACTACGTTCATATACGGTAACGGAGTGGCCTCTCATGTTAAGAAGCTGTGCCGCAGCAAGTCCCGCGGGGCCGCTTCCTATTACGGCAACGGTCTTTCCTGTGCGTGTGGGAGGTACGGGTTCTTTTACAAGATCATGAGAAAAAGCATAATCGATGATTGCTCTTTCATTTTCCTTGGTGGGAACGGGACTTGTATGGAGCCCGCATGTGCAGGCATGTTCGCAGAGCGCAGGACATACTCTTGATGTAAATTCGGGGAAGCTGTGGGTCTTTGTAAGACGCTTATAAGCTTCTTCGTAATTACCCATGGCTACTAAACTGTTGGTTTCAGGTACTAAATTGTTAAGCGGACAACCTGACGCCATTCCGGCGATCATGGTTCCTGCCTGGCAGAAGGGAACGCCGCAGTTATTACATCTTTTAGCCTCGTCGCACTGTACCTTAAGATCGGGATGCGCGTGGAATTCGTTAAAATCAAGTTTTGTCATTTCTTTCATACCCCTTCTCCCTTCTTCTTTCCGATACTTTCATAAAATGCTTCGATCTCGGCATTTTCACGACTCTCGCCCTGTTCTTCATATTTTCCGATCAGAGCCAAAAGCTTCTTGTAATCCGCAGGGATCACTTTCTTAAACTTTTCTACGTACTCATCGAAATTGGCAAGTACTTCTTTACCCTTTTCGGAACCGGTGTACTTTACATGATTTTCGATCATGTGCTTAAGTTCTTCTTTATCGGTCTTATGTTCAACCTTTTCCATGATCACAAGATCTTTATTTAAGTTCTTATAAAGACAGTTTTCTTCATCAAGTACGTATGCAATACCGCCGCTCATACCTGCAGCGAAGTTCTTTCCCGTGGGGCCTAAGATAACAGCGCGTCCTCCGGTCATGTATTCACATCCATGCTCGCCAACGCCTTCTACTACGGCAAGGGCGCCTGAGTTACGTACGCAGAATCTCTCGCCTGCAACACCTGCAATATAGGCTTCACCGGAGGTTGCACCATATAAAGCGACATTACCGATTATGATATTTTCATGTGGCTTGTAGGCTGCATTTTCAGGAGCCTTAACTGAAAGCTTACCACCGGAAAGACCCTTTCCGAAGTAGTCATTGGAATCACCTGTTAAATTAATGGTAAGACCCTTGGGAATAAATGCACCAAAGCTCTGTCCACCGGCGCCCACACAGTTAAGTACTATTGTGTCATCCTTTAAGCCCTTATGATTCTTTCTCACGATCTCAGCACCGAGAAGAGTTCCGAAGGTTCTGTCTGTATTTGTGATCCTTACTTCTTTCTTATAAGAAGAACCTGTTTCAATTGCTTTTAAAAGCTCCTTATCTGTCAAAAGAACCTTTTCATCTACAGTTTTCTCAAGTTCAAAGTCATAGAGATTCTTTTTATCTGAAACAGCTGCTTCTTCGTGCTCTAAGATCCTCTTAAGATCAAGCTTTTTTTCACGGTCTGATAAACCTTCTTTTACCTTAAGGAGATCTGTCCTGCCCACAAGTTCGTTGATAGTGCGAACGCCGAGCTTAGCCATGTATTCACGAAGCTCTCTTGCTATGAAGAGCATGAAGTTTTCAACATATTCGGGCTTTCCCGTAAAGTTCTTACGAAGATCCGGATTCTGTGTGGCAATACCCATGGGACAGGTATCCAAGTTACATACACGCATCATGGCACATCCGAGGGTTACAAGGGGAGCTGTGGCAAAGCCGAATTCTTCGGCACCAAGCATTGCTGCGATTGCAACATCTCGACCGCTCATTAACTTACCGTCTGTTTCGATCACAACTCTGTCACGAAGACCGTTCATGATAAGAGTCTGATGTGTCTCTGAAAGGCCCATTTCCCAAGGAATACCTGCATTATGGATTGAACTAATGGGAGCCGCACCTGTTCCTCCGTCATAGCCTGAAATCAGGATAACTGCAGCACCTGCCTTGGCAACGCCTGCCGCAATGGTTCCTACACCTGCTTCAGCCACAAGCTTTACTGAAACACGGGCATATTTATTGGCATTCTTTAAGTCATAAATTAACTGTGCCAGGTCCTCGATAGAGTAAATATCGTGGTGAGGGGGAGGGGATATTAAGCTTACCCCGGGAGTTGAGTGTCTGGTTTTCGCAATCCAAGGGTAAACCTTTCCCGCAGGAAGATGGCCACCTTCTCCGGGCTTAGCGCCCTGAGCCATCTTAATCTGTATTTCTTTGGCACTGGATAAGTATCTGGCGGTTACACCGAAACGTCCGCTGGCTACCTGTTTAATTGCAGAGCTTCTGTCCTTCTTAGTTCCTGCGGATTCAAGGCGCTCATCACTTTCACCGCCCTCACCGCTGTTTGATTTACCATGTAAACGGTTCATGGCAATGGCGAGAGTTTCATGAGCTTCTTCCGAAATGGAACCATAGGACATGGCACCTGTCTTGAAGCGCTTTACAATTTCTTCTTCGCTTTCTACTTCCGAAAGATCTATGCCTTTTTCGGGGAATTTAAAATCAAGAAGCGATCGTAAATATCCTGTTTCTTCAGCATCCACCATGGATGTATACTGCTTAAACTTATCAAAGTTACCCTCTCTTGTAGCGCTCTGAAGCATATGAATGGTGCGGGGATTGTATCTATGGGTTTCACCCTGAGCACGCATTTTGTGTTTACCGAGGGAATCAATCTCGGGGTTTTGTATGAGGCCCAGTGAATCGAAGGCCTTGGAATGGAGCTCATCACACTGGGCTTCAATATCTTCAATACCGATACCGCCGATACGGCTTACTGTACCGGTAAAGTATTTTTCTATTAAATCTTTTCCTATACCTACAGCTTCGAAAATTCTGCTGCCCTGATAGGACTGGATCGTGGAGATACCCATCTTGGATGCGATCTTAACTATTCCTGATAAAACAGCCTTATCATAGTCATCAACAGCCGCATAATAGTCCTTATTAAGAAGACCGTTATCAATGAGCATGCCGATGGATGCATGTGCAAGATAGGGATTAACTGCGCTTACACCGAAACCGAGAAGTGTTGCAAAGTGGTGAACTTCTCTGGGTTCACCGGACTCTAAGATAAGGGACATAGCGGTACATTTTTTAGTCTTAACAAGATGCTTATGTACTGCTGCCACCGCTAAAAGCGAAGGAAGAGCCACATGGTTTTCATCAACTCCTCTATCACTTAATATAAGAATATCCGCGCCGCTCTTATAAGCTCTGTCCACTTCTACGAATAAGTGGTCGAGAGCTCTTTCAATGGGCATCTTCTTATAATAAATAATCGGAACTTTAACTACCTTGAAACCTTCTTTTTCCATGGAACGAATCTTAAGCATATCAAGGTCAGTTAAAATAGGATTTTCTATTTTAAGTACACGGCAGTTTTCGGGCTTTTCGGATAATAAGTTACCGTTCTTACCTACATAAACTGCTGTGGAAGTTACGATTTTTTCACGGATTGCATCGATGGGCGGGTTTGTAACCTGTGCAAAGCTTTGCTTGAAGTAATCAAATAAGGGGCGATTCTTTTTAGATAAAACCGCAAGAGGAGTATCAACACCCATGGCACCGATGTGCTCTGTTTTATTAAGAGCCATGCAAAGAATTTCTTCCGCATAGTCTTCATAGGAATAACCGAAAGCCTTCTGTAATCTCTTGAGCTCTTCTTCCGAATAAGAAACAGGCTTCTCATTGGGAATCTTTAAATCACGAAGCTTTACGGTATTTCCGTCGATCCATTCGCCGTAGGGCTCTTTGGATGCGTATTTTTCTTTTATCTCAGAGTCGGTAAAGATCTTCTTAAGAACTGTATCCACTAAAAGCATCTTGCCGGGATGGAGGCGTTCCTTCTTAACTATATGGGCTTCGTCCACGTTAAGTACACCTACTTCGGACGAAAGAATGAGTCTTCCGTCGTCGGTCACGTAGTATCTCGAAGGTCGGAGTCCGTTTCTATCAAGGATTGCACCCATTACATCACCGTCTGAAAAAAGAATGGATGCGGGACCGTCCCAGGGCTCCATCATGGTGGCGTAGTAATTATAGAAATCTCTTACCTTATCGGAGATGGTATCATTGTGATCCCAGGGTTCGGGAATAAGGATCATCGCTGCAAGAGCAGGATCCATACCGCTCATCATCATGAATTCAAGGGTATTATCAAGCATTGCTGAGTCTGAACCCTCGGAAGGAATTACGGGAAGCACTCGGGTCATGTCTTCAGGTGAGAAAGCATCCGTAAACATGGTTTCTTCTCTGGCAAGCATCTTATCCACATTACCGCGGATCGTGTTGATCTCACCGTTATGTACCAGCATTCTGTTGGGATGTGCTCTGTGCCAGCTGGGATTTGTATTGGTTGAGAATCTTGAATGCACCATGGCAATGGCTGATTCGTAATTCTTATCCTGAAGATCCTTAAAAAATGTCCTTAACTGTCCGACTAGGAACATTCCTTTATATACGATGGTTCTTGAGGAAAGGGAAGGCACATATGTATTATCGTTACTCTGTTCAAAGACTCTTCTTATGACATAGAGCTTTCTATCGAATTCTAGGTCCGTTTTGAAGCCTTCTGGTCTCTTAATAAAGCCCTGGTAAATGTCGGGGCAGCTGTCGAGAGCCTTTTTCCCGAGTACCTTGGGTACTGTGGGTACATGTCTCCAGCCTAAGAATTCAAGACCTTCTTTTTCGACGATCACTTCAAACATCTTGCGAGCCTGACGTAATTTAAGCTCTTCTCTCGGGAAAAAGAACATTCCGACGCCATATTCACGTTCTCCGGGAAGAGTAAAGCCTTCAGCCTTGACTGCTTCCTTAAAGAATCTGTGTGGTATCTGAGTTAATATACCTACGCCGTCACCGGTTTCTCCGGTTGCGTCCTTACCGGCGCGATGCTCCAGATTTTCCACGATTTTCAAGGCATCATCAACTATGGCATGACTCTTTTTACCGTTTATGTTAATAATTGCGCCGATACCGCAGTTATCATGCTCAAAAGAAGGATCGTACATATTTTGATGTGCTGTTTCGTTTCCCATTGTTATTCCTCTCAATTCTATTTTTTTGAATTATAAAGAACAGCGGCTTCTACCAAGCCTTTAAATAAGGGGTGGGCTTCATCGGGACGGGATTTGAATTCGGGATGTGCCTGTGTAGCTAAGAAATAAGGGTGATCCTTAAGCTCAATCATCTCTACTATTCTTCCGTCGGGAGATTCTCCTGATAAAACCATTCCCTTTTCTGTTAATGCAAATCTGTAATCGTTATTTACTTCATATCTGTGGCGATGTCTCTCGCTTATATCTTCTTTGCCATAAAGCTTATATGCCTTGGATTCTTTATTTAACTTACAGGGGTAAGCTCCGAGTCTTAAGGTACCGCCAAGGTTCACAACACCGTTCTGTTCCGGCATTAAATCAATAACGGGATTCATGGTGTCGGGATTTAATTCCTTACTGTGGGCATCTTTAATGCCACATACGTTTCTTGCAAATTCCACTATTGATAACTGCATTCCGAGACATAATCCCAAGAATGGAATCTTATTTTCACGGGCATATTGTATGGCGCTTATTTTTCCTTCCGTGCCGCGGACACCAAAGCCGCCGGGGACTATAATTCCGTTAACGCCATTTAATAAAGCATCTGCGCCTTCTTTTTCAACGTCTTCAGAATCGATCCATCGAATCTTTACCTTTGTTTCCGTTGCCATGCCTGCGTGCTTCAAGGATTCAACTACGCTTAAGTAAGCGTCATGAAGAGCTACATATTTACCTACAATTGCAACTTCCACGTGGTGTTTGGGATTCTTTTCGCGATTTATCATTTCTTCCCATTCTTTTAAGTCGGGAGTTCTTCGTTCAAGCTTAAGTAAATCGCAAACCGCATCCGCAAGGCCTTCTCTCTCAAGCATCAAAGGCACTTCGTAAAGGGATTCGGCATCAAGATTTTCAAGTACATGTTCTTTTTGCACATTACAGAAGAGACCTACTTTTTCTTTTAAGTGATCGTCCAAAGGATAATCGGATCGGCATACTAAAATGTCGGGCCAGAGTCCCATGCTCTGTAATGTCTTAACGCTCATCTGGGTGGGTTTTGTCTTTAACTCTCCGGAGGCCTTTATGTAGGGAATCAGGGTTACATGTACTAAAACCGCATTGTCCCTGCCCACTTCCAGTCTGAACTGTCTTATTGCTTCTAAGAAGGGCTGGCTTTCGATATCACCTACGGTTCCGCCCACTTCAATGATCGAAACCTTGTCCTCGGAAGCATCCTTTCCTCTGTAGAAGCGTGATTTTATTTCGTTGGTGATATGGGGGATTACCTGTACGGTTCCTCCGCCGTAATCACCGTGGCGTTCTTTATTTAAAACTGTCTGGTAAATCTTACCTGTTGTAACATTGGAATTCTTATCAAGGCTTTCATCTATGAATCTTTCATAGTGGCCCAAGTCAAGGTCCGTTTCACAGCCGTCGTCCGTTACAAAAACTTCGCCGTGCTGTATGGGATTCATGGTTCCGGGATCCACATTTATATATGGATCAAACTTCTGCATGGTGACTCTGTACCCTCTCGCTTTTAAGAGTCTTCCAAGGGAAGCTGCGGTAATTCCCTTACCTAAACCTGAAACAACACCGCCTGTTACAAATACATATTTAATCATTACACCAATCTCCTTAAATTCCGCTGTCTCCGTAGTTGGACAACACTCTTGCGGAAGGGTCTTTTACATCACAGCCCTCCCATTCCTTGTTGGGCATCCAGAAATCCTTAATCATGTGACCCTGTCCCGGATAGAACTCTTCGAACAGTTCTCTGTAAAGAAGGGATTCTTTGGTAAAGGGTGCCGCATGGTCGTATTTCTTGATTTTCTCAGCAAATTCTTCATCGGAATATTTCTTTTCCGCATACTCCTTTAAATAGTCCACCATTGAATGTCCTACTGCATCGGAGAATGCAGCTTTCTCACGCATTAAAATATCCCGGGGAAGGTAATCGCCTTCAAAAGCATGTCTTAGTAAATATTTACCCTTTTTGTATGTGTTCATCTTTAGCTTCGGATCAATGCTCATTACGTATTTCACAAAATCAAGATCTCCGAAGGGAACTCTCGCTTCCATGGAATTTACGGAAATACATCTGTCAGCTCTAAGTACATCATACATGTAAAGCTCTCTTATTCTCTTTGCAGCTTCTTTCTGGAAGCTTTCAGCATCAGGAGCAAAGTCCGTATATTTATATCCGAAAAGCTCGTCCGATATTTCTCCTGTCAAAAGAACGCGTACATCGGTCTTTTCATGTATTGCCTTACACACAAGATACATACCGATGCTTGCTCTTATTGTGGTGATATCGAAGGTTCCGAGAAGTTTTACCACTTCGGGAAGCGCCTTTATTACGTCCTCTGCTGTAATAATTACTTCCGTGTGGTCACTGCCGATATATTCCGCAACTTCTTTTGCATACTTTAAATCTATGGCATCTTCACTCATACCTATGGCAAATGTTCTTATGGGCTTCTTTAAAAGCTTTGCGGAAACCGCACATACAAGCGAACTGTCAAGACCTCCGCTAAGTAAAAATCCTACCGGAGCATCGGAATCAAGTCGTTTTTCGATTCCCGCTGTAAGCTTTTCATGAATCTTACTGCATGCCTCTTCAAGACTGTCATCACTGTACTCGGATACCTGGCTTACATCGCTGTAACATATGAAGTTTCCATCGATGTAATAGTGACCGGGAGGAAAAGGAAAGATTTCTTTTACAAGACCCACAAGGTTCTTCGCTTCACTTGCAAATACGATCTCACCCTCCTTGGGATATCCGTAGAAAAGCGGTCTTATTCCGATTGGATCTCTTGCTGCCACCAATGAATTGCGTCTTGAATCAAAAAGAACAAGTGCATATTCCGCATCCAGCATTTTGAACATTTCTGCGCCATACTTTTCGTACATGGGAAGAAGAATCTCACAGTCGGATTCACTTTCAAATGTATAATCCTTGGAAAGCTCTTCTTTTATGGGGCGGAAGCCGTAAATCTCACCGTTGCATACAAGGCTGTTTTCCTTTAAATGAAAGGGCTGCATGCCGCTTTCCGTAAGACCCATAATGGAAAGCCTCTGAAATCCCAGCACGCCGCAGGGTATTTCTTCCATTCTTGCCATATCGGGACCTCTGGATTCAGTTCTCTCCATAAAGGGTTCAAGATCTTCTTTGGAATATGTCTTTCCCTGATAACCAAATATCGAACACATAGTAAGTACCTTCCTCTTTTACGCCGCATCGCGGCTTCTTGTTAGTCACTCATAAAAACCTTTTGCTTCGCAAAACCGCTGCTTCGCAGCTTATGTTTTTATTTCGTGCATGCTCGGGTGAAAACAAATATCCGCTTTGCAGCTGCTTGTTTTCCTTCCTCGCATACAAAAAGGCGACAGAGGCACGGATACTATCCGCGACGCCTTTGTCGCCTTAATATTGTATTATTGTATACAGGTGTATTGGGTTTGTCAATATGGTTTTAAAGATTTTTACTCCCCTTTTTTTATTACCATAACAAAGCAAAGCAGGGAAAGAATTAATCTTTCCCTGCCCTGCTTAATTAGGAGATTTTATTCCACGTCCTGGAGAGCTTCAAAATCTTCTTCTCCGGTACGGATCTTAACAACTTTTGATACGTTATATACGAAAATCTTACCGTCACCGATGTGTCCGGTGTAAAGAGCCTTCTTAGCGGCTTCGATAACTGTATCTACAGGAATCTTTGCTACTACCACTTCAACCTTAACCTTAGGAAGTAATGTTGCATCTACTTCAACACCTCGATACATTTCACCGGCACCCTTCTGGATACCACAACCCATAACCTGTGTTACCGTCATACCTGTTACACCAAGTTCGTTCATGGCTTTCTTTAATGCATCGTACTTGGACAGTCTTGCGATGATTACTACCTTGGAGATACCTGTTACATCGTCCACTGCCTTTACTACGGGAACTGCTGCTTCCTTTACTGCAGGAGAAGCTTCTCCGTAGTCTGTTGTACCAAGGCTTGTGTTTTCGTTGATATCCATTGTCATGGTGTTTGAAATATCCATGATACTGAAGCCTGCATATGCTGAAGGAAGGCCATGTTCTGTTGAGTCAAGACCAACTATCTCTTCTTCTTCACTTACTCTCAATCCAAAGATTTTCTTGATCACAAGATAGGCAATTGTAATTGTTACCACGGTCCATGCTGCTACAGCAAAGAAACCTACCAGCTGAATTCCGAGTTGAGTTAATCCGCCACCGTAGAATAAACCTACCACCGAGTCATTACCGGGAGCTGAAGTTGTAGCGAATAAGCCAACTGCGATTGTACCCCAGATACCGTTTAAGCAGTGAACCGCAACTGCTCCGACAGGATCGTCGATATGTAATTTATAATCAAGGAACCATACACCAAATACTACGAGTAAACCTGCTACCGCACCGATCACGATGGAACCTGTTACATCTGTTACGTCACAGGGAGCCGTGATGGCTACAAGACCTGCCAAAGAAGCATTCAGGCACATGGAAACATCGGGCTTTCCGAATTTGATCCATGTAAAAATCATACATACTACAGTTGCAACAGCGGGAGCTACTGTGGTTGTTACGAAAATGGAGCCAAGCTGTTCTACGCTTGTTGCTGCTGCACCGTTGAATCCATACCAGCCGAGCCAAAGAATGAATACTCCAAGAGCGCCGATGGGAAGGTTGTGACCGGGGAATGCATTGACTTTAACCACTCTTCCGTTCTTATCCCTTTCGAACTTACCGATACGGGGTCCTAAGATCGCTGCACCGATAAGAGCTGCGATACCGCCTACCATGTGAATTGCAGTGGAACCTGCGAAATCGTGAAAGCCAATTTCAGAGAGCCAGCCGCCGCCCCAGATCCAGTGTGCTTCAATGGGGTAGATAACTGCGGAAATTACTGCTGAATAAACACAGTAGGAAATGAATCTTGTACGTTCTGCCATGGCACCGGATACGATGGTTGCCGTGGTTGCACAGAACACTAAGTTAAATACAAAGTTGGACCAGTCAAAGTTAGCATAGTCAGTGAAAATATCAAAGCCCGGCTTACCAACAAGTCCGATGACGTCTTCTCCGAGAAGAAGGCCGAAGCCGATCAAAATAAATACTACGGTACCGATACAGAAGTCCATAAGGTTCTTCATTAAGATGTTACCGGTATTTTTAGCTCTGGTGAAACCTGCTTCCACCATTGCGAACCCTGCCTGCATCCAGAAGACCAGGGCGGCTCCTATTAAGAACCATACTGAAAAAATCTCACTCATAAAATGTACCTCTCTTTTTATTTATTCCCTTTCGGGTAATTGCTTATAAATGCGGAAAGGCACACAACCTAGAATCAGTCGTGCGCCTTTGCCGTTTAGCATTTATAGGGTTTATACGTAAAAAAGCATCTTTTCGTAGGTGGGATAAGGTAAGAACTCATCTGGCAAAAGAAGCTCTGCTTCATCAGCCACCTTTCTTAATTTTTCCATATCCTCTACTACGGTTTCGTGGTAGAACCTGGCAAGAGTAAGATAATCATCCATACCCTCCGCCTTCTTTGTGTCTTTCTTCAAAGTCTCTGCAAGATCGAAGATTTCAGAATAGAGCTTTGAAAGTGTTGCTGCCTGTTTTTCTTCGGTCTTTGTTACAAGAGCTTCGGAAAGAGTCTTTTTGGAGATTGCAGTATTTACGATTTCTTCCGTGTATTCAAGAAGTGAAGGAAGGAACTGCTTAACTACCATATCCTGCATTGTAAGAGCTTCAATATGAAGGGTCTTGCAGTAATTCTCAAGCATGATCTCGTAACGGGCATTAAGCTCTGTTTCGGAATAGATGCCATGCTTTTTGAAGAGTTCAACATTCTTTTTAGCCACAAGCTGAGGAAGAACATCGGGTGTGGATCTGAAGTTATAAAGTCCACGCTTCTTAGCTTCCTTAACCCATTCATCGGTATATCCGTTACCGTTAAAGATAACTCTCTTATGATCTTTAATAGTTTTCTTTAAAAGATCGTGAACTGCGGATGTAAGTTTAGCCTTGGGCACATCCTTAAGTTCTTCATAGAATTTGCTGAGTTCTTCAGCCACCGCAGTGTTGAGTACGGTGTTGGGGCCTGCAACTGAGAAGCTGGAGCCTAGTGATCTAAACTCAAACTTGTTGCCGGTAAATGCGAAGGGTGATGTTCTGTTTCTGTCAGTTGTATCTTTGAAGAAGTGAGGCAGAACCTTTGCGCCCATCTCCATCTTTACCTTGCCCTTTTTATCAAAGAATTTGTCATTTTCAATTGAATCAAGTACCGCGGTAAGTTCGTCACCGAGGAATATTGAAATAATTGCGGGAGGTGCTTCGTTGGCTCCGAGTCTGTGATCGTTGCCTGCACTTGCTACGGAAAGTCTTAAAAGATCCGCATAATCGTCAACTGCACTGATTACTGCCATTAAGAACACAAGGAACTGAATGTTTTCATCGGGAGTCTTACCGGGATCTAAAAGGTTCTCGCCGCTTGTTGAACTGATGGACCAGTTGTTGTGCTTACCGGAACCGTTTACTCCTGCAAAAGGTTTTTCATGTAATAAGCATACATAGCCGTGTTTCTTTGCTACCGTCTTCATGACTTCCATGGTGAGCTGGTTTCTGTCTACCGCTACGTTGGTTGTGTCAAATACGGGAGCAAGTTCGTGCTGACAGGGAGCAACTTCGTTATGCTTTGTCTTTGCGGGGATACCAAGCTTCCAAAGTTCTTCATCGAGGTCATGCATGAATTCCGCAACTCGGGGTTTAAGTGCTCCGAAGTAGTGATCCTCCATTTCCTGACCCTTGGGAGGCATTGCTCCGAGAAGTGTTCTTCCCGTGAAAATAAGGTCTTTACGTGCTTTGTAATCTTCTTCGTCGATTAAGAAGTATTCCTGTTCGGGACCCACTGTTGTGGTAACACCTACAACATCATCGCGACCCAGAAGCTTTAATATCTTAACTGCTTCATTACTGATAGCTTCCATGGATCTTAAAAGTGGTGTCTTTTTATCAAGAGCTTCACCGCTGTATGAACAGAAAGCTGTGGGAATGTACAATGTTCCGTCTTTTATGAAAGCGGGTGATGTAGGATCCCAGTTTGTATAGCCTCTTGCTTCGAAGGTGGCTCTGATGCCGCCTGAAGGGAAGCTTGATGCATCGGGTTCGCCCTTAACGAGTTCTTTTCCGGAGAAGTCCATTGTGATATCACCGTGATCTCCGGGAGAAATGAAACTGTCGTGCTTTTCTGCCGTGTAACCGGTCAGAGGCTGGAACCAGTGAGTGAAATGTGTTGCACCATGTTCGATGGCCCATTCCTTCATGGCAACCGCAACAGCGTTTGCAACATCAAGTTCAAGATGGGTATTGGTGCTGATGGTCTTTCTAAGTGCTTTATAAACATCTTTCGGTAACTTGTCTCTCATTACCTTGTCATTAAATACCAATGATCCGTAAATCTCGGGAATATTTTTTTCCATTGTCCTCTCCTTTCTTGTCCGGTGCCCGCGGTTGCTCCGGATTACACAAAAGAAAAAGGCGTTTTAGGAAAGCTTCCTAAAGCGCCTTTGCTTCATGTGCATAAAATTAAACTTGTTTTTTTTATTTGTCAACAGGTTTTTTCAAATTTTTTTCAAAACCTGTCAAACATGCATTTACAGAGCCTTGATTCTTTCAATGGCTTCTCGGGTATTTTCACTGTCTCCGAAGGCAGTGAGTCTGAAGTATCCCGCACCGAATTTACCGAAGCCTTCCCCGGGGGTGCCCACAACGTTAGCCCTCTTAAGCAGCAGGTCAAAGAAATCCCATCCGGACATGTCAAAAGGAGCACGAAGCCAGATGTAGGGGGCATTTTCTCCGCCATATACTTCGTAACCGAGATCTATAAGGCTCTTACGTATAAAAGCAGCATTTTCCATATATTCGCCCACCTGCTTTTTAACGGCAAGCTTACCCTCGGGACTGTATACCGCTTCACCCGCCCGCTGCACGATATATGGCGCACCGTTATATTTTGTGGAATGTCTTCTCGCCCATAAATGATTAAGGGACACGCCTTCACGCACAAGAGCTTTAGGCACCACAGCATAGCCAAGTCTCAAGCCCGTGAATCCTGCATTCTTGGAAAAAGAATGTAATTCTATTGCCACTTCTTTTGCACCTTCGCACTCGTAAATTGAGTGTGGTATGGATGGGTCGTTAATATATGCTTCATAGGCTGCATCGTAGATAATGACAGCATCATTTTTACGGGCGTAGTCTACAAATTCCTGTAGCTTATCCTTGGTGATCACGGTACCTGTCGGGTTATTTGGAAAGCATAAATAGATAATATCCGCTTTTTCAGTCGGAAGCTCCGGCACAAAATTATTTTCTTTTATGCAGGGCATGTAGATGATCTTACGGCCCGCCATAATGTTAGAGTCCACATATACCGGGTAAACGGGATCCGTAACCGCCACTACGTTATCTTTATCAAATATTTCCTGGATATTTCCGCAGTCACTTTTAGCGCCGTCCGATACAAAGATTTCATCGGGATCGATATCGCATCCACGGGCTTTATAGTCACTTTCAGCTATGGCATTTCTTAAAAATGAATAGCCAAGATCCGGAGCATATCCTCTAAAAGTCTTACTGTCCCCCATTTCGGAAACTGCTTTTTCTAAAGCTTCCATTATGGGAGCGGCTATGGGCTTCGTCACATCACCTATGCCAAGCTTTATGATCTTCTTTTCGGGATTCTCCTCGCTGTATGCCTTTACTCTTTTAGCAATTTCCGAGAAAAGATAATTCTCCGAAAGATTCAGATAGTCTTTATTGATCTTCATGATTACTCCTCAGCTTAATATTCAAAGGTACCGTCAAAAACGTATTTTGCCGGACCTGTCATATATACATGGTTATCGTGCTCACTCCAATTGACGGAAAGAGCGCCGCCTCTTACATTTACTTTGATTTCACGGGACGTTTTCCCCGTAAGTGTGCCGGCTACAACCGTAGCAGAACATCCTGTACCGCAGGCTAGAGTCTCCCCGCTGCCTCTCTCCCACACTCGGAGATTTACTTCGTGTTCGTTAATAACTTCGATAAATTCAGTATTTACTCTGGCAGGAAAAAGCTCATGATTTTCAAAAGAAGGTCCGTATTTTTCCAGTGGCATATCAGAAAGTGTACCTTCATACCCGCATAAAGAGTCCATGAAAATGACCGCATGGGGATTTCCCATGGAAACCGCAGTAAATTTGCCTGAGAGTTTTTCAGTTTCGATGGGCATATTTACTGCATTCTTTAGGCCTCTTGACGCTTTCACGGGAACAAGTTCAGGCTCAAGTACAGGTTCACCCATATCCACGGTGATAAGATCTGCCTTGCCGTCTTTCGGAAAAACAGTGATATTCTTAATGCTTCCCATACTTTCAACGGTAAATTTTTCCGTATTTACATAGCCACGGTCATATATGATCTTTGCGACACATCTCATGCCGTTTCCGCACATCTCTCCACGGGAACCGTCGGCATTGTACATTTCCATTTCAAAACCGGCTTTATCGGATCTGTTTACAAATATAAGACCATCGGAACCTACTCCGAAATGCCTGTCACTTATAAGGCGGGCAAGCTCTGCTTTATCGGGGATCACGACTGCTTCTTTTACGGTATCCACATAGACATAGTCATTGCCGCAGCCCTGCATTTTTGTGAAATTTATCTTCATGTAATCTGCCTCACGAAATCACAAGCTTCACCGGGCTCATAAGAACCCACTCAAGTGATTTACATACAAAAAGGCGCCTTGGACTGATCCAAAGCGCCTTTGCTTTACAGTTAGTGAGTGTAAACTCTTATAATAGATTTGTCAACTGATTATGCGATAAAAAATAAACGTTTTCCTAAAGCAGGTTTTATAGTATCATAGAAAATAGCGAGAATAAAGGAGCAAGATTATGGGAAAAAGATCTGTAAAAGAAAACAAAAACATATATCAAATAAGCCGCGAAGACCAGGGCCTTACACGTGAAAAAGCGTCACAGCTCATGGAATTCGTGTCTCCCGAGCGTATAGAAAAAATTGAAAGTGAAAAGTCCGCACCTCATCCCGATGAAGTACTCGCCATGAGCAAGTGCTACAAAATGCCGACTCTTTGTAATTACTTCTGTACTCACGAATGCGTGATCGGAGAAAAATATGTGGACGAAGTAAATTTTAAGGAGCTTTCACAGATCACACTTGAGACACTGGCATCCCTTAATCAGTTGGATAGGGCCAAAAACCGTTTCATTGAAATCACCGTTGACGGCAAAGTTACCGAAGATGAAATGCCTGACTTTTTAAAGATCCAGGAAGAATTAAATCGTATTTCAGCTTCCTTTGATTCGCTTAAACTTTGGGTGGATCACACGGTTGAAACCGGTGAAATAGATAAAAGCTGGATACATCGATAAAATGCATATAAAACCCCGATGCACATGCACCGGGGTCATTTTTATTCATCGAAGAAATCTTCCAATACCTTCATGTATTTATCATATAAAGCCATAAGCTCTTCGTGGCGACCTTCCACCGCATCGAACTTACCGTCTTTTCCGTCAAACTCAGAGGCTTTTGCCATTTCGGAAAGATCGTCAAGACCTATCTGCTTTGCGGCATTCTTAAGTCCGTGAACCTCAACGGTATAGCGGTCGAAATCCTTATTTTTCATGAGTTCATTCAAAAAAGGAATCTTTTCACGGCCTTCTTCAAGGGCGGTCTCCAATACCTCTCTCAAAATCTCCTCGTCATCGATACACAGTTCCATGGCCTCATTAAGATTAAATCCAAATCCCTCAAGGTCCCTAAGCTCCATAAAAACCTCCTGCATTCTCTATTTTGAGTCGTTGTGCCCGTCTCTTAAGCCATCCACAATCTTCTCTATCAAAAGTTTTTTAACAAAAACTTCACAGGAAAGGCGACACACAAAATCAAAATTTTTAAGATATTCCTTCATTTCTTCCGGAGCATCTTCGAATCTCTCCATAGAAATCTTATATTTGTTTAATACATCATCTGATATTTCCTGTAGCTGCCCATCCTTATCCTTAAAGACTTCTCTGAAGATGTCTTCCATGGAATAGTCCTTCTCTTTTCCGAAATATTCCGGGATTATCGGGTCAAAAAGAGACTTAATATCATTTATGGAAATTATACTCTTTAAATAATAAATAAATATTAATACAAAGAGGTGTTCTTTACCGTATTTTTTCTTTTCGGGTGCAGGCATAACATGATTTTTTGTATAGTTATTGATCATGGCTTTGGTCACTACCTTTTCATCGTCATCACTGTTACGCTGACTGGATTTTAACTTTTCATCCATGAAAATGGTGATCTGATCCATGTAGAGATCTATATCCGGAATGTCTTCAGGTTTGATATATGACATTCTTTTAAAGCTTTCCTCTATGCTGTGATATAAATCTTCCGTATTGATATGCATACTCTACCTCCCAACATGCTTATATAGGCATTATATGATATCGAAAACTACATCTCAATATGAACCTTGCAAAACTTACAATTATTCCATCTTTACTTTAAAACTTTAGTATGTTAAAATGCTATTAGGTAAAAGAAACACGTCTCAGGGGGTGTGCCAAGATGAACAAAAAAATTAAGACTGATGCTGTTGACAGCCTATTTGATGCAGTTTTAAGCCTTGAAAACAGAGATGAATGCTACAGCTTCTTTGAAGATCTCTGTACTGTAAATGAATTATTATCTTTATCTCAGAGATACGAAGTTGCTTCCATGCTGAAGGCAGGGAAGACATATATGGAAATCGCAGAAAAAACCGGAGCTTCCACAGCTACCATCAGCCGTGTAAACCGTTCCTTAAATTACGGTAACGACGGATATGAAATGGTTTTCTCCCGAATCAACAAATAATCTCATTTACAAAAGTAACCGTACCTGATGGTACGGTTTTTTTATTTACCATGATGCAAAAAAGACCCGTTTTTTAAAACGGGTCTTTAATCATGTCAACGAATATGATTGATCATCGGTCGCATCTGATTTTTCGCGACTTATAAATCTTTACTCTTCAGCAGCAGGCTCTGCATTAACGCTTTCAGCTTCTTCTCTTCCTGTCATTTCACATGTGCCCTGGAAGATCGCATTTTCATCAACGATAAGGTTCTTTGTATGAATATTACCGTAGATACGTCCGCTTGCATTGGCTTCTATCTTTTCTGTTGCATAAAGCTCACCATATACTTCACCGCCTACAAGAATGTTGGCAGCTTCAATCTTTCCGTCAACCTTACCACCGTTACCGATGATCAAAGTTCCTTCAGACTTAATGTTACCCTTAACAAAACCTTCGATCCTTACGGTTTCGCTTGTTTTGATGGTACCTTCAAATTCAGTACCCTTCCCGATTACACTGTTAACACGACTCTGAATGTAGTCTTCCGTTCTTCTGCCCATAAAAATCCTTTCTAGCCATCAACTGCTATTATCTGCATGGGATCGATATATTCACCTTCGTAAATAATCTGGTATCCCAAAGTGTCGTTGGAGCTTCCGCCCACAAAAATAATTGCACCACGCACGACCTCGTCACCTAAATTAACCTTAGGATCCGAATCGTTCATATATATAGTTACATAGCCGTTTTGGTGATCTATCTGTACCAAACGCCCGTATGTCGAATTTTCTTTTACCGCCGTTACTACGCCGTCTGCCGTGGCCACCACGTCCGATGCGCCTGACATTGCAAATTCGGTGGTGATTTCGGTAATGATCTCCTCTCCTGTTTCTTCATCCGTTCCTGTTTTTGTATCAACATTGGAGATAAGCGCCGATCCCGTTAAAGGGAAAAAAGACGGTAAATGTCTTGCCTGATTTTCTTCTTCTGCCTTGTCGGACTCAGCCTTGGCCTGGGCCACGCTGTTATTTAGGATCTCGTTCTGCTTCTCAAGCTCTGCCTTTGCATCGCCAAGGTCAGCAATAATATCCTCCTGCTCGGAAATGATACTCCTGAAGACTCGAAGCTTTGATTCCATCTGAGCCAGCTCGTAGAATTCAAAGGCCGTAAGACCAATACCTATTATAACTACCAATATCGTGGTTACCATGGAGACTTTGAAGAGGTTAAATCTTGATTTGTAATATTTGGTTTTATCTACCGAATAGTCGCTGGTAACGGATATGGTAAAGTATTTTTTCCTATGCTTTTTCTTCTTTGCCATAAATATAAAACTCCGATAACCTCACTATTTTAGCAAAAAAAAGGTTTTTACGCAACTTTTCGGTTTTTCACACTATTTTGCAAGATATCCTTTCTCATTTAAAGCCTTCTGTATACGCAGTAAAATAACATCATTTTTAACTTTGATAAGATGTGAATGTTTCCCGTTTGTAAGCTCTGAAAGAGGCTTGTCGGAGCCATCCAGAAAAGCCTCCGCCATAACCTTGGCTTCGGATCTGTTGGTGATATTTAAGGGGATAGTTACCTTTCCGTAGGAAGAATGCGCAATGCTTTCATTTATTACTTCTCCGCCCAGATCAACAATGGTGCACATTTCATCATAGAAGTCTTCGGGCTTATGAAATACCTTGATCTCACTGGTAAGACCTTCTTTTTCAATAACATAGCCCGATGCGGTGGAAAGAATATTAACGCCGCCTGCCCGGAGTAACTGAATGTCGCCTACCACAACCTGGCGCGTGACCTTTAACTCTTTGGAAAGCCTGCTTCCCGATATTGGCGCATCGCTTTCATTAAGTATCCTGATTATAGCCTCTCTTCTGATACTGCCTTCCATATATCCTCCTCTTAAGATAACCGCATAAAGCTTTTATCGCCCCATATATTCCCATAAAGTAAGGCATAGATCATAACACCCTACTTAAAATTTTAGGATTTATAAGAAGTTTTTGTCAATAGCAGGCAAATTTTGTTAAAAAATTGACTTTTGGCACTTAAACGCTTTACTTTTGTAAAGCGTTATGGTATCCTTAACTTGTTGCAGAGCAACGAAATATTTTTGGAGGTATCTGGAATGAACAAAGGTACAGTAAAGTGGTTCAATAACCAGAAGGGTTATGGATTCATCAGCGATGAAGAAGGTAAGGATGTATTCGTACACTATACCGGAATCAAGTCCGAAGGTTTCAAGTCTCTTGAAGACGGCGTACAGGTTGAGTTTGATATCACAGACGGACCTAAAGGACCTCAGGCTATCAACGTTTCTAAGTTATAAGATTTAAGATCTTATACACTTAATCAGCAACACGATGTGCCTTTTTTAAATATATTATATTTAGAATTAGCAATACGGTTTATGAGTTAAGTGAGGGGAATCCTACCATCGAAAAGAAAAGTCCTTCGGTTTTCCGAAGGACTTTTTTTGCGTCTTAAAGACTTATCTGTACTTTTCCGTAAGCATTTTATAAGAAAGCTTTCCGCCGTAAATATCAAGAGCCGAACCTACCGTAAAATCCAGTCTTCCGCCGGAGAAAGCCTCGATCTTCTTAATATCCTCTTCCGAAGAAATGCCTCCGGCATATGTAATGACATGACCATTTTGTGAAGCTTCCGAAAGGATCTTGATCAGTTCTTCGTCGATCCCGGCTTTTGATCCTTCAACATCCACTCCGTGAACCAGAAATTCCGAAGCATATTTGGAAAGATCCGAAAAGACCCGGGATGTCACTTTAACGCTGGTAAAATTCTGCCATCTGTCCGTTACGATATAATAATCACCATCCTTAAAGCGGCAGCTTAGATCAAGTACTATTCTGTCTCTACCGACAGCGGATACAAGCTTTTCAAGGTTTTCGTATTTAACTTCTCCATCGGAAAAAGCAAAGCTTGTAACTATAACCTTCTCCGCTCCTGCATCGATATAGCTTTTGGCATTAAGGGATGTAATACCTCCCCCTATCTGAAGCCCGCCGGGATAAGCATATAAAGCCGACATTGCTTCTTCTCTCGTAACATCGTAGTACTCGCTGTCACGACCGTTAAGCATTATGACATGGGCACCCTTAACCTTATCTTCTTTAAACATAAGGGCAATATCTTCAGCGCTTCTTTCGGATACATAATTTTCTTCCGCAAAAGAACCTTCGTCCCTTAAAGAACCGCCCACTATCTGCTTTACTTTTCCATTATGAATATCAATGCAAGGTCTGAATATCATTAACCGATCACCTGACTCATATCATAGAGACCTGCAGGCTTTCCTGACAGGAATTTGGCTGCTTCAACAGCACCCTTGGCAAAAATCGCTCTGGAATATGCCGTATGGGTAATTGTTATCACTTCATCGGTTCCGGCAAAAATAACATCATGCTCTCCCACAATGCTTCCGCCCCTTACCGCGCTGATACCGATTTCTTTTTCGGGACGCTTCATGCGGCGTTCGTGACGATCATAGACATATTCATATTCATTATTTAAAGCATCATTGATGGAATCGGCAAGAGCTATGGCAGTACCGCTGGGTGCATCAAGCTTCTGATTGTGATGCTTTTCAACGATCTCGATGTCAAAGCCTGCGGGAGCAAGAGTCCCCGCGATCTGCTTTAATGCCTTTAATAATAAATTCACACCGAGGGACATGTTGGCGGAACGTAAAACCGCAACCTTCTCGGAATGTGCCTTAACTCGGGCAAGCTGCTCATCGGAAAGACCCGTGGTACAAAGTACCAGGGGAAGGCTTTTTTCCATACAATAATCAAGCAAAGCATCCACAGCCTTAGAAGATGCAAAATCGATCACCACATCAGCTTCTATATTACAGTCTTTTATATCTTTAAAATAAGGAAAATCCGTCTTTCTGCTATCAACGA
This sequence comes from Lachnospiraceae bacterium, assembly GCA_016283575.1. GTDB lineage: Bacteria > Bacillota > Clostridia > Lachnospirales > Lachnospiraceae > UBA1258. Next base: position 440,017 of record JAEEND010000007.1, on the reverse strand, counting down.
TATCGATACCTGCGACGATTTCACATGTCTCGTCTTTAGACACGATTTCCTCGATCATACGGCCCATTCTTCCGTTGCAGCCGTGCATCAAAATTCTAGTCATAAATATCCTCTTTCTTCTTTTGAAAAAGAAACTTTTTCGGATCAGGACCTTAGTCTCTGGTCAGATCGTTGCCTGCTATAACCTGATTGTATTTAACAGACAATCCATAGTCAACCATACTCTTTTTAAGCTTCTCCGCATTGGCTCCGTCCATTTCCGTCAAAGGAAGGCGAAGGGGACCTGCGTTCATGCCCATTAAGTTAAGAGCTGTCTTAACAGGGATGGGGTTAACTTCGATAAATAAGTTCTTAATTAAATCGAGAGCCTTTAACTGAAGATCACGGCTTCTTTTTACATCTCCGTCAAGGTAGGAAGCCACGATATCGTGGGTTTCTTTCGGTGCTACATTGGATAAAACGGAAATAACACCTAAACCTCCGAGAGAAAGAATGGGTACGATCTGGTCGTCATTACCGGAATAGATTGCGAAATCATCATCCATAATGGATGCAAGCTCCGCTACCTGTGAAATATTGCCGCTGGCTTCTTTTATGGCTACCACATTTTCAGCTCTTCTTGCGATTTCCTTAACGGTTGCAGGTAAGATATTGCAGCCTGTACGGCCGGGTACATTATAAAGAATAGCGGGGATCTTTACTGCTTCCGCTGTTTTTACGAAATGTTCAACAAGACCCTTCTGGGTAGCTTTATTGTAATAGGGTGTTACCAAAAGTAATGCATCGGCTCCTGCCTTTTCAGCTTCTTTTGATAAGTAGATAGCTGTTTCGGTACTGTTTGAGCCTGTTCCTGCAATAACGGGCACGCGTCCGTTAACCTTTTCAACCGTGCGACGGATCACATTTAAATGTTCTTCGTGAGAAAGGGTTGATGCTTCTCCTGTGGTACCGCAGGCTACGATCGAGTCCGTACCGTTCTGAATCTGGAATTCGATGAGTTCGTCAAGCTTTGCAAAATTAACGGAACCATCTGCATTCATGGGTGTTACGAGAGCAACTGCTGCTCCTTTGAAAATTGGTGTACGCATAAAGACCTCCTGAATTAAAAGTAAGTCCACGGTAATCTCTAGGAAATACGAAGCACTTTCCTATTAGTAAATAAAAAAGACCTGCACGAAAATACGGCCGGTCGCTTTATATAAATGATAGCTCCCCATCCTGAAAGGATGACAGTCATGCATTTATTAAATGCATGCCCAGGATCCGGACCTTCGGTAATCCGTTCCTTCGGCGCCGTACCCTTTCATAAATCCTCACCTGTGTCCGACACATCCGATCTACTACTCTTGCAAAGCGCAACCTCTACCGTGTTCTTATTAACTTGTTGTTGAAAGAAATGCTAACACACTTAAACATAAGTGTCAACACGTTAATTCACTAAATTCCTTATATTTACGACATTTTTTTCATAAAAGAAGGGGTGCAATCCCTATTTTTGTATGTTTTTACATTGCGCGCTGTATTTTCAGGGTGTTATAATCCCTAAGTTGACTTAATAAGCACAAGGAATGTGAGGAAATTATGTTACAAAAAAGAGAAGATATCCGTAACGTAGCCATTATTGCCCATGTAGACCATGGTAAGACAACATTGGTTGATGAACTGTTAAAGCAGAGCGGTGTTTTCCGTGAGAATCAGGAAGTAAAAGAACGTGTCATGGACTCAAATGATATTGAAAGAGAACGTGGCATCACCATTCTTTCAAAGAACACTGCTGTTTTCTACAAGAATACAAAGATAAATATTATCGATACTCCCGGACATGCCGATTTCGGCGGTGAAGTTGAGCGAGTACTTAAGATGGTTAACGGCGTAATCTTGGTGGTTGACGCTTTCGAAGGCCCCATGCCCCAGACCAAGTTCGTACTCAGAAAAGCTCTTGAATTAAAACTTCCCGTAATCGTATGTGTCAATAAGGTGGACAGACCCGAAGCCCGTCCCGAAGAAGTGGTTGATGAGGTACTTGAATTATTACTTGACCTTGATGCCGATGAAAGCTTACTTGACTGTCCCTTCGTATTTGCATCCGCAAAAGCAGGTGTTGCTTCCCTCGATCCCAAGACTCCCGGTACCAACATGGAGCCCTTGTTCGAAGCGATCATCAATAACATCCCTGCTCCCGAAGGTGACCCGGAAGCCGGCACACAGCTTCTTATAAGCACCATCGACTACAACGAATATGTAGGTCGTATCGGCGTAGGTAAGATCGATAACGGTAAGGTAGCTGTCAACCAGGAAGTCATGATCGTGAACCATCACGATCCCGATAAAAAAAAGAAAGTTAAGATTTCCAAATTATATGAATTCGACGGCCTTAACAAGGTTGAGGTAAAAGAAGCAACCATCGGTTCCATCGTAGCTATTTCCGGTATTGCCGATATTAGGATTGGTGATACCATCTGCTCCCTTGAAAACCCCGAACCCATTCCCTTCCAGAAGATTTCAGAGCCCACCATCGCCATGACATTTGTGGTTAACGACTCTCCTCTTGCAGGAAGAGAAGGAAAGTTCGTAACCAGCCGTCACTTAAGAGAACGTCTTTTCAGAGAATTAAATACCGACGTTTCACTCCGTGTAGAAGAAACAGATTCTACAGATGCCTTCAAGGTATCCGGACGTGGTGAACTTCACTTATCCGTATTAATAGAAAACATGCGCCGTGAAGGCTATGAATTTGCAGTAAGTAAGGCTGAAGTATTATATAAGACCGATGAAAACGGTAAGAAGCTTGAACCCATGGAACTTGCATATGTTGACGTTCCTGAAGAATACTCAGGTACCGTTATCGAAAAGCTTTCCATCCGTAAGGGCGAGTTAAAAGAAATGGGTCACGCCGGCGGCGGTTATACAAGACTGATTTTCGAGATTCCTTCAAGAGGCTTGATCGGTTACAGAGGCGACTTCATGACAGATACCAAGGGTAACGGTATCATGAACACCATTTTCAACGGCTACGGCCCCTACAAGGGTGATATCGCTTACAGAAGCCAGGGTTCCCTTATCGCTTTCGAAAGCGGCGAATCCGTAACCTATGGATTATTCAATGCTCAGGAACGTGGCGTACTCTTCATCGGACCCGGCGAGCAGGTTTATTCCGGTATGATCATCGGTCAGTCCGCTAAGCCCGAAGATATTGAGTTAAACGTATGTAAAAAGAAACAGCTTACCAATACCCGTTCTTCCGCAGCCGATGAAGCATTAAGACTTTCACCTCCCAAGATCTTAAGTCTTGAGCAGGCACTTGACTTCATCGATACCGACGAGCTTTTGGAAGTTACTCCCGAAAACTTACGTATCAGAAAGAAAATCCTTGATCCCATCTTGAGAAAGAGAGCCGGATTTAAGAAATAACGATAAACATTAAACAATAAAGGCGCGACTTAAAGTCGCGCCTTTTAATTACATAAATCCTACATATCTGTCTTCAGTTTTTCTTTGTAATCACTTAAGGGCATCGGACGTGCATAATAGAAGCCCTGTATCACATCACAGCCCTTTTCCGTGAGCATGTCTGCCTGTTCCTTGGTTTCAACACCTTCAGCAACTATTTTAAGTCCCAGTTCTTTTGCCATATCTACTATATGACCGATTATCACATTGCCTCGTTCTACGTTTACTCCGCCCCTTAAAAATCCCATATCAAGCTTAAGTACATCAAGAGGAATATCCTTTAATGTATTAAGGGATGAGTAACCGGAGCCGAAATCATCCATTGCGATCTCGAAGCCTAAGTTTCTGATCTTCGCTATACGCTCGGTAAGCGCTTCGGCATTCTCCATATAAGCACTTTCCGTAATTTCGAAATACAGATGTTTTTTATTTATCTGATATTTTTCCTGAAGCTTTTCAATAACAGATACGATCTCATCACTTCCGAGGCTTACTCTGGAAATATTAACGGATACGGGCACCATGGGTTCTTTTGATTCTTCCCAGCTCTTAACAAGACGGAAAGCACATTCCCATACATACCTATCCATATCACGTATGAATCCGTTCTTTTCAAATACGGGGATAAAGATTCCCGGCGGCACCAGTGTTCCGTCCTTTTTAAGCCATCGGCTCAAGGCTTCTGCCCCTACTATCTTTCCTGTTTTATGATCATATTGTGGCTGCATGTAAAGTACGAACTCGCCTTCATCCATGGCTTTTCGCATGGTAAGGGTGATACTGTTATCATTCTCCAGATCGCTTCGCATAGTCTCATTAAAATATGTAAAGGTATTCTTGGATCTGTCAGTGGTCTTATCCGCCGCAAATATCGCCATATCACAGGCCGTATCCACGTTGTCTCCTGCGGAAAGCTCAAATATGCCGAAACGCATTGTAACAGGATAAAGAATATCCAAATGCTTACAGGATATGCTGCTCCAGGATGTGAGACGATCCATATTTTCTTCGGTATTTTCCATAAATATACCGAAAATACCGCCGCTCATACGGGCATAGATAATATCCTGCCCCATTACTTCGGGGATCCTTTTTGCGATATACTGTATCAGCTTGTCCCCTGTCTTAATACCGTATAAGGCATTGATGGATTTAAGCTTGTTTATATCCCCTAAGCAGATCACATATTTCTTATCCTGATTCTCTGAAAGTACCTTTTCTATCTTATCCTTGAATGCTCTGCCGTTATTGATACCTGTCAGTCTGTCGACCTGAGCCGAAAATTTCAGGTCATCATTCATATAATGGATACAGTTCTGCATTCTTGCGTAGCCGTTTGCTATGGCGATAGCCATTTCACGGCAGGTATCATATCCGCAGGAACGGCAGTCAAGATGCTTCTTCATCTCCGTATCCTTATGCATGGATGCAAATATCTCTTCTATGGTATCTTCAGGCACTGTATAAGGCTGTCTGTACTTATCTTCAAATTCACGCCTGAAATCATTAAAATCAAGCTTATAAAAGCTCTTACACAGAAATGCATAATAGTCTTCGTGACTCAGTCCTTCTATCTCATCAAAGGCAGCGCTTCTGATGGCATTATAATGAAGAAGGGCTTCCGTAAGATCTATATTATCTCCGATGGAGCCGGTGCCGGGAACACATCCGTTTCTGCAGGCGGAAACAGTCATGGCAAGGGGATGCTGCATGGTATGCTCGCCCGATTCACGTAATGTCTTGATAATTGATTTGGTGAGGCCCGAATAGTAAAGTAACAGTGCATCATCGGGGAAGCACATGGCGAGGGCATCACGGAAACCGCTGAGATATGAGATTATATTGCCAAGACCGATGGATTTAAGGCTTGCCTTCGCAGTCTTTTTAAGTTTCGACCTGTCTCCCACATATTTAACAAGCTTTGCAAAAGTAACATTATAAGTCACATTATGCCTTGTAGTTACGGCTCCCACCTCATCTTCTCTTGCGATGCAGGGGCTTATATATGCAAGCTTTGAATTATCATGAAGGTAATTCTTAACATAGATTGCCGTACATAAAAGAGGTGAATGCACGGGAATAACAAGCTTCAGCAAGTCGGGATTGGAATTTTCAAGGTCATTGATCACGGCAGCGCAGGAATTGGTGATAAATGCGCCGCAGCTTCCGTTTTCCGCGATCTGCTGCTTTATGAAACGGGCATGAGCCCAGATGCTTATATCAGCACCAAAGCCTACATCATATATTTCTTTTATGCCTATGGATTTAAGATAGCCCAGTATCTTTTCCGCATCATCGGCGTAATCCACATAGAAAGCAGGATCCACCAAAACAGAAATGCTTTCCCCCGCGTCGAGGTCACTGAGCATTTTGTCTAAGTCGTCCCTGAATTCTCTTGCGCCATGGGTACATGTCTTTACGCAGTTGCCACAGTGAATACACTTCTTTGATACCATTACCTTTTGCACACCGTTATGTTCGATGGCAACATTGGCACCAAGCACCGGACAGGTTGCTATACATGTGTTACAACCCACGCACTTTTCATTTGTAAAAATAATACCTTCGTTGAATCTCGACATATTGGTACTCTCCTACTCGAACACAGCCATTATTAAGGTCTGATTCTGATGCTCATAGTTTAACTGTTCGCCGTACCCGGAAAAGCCGATAAAGCTTCCGTATTCCCGAGAGAGCTTGTCATTGAAATCCTTAAATTTCCCCTTATTAAAGAACATGGTGCTGCGACCGAGACAGTTAAAGATAAGTGAAAAAGAAACCTTCCCGTCATTATGTACTCTCATGGCGGTTTCATTCCATACTTTGTCCACATCGTCAGCTTCCAGTAACACAAGCCTGGTCCTGTTATAGATCCTGGCATAATAAGTGATCCTGCCGTCGGGCCACACTTTGGCAGTATCTGTTATGTATATAATATCCCCGTGAATACGACCTACGGGGTAACTGCCGATAATATTGGGAAGTTCCTCCACGGATACCTGAATTGCAGATGCTATGGCTTCCGCAGCCGTAGTATTGTCATATTCATAGACAGTGCGCTCGTCACAGTCCACGTCCGTAGCCGTAAAGAAGTGTTTCGTAGGTTTAAATATATTTTCTTTGTAGAGTCGGATCTTTCCGTTCAGATTCTTTATAAGTACGAAAACGGAAGCCTCCGTATAGGAGACACCGTTAAGGGATACATACGTCTCGGTAAACTCAGGAGCTGCTCCCGCCGTGCCACCGAATATGGGAATGCCTTCTTTTTCAAGTACGGCTCTGTAGGTGTCCTGCACCAGTTCTTCGCAGTTCTGAAAAGCAGTGGTGAATTCAAGGCATATGGTGTTATTTAAGGAAGAAAGTCTGGACACGGCTTTTTCAATGGATTCCTTATGGCGCATCGGATAGTGGGACACTTCGAAAAGAGTGCCCTCCGACACTTCGATGCCTTCGAAGATCGCCATGGCGGCCATTCCGTTTTTACTGAAACCTGCTGAAGAAAATGCCACGAATGTGGACATACCGATGGTTACACTGTGAGGAAAGAACTGCTTAAAATCATTGGCACAGTCTGAGAATGTGATATAAGGCGCACAGAAAACAATGAGGCTGGGCTTCCTGCCCTCCCCGGCGTCCTTGATCTGAGAAACTATATCGAAAAATGCTTTTTTGGAGTCACTTTTCTCGCTGAAACAAACAATCTGCCTGACCATAGCACATCCTCCGACTTAAGTATATTTTCTCTATATTAAAAGGTAATTACATTTTTCTTGTATTTTAGGGCTTTTTACGGCTTACAGAGCAAAAAAGACCCGGTGGAATAAACCACCGGGCCATAAATTTATATTCCGAGCATCCATGTTGCAAGTCTGAAATATAGGATAAGTGATAATGCATCCACAATCGTGGTAATGAAAGGGCTCGCCATAACTGCAGGGTCGAAGCCTATTTTCTTTGCAAGCATGGGAAGTGAACAGCCTATGATCTTTGCTATGAGCACTACGATAATAAGAGTAATGCATACCACTACGGCAACCATGAGCTCCACTCTGTCAATAAGTAAAAGCTTTACAAAATTGCAGGCTGCAAGAGTTGCACCGCACAGGAAAGCAACTCTTATCTCCTTCCATAACACCTTGAAGATATCTTTAAAGCGGATCTCTTCAAGTGAAAGACCACGAATGATCGTAACCGATGCCTGTCCGCCGGCATTACCGCCGGTATCCATGATCATGGGGATAAAGGATGATAATACAAAGCATGCGCTTAATGCATCTTCAAAACGGTTTATGATGCTTCCCGTGAAGGTTGCCGATACCATCAGCAAAAGAAGCCATATGATACGCTTCTTCCAGGTCTCTACAACGCCGGTCTTCATGTAAGGCTTGTCCGACGGCATAATAGCTGCCATCTTTTCAATATCTTCCGTAGCCTCTTCCTGCATGATATCCACGATATCGTCGACGGTGATGATACCGACCATACGATTCTCATTGTCTACAACGGGCATTGCAGTAAAGTCGTACTTCTGGAACTGACGGGCAACGCTTTCCTGGTCCATAAGGGTGTTCACGGAAATAACGTTCTCGTGCATGATATCGGATATAAGAGCATCTGCTTCACTTAAGAGGATTCTTCTTAATGAAACCGTACCTATAAGCTTTCTGAAGGTATCAAGTACATAACAGACATTGATGACCTCCGAATCAAGTCCAACCTTTCTTATACGCTCTATAGCCTGGGATACGGTGAGATTTTCTTTTAAGTCAATATACTCCACCGTCATGATACTTCCCGCGGAATCCTCGGGGTATTTGAGAAGGTGGTTAATATCACGTCTTGCTTCGGGACTTGCTGTTGCAAGAAGTCTCTTTACAACGGTTGCGGGCATTTCTTCAAAAAGGTCCGTAGCATCGTCGGCCATCATGTTGTTGATAATGTTGGCAGCGTCCCGTTCTGAAAGGGATGTGATGATCAATTGCTGGTGATCGACTCCAAGATAAGAAAAAACTTCAGCTGCAGTATCTTTTGACAGGATTCTGAATACCTTTAAGATGTCCTCTTCCGGTAATTCTTCCATAACCTGAGCGATATCTACAATATTAAGCTCTGATAATTTCTGGCGGAGTCCTGTATATTGCTTAGTTTCGAGTAATTCTTTGATTTCTTCCATAGCAATTTCTCCATTCTGTTTGTGGTTTTATTTTTTCCGCTCGCGGAAGAGGATTATCTGATTGTTTAGATTTACTCATAAAACCACCACCTTTCGTCGAAATTGGATAAAAATGCATCCTGACTGTTAAAACAGCCGCTATGGAATACCTGAGAAAGGGTAAACCCACTAGTTAAATATAAAGAAATTATTACCCCTTGTCAACGAAATAGGCTTCATTTTTTTTCGTGATTTTTACTCTTGAAGCCGTAAGGGATACTATGTCTTCTTCGATCCTTTTATAGTCATCGAAATCGCTTCTTAAGGTAAAAGAAACGCTTTCCGAATAATCGGTATTAACGGTCAATATATCATTCTTATTTATATAGCTTCTTACCTTTTCTCCGTTGCTGTAATCGGTTTCCACCACAAATTCAATGCCGTATTTCATGATGCCGATCCTGGAATTTTTAATGGCAAGAGCAGCCGCTTCGCCATACATTCTGGCTAAGGGGCCCGCACCCAAAAGGGTGCCGCCGAAATACCTTGTTACCACAATGGCCGCATTTCGGATCTTGGTTTCTTTAAGAACGTTATAAATGGGAAGGCCGGCTGTCTGAGCCGGTTCTCCGTCATCACTGTATTTTACTTTATCTCCATCCTTGCCTATTACGTAGGCATAGGGATTATGGCGGGCGTCATAGAATTCCTTTTTTACGGAATTTACAAAGCTTACCGCTTCTTCTTCCGTTTCAACAGCCATGACATGGGCTATGAATCGTGACTTCTTTAATTCTGTTTCCGCTTCTGCGCCTTCTAATAATATCCTGTATTCTTCCATCGCTCCATCAACCGTTTCTTTATATATAGATCATTCTAACATGAAAGCCATGAAGCCTTCCACAGGTTAAATATGATTTATGTAAAAAGCTCTTTCGCGGGTTCTGTATGATTTAAATAAAGTCCTCGTGAACGCTGTCACGGGTATAAAAAAAGGAATCTCCATATAAGAGATTCCTTTAAAAACGAGCTGATGACGAGACTCGGACTCGTGACCTCCTCATTACCAATGAGGTGCGCTACCACCTGTGCCACATCAGCCTGCGAAGGATATATTAGCATAGCGCCCCTGCCTTGTCAATGATAAATTTTTGAAATTATTGGCCTGCTTCCATGGCCGCCTGAGCAGCCGCATTTCTCTGGTCAAGCTCCCATTGTTCGCCCTGTAAAATGCCTTCCCAGTTCTCCTGAGCAAAGAAAGCATCGTTATGATGGCAGTAGCCTGTTGTATTAACCTGAACCGTTGCTCCGAGAGGATCAAGGGGGTTAACAAGCACGTTGGAACCGCTCCAAAGAGCCTCATCTTCTACAGGAAGAAGCTCTACCACGCCGTCATAAGCAAAAGGGCACTGATCGGTCGCACGTAAACCGTCATAAGCACATACACGACCTGCGAAATGTACGTCACAGTATTCTTCAGGTACCGTACCCTCAGCAAAATACTCTTCCTTTAAACATGCGTCGCAAAGTCCGGGAATGGGAAGCTTACCGGATTTAGAACAGATCGTTGCTCTTACGATACCTGTAGGTACATCAAAGTTCTTATTGGGAAGCTCTTCGTGAATCCTTGACATAACCACCTTGAACATGGTCTTGGGGATTCCCGCCTGAGCATTGGTAAGTTCTGCATTGTTGTCATAGCCTGCCCAGCATGTAGCCGTATAGTAGGGTGTATAACCTGCAAACCATACGTCCTGCTGATTGGAGGTTGTACCTGTCTTACCGGCAATGGTCATACCGGGGAATTTGGCAGGTGTACCTGTACCGATATTTACACAGTCCTTCATGGCTTCGGTCATTAAGAAAGCTGTCTGTTCGGAAAGTGTTCTTCTTGTAACAGGTTCTCTGTTATCAAGGATTATATTTCCATTCGCATCGGTTACATGAGTATAAAGAATGGGTTCAACATACATGCCGTCATTGGCGATGGATGCATATGCCGCATTTAATTCGATATTATATACGCCGTTGGTGATACCACCGAGAGCAAGGGGCTGTCCGATATCTGTATATACCTGATTGCCGATGACCTTACCTTCTTCAAGGGTGGTGAAACCAAAATTGGTAAGGTAGTTAAAGCCAAGCTCGGGAGTAATAACGGTAAGACACTTAACGGCTACGATATTAAGGGAATACCATACACCGTGTCTGATACTGCAAAGACCCTTGTAGGTATCCTGTCCGTACCAGTTGGTAACGGGCGTACCGTCATAGTAGTTAAAGGGTGCATCATTAAATACTGTAGCAAGTGTCATGCCCTTACTGTCAAGAGCGGGTGCGAAGGTAGACAATACCTTAAAGCAGGAACCGGGCTGACGTGTTGCCTGAGTTGCTCTGTTATAGGTTCTGTTACCGATCTTTTCACCTCTGCCGCCTACCATTGCTACCACATGACCTGTATGCTGATCTTCAACGGTAAAGGATATCTGAGGCTGAGGAGTAAGCTCTACAGCTTCCGCAAATACTTCATCGCCTTCTTCCAGCACTGCAGCCTTATATTCTTCTATTGCTTCATAGGCAGTTTCCTGCTCTTTATAAAGCATGTTAAAAGAAGATTTCTGCTGTTTAAAATATGCCTTGAACATTTCGGAAGAATGGTTTTCATAGGTTCCGTCCGCCTTGAGAACAGTTAATCTGTAATCAAGTAACCAGGTTGAACCTGCGGGATAGTTATCTTCGTTGGCAAATTCTTCATCACAGATTTCCTGTATTTCAGGATCCATGGTGGAGTAGATTCTTAAACCGCCGCTGTACATAAGTGAATATACTTCATTTTCACTGTATCCTGCGGCAAGCAGATCATCTTCGAGCTTTTCCGTTACGGCATCCACAAAATAAGAGTTGACCTGGGCTTCGCCGTGAACTTCGTTATTTTCTTTGATACGGTCATAAACATTATCGTTGATGGCCTGATCGTATTCCGCTTCAGTAATGTAGCCCAGTCTCAACATGGCATTAAGTACGTCGGTCATACGATTTTTATTATTTTCAGGATGGATAATGGGGTTATAATATGTGGGCTTCTGTGTGATAGCCGCTATAACCGCACATTCGGAAAGTGTTAAGTCTTTAGCATTCTTTCCGAAATAACGCAAGCTTGCAGCCTGTACACCAAGAGTGCTCTGTCCGCAGTTAATGGTATTCAGGTAATTGGTAAGAATATCTTCCTTACTCATTACCTTTTCAAGCTGAACTGCCAGGTACTGTTCCTGAATCTTACGCTTTAACTTTTCAATATCATTTTCTTCTTCAACCCAATCAGTAAAGAAATTGTTCTTAAGTAACTGCTGTGTAATGGTACTTCCGCCTGCTCCCAAATGTCCGCTTCTTATGGCCTTTATACCGACACTTAAGATACGCTGAATATCGATACCGTTGTGGGTGTAGAAACGCTCATCTTCGATGGCTACGAAAGCATTACGAAGATTGTCACACATCTGGTCGTATCCTACGGGAATACGGTTTGCATTGGCTGTTACGAGCTTTGCGATCTGATTGCCGTCTTTATCATATACAAAAGAAGACTGTCCTGTGGGTGCTACGGATATCTTTGAAATATCCGGTGCCGTGGAGATGATGCCTTTAAAAACACCGATTCCTGCTGCGCCGCCGATCACTCCCACTGCAAGGAGTAAAACAAATATTATTTCCAGTAATATCAATAAAAACTTCTTAACCCACTTGGGTCCCTTGGCATTAATCTCGCGCTGACGCTTCTTAATGCCTTCTTTTCCGTAATTCATATATGTCCTCCCGGTCTTATAAAAGACCTGATATATTCTGTAATCAAATATCTAAGGAATTATAGCAAAAAAAACGTGAAAAATAAAGTTAATAAGAAAGTCTTCATTAATTCTTACGTTTTTCGGCGGGTGATCCGGGCACAAAAAAACCGAACCGGAGAAATCCGATTCGGTTTATGTTGAAGATCATTAATTTCTTTCATAGCCCCATACAAGACCGCCGCGTTCAGCATAGAAGCTGCAGAGCGCTGTGGTGGGTGCCAGCTTTATGTCGGCATCGGGGAACAGTTTAAGTACTTCTTCTTTAAATTTAAGGGCATTGGTATCATCGATAACATAATCGATATAGAGCTTTTCTCCATGGAAACCTGCTTCTTTTAAGTTGTTCACCATGGTCTGAATCGCCTTCTTATAGCCTCTGCACTTATCACCCGGCTGCAGTATACCGGTTTCTGAGAAGTCACCTACCACTTTAACCCCTAAGACATTGGCAATCTTTGCAACTGCGGGATTGATACGTCCGTTGTTGGCAAGGTTATTCATTGATGCAAGGCAGAATCCTATCTTAAGTCTGTTCTTACAATAATCCTTGATGGCCTCCACTATTTCATCATAGCTCTTCCCCTGATCCTTAAGCTCGACTATCTTATCGATAACAAGCTTTTCCACGGGGCCGATATTACATGTATCAAGCACAAATACTTTTCTTCCGGGATGTTCTTCCATGTACTGAGCTGCCGCTGTTGCTCCGGCATTATAAGAGCCTGACAAAGCTGCTGCAAGAGCAATACCGATCACTTCTTCGTCATCACCAAAGGCATCCATCCATTCCTGAATATTGGGACATGCACTGTGGGAAGGCTTATTGGAATTCTCGAGGTCTGTAACCATTCCTTCCACATCAAGATCTGCATTATCAACATACTCTTTATCATCGCCCAACACTATGCGAAGGGGCACTACACATCCGTCGATACCCTTTATCTCTCTTAAGTTGGAACCTGAATCCACTACCACTCTCATATATTATTCTCCTTGTACCCAAAACTCGTATATGTAGTTTTGAAAACTACATACCACGGTTATCAATATACACTCTTGATTTATATCTGTCAACATAGTAAATTATATTTGTGAATTCGTGAATTCATCACAGTCTTGGGAGTTTACATATATGTATCAGAACAAAAAAATTGCTCTGTTTATTTCTCATATTTATGGGGATTATCAGCAGGGTATTTCACAGGGTGTCGTGCACAATGCTTACGACTACGGATACCCTGTAGAAATCTACACAACCAGTGACGGAGAGGACCTGGGAGCCTATGGCAAGGGCGAATCCAGCATTCTTCGTATACCCAATTTTGACGATATCGACGGAGTCATATTTGCCTCCGGCACATATACAGACAGAAATCTCTCCGAAGAGATCAGAGAGCTTCTTAAAAAAGAAAAATGCCCCGTTGTGGAAATAACGGAGCAATCTTCAGATTTCCCTTATATAGTTCTTGAAAACAACAAAACCACCGCCACTCTTACAGAGCACATGATCACCGTTCACGGTGCCAAGAAGCTTTGCTATCTTGGGCATAAACGTGAGCGTTATTTCAGTCGCTTAAGAGAGGGCTATTTTAAAGGTATTCTTGAAAAATATCATCTTAATTTCGATGACAGCACCATATATTTAACCGACGAAAGTGAGGCCTCATATCTCGAAGCCATCAATCAGTTCACAAACGGCGGCACATCAATGCCCGATGCCGTTATCTGCTACAATGACCGTATTGCCCTTGCTTTTATCGGAAAAGCTGCCGAAGAAGGCTATCACATTCCCGATGATTTTGCCGTAACAGGCTGTGACTGTCTTGAGGAAGGACAGTTTATAAATCCCCCCTTGACCACCATCACATTCCCCGTTGAGGAAGTGGGTGCCAAAAGCATGGATATGCTTTTTGAAATGATAAAGGGTAAAAATGTAGGTCCCTCGGAAGTTACTGCTTCCCCCGTGATCAACGCATCCTGCGGATGCAAGGTCCGCTCTCCTTTCCATTCTTTTTCATATTTAAGAGAATGCAATCGTAAGATCGCGGATCTCGAGCTTTCAATGTTTAAGTCCATGAAGCTTTCATCCAGCCTTTCCCATGTAACGGATATCGATGAAGGCTGCGATATAATTGCCAATTTCGTCACAGAGATCGTAAACTGCAGCGAATTCTATATGTGCTTATATTCAAACTGGGATTCCGTAACCGACCCTGTTCTTGCTCTTGCAGATGCGGTGCTTGACCGTGAGGACTTTGAAGATGCCGAAGACTCGCTTATTTTGAAGCTTGCGATAAAGGACGGCAGACGTCTTGCCGAATACAGTTTTCCCAAAACCACCCTTCTTCCCGATGCCATCAAGAACGACAACAACTCAACCTATATCGTCACTCCCCTGTTCTTTGAAGGACGAACCTTCGGTTATCTTGCCATTTCTTTCGGCAACAACCAGATCCAGTTTCCTTTCAAGCTCGAGCAGTGGATCATGAACATTGCTCAGTTCTTACAGAATATCTGCGAAGCCAGAAGAACCAGTATGTTATCACAGCACCTGGAGGAAATTTACTTAAAGGATGCTCTTACGGGGCTCTTTAACCAGCATGGCTTTAAAAAGCATCAGGATCGTCTCTTACAGCTTGCTTCTCCCGGAAGCTACGTGACCGCAATGCTTATGGATCTTGATAAATTGAAGACCATCAATGACCATTTCGGCCATGAAGAAGGTGACTTTGCTCTTCGTACCATCGGTCAGGCCATTAAGCAGGCGCAGAGCGAGACGGATATTGCCGCAAGATTCTCGGGTGATGAATTCTATCTCCTTCTTTTCCATGAAAATGAAGGCTATGCCGAAGAATTAATAGAAAAAATCGAGAAATACATAAATAACTTTAATAAGTTAAGCAGTAAGCCTTATTACGTATCCGAAAGTTCCGGTTATGTAACGGAAAATGTCGGCTCCGGACTCACCGATGCCGACATTCAAAGAATGTATTCACATGCTGATAAGAAGATGTATGATAAGAAACATTCCAAAGAAAGAAATGTATTAAGACAGGTATAAATAAACATTCCAAAAAGAGAAACGTATTAAGATAAGCATGAAAAAAAGACAAGTCCCTGATCGGGGACTTGTCTTTTAAATTAGTTTAAATCTTCTCTTTGCATATTTCTTCTGTATTCGGTGGCGGAAACGCCCACTTCGCTCTTAAAGGTTTTCATGAAATGCTTTTCATTTTCATAGCCAACCCGCTGGCTTATCTCAATGATCTTTAAATCCGTATCCGCAAGAAGCTTCTTTGCTTCCCGTATGCGGATTTCTTTTAAGTAGCTCACGAAATTCTTACCTGTATATTGCTTGAATAAGTAGCTTAACATGGAGTAGTTCATGGAGATATAGTTACTTACAACAGCCATATTAAGATCCTTATTATAATTCTTTTCAATATAATCAACGGCCATCTGAAGCTTACGCTGTGAACCCGTATCATCCTGTACATGGATTGCTTCATGAAGAGCGATAACCTTGTCCATTAAGCTTTCACGATATACATCGATATCGGGATAGGCAAGGAAATGGGTCATATTCTTAAAGTTATTCATATCATCTTCGGATAAAGCATTCCTGTATACCTTGGCTACGTTATTTAAAAAGTCATTCATGATAAAGAAGAAATCCGCAGGCTCTAAATTGCCGCGCTTGGCTTCTTCAAAGACCTTCTCCCACTGAGCATCCAGTTCATCGGTCCTTGATGTTCCGATAAGCTGTAATCTCTGCATACATGAGGTTTCATCGGTAAGCTTCTTAACTGAAGCTCTTAATCCTTCGGGGACATTTGAAGGTTCTTCCTTATATATTTCAAGATTACCGGTGCAGAAAGCTTTCTCACGGGCCTGAACAGCTTCTTTGTAGGCTATGCTCACTTCTCTTATGCCTTCATGGGGTTGTGACACGCCTATGGCTGAATCGCTGAATTCTTTAATCACAAAGGGAAGTCTGTTACTTTCTTCAAGAATAAATACCTGACCGTCATTGACATCGTCAAATGAGATCACATTACCATCGGGATCTCTCACAGCCTTTGGCTCTGAAATACATACTACAAAGGGAGTTTTAAAGAAAAGATCTTCATATCTTGCTTCAAAGGATCTGATCTCTTCCTCAGCGATATTGTCCATTCTGAGGAGCTGCTTTATCTGCTGGCGGCCGATGTTCTTTTCATGCTCAACCACCTGTGATTTTCCGTCAAGCTCAGCCTGAAGCTTATGCAGGATAGCACTTATCTTTTCTCTTTCCACAGGCTTTAGGATATACTCTCTTACCCCGGCTCTCAGCATTTCAACTGCATAGGAAAAATCATCGAAGCCGCTTATAGCTACCATAAGAGGGGGATTTTCAAGTGTCTCCGCATGCTTTACAAGTTCGATACCGTCCATTTTGGGCATCCTGATATCAGTAAACATCACATCTACGGGCTGCTGCTTTAATACTTCCCATGCAACTTCACCATTATTACATTCCATAATAACATCGATGGGAACGCCGCTTCGCTGTACCATGCTCTTGATACCCTGTCGTATCATTTTTTCATCTTCAACAATTAAAACTGTCTTCATTAAATATTCCTCTTAGCTGTTGCAGGATTTTTATTGATCACGGGATTCTTCGGAAGGTTGATGGCAACCTTAGTAAAGCAGCCAAGCTTCGCATATATGTTAAGGCCGTATTTCTCACCGAAGGCCATGTGGATTCGGTCATGCACATTCTTAAGTCCGATTCCGTTTCCTCGACCGCCGGATACTTCCGCAATGCCCTGAAGCTTCAATTTAAGTCTTTCCGTCTCTTCATCCGTCATGCCACGGCCCGTATCGGAGACTTCGATGATCACTTCAGAACCTTCCTCCCAGCCCTTGATATATATGGTGCTTTCTTCTCCCACGGGCTCTATGCCGTGAAGGATCGCATTTTCAACAATGGGCTGCAGGCTCATTTTGGGAATTTCCTGATCCATTAATTCATCCGGAACCTTAATTGCCAGATGGATCACAAAGTCATAACGAAGATTTATGAGTGCTACATAATCTTCTATATAATCAAGCTCTTCTCGCAGTCGTACATTACCGGATACCCAGCGCATACTGTATCGAAGGAGCTTTCCGAGAGATGTGATTGCATCGGAAATATCATATTTTTCATCAACCTCTGCCATCATCTTTATGGATTCAAGAACATTATATATGAAATGAGCATTTATCTGGTTCTGGAGAGCTTTGATCTCAGAATTTTTAACAAGGACCTCTCTGTCGATATTTTCCTTCATAAGTCTCTGAATATAATCAAGCATGTCATTAAGGTTGTCAGTCAGGGCTCCCATTTCGCCTCCGTCCACCACCTTAATTCTGGTGCCCAGGTCTCCCGACTGGATCATCTCCATACTGTCCATAATGCCGTAAAGCTGACGCAGCATCCTCTGTACGATAAAGTTAATGAGAAATGCCATGGCGATAATTACCATTACCATCAGGACTATAAATATATTTCTTGTTTTATATACGCCCCACACATCGTCGGTAATATCAAGTACGCTTATTAAATGTCCCGAAAGCTTTTTAGAATAAAGCTTTGTGACAATTAAGTTTTTGCCCTTATATTTTATATGAAATACATCGGAGTCTCCGGATAAATCATTGTTATTGATAATATCTTCGGAGTCTTCCCATTTGTTACTGCCAAAATAAATTGTTCCGTCATCGGTTAAAAAATAGGAAAACTCATTATCTATTCCTTCAAACATACCGGGAAACATGGTATCCATATTTACCGTAGCTTCGATATATCCGATGCGGCCGTTTCTAAAATCAAGTACTTCCGTAACAAGACCTGCCAGTTCATTATTCTGTTTAAGAATAAGGGATGAAAAAGCCGTATCCTGATATCCGAAATGCCAGCCTGCCGGTTTCTCAAGGCTTGCCCATGAAAGATTCTGCATTCTGGTGCTGCTATATAGGATGGGCATCATCTCCTGCACGTTTTCACTTATGGAATAGTATCTTACGGAATATAAAAGAGGGTTGTTGCTTACAAGACGCTCAAGCTGCATAACGTTCTGACGCTGATACTGCAATAATTCTTCAGTAGTTATGTCCTGATCCTGAGCGGACAGATTTAAAATATCCAGCATGCCTTCATCAGCCAAAAAGAACTGGGTGGTCATGTTGATGGAGTCAATACAGGTTGATATCTGACTCTCATTACTTTCCAGTTTATGAAGCATGTAATTCTTATTTTCATCAATAACATCCTGCTCTTGCTGGTAAAATAAAAGCGCTGCAAGAACAGCCATTGTAACAGCGATGGTACCGATCGTTACAATGGTCAGCTTCCAGTTTAGTTTTAATTTACCAAAAGAAGTAAAAATGTTCATGAGTATTATTCCATACCGAGTTTTTTCTTGTTTTCTCTTATCTGACGACTCTTTTCGGCTACTACTTTATTAAAGCCGAGTGAATCTCTCTCCTTTTTATAGGCTTCCACTATCTCGTCAAATTCTTCATCGGAAGAAGCAAGCAGTAAATCTCTTATGGTTTCACCCCATAGCTTATCAACCTTATCGGAAATCACTCCTGCTTCCGTATTCTGGGACATGATAAATTCATACTGCCCAAGATATGTGGTATAGGGATAGGTCCATTCAGCCAGCTGTTTTAAAGGTTCTTCAGGTTCTAACTTCCACTGAAGCTGCATTACATTATTCTGAAGCATCCAGTAGGTATCATCAGCCGCGTATTTTTCGTCATATTCTTCACGGTCACGATTTAAAAGTTCCTTTACTTCGGGAACTATTTCTATTTTACCATCTTCCTCGGTATATGTTACCCCTTCGACTCCCAGATACAAAATTTTCTGTCCGTGCTCACTCATTAAATAATCCATAAACTTAATGGCGCGACCGGGGTCCTTACAGTTTTTACTGATCATGGTAACTGTCCATCCTGTTATACCGGTTGACGGAAGCACAGGGTCATCACCCCTTGAATTCTTAGGACCGTCCACAGCTATATAAATCTTATTGGGATCTCTTGAATATAAAAGCTTTTCCTGATCTGCAAGGTCAGTTCTCTGATAAAGCATGCAGAAATATCGACCCTTCTCTATTTTTTCACTCATCTGAGTTCTGGTATCCACAAAGATATCGGCATTCAAATAGCCTTCTTCCTGTAGTAACCTAAACATCTTAAGCCATCTTAAATATTCGGGATCCACATTTCTGTCATAGAATATGCCATCCTTTTCAAAGGGAACAGCAAGGAAGTTCTGCAGATACTGGTCAAAAGAAACGCATCCGCCGTCATCAAAGGTATGTGCTCCCACGGGAATCAATGATTCACCGCCTATTTCAGGAAACATCTTCGTAGCCTTTACAACTGCATCATGGAAGCCTTCAGGTGTCGTCATATCAGGAGAACCGATAGCTTCATATATATCCTTACGCACCAGGAAGGTCTGGTTAGAAGGAATGTTATCATGAGTCTCAAGATCTTCTCTTGTATAGCTGGAGTTAGGATAACAATAGATGTTTCCGTCTTCCATTGTGTACCATTTAATAACCGCATCATTAGCCACTTCATAGAACATGGGGTCATATTTATCGGCAAGCTCGTTTAAAGCATATACCATATCCCCCTCTATTATTTCAGTGTACTGAGGTTCCCACCATCCGAGGGTAATAATGTCAGGCAGGGAATCAGATGCGATCATGGCATTCAACTTCTCCGTTTCATTACCTACGGGAGTTAAGAAGTTAACGGATACTCCGGTTTCCTCCGTAATCTTATCGGATACCACATTTCCGCCCCATCCCGTTACAAACCAGGAATAGTTTATATACCAATCAAAGGTGATCGGTTCGTTATCAACCACTTCCTCCTTACTGCATGAAGCAAAAGAAAGTGTTGTTATAAGCATGAGTAAAATCGAAATAAATCTTTTCATAATTAAAATCCAAATACAAAATATTATTTAATCCATAACCCGTTTAAAAAAAAATAAGAAACACTCCTGTATATGACAAAAGGCAGTGCTGCCACTGCCCTTTGCCCACACTAGAAAGTTCTAAGTGCTCTCAAAAAGTATTATTCTTTAACAGCGCCCTGCGAAACACTGCTAATAATGTATCTTGAGAAAGTGATGAATACCAAAATGATAGGTATCATTGAAATTGCAATACATAAGTAAATAGCACCGTAGTTCTGTGTAATATCTGTAGAAGAACGGAGTGATACAAGCATTACAGGTAAAGTATATTTTTCAGGCTTGCTAAGAATGATCATAGGAAGCATGTATGAGTTCCAGTTACCGATGAATCCCATGATTGACATTGTTGCAATAGCAGGGAAAATAATCGGAATAACAATTCTATGGAAGCTGAAAATTTCTGATGCTCCGTCAATTCTTGCTGCTTCTATAAGTGCAGGTGATAATGATGCCTGAATGTACTGTCTTAAGAAGAAAACTGTTCCGGATGCCGCAATAGCAGGCACTGTCAAAGGAATGTATGAGTTTGTGATCTTAAGAGCTGCACATAACTGATAGAAACCGATAAGTGAAAGGGTACCGGGGATCATCATAAATATAAGGATTACCCAGAAGATTGTCTTGTTACCCTTGAACTTATAAAAAGCAAGCGCGTAAGCTGCAAGAGCAGGGAAATAAGCACCAAGTAAAGTTGCAGGTAATGCAACCTTAAGGGAGTTCCACATACCCTTAAATAAGTTAAAGTAATTAAATACTGTTTTCCAGTTATCAGGTAATGCTTTACCGGGAATAAGAGTAAATCCGGTAGCAATTTCAAATGATGTTCTTGTAGCATTGACTGTCATCATAAGGAAAGGTATGAGACAGAGAACTGCAAGAGCTGTAAGTAAAACATATAATATGAACTTTGTTAAATTGTATCCAAATGTGTGTTTAGCCTTATATTCCATCGTACTAGTCCTCCTTTCTGTTGAAGAATAAGAACTGTGCAACAGAAACCACAAGAATAATCAAGAATAATGTATAAGCAACTGCAGATGCGTAAGCAACCTGAGTAGTCTTCTGACCGAATGCGTAACGATATAAGTACATCATTGCAGTCTGAACATGCTTATATGTCTGTGATGTGTCTGCGATCATAAGGTAAGGCATATCGAATAACTGCATACCACCGATAAGGGATGTGATCGCAACATACATCATGATGGGTCTGATAAGAGGAAGAGTGATCTTTCCGAAGATTGTCCATCTGCCGGCACCGTCAATTGATGCAGCTTCAAGATAATCTCTTGATACACCCTGTACACCTGCCATAAGCATTAAGAATGAGTTACCAAACCACATCCATGTCTGGATGAAGGAAATTGATAATCTTGCAGGCCATTTTGTTCCCAACCAGTCAATAAGATGATAATTGGGGAACCAACCCTTTAGCATAACGTTGACTGTACCATAATTCTTATCAAGCAGGTTACTGAAAAGAAGTGCTATAGAAGTAGCTGCGATAAGGTTGGGTAAATAATAGATAAGTCTGTAGACTGATAAGCCCTTCATTCTGTACTTAACATCTGAGAAAACCATCATAAGTAAGAATGCAAGACCTAACTGGGTGATAATGTTAACACCCCAAACAATAACTGTATTAACCAATGCACGTCTAAAGTTATCACTCTCGAAAACGCGCACATATTGTTCAAAACCAATAAAATGTAAAGACTGATTTAACTTGAAAATCTTTAAGTCTGTAAAAGATAAAGCCAGTGTTCTTAATACGGGATAAACACTGAAGATTAAGAAAGTAATTACGAAGGGAGCAACGAATACATAGCCCCAGTTGTTATAGGCAGTAAGCTTTGAACGCTTATGCTTAATCTTTGTAGTTTTTTCCATTTTTTTATTCTCCGCAGGGATTTTTAACAAGGAATGTGGGAGCGCTTGCGCGCTCCCGCACCTCTTTGTAAATGTTACATAACAAGATAATATTTACAGAATACTTGAAAGATTATCTTTCAGGTGTCTTGATTTCTCCAGCGAACTGTTCATCAACCTGATCATAGAAGTAGTTCTTTGCTTCTTCCATGGTCATTTCACCAGTCTTATAAGAAGAAACAGCTTCACCCCAGATTGTTCCGAGTGCTGAATCATACTTTGTCTGAAGGCTGAAATCGATGTGCTGAGCAAGATCAAGGTACATAGCCATTAACTTTTCTCCGCCGTAAGCTTCGTTTTCGTCATCCTTGTGGTTTTCGATAACGGAGATGTTGGAGCAGAGGTTACCCTGAACCTTCTGATATTCCTTTTCGTTTTCAGGATCGTCATAGTGGAAACCATTGTAGAATCTTTCCATTGTTTCATCAGACATCATCCATGCAAGGAATTCATAAGCAGCTTCCTTCTTTTCGGAGTTTTCGGAGATACCGAACCAGCCGCCGCCGCCCTGACCATAGGAAGGACCGGGAACGAAGCCCCAGCTACCATATGTGTCACCAGCGTGGTTAGCAAGTGTTAACTGACCCCATGCAGGAAGACCAAATGCCATAACTTCTGTTGTATCTGTGAAACCAAGAGCTTCAGCCTGTTCGTTGAAGGATTCGGTAGCTTCTGCAGAGTCACCGCCCCAAACAGCAAGGTCATCAGTACCCCAACGAGTTTCTTCAGAAAGTACAGGTACTTCGCCAGCCATGGACTGATACCAAGGTGTTGTCCACTGTGAAGCGTAAGCTGTAAGGCCTTCGTTGAAGAGAGCGGATGTAAGTTCTGCTCTTTCAATTCTTTCGTCGTTAAGGTTTACAACACCATCAACAACCCAAGGCTCTTTGTAATCGCAGTAGTTAATTTCGGAGTCAGATGCGAATAATCTGTATCCTTTTTCCTTAGCTGTTCTAGCTGCATCCATGATTGCATCATAGGAAGAGAAGAGCTTAGCTACGGATTCAGGATCTGAGTAACCGAAGATCTTTTCTGCAATGTCTCTTCTGTAGTAGAAACCAGCAGGAGCTGCCTGGTAACCCATAGCTCTCTGAACGCCGTCGTCGTCCTGACCAGCTTCCCAAACGTAGTCAACTACGTGTGAAGCGATGTCCTGAGCGCCGAACTGATCAAGGTCAGCGAAGAATCCAGCTTCCATGAAGTTGGTAAGCCAACCAAGTTCACCACCGATAATATCGGGTTCTGTTTCACCGCCAAGTAATGCGGTCTGTACCTTTGTTTCATATTCACCGGAAGATGCTACGTTGATAGCTTCTACCTGGATGTCTGTGTGTTCTGCATTGAACCATTTTGCAAATGAAAGAGCGTCGTCGTTCCATGTCCAAAGAACAAGGTTGGTAACGCCTTCAGTTGATTCTGCAGGAGTTTCTGCTGTTTCAGTCTTTTCTGTGCTTTCAGCAGGAGCTGCAGATTCAGTCTTTCCTCCGCAAGCTGCCATAGTAAATACCATTGTTGCAGCGAGCATTAAGGAAACCAACTTCTTAATTTTCATAATACTTTTTCCTCCTTAATAGATGTATTATCTTGTTGTATGTAAATTTTACAATGTATCATTTATAAAAAAAGGACACCAAATTTTGCTTTGGTGTCATTTTTTTTGTTAAATCTTTATACCTTCTTGGCATTTTTGTAACAAAATTGTTCAAAATTCGTTAACAAAACAAGAATTATTTAGCGTAAATATCAATTCTTTTTACCTTGCCGTCGCGGATATCCTTGGCAATCTGACCTGAGAATGTGGCATTTGCGGTGGAAACCATAGCTTTATTTTCATAAACGGCTTCCATCTTTTCTATCACATATTCACCGGGGATGTAATCCTTCTTTTCATTTAAGTGATATGTAACTTCGGTACGGCCTAAGAATGTTGCTGTTACCTGCTTGTCATCTCCAACAAGATATGCAGGGATTGCAGGCTCGAACTTGCAGGAAAGCTCTCCGTTTTCAAATCTGAAAGGGTTAGATCCGAACATCATGAGCTTCCACATGGAGATAAACTCAATGGTAGAGCCTGAAAGTCTTGCAACGAAGCCCTTTCCGTGAATATCAGGGTTAGGATTGATGCTGGATGCAAGGAATGAGGAGTTTTCAAGTACGGATCTTCCATACATTTCTTCATCAAGGAAAGGAATGCAATCGTTCTTGAAATCTTCGAAATACTGCTCATATAAACCGGATCTTATTAATTCAAGCAGGTATTTATATTCCATGTGAAGCCAGATTGATTCATTTTCAAGCCAGCCGGGAGTGAACGCACGGCAACGTCCATATTCATAAGAAGCATTGTTAAGTGATGCATTTACTTTATACATCTTAAGCTTCTTATCAAATAATTCGCTTTCTTTTACCTTATTGTAGATAACCGCCTTACGTTCCTTGGATACGGGAAGCTTTAAGAAGCGTACCTGACCTTCAAGGAAATCGGGAACCTTAACAAGCTCAAACTTAACGGGATGGATGCCGTCTTCATCTTCCGTATATTCTTTGCAGTCATAGGTAAAGTACATGGGGCAGATACCATTTCCGTAACCCATGGCTTTTTCGATACCAAGCATTACTGTCGAATGGAAGCCTTCAAGGATCTTTGCAAGGGCTTCTGATGTGTATTCAACAGTCTCACCGGAGATACCTTCATAAACCTTTGCTCTGTAAGCTTCTTTAATATCGTTATTATCATTCCATAAATCCATGGAATTCTTATCTAAGGCATTTACCTTTCCGAGTGCTTCGACAAACTCTCCCACTTCTCTGGTAAGTTTAACCATGCCGGGGAATTTCTTTAAAGCACCGATGGTGTAATTCAAGTTTCTTGCAAGTTCGTATGTTTCGCCCATGGAGGAACCGAAAAGTGCGGGCATACCGTTTAATGCGTCATACCATCCGGGCTTTCCGCCTTCCATTTCGATACCCATTCCGTAGGGATCGAGGGTTGCATACTTTGTTGCGGAAAGAAGGATCAGCTTTTCGAGTAAGGATACATAGTGGATCGCTCCCTTGTTCATATCCTTTCTTAATAACTTCTCGGTATTTCTTTCCGATGCATGGTCAATATTATTGTACTGACGGATTCCCTTTTCGGTCTTTACATATCTCTTTGCTCTCTTAAGCAGGTTAGCCTGAGATACAAAGTAAGAATATGCTTCTTCATAAAGCATTTCTTTTTCAGTTTCGGGGAATACGCTTAAGTAATCTTCTATAAGATCCAGGTTATATGTCCAGTGGTCGCACCAGTAACCTTCACCGAAGTTTCCGTTTACTTCAGGTTCAGCGAAATCAATGATCGCTGAGAAGGTCTCTTCCATATTGCTTACCTTGTCGCTTTCTTCAAGTAATCTGTAAAGAGTACCGGGAGTGAAGGGCTTTGTGACAAGAGCCTTAACCTTATCCTTAACGGAAGGATCAAGCTTTCCTAAGATAAGCTCTGCTTTGTCATCGGAAAGTGTATAGGTAGTCTTTTCAATCTGAAGAGGATTGTAACCGTCAAGCTGAATGAGGCTATAGAACATGTGGATATTTTCTTTTCCTACAAAGGGAGCAAAGAAGGTATCACATCTTCTGTTCTGGTTAACATCACGGAAGTTACCGTTACCCTGAGTGTAGTATTCAGGAAGCATGGAGAAGTAGTTGTAATCTCTTTCGATATCGCCGTGCTTTCTTGAATATACATAGAAGATCTTGTTGTTACCGAGTCTGATGGGGAAGCCTCCGCGAAGAAGGTTATCCATGTAGGTGTAACGAACATATTCATCGAACTTGCTGTCACCTGTTCTGGTGCCGATCAGATCGGTAAGTTCTTCCGTAAGTTCACGAGCTCTCAATTTCTTATTTACAAAATACTTATCATCATGATTCTTCTTAAGGAATCCATCTACAACTTCCATGCAGGAGCCTGTGCCGTATACTTCGTAAAGTGTTACGGATTCACCTGCTGCAAGGGTACACTTCTTAGGGAAGAATGCGCAGGGAAGTAAATTGGAAGTATTCTCTCTTAAGGATAATACGTAATCGAGTCCCTGTTCTTCGAAATTAACCGCACGTCCGAGGGAATAGTCGTAGCCGAAAATAACATCGGGATCTGTTACGGGATAAACCATGGAACCGTCTTTTTCATAAGAAGCCGCATAGTTACCTGCTTTGATCTCTACAACGGATGTTGAGTCTCCGAGGCTTGCACGTACTCTGTAAAATGCATTGCCTCCCGCTGTTTTTTCAACCTGCATCCAGGCCTTTGCGGTCTGAGTCATGTTCTTCATGTTGTCAGCGGAAATTCCGTAAGGAATAAGTGCGGGCATACCGTCAAGGATTTCAAATTTCGAAGTCTTATCGGAAGTATTCTTGATAGTAACTTCACGAACAAGTCCGCCGATCTTTTCTTCGGGCATGATGTAATAGGTTACATCAGTCTCAACTCCTGCTTCATCATTAAACTCTTTGATGGTAAGTAAGTTCTTTTCGATGATCATGTCGGATGAAACTCTTTCATCGCTGAAGGGCTCAAAGAATTTACCGTCTTTACGGATGAAGGTTCTGAAACCTGTTCTTTTTACATTCTGATAAGCCACATGTGCAGGATAGAATTCCATTAAAGCATTGTCCTTATTTTCGGAACCAAAGCTTACAACGGCCTGTCCTCTGTTTACGTAGTAGCACCACACGGGAATGCCCTTGATTCCGGCAATACCGGGTAAGAAGCTCGCAAATGTGGATTTTTTTCCAAAATCTTTCATATTTTTCCTTTCGCAGGTTCCTTTAGCAAAGTGTAATATCGATTACATGAACCTTATCTTTTCCGAGTTTTTGTATTTTGTCCTTGCATAAAGAAGCTTTTATGGTATCAACGGGAAGGCTTTCTGTTCCGTCAAGTACCGCTTCTTTAACCTTGTATTCCCCAAAATCCAATTTATTTACATTCATATAGTTTACTTTAAAAGTTGTCTTCGCAAAGGTGAGTTCGATGGATGCGTTACCTTCGTCATCAAACTGTTCCTTTAAAAGCTTGGGTTCGAAGATAAGAGCTCCAAGATTGCCTCTTACGCCGAACATCTGGTTAACAACCGTCATCATGTACCAGCTTGCTGCGCCGGTAAGATAATGATAAAGACCTCTTCCGCCCTTTCCAAAATATTCGGGAATACCGGGATAGATGTGACCCTTATTGAAGTCTGCAGACTGTCTGTAAAGGGTTCCCAAAGCCTTATATCCTTCTTTTGCAAAACCGCGCTGATAAAGGGCATTTGCAAACATGGTGGTCATATGTGAGAATACGGCACCGTTTTCTTTTTCACCGAAAGCAAAACCGAACATACGGCCCATATCGGTTTTGATCTCCTTGAAATCGGTATTAAGTCTGTAACCGCCGGCAGCTTCATCATAGAGATAGGTATCTGCGGCCTTTGCAATGGACTTTACCTGTTCCTTGGTGGCTGTGCCGCCCATTACGGAGAATACCTGGCCTGTAAGTGTCATGTTGACTCTGCCATCACGTTCACCGTCAAGAGCACGTCCGTTGTCATCATAGTAGCCGTTGAACCAGCCGTTACCGATGCTATCCTTAACCCATTCCTGCTTTCTTATGTGTTCTCTCAGCCACTCTGCATCCTTACGTAAGGTATCAGCAAGAGCTAAAGTTTCAACCTCAATGGTTTCACCGGATACATGATGCTTAACGCTGCCACAGTAGGTTTCAAGAAGCTTATTCTTAGCTTGAATACTTTCATATAAATCGTCGCCGGTCTTTAATAATTCACTTGTTTCTTTTAAGAGATTTACCTTTGTTACGTTTTCTTTATGTAAGCATTCAAGTAAATCTGCGATATCTGCAAGGTTTTTAGCATATGCATTGGAGAATGCAACGGATTCACCGCGCTTTCCTGCCATATCAAGAGCGTCGTTCCAGTCTGCGTCACGAAGTCTTAATACATTGTGTTCGCCCACTTCCCAGAAAGCTGTAAGGTTCTGGATAAGCAGGTGCTCCAATATAGTTCCCTTATAGGTGTTACCCTTAGGATCTTTTTCACGAAGAGATTCACCATCCCATTCATTGTCGATGGCAAGACCTCTCATAACCTGACGATCCTTATAATAAGGAACTTCCTTGGTAAGGATGTTTAAGTCACCGGTCTGGTCGATGTAAAGCTTTGTAGTGATGAGGGGCCATACGCCATGGTCCATCCATACACGGGTGATGCCGTTTCTGTCTGCTTTGAATTCACCAAGCTTGTTACCGATGATCGTTGCGTTGGAACCGTCGATACGTACGCCTTCATAGTTGGAAAGGAGCATATCGCGCACACCGTCGGGGTTCATGATAAGAAGCGCAAGGCAATCCTGCCATAAGTCTCTCCATCCTCTTCCGCCACGGCCGTAGTCGTGATGAGGCAAGAAGGAACAACCGAAGAGTCTTCTTACTTCAGGCTGGAAGCTTACCCATCTCATGAAGCCGTCGAAGTTAACATCACCGGTTTCGTAAAGTACGTTGATCTTCTTTTTCCAATATTCCTTAACTTCCTTAAGGCCTGCTTCCGCCTTTTCGAAAGTGCTGTATCTAGCTGATACGGAATCAGCTTCTTTTTCATCGGTGGTAAGTCCCATAAGTACTACATACTTAACAGTTTCACCTGCTTTAACGGTAACACTTGAAAACTTAAGTCCGCCCATGGCTTCCACACCGTTTACGGTAAATCCTTCTTTTACGCCGGAAGCATTCTCGATCAAGGTAATGGGGCGTTCAAAAGAACCGCCTTCTCCGATGAATTCGTTGGTATCGGGGAAGAATTCGGATGCGGTATTTCCCTTTGCATCGGTGCCTGTCACATAGTAAAGGGTATCATTTAACTGATGTCCTCTTTCATCAAAGGAAAGAGTGGGATTAACAATGACCTTGCCGTTCTTTACATATACTCTGTGAAGAAGGCTTGTAACATGTCTGTGGTCTCTTAAATTGTCGGCAGAGCGGCCGTAAATGGGAGCCGCTGTTACGAATGTATACTCGGCATCCTTGGAATCCGTGTTGGTGATTTCAACCATGTGAACTTCCGTATTGTCATTAACGGGCACGTAGCTTGTGATGCTTGCTTTGATGGATCCGTCAGCCGCTTCCCTTGTCATCTTATGGAAAAGAATACCGGCTTCAACCGTTACCTTATCTTCCATTAAAGCCTGCTGCCATACGGAAATACCGGTAAGTGACCAGGGCTTCATGCCTTCACGAAGTACCCAGAAGTTTCTGGAGCTTCTGTTGTTATGAAGGTTCTCAATGCTGGTGGGCTCGAGTAAAAAGTGGTTCTGGTCAAGCTTTGCATCACCGTTTAAAGAAGGTGTTACTGCAGATTTAAGTCCTGCTTCACCTCCAAGGGGGAAATATAAACCTGTGTAGCTGTCCGCATACTCAAGTTTGAAAGTGCCTTCCTTATCCAGGAAAACACACTGATTGTTCTTTATTTTGTTTAAATCTCTCATTTGGGCATACCTCCCTTTCTTACACTTAAGAATAAAAAAAAGAGACTTGTTTATTAAGGTCCCTTTTTTTATATTGGTGTTATTTTTCAGATTAATAATGCATAAAAACGCTTTAATCAGGCCTAAAGTACTACCTGTTTTTTTCAAGGAGTTTCTTGATCTTGCTCTTGGCTCTCTGTAAAGCATTATCAGTTGATTTTTCATCCTTAGCAAGGACTCTCGCGATTTCCGTGTAATTCATACCGGTCAGAAATAACTCCAGAGTCTCTCTTTCAAAAGAAGATAATTCCGTCTCCATCCAGCCCTTTATGATCTTTACATTCTCCTGATCTATCACCAGGCTTTCGGGATTTTCATCAATTGTAGATGCAATTTTATATAAAGCTGAGGAAGCATCCTCCCCTGCATCACCGTTATGCTCTGAAGCCCCCGGAGATAAAGAAACATAGGAATTAAGGGGCGCGTGCTTTTTACGGGCGGAGGCGGTGACGGCAGTATACATCTGCCTTGATACGCAAAGATCCGCAAAAGTAAAAAAGCTTGCATCACGGCCGCTGTCATAATCACGGATCGCCTTAAAGAGACCTATCATGCCTTCCTGTATCAGATCTTCGGTATCAGCGCCGAGAATATACATGGAACGGGCTTTACTCTTGACTAAAGGCTTGTACTTATCCATAAGATAATCCGTGATCTCCCCTGCTCCGTCTCTCAGCATGGAGATCAGCTCTTCATCCTTTATATCTTCATATTTATTTTTTATAAAGTCTTTGTCTTGCAATTTCAAATCCCATTACCCCCATGGCAACAGAAGCATTAAGGGAATCGATATCACCCTTCATGGGGATCGATGCCACAAAATCACATTTTTCTTTTACAAGGCGTCCCACGCCGTCACCTTCGTTACCGATGACAAGTCCGATGGGGCCTGTTAAATCAAGGTCATACATGGTGGTGCCGCCCATATCTCCGCATACAAACCATAAACCCTTTTCTTTTAACTCTTCGATGGTCTTTGCAAGATTTGTTACCTTAACAACGGGAGTATAGTTTAAGGCTCCTGCAGAAGTACGCGCAACAGTTGCGGTAAGTCCCACCGCTCTCTGCTTCGGTATTATAACACCATGCGCTCCGCAAAGATTGGCGGTACGGATAATGGCGCCAAGATTATGAGGATCTTCTATATTATCAAGAAGCACTATAAAAGGAGGTTCCCCCTTCTTTTCGGCAAGTGCGAATATATCTTCCATTTCGGAATAGTCATAAGCCGCGGAAATAGCGATAACGCCCTGGTGATGTCCTGTTTCCGACATCTGATCAAGGCGTTCTTTTTCCACGTACTTAATAACCGTATCCTGTTTTCTTGCTTCACGCTTAATGGTAAGAACCGGTCCGTCCTGACAACCATCAAGAACATATAGTCTGTCGATGGTCTTGCCGCTTCGCATGGCTTCAAGAACGGCGTTTCTTCCCTCTATTTTTGATTCATTAAATGACATCTTTAAGTCCCTTTCGTATTAGCTCAAGCATTCTGGGGCTTCTTTTTGAAAGGAAAAGATAACCCATCAATGCTTCAAAGCCTGTGGCTTTTCTGTAATCGGAGACGGAAGCGTTCTTGGCCTTGGTCTCTGATTTCTGATTTCTTCCCCTTTTGTAAATGTTTAATTCTTCCTCGGTAAGGCTGTCCATGATAGCATCTATCATGTCGGCCTGGGCCTTGGCATTTACAAGATCGGTGGAATCCTTATGTACCCTTGACATCTGTCTGTTACCCTTAGAAATAACAATGGTACGGATAACGGTTTCATAAACCGCATCACCGATGTATGCGAGCATGAGAGGCGCTACCTCTTCAGGCTCAATGTCGGGCAGATCATATTCCTCTTTTATATTCTCCGAAAATTCCATTATTTGCTAAGCTCCTTTACACGTTCTTCAAGTTCCAAAAGCCTGTTTATAAGTTCAGAATTAGCTCTCTGTAAATTCTGGATATCTTCTCTTACGGGGTCGGGGAGATCCGTCTGGCACAGTTCCTTCTGAGGAATGTCCATGCAGCTGTTTTTTACAACCCTTCCGGGAACACCCACAACCGTAGAGCAGGGCGGTACTTCTTCAAGCACAACGGAACCTGCGCCGATCTTTGAATTGTCACCGATCTTAAAGGATCCCAAGATCTTGGCGCCGGCGCTTATCATTACGTTGTTTCCGATGGTGGGATGACGCTTTCCCTGTTCTTTTCCCGTACCTCCCAGGGTAACTCCCTGATAGAAAGTACAGTTATCTCCTATTATCGATGTCTCACCGATAATAACGCCGTTACCGTGGTCTATGAAAAGACCCTTTCCGATCTGGGCGCCGGGATGAATTTCAATCCCCGTTCTTCTTGCTGCCCGCTGAGAAATGTAACGCGCCCAAAAATAATGTCCCTTTAAATAGAGCTTATGAGCACGTCTGTAGCTGAGCATGACTTTAAAGCTTGGATACAGAAGCACTTCCCAGTCTGAATGTATTGCTGGGTCACGTTCCCTGATTATTTTTATTTCTTCTTTGATTTCTTTTATAATTCCCATAATTCAGTATTTTATCCCAAGAGTTTTTCCTTTTCAATGCCTATTAAAGGATAGGCAAAAGAACTTTTAAGCTTTTGCTTCCGCAGCTTCCAAAGAATCATAGCCATATAATTTCACGTTATTCTCCATGATCTCACGGGCTATGTTTCTTCCTTCTTTTGCAAAAGAAGCTACATGAGTTGCATATAATTCCATCATCTTGTCTGAATAGGTTCCGATCTCGCCCCTCAAATAGGTTTCATAGGAAGTATTAAAGGGATCGTCCTCGTAGGCATGTATGGAGCGGGCTCTGTCGGAAAGTCCCGGGAATTCTTTGGCAAATTCTTCCATCATACCTACCTGTATTTCAGCTACCGCATCAATTAACTTCTGCTTATCTTCGCTTATTACAGGGAAGTTTTCCTTTAACTCGGCATACTTTTCAGGGGCGGTCGATTCCATCATGCGACCGTATTTTTCGGTAATGAGATTGTGGCCGTAACTTAATTCTCTTTCAAAATCATATAGGTACTGCATGAGCATCTCGCGGTTCCAAAGCATGTACTGGCTTCTTCTCATAATATTGAAGGTATAGAAATCATCCTGGCAATATGCTCTTCCGCCTTCGTTCTTTACCTTATCAAAGGCGTCGTACTCTGTCTTTACGATCTTTGTGATTATTTCTTCTTCGGAAAGCTCCACAAGTCCCGCCTTAAAGATTATCTCCTCCTTGTGATGGTCCAGATAATCGTCGGAATCGCTTATTATGCCTTCTTTATAAAGGAGTCCTGCCAAAAGCTTTCCAAGCTTTAAAACGGAATCCTTTTTCTTTGCATCTTTTAAATGGTGCGAAAGTTCCTCTCCGAAGGGAAGGTTCTTAATGTTCATAAAAAGCCATTTATCATGGGGAAGCGGTACTTTTGCAATATAATGGGCAAGCTTCATAGCATATTTAAGTGCATCACCCAGCATAATGGATGCGGTGATATCGTCGCCTCTTTCTTTTACCCTTGCAAGATTGTACTGTCCGCATTGTGAGAACATTGATGCACATTCTGCAATACGGAGATACCTTAAGCTTTCGGGATAATTCTCCCATATCTCTTTTTTGATCTTTCCAAGCTCTCCGGTGGGATCTGCAAAGATCTCTCCGTTCTGGGTGAGTGAGAAAGCATAGTCGGAAACCATGGCATAATCTTCTTTTTTAAGGGGATAAACGGTAAGAAGATCCTTGAAGAAATCTTCGTATACGAAAACACCGTGGCGCTTGTGAGTGCTTACTTTTTTACTGCGCTTTGCGCCGTCTATTTCATCGGGAAGATTCTCATAGATCTTATTAAGCTTATCGCCTATCAATTCATAGGTCTCTCTGTCCGTAAAAATACACAGATCCGGACCCCAGTCATGATCTCTTGACAATTCGTCATCAAAGCCAAAGCAATCGGAGCCGCGGCCCATTAAGGCAACTGCCACCTTATCGACATAACCCGGAAGCTCCGATTCAAGCGCGGGTTTAAAATATTTTTCATATAATTTTCGGGAAATCCTCAGGCCGTAGCCGGGACCCTTTGAAAATAACTTTAGAGCATCCTTTATCCGATAATAGAATTCCGTCTTGCCGGAATGCTTTAAAACCATCTCGAGAGCTTCTTTTAATGTATCTTCGCCTTCCGAACCCATGGTAAGACCCAGCGCATAAAGGGCTGCTGCCAGATGTTCGTCTTCTACCTTCTGTTTTCTGAACATGCTTACCGCGATCAAAGCTTCTTCGCGGGCTTTTTCCTGATCGAGAGTCGCAATGAATGTATTGGCGAGGTTGGCATGGGTTACCGCCATTTCGTATTTTTCGTCATTGTCCGTTGATATTAAAAGTGCCATTTCAAGAGCG
Organism: Lachnospiraceae bacterium; assembly: GCA_016283575.1. Lineage (GTDB taxonomy): Bacteria > Bacillota > Clostridia > Lachnospirales > Lachnospiraceae > UBA1258. The sequence goes on along the minus strand of JAEEND010000007.1, from coordinate 405,654 downwards.
GTAATGGCGTTATGGATGTCACCCATTTCCTGATATAAAAGGGCCTTGTTGTTATAGAAGCTTGCAAGAAGCATTGATTTTGGGGGAAGGGCTTTTTTATAGGTTTCCTCCGCAAGCTCATAATACTCTAACGACTTCTGAAGCTCGCCGCCTGCCCTGTAGGCAGTTGCCACATTTAACATGCATGTGGCATAGGGAATACTTCCTTTAAGTCCCATGCGGTTAGAAAGATCCAGGATCCTATCCGCAATAACATATGACTCATCATATCGCCCCATTTCGCGAAGCAGGCCTATGTAGTCATTTAAGCTTTGAAGGAGCGCTCCGTCATCTTCAGCTTCCACCGCTCTTTTTATCTCGTCGGTTATTTTTTCTTCGTATTCCAAGTTAGTCACGCTTCTACCTCTTCGATGTAATATATCCTGGATTCAAAATCCTGGAACTTTCTTGTTTCACTATTATATCCCGTGCCTCCGAAGGCCTGTGTAAGCCTGATGCCCGCTTTATTTAACAGAGCTCCGCTTACCACATAATCTTCTTTTTCCCCATCCATCTTAATGACCTTGGCGAGGACATTGTGAATAAGAGAATCCTTCTTCACTCTGATGGGAGATACCATATTTACAAGATCCCCGAACTCTTTAATATTATGTTTAAGGGGTTCGTTGTACATATGATATATTTTATCATCTGCAAGTCCCTCTGTCTTCAGATTAAAGAAGAAATCGTTGGGGTTGACAAGCTTATTAAAGATCACGGCAATGGCTTTCTTTTTATCTTCGGAAACTACCATCCACTGGTTATCGTTAATTACATAAAAGTCCCCGTTAAAATAAACATCCCGCCACTTTTTCTGAGCTTCCACCTGGCGCTTTACTTCCGAAAACTCTTCCCCGGTCAATTCTCCGAGATTCATCTCGTATCCGAAAGCTCCAAAAGAAGCGATATTGTATCTTGTATAAAGTGGTGTATTTCTTAAGGTCTGATGATTGGGGCAGGCTGATACATGACTTCCCACCGTATTCATGGGATAGCCGTAGGAGTATCCCCTCTGGATCATCATGCGCATTACGGCATCCGTATCATCGGAGCCCCAGATCTGCGGGAAGTAGCTTAAGATACCAAGGTCAAATCTGTTACCGCCGGATGCGCAACCTTCAAACAATATATCGGGGAATCTCTCCGTAAGGGTCTTCATGATCCTGTATAAATTGATCACATATCTGTGAAGAGTTTCTTTCTGACGTTCATGGGGAAGGACCCTTGAATAAACATCCGAAAAGAAACGGTTCATATCCCATTTAACGTATTCGATCTTACCGGATGAGAATACACGGCTCATTGATTCTATCACAAAATCAACTGCTTCCGGATTGGTCAGATCTAAGATCATCTGATTTCTTCCGAGGGAATGGTCTCTTCCTTCTATCTTCATGGCATATTCTGGATGTGCTCTGTAAAGATCCGAATCTTCATTGATCATTTCAGGTTCAACCCAGATACCGAACTTAAGACCCATTTCATGTATCTTCTCGGACAATCCTTTTATGCCATTTGGTAATTTTTCCGTATCAACTTCCCAGTCTCCCAATGATGTATGGTCATCATTACGGCCTTTAAACCAGCCGTCATCCATTACAAAAAGTTCAACCCCCGCTTCTTTTGCTTTTGATGCAAGATTTAAAAGCTTCGTTTCATTGATCTTAAAGTAGCAGGCTTCCCAGGAGTTAAGAAGAATGGGGCGCGTTTCATCGCGGAATCTGCCAGGGACAATGTGTTTCTTTACAAAATGCTGCATATTTAAAGAAACACCACGGTATCCCGTATCGGAATAGGTCATGACAGCCTCGGGAGTTTCGAATGATGCCCCGGGCTCAATGGTCCATTCAAAGGTTTCAGGACATATTCCCTGTAAAAACCTTGTCTTATAGAAACCGCTTACATCAAGTGCTTCATAGTGATTTCCCGAATATAGGATATTGAAGCCGTAGCCTTCTCCGTGCTTTTCCGTGAAGTCATCGCCACCCACCATTACAAAGGGATTATTTCTGTTGGAGGATACGCCCGAAAGAGTCCTGTTTACAAAGAGCCCGTGGCTCACTTTCGTTTCGTGCATTTCCATCTCACGGACCCAGTTACCGCCGAAGGTTATCATCTTATAGTCTGCACCATAGAAATCCACCTGATTACTCATAATGCGGTGAAGCTTTATTTTTTCGCTGCCTTCATTTCGTAAAACAGCTCTTCTTGCTATGACATTTTCTTTTTCGAATACGGAATAGAAAAGCTCTAACTTAACGGGCTTTACGGCTTCTTTTAAAGTGATCTTGATAAGGTCGTCGGCGCCGTAGGATAAAGGCATTGTTTCACATGTATTTTCGTGAGGATCAAGTATTTCATAGGAATCAAAAAGAAAATCACTTGTAACTGTGCCGTCTTCATATTCGATCTCCAGAAAAAAGTCCCTTATATCGCCCTTTCCCGGAGCTGATACCTCAAGCAGTACATCATCCATGGAAATATTGGTGCCGGGCTTATATTCAACGGTGGTGCCCTTGCCGTGGCTCACTTTTTCCTGAAGTGCTTCCGCCGCTTTTTCCATTTCACCGGGAACATTTATTTTCCCGCCAAAATGAAGGTGTGTCACCACACCTTCATCTGTTACGGAAAATGCATAAGAACTGCTTTCTGTATTAAGTAAAAAGAATCTGTCTTTAGAAAAAATCATCTTATGATTCCTTTCTTGTTTCTATTTTCCTGCAAATATCGTCATAAACTTCTTCCGTAAGATCGTATTTCTTTATGTAGATTATCGAAGCTATGAGCATCATTGCGAAGGGAAGGACCGTCATGGATGCAAGAAGTCCTACTTTCTGATAATCTGCAACTCCTGCGATAATGTCACTTATAAGACTTGTCTTCTCAGCTGCCGTTACAAGGCCCTGCTCTGCCTGGGTCTCATACTCTGAAATCTTGTTGGTATAATCGGTTACCTTAAAGAGCATGTATGTTAAGGATGTGATAATAACGGTTACGGAACTTGAAAGCTTGGTAAGGAAGGGTCTCATTGAAGTAATGATCGCTTCATCGCGGGTTCCGTATTTATATTCGTTGTACTCTACCGTATTTATGATGGAGATCATAAGTACCAGATAGAAGCCGTACTGACCGAAGTTGGCAAGCATGAAGCCTATGGTAAGAACCCAGAACTTGATGGTGGAGCTTGGCATAAATACGCCACCGCAAAGCTGGGTCAGGTATCCGACGGCTGCTCCCACTGTCATTATGTAAACCAGTTTCTTTCTTGATACTTTCCTTGAAATAGCAGGATAAAATACCATCAGTATCGCTGTTGCCATCATGCCGACGGTTGTGAAGGTCGAATACATGCCGCCTTCATAACCGAATTCAAAATATATATAATTGCTTCCCGCGCCGCCGAGCACTATGCCGTTTCCGATTTCCTGAAGCAAGAATGCAAGGGCAACGATCATTAACTGGTCATTCTTTACGATGGTGTCGGCAATCTTCTTAAAGCTTAAAGGAGGCGCTTCCGTCTCCATATCATCTCTGTTTTCCTTTGTTCCGAAAAGAGTAAAGAGAATAAATAAGGGTGAAAGCACTGCGATTATGAGAGCGATCCTTCCGTAGGCGGTTTTAGCGCTTCCTCCGAGAGCAAATTCACCTGTAGTAAATAAAGGAATGCAGATGGATGCGATGGTTCCGCCGATACCTGCAAAGAGAGTCGCTCTTGCCGTTAATTTGTTTCTTGTATCGCTGTCCTTTGATAAAGCAGGCACCATGCCCCAGTAGGAAATATCATGCATGGTATATGTGATACTGTACATAAAATAAATGATGCCAAAGAATATGATAAAGTCCCATCCCTGGAGATTTGTATTAAATGCAAGATATACAACCACACTTGTAAGAACTATTCCGATGGCAAGCCATGGTTTAAATTTACCGTATTTTGTTCTGGTCTTTTCGATGATATTTCCCATGACGGGATCGTTAAGAGCATCGAATATACGGGCAGCCACCATGATCGCAGTGATCGCAGCCAGCTGTTCATGAGTAATGCCTATCCTCGTATAAAGAATGAACATGAGAATAAAATTGGTGAACAGGTTATAAACCATATCACGTCCCACTGTTCCTATGGGATAGTTAATCAAGTTTTTCTTTTCCTGAGTCATCAAGCCACCTCCTAGAGTTCCTTAACTTCTTCTTTGTGTATCGAAAATTCAAGCCGTACTGTCTCGGTCTGTGCATTTATGATCGTGACGATGGCCGTATCTCCTTCTTTTGCATCGGGTAATGAACGTAAATATGTGCCGCCCATGCCGCCTCTAAGGCATGAAATATTGGGGCCTATAAGTTCAACAGGTCCGGAAATGCTTATGGAAACAGGCTCATTAAAGAAAGGAAGCACATTTCCGTATTCATCCACCGCCCGGATCCTTAAAGCCACCACGTCATATGTCTTATCAATGTAAAAAGAATCACTCGACGGAATTACCTGTAAGGAAGGGGCTTCCGTGATTGTCTTTACACATGTCTTTACTACTTTCCCGGCCTTCACCGCTTCGTATTTATAAACAGGAGCCTTCTCTCCCCAGTTTCCTACGTATTTGGTATACAGGCCCACAGCTCTTTCCATGCTGATATGCTTGATAAGCATGAGCTTCCCTGCGGTGAGCATCACGGACTTAGGCATTCCGCCGAAGCCGTACATCGCAAAGGCATTTAAAACCTTCTTTACGTCCTCACGGGTCTTTTTACTGAAATCTTTTTCATTTACAAGGGCATCTCCCACGAAGTCATTGATGGGAATGGGGCCGTGCTTAAGATTCTTAAAGGGCGAATCATTCTTCTTATAAGTGGTTATCTTTACATCATCTTTATAAAAATTGACTTCATCGGCATTAGTGAATATGAAGGTTTCGCCGCGGTTACATTCAGGATGCTCTCCGATATCCATGGTGGAGGATACTTCGAGAAAGTCCTTATCTCCCTGGGATGAATATACATTGGCCGCCATCTTTTCGTTTCTGAACATATCAAGAACGCCATGATAACAGATACGGTCGCCGGAGCCAAAGTCTCTGTGAGTGTTATAATCTGCCATACACCAGCCAAAAGAACCTGCAATATCTTTTTCTCCCGCAACCGAGTCTATGACTCTTGCATGGCGAAGAGCATGCTCAAGTCTCCTGTCTTCCTGATCGAAGGCTTTTGTAGGATACATATGACCGTTATATTCCGTGATGAGATATCCTTTTTCCATGTCGGAGGTCACGTTTTTCTTGGGCTCACAGCCCGGCGTCTTACCGTTATGTGAAAAATCATTGTAGGTATAAACATCCTCGAATAAATGACTCTTTTTAAAGTTACGGACTCCGCCTGTTTGGCGCGTCTTATCGAGGGAATGCGCTATTTCATTGGTCCGTTTGTAAAATTCATCGCTGTCTACGGATTCATTGATGCGGACTCCCCACAGTATTATTGAAGGATGATTACGATACTGTGTAACCATTTCTTTAACATTTTCGCAGGCCACATCCTGCCATTCCCTGTCACCTATGTATTGCCATCCCGGCATTTCGGTAAATACCAAAAGGCCAATCTCATCGCATCGGGCTATGAAATCATGGGAATCGGGATAATGGGATGTTCTTACGGCATTAAGTGAAAGCTCATGCTTTAAAATATCCGCATCCATTACCTGCATGGATTTAGGCATTGCATAACCTGTATAGGGATAGCACTGATGACGATCGAGGCCCCGGATCTTAAGCTTCTTTCCGTTTAAATAAAAACCGTCTTTTTTAAACCTGGCTTCTCTGAAACCAAATCGCACAACGCTTTCGTCGCACAGATTATTTTCAAAGATCTCGGTACGGATGTTATAAAGCTTAGGATTATCAATATCCCACTTTTTGATGATCTTCGGAGCAACACATTTAAAAAGCATTTTCCCGTTACTTATTCTTAAATCATCGATCGAAAGCTCTACTTCTCCATCCTCTGTCTCTATGAACTGTTTAACTGTCACAGAATCTCTTAATTTCTCTATTTCAAGTTCGGTATTTAAATATATTCTTTCGCCTTCAAAGGCTGAATATAAGAAAATGTCTTTGATATATACGGGATTTTTTATATCAAGATATACATCTCTGTAGATGCCGCCGTAGGTCATGTAATCAATCACCTTGCCGAAGGGAGGAACATTTATCTTATCTTCTCTGGAATCCACGGACAGCACTATCACGTTCTCTGCATCAAAGCGCACATAGTCCGTAATATCCGCCGTAAAAGCGGTATATCCCGAGTTATGGGTAAGAATATATTCTCCGTTCACATAGAGCTTTGCAACATGGGCAACTGCCTCAAAGGTCAGAAGAATTCGTTTACTTTCATATTTTTTCTCTAAAAAGAAGGATTTTCGGTATGCGGAAAGCATCTGATAAATGCCCTCGTCAAAATAATTAAAAGGCATTTCTTTTACCGTGTGGGGAATGCGGACTTGTTCCATTCCTTCAACGGAAGCGAGGGGATTTACGATATCCTCGGTGAATGCAGGTGAAAACAGCCAATTGTTGTTTAGATAAAAACGCATATACAGTTAAACCTCCCCGATGTGAATTATCACACTTTTTATAATTATATCATCAATCTGTTAATTAAACAAAAATTCCGTGTACAATTTGCTATCATTACGAAACAAAAAACTCCCCGAAGTGTGATGTACTCCCATTACCGGACATCCGGTAACGGGAAGATACATATCACCCTAAGGGGAGCATGGGATACTATTTAATTTAAGTACATTCCTTTGGGACTTTCTTTCATTTTCCCGATCATCACAAGTAAAAGTACTATTAAGACAACAGCGGCGAAGGCAATGGAACCGATCAGTACAAAAACAGGGCCCTGAAGCTTTTCTTCGCTTATATCAAAGAATCCCTTGGATGTGTTCGCAGTATCCGTAACCTTTTCATCTTCCGAGCCCGTTACTGATACTTCCACACTGCTCTTATCAGATTCTTTTTCTTTTGATTTATCTTCAAATAAAGGCTCCGGCTCCGGAGAAGTCGTGTTGCCTGCTTCGGATTCTGTTATTTCCGAAACCACCGTATCTTTATCCTTGGTGGATGGCACCTTCACAACTTTGGCACCGGGTCGCGCCGTAGCGGCAGCGTTACTTGTACTTGTATTTGTATTTGTATCCGTAGCAGTGTTATTAGCGGATGTATTGCCTGAGCTGCTGCTAGAACCGCTTCCGGAGCTGCCGCTTCCCGAACTTCCCGAAGAAACTGCCGTCCATCTTGCGGTAAGAGTAACATCCTCGGTGATGGCCGTTGTAAAATCAAATGCCGTACTGTTACGTAACCATCCGCCAAAGGTGTATCCGCTTCTTGTGGGATTGGCAGGACTCGTAATGGTACTTCCGCTCTTTACGGAAAGTGCAGGAACAATGCTTCCTCCTGCGGAATCAAATGTTACGGTACAGGGTGTAACCCCGGCATAAACAAGAGAATACTTGGAGAAGTATCTTGAGTAAACATATACGATTCCGTTGGTCTTATCCACGTAATAGGTTCCATCCGTGTAATTACCGGTAGGCTTAGCATTTAATGGTGTGAATCGAAGTGTTGTGTCATTATGAACTCTCACCACAACAGGGTTCTTTTCCGTTACGGAAGTGCCTACGGTAAGAGCGATTTCAATGGGTATTTCGGTATCGGGTACAGTTACTCCCGTGCCGGAAGTATCGATCGCTTCAAGTGTTGCGCCGGTATATTTTCTTACATCAATATCAATATAAGCTTTCTTTAATTCACTTTCTTCAAAACCTACAAAAAGGCCTGAAGCCCCGGAAAGAATATCATCTTCCGTATCTGTATCGACGGTTGATGGATCCACCAGTTCAACATCAAGTTTTACTTTTACAGCCGTACCTGAAGTAACTAAGGTGCCTGCATATGTATCAAGATTTGCTGATTCTACTTCTGTTACGGTATTATCGTCACCTCCATCACCTGAAAGAGCGGTTTCAGAATCACTGTTAGGTGTGATGGTTAAGGTTCCGGGTACGAATGTAATGTCATAATTTCCACCTGTTACCGCAAGAGTACCCTGAGTGATTGAATATGTTCCCGCTGTTTCACCGGCTGCTCGCGCTAATGCTCCCGTAAGAACGGTTCCTTCAGTATCGCTTCCGACAAGCCCCGTTACCTGATAGGTAAAAGAAGGATCATCGGCACCTGCCAATTTACTCTTATTATCGGCAGTAACAGTAATTCCCTTTTTTTGTACCGTAAGTACAGAATTAACTTCACAGGATGCCCTTGTAGCTGTTTCAGCAGTCACCACTTTAACCGTAAACTGACCGGATCTTGTGATAGTAAGTAGATTACCGTCAATAGAACCTATTCCCGTTGTCTCCTGGGCTACCAGAGAATATGTTCTCCCCACCACATCTTCGGTGAAAAGGAAACTGAATAAATTACTAAGGTCGTATGTACTGCCATTGTAAGTAATAGTTCGCGGCATTGCTGTGGGTGGGTTCTCTGTCTTACTAATGGTAAATGTATATGCAGAAAGTTTTTCACCCGTGTAATTTCCCTTAAATATTGCTTTAACCTTATAATCTCCGGGAAGGCCGGGTTCCGTGGCACTCGCCTCGTATTCAGTATCATTAACACCCACATACTGAAGGTCATAATCCGTACCTTCCGTAAGCGTTGTATTGGTAGCTGTTATCTTAACTGTAGCAACAGGCACTACCTTGGCTGCTCCATATTCAAAAGAAGCTTCATCATATGTAATGGCAGTACCTGATGAAATATCTTTTCCTGCAATTGTATACTGCACGGAAGCAGTTGCTCCCGAAAGAGTTATGTTGGCAGTATATGTACCGGCATCTGTAGGTGCTTCGTCAAGGGTAGTAGAGCCTTGTTTATAAACTATTTGAGGAGCAGACTCTCCGGGAATGCTTCCCGTAATGGTTGCTTCAGGGCTTCCTGTTCCTTCAAAAACAGTAAGTGTCGGAGCTACTATTGTTAAGGTCGCTTCCGTACTTCCAATATGTCCGCTGTCAGTATTCGCACATGTTGCGGTTATGGTTGCGCCTTCAGCCGTATAGTTACCCCATGTGTGAACATGGCTGGTGGTGGTGAATGCTGCGCCTTCACTTACTTCTGATGCGTTGTGATTGTCATCTCCAACTGCTTTTTGATAAAAGGTATAAGTCTCATTGGCTTCAAGACCGGAGAATACAGGGCTTTCCTGCCATTCACCATCTCCACATTTATAATTACCGTTAGCTATTGCCACAAGGGTAATGGTATCTATGGTAGCGTTTTCAAGTTCCGGTGCTCCTACTGTCTGGTCGGCCTTGGCAATGGAGAAAGCCTGCGTAGCTACTGTGGGAAGTGCATAGTTAGTGTTACTTAATAATGTCGCTGTTGCGGTATAGTCTCCCGCATTAGTCTGTCCGCCTGTTACAGTAACAGTACAGGTGTCCCCTGCTTCAAGTCCCGTGGCTATTGCCGTAGGGCACTTCTCCTCTCCGTCGTAAGTAAATGCCGTGTTGGTCCAGTTAAGACCTATTGTCTTCGCTGTAATAACTACATCCTCTGATCCTGTCACATCAGCGTAGTTTGCCTTGCTGACTTTGTAGTAAACCGTGTAGGTACCTACATTGGTATATGTAAGCGATTCATTAGATGTATATGTGCCGTTTGCTGTTCCATAAGTTACTGTAGCGCCCTCGGGTGCTGTCACGGTAATTCCGTGAGCTGTCTTATCATAAGCGTCCGAAAAACCTGTTGCAGTTACGTCTCCCGACATATCGGCACCGGTAATGCTGAAGGTATGTGTTACTTCCGCAGGAAGGATATAGTTACCGTTATCTAAAGACGTGGCTGTAGCTGTATAGTCGTTACCTGCTGCAGTCTGTCCGCCCGTAACTGTTACATTACAGGTATCCCCGTCTTCAAGTCCTGTTGCTATAGCTGTAGGGCACTTTTCCGTTCCGTCGTAGGTAAAAGGATCTCCTGACCAGTCAAGACCTACCGTCTTAGCCGTAATTGACACTGATCGAGAACCTGTTACATCCGCATAATTAGTTCTTTCAACTTTATAGTAAACCGTATATGAGCCTGCGTCGGTATATGTAGGTGAAGCATCAAGTGTATAGGTGTCGTTCTCTGTTCCGTAAGTTACCGTAGCACCATCAGGAGCCGTTACCGTAATGCCGTGGGCGGCTTTATCATATGTACCCGAGTAACCTGTTGCGCTTATACTTCCCGACATGTCACCATTAGTAATACTGAAAGTATGGGTATTTTCCGCAGGAAGGGTATAGTTATTGTTATCTATGGATGCGGCTGTAGCTGTATAGTCATTGCCCACTGCAGTCTGTCCGCCCGTAACTGTTACATTACAGGTATCCCCGTCTTCAAGTCCTGTTGCTATAGCTGTAGGACACTTTTCCGTTCCGTCGTAAATAAAAGAATCTTCTGACCAGTCAAGACCTACCGTCTTAGCCGTAATTGACACTGATCGAGAACCTGTTACATCCCCATAATTAGTTCTTTCAACTTTATAGTAAACCGTATATGAGCCTACATCCGTATATGTAGGTGAAGCATCAAGTGTATAGGTGCCGTCTACTGTTCCGTAAGTTACTGTAGCGCCATCAGGTGCCGTTACCGTAATGCCGTGGGCGGCTTTATCATATGTACCTGAATAACCGGAAGCCGATACCTCCCCCGACATATTCGCATTGGCAATGCTGAAAGTATAGGTGACTACCGCAGGAAGGGTATAGTTACTGTTATCTAAAGACGTGGCTGTTGCTGTATAGTCATTACCTGCTGCAGTCTGCCCGCCCGTAACTGTTACGGTACAGGTATCTCCGTCTTCAAGTCCTGTTGCTGTTGCTGTAGGGCACTTCTCCGTACCGTCATAGGTAAAAGAATTTCCTGACCAGCTAAGCCCCACTTCCTTGGGCGTTATTGAAAAAGCAACACTTGCGGTCTCTTCTCCCCAAGTAAACTCAGCAATATAATGTCCCACATCAACAGGTGCTCCTGCCAGTGCATCTCCATCCGGCACAGTACTTCCCGAGCCCGTCGAATTATAATATGTCACGGATTCAGGTGCTGATTCCAGCTCCGCAGGGGCTTCATCGGGATAACCGGTTATGGCAGCCGTTTTACCTGTCTTATCGTATGTAAGTGCACCGGGCGCATTTATGGTTACTGCAATGGGCGTACCTGTTTCAGAATACTCGCAATCTACCTCGGAACATGTAGCCGTAATAATGGCTCCGGTTACAGAATAAGTAAATACGTGAGCGTGCGTATCGGCGTTTGCCTTCAAATGCGGTGCTGTCTCATGTATTAACGCAAAAACCAGTGCCGTGCTGAGAATCATCGACACTGTCCTTTTAATCTTCTTTTTTAATCCTTCATTGCTCAAGTCTTTGTACATAGCCGTCCCTCCGGATTACATAAAATAGGTCCAATACCCCAGATTAATAGTTATAGGCTAAAGATAGCATCTTTATGTTAACATAAAATAAAAAATAAAAAAGCTCGTTAGCGTTTATTGCTAACGAGCTCAATATATTACATTATTCTTTTTCACTACTCTTTTTCTTCGAATAACTCAGGTTCATTTTCAATCAAATCTTCGACCAAGTATTTGTAGTCCATATTTTCAATGCCGTAGGCTCCGGACTGAATCTGTTCTGATAGTTTACTTTTATAGTATATATCCATGGCTTTCCTGTTAGAAATACTCTTTTCTTTTGCCAGATATTCTATTATACTCGACTCCAGATTTTGCTTATAGATTACATCTAAATCATGTTCTGACATCAGTTAACCTCCACAGTGTATGAAGATTCAAACTTTAATAACTTTTCCAAAGCGTTCTGACTTGTTATAACAATTTGATTATTCTTTTTGAAGTACTTTAACTCCCGAAGAGTTCTTTCTTTATCCCATATACCTCGATGATACATATCAACTGATTTAAAAACATCATCATCGGCTACACCACCGATAATAATATCGTACTTTTTGTAATCAGCCTTACCATCACGACAATTGCAAACAAAATCCAGCCACGCCTCATCATCCTCAGGGTCACGAAATTCAAGAACTCTCGCGTCAATGTAATCATCGCTGAGTTCATATACATTAATCGTTGGAACGCCCTTTCCTAACCTCATGACCTTTCTGACAGCCCATCGTTCAGCCTGCTTTGGAAACGACGTCATATAGAATCCCTTGCCGAAATCAAGATAATCCTTTGAAAAACTCACATCAGGATTATTTATTTCAAGAATACTTCCATGATAAACCTTCATTATAATGACACTCCCCTTTCGGCCATCATTTCTGTAATATCTTCTACCAAGTATTTGCTACCAAGAGTATGAAGTGTATCGTAACAAGGCAAAATATAACCATCGATAGCCTCCGCCTCAGATAGTTTCTTGTATACCTTGGATGGTGACATATGCCACGCTTCTGATAATTGATATAAAAGAAATGTTATAAAAGCTATTTCATTCTTTTCAAGCACATGCGCACCTTCCTTTCTCTCATAATGATGTTTCTTATAATTAAATTATACTGAATGAGTTAAAATAATACAAACAAAAAAGCTTTCGTGCAACTCACGAAAGCTTTTATCTTATCTTATGCCAACACCTTTAAGATGAATTCCCAGGTGCGCTCTGCCGATGAAAGGGAGAGCTTTTCTTTTGTAGTATGAATATCGTAGATATTGGGGCCAAAAGAAACACAATCAAGGTCTTTGATCTTTTTAGCAAAGATACCGCATTCAAGACCTGCATGAAGAGCCTGAACCTCGGCTTCTTTTCCATACATTTCTTCGTAGGTCTTCACCATCTTATCTCTGATGGGAGATTCTTTTCTGAAAGCCCAGCCGGGATAATCTCCGCGAACAGAAGTCTCCGCGCCATGTTCTTTTGCAATTTTCTTAAGTGTATCAAGAAGTTCATCCTTTTCGGAATCAACACTGCTTCGAACAGAAATGCTCAAATCCACGTTACCGTCCTTCATTGAGATGATACCCTTGTTAAGGCTTGTCTGCACAAGACCTTCAATATCGGCGCTCATTTTTATAACACCGTTGGGAAGGCTTGTTAAGAAATGCCACAGGTATGTCTCATTGTTATAGAACCATTCTTTTCCTGCAGCATCAACCTCAGTAAGAGTGATCTTATAATCTGTTTCCACGGATGCGTAGGATTCCATGGCTTCGATCTTGATAATATCAAATAATGCAGGCTCGATCTCTCTTGAATAAATAACCGCTTCACAGGCATTACAGATTGCATTATCGGCGGTACCGCCCTTGATATCCGCATAGCCCACAACGAGGTTTGCTTCATTTAATTTCTTAAGGATCGTTCCCATCACTTCAATGGCATTGGCTCTGCCTTTGTCGATTTCCGTACCGGAATGTCCGCCCTTGAAGCCTTCGATAAGGATCTTATAAGCCTTACCTTCCGAAGCATCAACCTTACTCATGGGATATTTAAAGTCGATCCTTGCGCCGCCTGCACAGCTTACAAGGAATATGCCTTCTTCTTCGGAATCGATATTAAGCATGGTATGACCCTTTAACATGGAAAGGTCGATCACATCAGCACCGAGCATACCCACTTCTTCATCAACGGTAATGACAGCTTCGATTCTGGGAAGCTTAAGGCTCTTATCGGAAAGAAGCTGCATCGCATATGCCACTGCTATTCCGTCATCACCGCCTAAGCTTGTGCCCTCCGCATAAAGAAAATCTCCATCGGTCTTTAAGCTGAGGCCGGTCTTTTCCATATCGATATCGAAGTCATCATCATGAACTGCCACCATATCCATGTGTCCCTGAATGATAACAGGTTCGTCCCCTTCTCTTCCGGGAGCGGCTTCGCGGATAATGATCACGTTATTGGCAGCATCCTGATAATACGTAAGTTCCTGCTCCTTGGCAAAAGAAACAAGATAATCGCTTATCTTCTTAGTGTTGCCGGAACCATGGGGAATTTTACAAAGTTCTTTGAAATAATCTAAATAATTCATGTATAACCTCATCTAAGTAAACTGAGAAAATTTACTCCGGTAAAAACAAATCCCGAAAGCTGTTCTTTCGGGATTTATAATCTTTTAGAGATATCTAAAATTCTTCAAGTAATAATCTCGGAGACTTATGCTTCAACTGCTGCTGCTTCTTCAGCCTTAGCTGCAGCCTTTTCAGCCTTCTTAGCTTCTTTTTCAACTGCCTTTGCAGCAACCTTTGCAAGTGCCTTGAAATCATCAGCGTTGTTAACAGCGAGATCTGCTAACATCTTTCTGTTCATATCAACATTTGCAAGCTTTAATCCATACATGAACTTGGAATATGAAAGTCCGTTAAGTCTTGCTGCTGCATTGATACGAGCAATCCATAACTGTCTGAACTGACGCTTTCTTTCCTTACGTCCTGCATAAGATGAAGTAAGTGCTCTCATAACAGCCTGTTTAGCTGTTCTGTACTGATTGGAGCGTGCTCCTCTGTAGCCCTTAGCGAGCTTTAATACTCTATTGTGTTTCTTCTTGGCATTCATGCCACCTTTAATTCTTGCCATTGTCTATATCCTCCAATCGAACTTACACGTAAGGTAAGATCTTCTTCATATTCTTTACGTTTGTCTGATCTGTGATTGTAGCCTTTCTAAGGTTACGTTTTCTCTTTGTAGACTTCTTTGTTAAAATATGACGCTTATAAGCCTTAGCTCTTTTTAATTTGCCTGTTCCTGTAACTTTAAAGCGCTTTGCAGCTGCTCTGCTTGTTTTCATCTTGGGCATGGTAATTTCCTCCTAAAATTAAATATTTAATCCGATACTAGTTTTTCTTACCGGTTAAAAACATTGTCATGCTACGACCCTCAACCTTGGGAGCCTTATCGATCACTGCGATGTCCTTAAGACCTTCCGCAAAATCATCAAGGATGTGCTTTGACTGCTGCATATGAGCCATTTCACGTCCTCTGAAACGAAGTGTAATCTTTACTCGATCGCCACCTGTTAAGAATTTCTTTGCCGCATTCATCTTGGTGTTAAGATCGTTGGTATCGATGTTGGGTGATAAGCGAATCTCCTTAACTTCAACAACGTGCTGCTTCTTCTTGGCTTCCTTATCCCTTTTCATCTGCTCGTATTTGAATTTACCGTAATCCACAATACGACACACAGGGGGATTGGCCGTAGGTGCAATCTTTACAAGATCCACACCGGCATCTTCTGCAAGCTTCTGTGCTTCTTTTGCTGACATAATGCCAAGCTGTTCGCCGTTTTCTCCGATCACGCGCACTTCTTTATCGCGGATCTGTTCATTAATCATTAAATCGCTAATAGTTTTACCCTCCGTCAGTAGTGTTACACTCACCGGTTAATGTCCGTTTTTTCAATAAAAAAAGCGGATATACAAAATATCCGCCTTAAAGTCTTACTTGTCTTTAAAAATTAAGGACCACCGTTAAGCTGTGCCACGGGGTGAGAGCGGATACTCTGCTTTGTGTACTAATCGTACTAAGTTAAGTTAACACATACTTTTCAATGTGTCAACAGATTTTTTTAATTTAGTAAAATACTGTGGCTTAAGCGTTCTTACCGCAGCACTTCTTATATTTCTTGCCGCTTCCGCAAGGGCAGGGATCGTTGGGATATACCTTTGCTTCTTTTCTTACTGTCATGGAAGCCTTCTGTTCTTTGTAAAGAGCCTTCTGCTTGTCTTCATCGAAGATCGCATTCCACTCTTCAAGGCCGTAAAGCCAGTCAGCGCCTGCTGCAACCATGTTCTTATATAAAAGCTCTTTGTCGAAACCTAAATTAACTTCTGTATCAGCTTCCATGGTTTCGATGGGGTTGGGCTTTACAAGTGAATCATTGATACCGTCAAGAAATCCGGTCATGATCATCTGTGTAACTTTATATTTCTTAGCAAGTTCCGCAACGGTGCCTGTTACCACTTCGTCGGGATTCTTTAAAAGCTTTGCATAGATGCCTTTTTCTTTTTCAAAATAGTCATTCCAAAGCTTCTGTAATTCATTTCTGTCAGCGTTTTCGTTGTAAGCGGTTTTTCTCCACTTTTCAAGTAAAGTCTGTGCCATATTTATTCCTCCAAAATTTACAAGGCGTAGTTTAGCATATTAATACTTCTAATGCAAATCTTATTTCATATTTTCAAATAAGTCAAAGCTTGCTATTGTATGTTTCTTTTTAAGAAGTCCCATGATCCAGAGACATACCCAGGCAAAAACAGGTACGATTATTGTAGCGCCCAGGCATAAGAAAAAACCTGTTCTGGCAAAGGAACTTTTAAAGAGTGAAAATACAAGGGTGAGCAGGTACATAAATAAAAGCAATACAACCGTTGCCATGGCAGCTATACGCTGGGGCTTTGAATAGGTCTTTATTTCAGGATGCTTTTCTATTGTATCAAGCTCTGACAGTTTCTGTACCGCAGTCTTTAGATCGGTAAAAAGAATGCCTTTCATGCCGAGAGCCTCACCCGCATCGATATTTCTCTGCAGATCGTCGATGAATACACATTCTTCCGGCTTAAGATCATAGGTTTCAAAAAGTTTTCTATAGATAGCTTCATCGGGTTTAATAAGCTTTACGTTGCAGCTTAAGATAAATCCGTTCACGATCTCAAGGAAGTTAAGCGCGTCGTAGCACTCCTTCACTGCCTTATCGGACATGTTGGAAAGGCAGTATACCTTGTAGCCTCTCTTCTGTAAGTCGATGATCCAGCCCTTTGCATATTCTTTCTGATACAGCATGGTGGAAATATTGGAAAACATCTTTCTGATCCAGTCTTCCATCTCCGGGTCATTCTTGATAAAGAGGTCAAGGACTTCTTCGTCGGTCATGACGCCCCGGTCTATTTCATTCCATTCTTTTGTGCGGACCGTGGCATTGGCAACTCGTTCCACCGTTTCTTCATCCATGCCGCATTTTTCATAATGCCCTCTCCAGTCAAAGTCGGTTAAGACATTACCTATATCAAATACTACGTTTTTAATCATTTCAAAAAACCTTATACATTAATCTCAGCCTTAACACCAAGTAAATCCTTGTGGCTTTCGATTACGGGATTAACTACATCTTTAATAAATTTCTCTGTCTGTTCTTTTGCACGACCAACATACTTGGCAGGATCCATGGTCTTCATGAGATCTTCTTCAGACATGTTGAAGGATTCGTCGTTGGCAATAAGTGTAAGAAGGTTATTGTCGAGACCGTTTTCTTTAACATTCTTTCCTGCTTCCATTGAAAGGGTACGGATCTTTTCATGAAGCTCCTGTCTGTCGCCGCCGGCTTTAACAGCATCCATCATGATATTTTCTGTTGCCATGAAAGGAAGCTCTGCCATTAAGTGCTTGTTGATTACCTTGGGATAAACAACAAGTCCGTCTACAACATTTAAGCAAAGATCAAGGATACCGTCGATGGCAAGGAATCCTTCGGGAATGGACAGACGCTTATTGGCTGAGTCATCAAGTGTACGTTCAAACCACTGGGTAGCTGATGTGATGGCAGGGTTGAGAGCATCGATCATTACATATCTTGATAAAGAAGCGATTCTTTCGGAACGCATGGGATTTCTCTTATATGCCATTGCAGAAGAACCGATCTGTGTCTTTTCGAAGGGCTCTTCAACTTCTTTCAAATGCTGTAAAAGTCTTATATCGTTACTCATCTTGTGAGCGCTGGCAGCAATGCCTGCGAGGATGTTCATGACTCTGGTATCGACCTTTCTTGAATAGGTCTGACCGGATACGGGGTAACATGCCTTGAAGCCCATCTTTTCCGCGATCATGGGATCGATCTTATCAATCTTTTCCTGGTCACCTTCAAAAAGTTCAAGGAAGGATGCCTGTGTACCTGTGGTACCCTTGGAACCGAGTAACTTTAAAGTGGACTGGACATATTCAAGATCTTCAAGATCCATTAAGAATTCCTGAGTCCAGAGGGTCGCTCTCTTACCTACGGTTGTGGGCTGAGCGGGCTGGAAATGAGTAAATGCAAGAGTGGGAACCGCTTTGTTACTGTCCGCAAACTCTGAGAGTTCTTTGATAACGTTTACCAGTTTCTTTTTAACAAGGCTGAGCGCCTCATTCATTACGATGATATCCGTATTGTCACCTACGTAGCAGCTGGTGGCGCCGAGGTGGATGATACCCTTTGCC
Organism: Lachnospiraceae bacterium; assembly: GCA_016283575.1. Lineage (GTDB taxonomy): Bacteria > Bacillota > Clostridia > Lachnospirales > Lachnospiraceae > UBA1258. The sequence continues at coordinate 387,374 of JAEEND010000007.1, read as the reverse complement.
TTGGGGCACTGAAGACCGTAGGCATATACATGGCTCATAACGTCGTGACGAACTATTTTTTCACGGGCCTTGGCCTCTTCATAGTTAATGTCATCCTTGTGAGCTTTTAATTCTTCGATCTGTTCTTCGGTAATGGGAAGTCCCAATTCCTTTTCGGTTTCCGCAAGAGCGATCCATAATCTTCTCCAAGTACGGAATTTCATGTCGGGAGAAAAGATATACTGCATCTCCTTGCTGGCGTAACGCTCTGAAAGCGGGCTCTGATAAACATCTGTGGGCATAAAAAAATCTCCTTACTCATATGTATTCACAAGTTCCATCAGCTCATCAGCATACTGAGGATACTCGTTAATGATGGCTTTAATTTCATCGCTGGCTTCAAGAGCGATCTGTTCGTTGTACTCCATCTGCTTACGAAGTTTCTGTCTTCTGCCTATTAAGTCATGGCGGATCTCCACCATTTCTTTTTTATCATATAAAGCATCTGTGTGATGCATCCACACTTCGGGATCCCTTATGTCAATGGTGCGAAGTATGGTCAAAAGCTTTGTCTTTTCATCGCTGTAGATCGCTTCGTTACGTTCCAGACGCCTTCTGTCATCCTTCTCCTTTAAGAAACGGGAGTAGAGCTTATCGAGCTCTTCGGCGGAAGATACGTCAAACTTTGAATATAAGTAATCTAACAGGTTTCGGTTGTTCACATACCGGATCTTTACTTTATTTTCAAGAAGGATCAGTTCGTTTATCGTATTCTCGACTCTCTTCTTTTCGGAAATAAAATCGGTGTATTTCACATATATCACCGTAAGGGACACGGCTGTGACCGCAACGGCTATATAATAACCCACAGTTACATCAAATTTCAACAAAACTTGCAAAAGAAAAAGAATTACAACAAGAACTGCTGCCGCCACCATGGTTATTGTAGCCACTCCCCGATAGTTCTCAATTGAAGCGGAAACCTCATGCTTTCTGATCTTATAAGCCTTTCTTTCTTTATCTAAACGCTTGAGATCATTCTTAACCTTATCGCGGTAGGATTCTTCTTCTTTTAACTTTTTAATGCCGTCGGGAGCGTCATCCGCCATTTTTTCCATGCGCTCATATTCCACATTGGTCATGGCATCGGGATTGATATTAAAGCTGTCACGCTCGTTTTTAAGGTCGTGAAGGTGCTTTGCGATCCTTTCCATGGAAGTCTTTTTATCGCCCTTTAGAGCTTCGATCTCTTCCATGTCCGTAAGATAACCCGTTACAAGAGCATATTCCCCGCTTATGCGATCAAGCTCGTTGGAAGATTCCTTCATCTGTTCAAGGCAGTTTCTCACATAGCTTTCACGCACGGCAGGATCATGCATGTTCAGGCTGTCACGCTCATTTTGGATCTTGTCCCATGCATCTTCTTCATATTCTTCATTTGTCGGCTTTCTTTTTCTGAAAAAGTCAAATAAACTCACTGATATATACCCGCTTTGTCTGCTTCAAGTACCACATCTCTGTAGTCTGCTTTAAGTTTCTCCGTAATAACCGCGATCTCTTCATAGTAGAGTCGGGCTTCTTCATTATCCTTCAATTCGCAGAGCTGTTTTAATCTTCTTGCTTCGTCGGAGTCTTCAAATTCACGCTTCGCGTCTTCCAGTTCTCCTTCGATGGGAATACTCATGCGATAGGAACTTTCATCCTCTGCCACAAATTTAATATAGTCATCCTCTGAAAGCCTGAGCCTTTTTGCCGTTAGATAATGCTTATATGCAAGCTCGTTATTATCTATCTCATATGCCTTAAGGAAACAGTTCATTGCAGCTTCGTAGAGGCTTATGGCCATATAGGTGACTCCCATATTGTTATAGATTTCACTTCGTAACTTGAATTCATCCTCAGAAACGGTTGAAAGCACGTGCTCGTATTCTGAAATAGCCAGAAGATAGTGCTTATTCTCATAAAGAAAATCTGCTTTTGCCTTCCATTTCTCAAAGACATTGAGGGTTACGTTGATCCTTAAAATGCTTTCCGCCTTTTCTATTTCATCCGCGGAATAGTATCCTACGTAAGAAAGAATGCAGCCTACAAAAGAACTGATATTGGCATTCTGATTGATAAGAGCATAGAGATCTCTTGCAAGATCCGGAAGCTTAAGCTCCGAATTAATCCAGTCGGCAAGCTTTTTATTTACAATATCCCTGTCAAGCAGAAAGGCATTCTCATAAAGGCAGTAGCAAAGCTCTTCTGCCGTATATATATTCAAATATATCTTGTCAAAATAATAGGGCTTCTTTGCAACTTCGCCCACAACCATAAGAACTCGGTTCACAGATTAATCACCTCATTCCATTCAATGTCGGAGGCCGGGAACAATTCACCGAAACCTAAATCCTTTATCTTGACCTGCATCTTTGATTCCGCGATCATTTCGATATTTAAGTGGATCCTCGTGGCTTTCTGCGGTCTCTTAGGAAGATCGAAAAGAGTAATATCCACAACTTCCGGATTTTTACCGGTCAGGGGAGTTACCACAAAAGAAAGTTTATTGCCGAGATTCAGGTAAAGATCACATTCTTTTTTGGCTTCGAACCAGTTAACTCCTGCATCAAGTAAGGGCAGATATGCTTTTTCACCACGGTTAAGGACATTTATTCCAACATTGGATTTAAGCTTATCATTACCTAAGAATACATGGCTTTCGGAAAGAATGGTCTTTACGATCTTATTCTTGGCACCGTAACACGCTCCCTTTGCATATAAATTGTTTCCTTCAAATACACGGCCCTTTTGGCAGAGATACTTTACGGATTCCTTGAAGATATCCTGTCTGAAGGAAGTTCCGACGAAATATACGGAACTGAATACACGACCATGCATGGTATCATTTAACTTAAGGAGCAATTCTTCATCAAGGCGCTTTGCATCCCGGGTATCGGGAAGCATTTCCTGTATGCCCGCTGTATAAATGTTTGAATATACCTCGGGATCGATAAATGCCACAATGGGAGTGGTTCTGTTATTACATTCCATTCGATAGGTCTTAACCACATCGGAAGTAAAATCAACCAAAAGAACTTCTCTGTTCCACAATTCTCGGGGCTGGTAGATGGTATAGAAATAAAAGCTTTCCATATGATTCTGGAAATAAATATTTTCAGTCTTAAGTCCCAGAGACTTAACGGCTTCCGTCAGAGTCTTAATGATCCGGTCATTAAGGGCATCCACGGTGATCATTACGGATGCCACCTTGTTTAAAGGCGCATAGTAATTAACCATGGAGAGAAGTCTCTTCATGAAAAGCGCAATGAGGGCGGAAACCCGATAAGTTTCTTCACCAATGACGATTTCATCCGTTTCAAGAGCTTTAGTCACAAGCTTATCCACTATGAATCCGTCGGCCTGAGGCTTGTTTAAAGCTTCTTTTCCCACATACCACTGACTTACTTCACGTCTTTTATAAAGGATCGTGGGAATCAGATAATCGTCGCCTCCGGCGATCATTGAAAAAGAATTGACCTCTTCGCTTTCGGTGGAGCCAAAGCTTATCTGGGAATAGGTGTCGGTAAGGTCAAAGCCTATTACGTATTCGCCCTGATATTTAGTTGTCCGTTCGTTTTCATAAAAGGCCATTTTGTCCCCGTTTATTACTGCAATTTAAATAATCTGTGTGTCAGGTATTCCTGCTTTTTATATTCGTAAAGAAGGCTGTCAACCGTATCATAGTCCTGAAGTGTCTTTGCAATTACGATATCGTTGATCCTGTTGAATTTTGAATCAACGGCCTCGTTACTGATATCGCTCTTCTGGACGCTGCCGCTTTCGGTCAGAAGTTCTTCTCCGTCACGCTCTTCCGTTACGTAATACTGAAGATTCTCACCAAAGAAGAGAATGAAGGATTTAGCGAAAACGCCGCCGAACATTTCATGCATTTCTTCCGTAACATATTCGGCCCTTATATCTTCGTCGCCTTCGATTATGTAATGAATATATACTTTGGCACCGGGCTCCGATTTGTATTCGATAATGGTCTTATCGGAATATCTGTCCACGCCCGTACTGCCTTTTTCAACAAACTCCTTGAAGAAGGACATATATATTCCCTTCGCCAAAAGATCATTGATGAATTCCGTAATGTTCTCCATGATCTCTGCGTTTATCAGATTCTTTTCTTCCGAATAGAATTTGACATAAGCAAGCTTTGAAACATCCGCGATTTCTTCACCCATGGATTTAACCCTTGCGATCTCTTCAAATACCGCTTCTTCCATAAGCTGCTCTTTTACGAAGAATTCAAAAGAACACTGTGCAAGCACCGCCATACGGATGTCCATATCCGCGCCGCTTTGTACATATTTCTGATAGATCTTTACACGCTCCGGCACGAAATAACCGGTGTAAAGCATCTGGACCAGCATTCTTTCGCAGAGCTTGCCGAGATCAATATCAAAATTCTCTGCGGCATTAAATATCTTACGCATGTCTCTGGTCATGCCGTTATAGTGCATTGCCAGATATTTAAGAAGGATATCATCATATTTTCCGCGGAAGAAAACCGATGCCGAGATTCTTAAAAGTTCTTTATCCTCCACATATTCATTACGGAGAATAAGCTTGGAGCAAAGCCTGATAAGATCCTTTACGTCCATGCCTGAATCGCCATAGGAAGATATCCAGTCAAGGGCCTTGTCAAACATGCCTCTGAGTATCAGATACTTACAGCTTAATGCTCTCTCGTTCTTTTGCATATGACGGGGATCAAGCTTTGAAAGAAGATCGTCAAGATCTCTGATATCATCATTGTCATAATAATAGGTCATGAGCTTTTCACGGATTTCGGATTTGTATTCTTCCTCAATCTCCGAAGAATTCATGATCATGCGATATTTATCCTTGGTCTCGTTGCGGATCTCCACCATTTCAGAGCTGCATTCACAGGCATATACATTTAATTCGAGGCTGTCCTTCACAAAGGGAAGTACCATTGATGCGATCTTACCGGGAACCATGAGCTTTTCGATCTCATAGTCAACGCTTACCATGTATCTGTTTGAAAGACCGTCCTCAAAAAGAATGGTGTAATCCTTGTTGTAAATGGGAGCATAGGCTTCGCCGTTCACAATGGGAATTATGGTTTCGGCGCATTCATGTTCCTGATAGATGATGACCTTGGTGATCTGAGGGTTGCTTATCCTGATCCTGTTAATGAAAATAAGCTTTGATGCCTTTCTCGCCAGCTCTTCCGTAAGATTGATCTGGGGAAGCATGAACCTGTATATAACAGCAAGATCACGATTCATATGCTCATTTTGTATTTCTTCGATACAGAAGCGTTCGATATCATCCTTGTAGCTTAAGAAAATATCTGCATATTCTTCTCTTCTGTGGATGACCCGCGCATAAAGATATGCCGTATACTGCCAGTCTAAAGCGCTCTGATACGAAAAATACATATAGACCATCTTGGGGATCTCAATCTCTTCGGAAAGATCCACCGACATCATGTAGTATTCAAAAAGCTTGGTAACTCGTAAATTCTTTTCAACTGCCGCTGCGTACCACTTAAAATACTTAGGGCCGGTCTTGTCGCCCTTTATGAGATATTCGGCGATCAATGCAAGTGTCCGGTCGCTTCCGTCCACTTCATAGCACTTTTCCAAAAGAAAAAGAATGCTTTCTTTAAAAATCTTTTCTTTTGAAACAAGATAGGTGAGCTGACTTACAATATCCGGAGTAAGTAAGCCCTTTTTGGCGCCGTATCTCAGTACTTCGATCTCAAGATACGTAAGCTTTGTAAGAAGAGCCGGATTGTTCCTTATCATGTTCATGGCTTCAATATAGAACATGGGACTGTGGCAGTTTCTTTCAAGCTGTTCCTCTATAAAGAGCCATTTCTTGGAAGGGCTCTTTGCATAATCTGCGGAAAGATACAAAAGCATCCAGGCTACACGCCATTCCGCAGGATTTTTATCATAGATCTTGGCCACCTCTTCAGTCACCGAATCGATATATTCTTCGTCACGGTTGCAAAGAGTTGTTAAATACAGATAGAAAGCCCAGACGGCATGGCCTGTTAAGCCCTTTTCATGTATTGCATCCGCAGCCTTATCAAGAAGCCACTTTGCTTCGTTATATCGTTCTTCATTTATAAGGGACTGAGCTTTGTAAAGTCCTGTTACTACTTTTCCGTCAAGAATAACGCCGAATCGCTCCGCAAGCTTCTTATTCTCGGCAATATATGTATCCGGTGTGATCTCTTTGGCACGTAATGCCTGATAAAGGATCAGCATTTCGGAGGAGAGATATTTTGATTCAACGCTCTTTGATACTTCTTCCTTCATAACGCCGGAGCAGTCAACGCAGAAGTCTACGTAAAATTCAGTAAATGCATTGAAGAAATGAACGGAACCGTAATTGCAGCCGCCATGAAGCTTTGAAGGATCAATGGTAACTGCATAGCTTAAGAAGTTACCGAGAAAATCATCATCGGTGATCTCTGTACTGCTTAATTCCAGGAAATCACAGTCGGAGCGTACGTTTAAGTAAGTATAGCCCCAGCCGTTTCTGGTTATCTGGATATATTCTTCCCTTACCGAATCATATTCCGTAAGGGTTATGTAATCACGCTCCACTACATATTCCACAGCGTGTTTTTTATTGATATTTATAAGGAATTCTTCAACATTCTGTTCATTGCCGAAATACTTTGAAAGGCCTCTGTAGGCGCGAAGATATTGCTTGTCATTACCGGTAAATACACTTAAGAATTCGTCGGTGTAGAAAAGCTTGACCGCTTCATCCCAGTTGGACTTTGCTAAATTGGCAAAATGGAACAGATTTCTGATGCTTCCGAGACTTGTATCGATATTTTCGGGAACCACCGATACAACATAGGGAATATAATATTCCCCCTGATTAGAAATAATATAGATTTCTCCCTGGTATACGTCTCCCTCTTCCATACCTCTGGCGGAAACGGAATAACCGATTTCCGAAGTCTCTCCCGAGAAGGATTCCGTCAGGAGTTCAAGCCTTATATCCCTCGATGATACACGGCCTTCCGCAAGGCGTCCGGGCTTTGCGGAAATGGTAAAGCTTCCGGTATATACCTCATCAGGGCGCAGTGACAGTTCGATCCTCAGAGTAGAGAATTCAAGGGTGCCCTTTTCGTAATTGAATTTTCCCGATAAAATTCCGTCAACTGCATTTCGCATAAGTTACAAAACCGCCCTGTTCGTTGGGATTCGCATAATAACCCTATTCTGTTTCATTATAGCATTGAATGTAGCCTAAAAAAACAAAAACCCGAAAAAAATTTCGGGTTTTTTGATGGGTAATTTTTACTTTTCGGAAAGTCTTAAAAGGATATCATTGCTTCTCTGAATGAACTTGGTCATCTCTTCGGGCTTTAAGGGAGCCTGCTGGATTTTGGCAAGATCATAAAGCTGTTCGGCAAAGAGTGATGCATCTTCGCTTTCTTTATTTTCCAGCAGATATTCGACCAAAGGATGGTTTATATTAAGGATAAGCTTCTCGCCTTCTCCGCCGAACATATTGGGATCCATGCCGGGCATTGAATACATCTTCATCATATCCTGCATACGTCTTGATTCTTCGGAGAGAGTTATCATGGAAGCAGTCTTCTTATCTTTAAGCTTCTCAAGGCTTAAATCGATTTCTTTTACCTTAAGCGCCTTCTTAAATAATTCTTTTAAGCTGCCTGCTTTTTCATCCAGTTCTTCCTGTACTTTTTTAGATGTCTTTGTCTTAAGGGCATCTTCGATATCAGCATCGATTCGCTTGAATTTGATACCTTCATTTTTAGCTTCGAGCTGTGTGATGAAGGGCTGGTCGATATTATGTTTAAGAATAACCGCATCCATTTTAGCCTTCTTAAACATGTTGATATACTGGCTCTGCTGGTTTTCATCGGTTACGTAGTAAATGGTCTTTTCCTTCTTTTCGGAAGCTTCATTCTCTGAATCATTATCTTCCACAACTTCAGCTTCAACAGGATTTCCGTTCTCATCCACCGCATCGGTATCGATGGGCTTAACTTCAAGGCATTCGGGAAGGGTCATGTACTTACCGTCAAGATTCTTGAAAAGAATGTAATCCGTCATCTTGGTCAAGAATTTTTCATCCTTTAAGCAGCCGTACTTAACGAAGGGAGCAATGTCATCCCAGTATTTTTCATATTCTTCTTTTTCCGTTTTACACATACCGGATAACTTATCAGCCACCTTCTTGGTGATGTAATCGGAAATCTTGTTAACGAAGCCATCATTCTGAAGAGCGGATCTTGATACATTTAAGGGGATATCGGGGCAATCGATCACACCCTTTAAAAGCATTAAGAACTCAGGGATAACTTCCTTGATATTGTCGGCAACAAATACCTGGTTATTGTAAAGCTTGATAGTGCCTTCGATGGATTCGTACTCCATGTTGATCTTGGGGAAATAGAGAATACCCTTTAAGTTGAAAGGATAATCCATATTAAGGTGGATCCAGAATAAAGGCTCTTTATAATCATGGAACACATCTCTGTAGAATTTCTTGTAGTCATCTTCCGTGCATTCATTGGGATGCTTGGTCCAGAGAGGTGTGGTTTCGTTAATGGGCTTAGGTTCTTTCTTTTCCCCTTTTTTTACGGGCTCTGCAGGTTCTTTTTCCAAAAAGATCTCCGTAGGCATGAAGGAGCAATACTTTTCGATCACTTCACGGCTCTTATATTCGTTGGCAAATTCGGGGCAATCATCATTTAAGAAGAGCGTGATCTTGGTTCCTACGGTTTCTTTGTCGCCGTCTTCCATGGAGAATTCCGTGCCGCCGTCACATTCCCAGTGAACGGGCTTTGCGCCCTTTTTATATGAAAGGGTGTCGATATGGACTTCTTTTGCCACCATGAAAGCTGAATAGAAGCCAAGACCGAAATGGCCGATGATCTGGTCGTCGTTGGTCTTATCTTTATATTTCGCGATGAAGTCCGTTGCTCCCGAAAAAGCGATCTGGTTAATATATTCATCAACTTCATCCTCGGTCATACCAAGACCGTTATCTTCAAATGTTATGGTCTTATCATTGGCATTGGTGGTTACGGTAATCTTACCCTTATAGCCATCGGGAAGATCGTACTCTCCCATCATTGAAAGCTTTTTGAGCTTTGTGACCGCATCGCAGCCGTTTGAAATAAGCTCTCTATAAAAAATATCATGGTCGGAATATAACCACTTCTTGATTATGGGAAAAATATTCTCGCTGTTAATTGATAAACTACCTTGTTTAGACATTTTGATTCCTTCTTTCTGTTTTTATCCAAAAGAAAATTAGATTATCAGGATCTAACCTCAAATTTTCCATGCGAATACAGTTTAGGACCCGCAAATAAAAAAATCAATACAAAATTAGCACTCTTTTCGAAAGAGTGCTAACAATCATCCTGAAAGCCTTGATTTTACTGGGGTTTTCGAATTATTAAAGTTTTCTAAAAATCCACATCAAAGAAGGATTTGGTCTTAACTTCCGGGTCGTGGATCAGTGTTATCTTTTCATAGAGAGGCTTGTTTAAGTTCTTGGTAAGTTCTTCCACAAAGGCATTGTAGGTAGAATTAAAAACCTCTTCTTTTCGTTCTTTTAATATCTTTACCTTATTAAGCTGGGTGGTCTCCATATCGAATTCGCTGGTGCATTTAATGATATGGTAGCCGAATTCCGTCTTGATCACCGGGCTTACCTCTCCCGTATCGAGGCTGAAGGCTGCATCCTCAAATTCTTTTGCCATATCTCCCCGGCCAAAGGTGTAGGTATTTTCCGTGTCTTCATTGTAGGTTGCCTGAAGAGCTTCAAATGATGTCCCTTCCGTAACTGCCAGCTCTCTCACCATATCTGCCTTTTCTTTTGCAAGCTTCATGGCGCGCTCCGAGTATGGGATCTTCTTCCCCTCGGAATCAAGATTATATGTCTTAATAAGAATGTGCTGCACGGAAATGGTGCGGGCTTCATCATCGCTGATTTCAGGATTTATATCCCTTATCACATAGTCGTAAACCGTATTGGCAAGGGCATATTCGGAATAAATTCTCTGTACGTCATCCCTGGAAATGCCTATAAGTTCCTTCTCTTTATCATTGAGAGAATCATAAAAAGAATCCGCAGCCCTCGATATTTTTAACGTTTCTTCGTCGGAAAGCTTTAATCCGTAGCTTTCTGCCATCAGATTCATTGCCTTGACCTGAGCTACTTTGGCAAGGACCATGCTTTTAAGCTTCTCTTCCATGGTCTCGCCCATGGAATCCTTTTCCCATATCTCCGGTCCGTATATTTCTTCATACCGATTCTGGACCGTGGTTAAGTAAAGCATCATCTCTCCCAGGGAGCAGGAGGATGTATTAATACGCATCACTTCGTCTTTGTTAAAGCCCTTGGTGATGACAATATTCTTACTGCCACAACCTGCCAAAAATACAGCCAGGGTCCAAAATATAATATTTGCAAGGACTACGGTTAAGAATATACCTACAAAGGTCTTAATATGCTTTATTCGCCAGTAGGTTGGGTTAATAGACGATAAGTCAATATCTTCCTCCGTGTTTTTTCGATCCAGCCACAGCATCCGATCACATCCTTTCGTACTGTAAAAACGAGTAAACCATATCATGTAAATATAATTCATCGCTGTCATGAGTAATGGTCAGATTTTCTTCCTCATCAAGATTTCTGATACTTTCATCGGTATGATAGCTGTATTCCACCTTGGTAACATGGAAAGTATTTATTCTGTCAAAGAAGTGATTATAGAGTTTGGCCCCATGTATTATGTAAACCTCTCTGTCAGAAAAGCTCTCTATTGCCTTCTCCACTTCTTCAAGTGTCTTACATACAAGGGCATTTTTAACATTAACCTCGGCATTATCGGTAAATACAATATTGTCGCTGCCTGTAAGAGCCTGCTGGCCGGGAAGTTCGTCCACATATTTATAATCATAAACCACCACATGTCCCTTTACGGTATCAAGCATGGTCTTTCTTTCCGCAGGTATGGATATAAGGGACTTTCCTTTATTGGAAACGCCCCATTTTTCATCTGCAATCAAAATAGCTTTCATAAGCACCTTTCAAATCGATCAGATAGCCACTTCAATGTTGGTAATCTGAGGGTGAGTCTCATATCCTTCAAGTCGTACATCATCTCTGGTAAATTTATAGAAATCATGCACATCGGGATTTAAGAAGAACTTAGGCGCGGGAAGTGGCTCCCTTGAAATAAGTTCTTTTATAAGAGGCACATGTCTGTCATAGATGTGGGCATCGGCAATAACATGAACAAGCTCACCCACATTCATATCACATACCTGAGCCAGCATGTGAACTAATACTGCATACTGCACCACATTCCAGTTATTTGCGGCCAGCACGTCCTGAGAACGCTGGTTTAAAATAGCATTTAATGTAAGCTTATCTTCACCCGGACGGGCCGTAACATTAAAGGTCATGGAATATGCGCAAGGGTACAGATTCATCTCATGAAGATCCTGATGCACGTAAATATTGGTCATGATCCTTCTTGAGAAGGGATTATTCTTTAAATCATAAATAACCCTGTCCACCTGGTCCATCATACCTTCTTTGTACTGATGCTTAACACTCATCTGATATCCGTAAGCTTTACCGATGGAGCCGTCGGCATCTGCCCATTCATCCCAGATATGCGAGTGAAGGTCATTGACATTGTTGCTCTTTAACTGCCATATCCACAGCATTTCATCGGTGGCGCTCTTTAAGGCTGTTTTTCTGAGTGTAAGTATGGGAAATTCTTTACGAAGATCGTACCTGTTTACAACCCCGAATTTTTTTATGGTATATGCAGGTGTTCCGTCGGGCCAGTGAGGGCGCACTTTTTCGCCTTCGGTGCTGGTACCGTTCTCAAGGATATCCTTACACATATTGATGAAAATATTATCTGCTACGCTCATTTCGTACCCCTTTATTTCTTCTTTCTTTTGCCTTTTCGTTCTTTTTCGATAATAGGATCTGCATCCGGGTCCCATTTGTCCGCCAGGGAATTTATCTGACTGGTGAACTTTGCAAGGTCTTTGTTGGCATGACCCTGATTTTTCTGAATAACTGCCATAAGTCTCTGACCTGCTGCAAGAAGTCTTGCGAAGGCATCGGAAATGGCATAAAGCTTCTTTTTCTTCTTTTCTGCCGTTGCCTGATACTCGAATTCTCCGGTGGCAAGATTGTAAACTGTTCCGCTGAATGGAGCATAGGCGGGGATCTTCATGTCTCTCGCCACATAATCTGCGAAGGCTTCACTGGACATATCGTCACCGTGCACTACAAATACCTGCTTCGGTTTCTTTTCAAAGGCATCCAGCCATTCTTTTAATCCATCCTTGTCGGCATGTCCCGATAAACCGGGAAGCTTCATGATAGAGGCTCTTACGCTGATGGGTTCACCGAAAAGTTTAACTTCCGTAGCACCTTCAACAATGGCACGACCAAGGGTGCCTTCTGCCTGGTAACCTACAAAAAGAATGGTACACTCGGGTCTCCAAAGGTTATGCTTTAAATGGTGTCTGATACGACCGGCTTCACACATACCGGAAGCTGAAATAATGACCTTGGGCTCATCATCAAAGTTGATGGCCTTTGATTCTTCACTGGTGATCGCGAGATTGAGTCCCGGGAAAGTTAAGGGGTTCTGCCCTTTCTTCACCATCTTTAAGGCTTCATCATCAAAGCAATCATAGACATTCTTCTGGAATATTTCCGTTGCATCCACCGCCAGGGGCGAGTCCATATATACCGGGAAATCATGGTATCTTACAAGATTCTTTTCTTTTATCTGCTTTATGAAATATAAAAGTTCCTGAGTACGGCCCACTGCAAAAGAAGGGATTACCACATTTCCGCCGCCGTCCAGGGTTTCCTGAATGATCTTGGCAAGATCCTGTACCGGATTAATTTCAGCCTTCTCATGATATCTCGAGCCGTATGTGGATTCCATTACCACATAGTCCGCCGCCTTGGTAAAGCTTGGATCCTTTATAAGCGGCTGATTTTTATTTCCTATATCGCCGGAGAATACAATGGTCTTGTGAACTCCGCCTTCACTTAAGAAGATCTCGATGCTGGAAGAACCAAGCAGGTGTCCTATATCCGTAAAGCGTATCTTGATGCCTTCGGATACCTCCACTGTTTCTCCATACTTTATTCCAACAAGGCTTCTTATGGCGCCTATTGCGTCTTCCATGTTGTAAATGGGGTCAACAGCTTCTTCGCTGTTGGCGGAACGTTTCTTTTTACGATTCTTCCATTCTGCTTCCTGCATCTGGATATGAGCGCAGTCACGAAGCATTATCGAGCAAAGGTCCTTGGTGGCATCCGTTGCATAAATGGGGCCTCTGAAGCCTTTTGCATACAGGTATGGAAGCATGCCTGAGTGATCCACATGCGCATGAGTCAAAAGAACAAAATCGATGTCTGCTTCATTGCAGGGAAGTCCCTTGCTTTCATAGGGGTTATTACCCTGCTCCATACCGTAGTCAACCAGAAATCTCTTGCCGCAGGCCTCAAGGTAATGACAGCTCCCCGTAACCTGATGGTCGGCACCTACAAACTGAAGTATCAAAAGCATTTACCTCCGTTAAGATAATTTATTGGCCATATCGTAGAATTTGCGATACATGCCATTCTTTTCAAGCAATTCCTCGTGAGTTCCCTCTTCGGTAATACCTTCTTCTGTCAGTACAAGGATCCTGTCGGAATTTTGAATCGTTGATAATCTGTGGGCCACCGTAATGGTGGTGCGGCCCTTGGATAATTCCTGAAGAGCTTCCGCTACCTTATATTCGCTTTCATTATCAAGAGCGCTGGTAGCTTCATCAAGAATGATTATGGGCGGGTTCTTTAAGAACACTCTCGCAATGCTGATTCGCTGCTTCTGCCCACCGGAAAGCTTGACTCCTCGCTCGCCGATGTATGTGTTAAAGCCGTCCTTAAGTTCTTCCACAAACTCCAATGCTCCCGCACGACGGGCTGCTTCTTTTACCTCTTCTTCGGTGGCATCGGGGCGTCCATAGGAAATATTGTCATAGACGGTTCCGCTGAAAAGATATACATCCTGCTGAACCATACCGATATTCTTTCTTAAGCTCTTCAAGGTATAGTTCTTTATACTGTCACCGTCAAGAATAATCTCTCCTGATATTATATCGTAGAATCTCGGGATAAGATTTAAGAGGGTGGTCTTTCCGCCGCCGGAGGGACCTACTATTGCTACCTTTTCCCCTGCTTTTATCTTCAGATTGAGATTCTTGAATACTTCATTGTGATCGTCGGGATATTCAAAAGTTACATCCTTAAACTCTATATCGCCGTGTACATCCTTAAGTTCCCGCGCATTTTCGGAATCAAAGATCTCAATGTCGGCATCCATGATCTGCAAAAATCTGTCGATGCCGGTGATGCCTCGCTGGAACTGCTCGGAGAATTCAATGATCCTTTTTATGGTGGTAATAAGTGTGGAAATATATAGTAAATAAGCCACCAGGTCACCTGCGTTGATCCGTCCGCTCACCAGGAAAAGGCTGCCAAACACAAGCACCAGCAGGTAAAGCAATGCTTCAAAGATCTTGTTGCCCGTATGAAACCAGGCCATGACTTTATAATAATCTTTTTTTATTTTTAAGAAAATGAGATTGTTCTTTTCAAATTTAGCCTCTTCAAGATCTTCATTGGTGAATGCCTTAACGACTTTCTGACCAAGCAACGACTCTTCGATATTAGCATTAAGCTCACCGACCTGAACGCGCTGCGCTCTCTGTATCACGCGGAATTTCAGGTTGATATTTATGCATACAAAAAGCATTACGGGAATCACCGCAAAAACAATGAGGGTAAGTTTTAAATCAATGCGCACGAGGATCACAAAGGAAATTACAGTCTTTATGATCGCTATTAAAAATTCTTCGGGACAATGATGGGCAAATTCCGTTACATCAAATAAGTCATTGGTGATACGGCCCATGATCTGTCCGATCTTTGTATTGTTGTAGTAGGTAAAAGAAAGTTTCTGCAAATGCTTATAGGCATCGGAACGCATGTCGGTTTCAATGTGAGTTCCCATGACATGACCGTTATATGCCATATAAAAACCCGCAAGCACATCCACCAGCCTCAATACAAAATATAATGCCCCAAGTTTCAGCACCAATTGAATTGAAAGAACACCTTCACCGGAAATTCCCTCATTGGTGATAAAACGCATGATCATGGGGAGGGTCAGATCGCAGACCGTTGTAAAAGAAGCGCAGATGAGGTCAAATATCATGACCTTTTTATGTTTAAAAAGATAACCGGAAAAGCGCTTTAGGAGTTCCGAAACAGGATAGTCGTATTTGGATTGTCCGTTGTTATTACTCATTTATTCTCCCTACTTATAAAAACAGATTCGTAACAAATACAGCTGCCACGGAAAAAACCGCAACTACCACAAGGCTTTTCTCAAAATAAGCTAAAATAAGAGCAACCGCCGTTCCTGCTATAGCTGCATAAAGATTACCTCCGGTCGTAAAAATAGCCGGAAAGGTAAGACTTGCAAGTACCGCATAGGGC
This sequence comes from Lachnospiraceae bacterium, assembly GCA_016283575.1. GTDB lineage: Bacteria > Bacillota > Clostridia > Lachnospirales > Lachnospiraceae > UBA1258. The sequence goes on along the minus strand of JAEEND010000007.1, from coordinate 371,774 downwards.
ACATAATAGAGAAATGATTTTATAAATCTCGATTTTATTTCTTTTTTAAAAAATACAATTGGTACGGCTCGCGGAATATAAGTAACAAGGGCCATTATGAATACCGCAAGACACATATATTTTAAATCTATATTCATGATGTCTCCTCCTTACCTTCAGTCTCTGCTACAGGAGCAAGATATGCCATTATGCCGGCGCCTATAAAGGTTGCAATTATCATGGAAAAACCATCGGTAATAAATGAAAATACAGGAACATATTTAAGTATGCAGGAGACAATGACTGCGATTATTATGGTAAAAAGCACGGCACGGTTCTTTTTGGCAGGAGGCACTATTATGGCTATGAACATGGCATAAAGTGCTATTCCCATAGCATCGGACAGTCTAGGAGGAAGTACATTTCCCACAAGCCCCCCTAAGAAGGTACCGAGAGTCCAGCCGATTATGGGAGTGCTCATGAGGCCATACATGTAATAAGCGGTAATGGGGCGCTCTCTCACTGCGGCTATGGCGAATACCTCGTCGGTGATGCCGAATCCGAAAATATATTTCTGGGAAGTTTTCACGTTCTTCTCGAGTTTCTGGGTGAGGGAAAGACTCATGAGGGAATAGCGGATGTTGATAACAAAAACAGACAGTCCGATCTCAAACAGGGAAGCTGTCTGCATAATGAGCCCCACCCCCGCAAACTGACCTGCGCTGGTAAGGTTTGAAAATGATATCAGTACCGCCATCCAGAGGGGAATACCCCCTTCCGTCGCCCAAATACCAAATGTAAAGGATACCGCCAAGTAACCTACTCCAATCGGTATCCCTTTTTTTATTCCATCTATTAATTCTTCTTTTTTACCGAATCTGTACATCGCAAGTAGAAACCTAAACTCCGGTTTCCGAAAGCCCCTTTATAGTATCGTAAAGTATATCTCTGTTGTAAGGCTTGGTTATAAAACGCGTTATCCCGCTGGATACCGAGGTCTGTTCGTCCTCGGAATATGAATTGGCAGTTACGGCTATGATAGGTATTGATGCCGCATCTTCCCGTTCCAAGCGTCTGATTATCTTGGTTGCTTCAATTCCATCCATTACAGGCATCATAAGATCCATAATGACAAGATCGTAATAATCAAGCTCCGATTCGCCGAATACTTCCACGGCGCGTGCGCCGTTTGACACCCATTCAACTTCAAAGCCCATATCCAGCAACTGCTGTTTCGCGATCTCTGCATTGATCTCGTTGTCTTCTACTAAAAGAACGCGCTTACTAACTTCCATAATTGTCCCCTTTTCTTATGAGAGTTTCGTGCACCAATCCATGATTAATTTTAACCGAAAACACGGACAGATACAAGATATTGAGGCATATATAGGACAAAAAAATCTCCTAAATGACAATTTTTATCATTCAGGAGATGTGTTTTACCCCACTCTTGCAAAAAGAATGTCCTCGTTATCCAAGAAAACGTTAAAAGTATCTATTTCAACAGGCTTTGAATACAGGTAGCCCTGCTGGAGTGTACAGCCGGCCTTGTTTAAGAATTCACGCTGAGTTTTGGTCTCAACGCCTTCACACATGACCTGTATACACAGATTCTTAGCCATGTCGATTATGAATTTAATGATGGTCTTATCGCTTTCACGAAGATTGGGATCCTTCATGAAAATACGGTCGATCTTAAGAAGATCGATCTTAATGTCATTTAATGCATTAAGAGATGAGTAGCCGGAGCCAAAGTCGTCCATGGACACACGAATACCCATATTCCTGAATTCCTCCATGGTCTTATTAAAGAAATCAAGGTTTTCAAGATAAATGGATTCCGTAAGTTCAAGCTCGAGATACTGAGTGGGTATCTCATACTTATCGATGAGCTCTCTGAATCTCTTTACAAAATCATCTTCCAATAAATGGGCGCGGGAAACGTTCACGGAAACCGGCACCACTTTTTTATTGGCCTTCAGTCTGTCATGAAGATATTTCATGACCTTATCGTATACATAAAAATCAAGCTTGATTATGCTTCCGTCCTTTTCAAAGGTACTGATAAATTCATCAGGAAAAATAACGGTACCGTCGGGCCTCTGCCAGCGAACAAGAGCTTCTGCTCCCACCAGCCTGTTTTCCGCTCCCGAAACCTTGGGCTGCATAACGATGTAGAATTCTTCATTTTTAAGAGCGCTGTCTAACTGCTGCATCAGCTGGATCTGACGGCGTTTCTTTTCAAACATTTCCTGATTGAAGATCACACAGTTCATGCTGTTCTGATTCTTTGATATCTTGCGTGCGAGATTTGCATTGGAAACTGCCTGATAGATATCCACATCCGGCGAATCAAGGACATAAATGCCCGCACTTATAAAGATATTGTTGATACTGAATCTTTCTTCAAGGCTCTTGGTCAGGTCTTTATTGATAACATCAAGGATCTCTGCCAGTCTTTCTTCCGACATGGTATCAGGAAACTCCGTAAGGCACACGATATTGTCGGAATAGAATCTGCCCATTGTAAGCACATTGGGGATCTTTTCCTTCATGAATTTGGAGGTTTCCGCCAGGATACTGTCGCCCTTTAAATAGCCGTAGGTATCATTGATATATTTAAAATTACTGATATCACAGTAGAGGATTGCGAGACGCATATTCTTTTTACGTGACACAATGACTTTCTTGCAGGCTTCGATAAAGGTATCTTCTTTCATAAGGCCGGTAAGAAGGTCATAGTCACTCATGCGCACCACTTCCGCTTCAGCCTTTAATACGCGCTTTGAGTAGTACAGGCATACCGTAATAAGATTCGTTATGGCTATCAGATCCTTGATCTTCTGCCTGGTCCAGATAACTTTTCCATATTCGGAAACATAATTAACAAAGCCGCGGGATTCGGAAAAAAGCCTCATATCTATCTGAAGCACCGATCCCATGCCTTCCACTCCGATAAGAGCATTACCCGGTTCCATGGCATTCTCGCCCTTAAGTTCATAAATGAGATGTCCGCCGTTTCTTTTGAAGGCATCGCTCTTATTTTCCAATGCCTTAAATGAAAATGTCTCTGTGGTGCCAAGGCGGGATTCGTATTTATCCTTCTTGATCTCGTAGATACATTCGGAGGAGGACTTGTTATTGGATACCTCATTAACGTAGATGGCTTCCAGGTTATATTCATTTTGGATCTTATAAAGAAGGAGGTTTAATGCGCTGTCAACATCTTCAGATTCATTGAGCAAATGGAAAGCAAAATTGGTAATCGTATAGGCTTCCGTCTGCCTGGTCTCTTCCTCTTCGCACTTTTCTGCCCGGCGCTTGCTTTCATCATAAAGAAGCTCCGTATAAATAGCGAAGTTGTTTCGACCGTTATTCTTAACAAAATAAAGCGCCATGTCCGCTGCATCAAAAAGCTTGGTGAAGTTGTCCCCCATTTCAGGGAAAAGAGAAATTCCGATGCTGGCTGTGACCCGGAGGCTCGATCTCTGTCCAAGGGTGATACTGTAAAGAGAATCACGAAGGCGTCCAAGCCTTGAAACAAGATCACTCACATCCGCAAGATTCTTAACATAAACCAGGAATTCGTCACCACCAACACGGCCCACAAAAGAATCGCAGGAGAAGATCCTTCTTATGCGGATAGCAACTTCTTTGATGACTTCATCGCCGAAAAGATGACCCATGGTATCATTGAAGGACTTGAAAAAGTCGATGTCCACAATTAAGAGGGCACCCTTCTTTTCGGGATTTTCAGCTATATAACCTGTAATCTGTTCAGTGGTAACTACTTTATTAAGAAGTCCCGTCAGAGGATCCTGACGCGCTTTGATGGTCAGCTCATTGACATCGCGCTTGCTGTTGTCGATGTAAGTGCTGGCGCCCACATAGAAAATACCATCATCAGTTGGTATAAGACGCATTTTAACAGAGTGCCAACGATATCTTCGGCCCCCTGATTCACGCAACCTGATTTCAAAGCCAACATGGTCAACCTTCAAAGTCAGGTTCTTTAATTCCTTTTCCAAAAGAGAAAGATCATCCGGGTGCACCTTTTCACTTAAGTGTTCAGTGAGATGCTCCCTGAATACCGATCCCCTTTCATTCCCTTCCACACATTGTACGATTTTGGCTCGGTTCTCGTTAACATCAAAAATGATCAGAAAATCGTAACTAATACTGGCAAGAAGATGGAATAGTTCGCTTTCGCGGGAAGAAAGAACATCTTCCAGAGTGCTTTTTTTCATAGCATATCCCTCTTCGTACTAATTTATATTAGCCCATATAACCGCCACGATATAATTTTAACAAAAGAAAATGAATTGTGCAACTATTTATTATTTATCGCAATATTTTCAGTAAAGGGCACCAAAAAAACACCCTGTTACCAGCCCAAAAGTACCAGTTTTTAATGCAAAATACACATCCAAAATTTTTTTAAAAAAAATTGATTTTTATTGTTGACAAACACCCCACCGTAAGTTATTATACTTCTTGCGTGTGAACGACACGGACAAATAAATGCGCGAGTGGCTCAGCGGTGGAGCGTCTCCTTGCCAAGGAGAAGGCCGCGGGTTCGATCCCCGTCTCGCGCTCGCATAACAAAAGGACATCAAAACTGATGTCCTTTTTTGTTATGCGAACGCGAGACGGAGTAGGTGGAGACGCGAGGAAGGCGCTTAACTGTCTTCCGCTATCCAATCACTTTCCGCGCCTTCCTCGCCGGTGCGACTGCGCGTTTCTACGAGCGGTGCCGGATGAGAGCAAAAGAACACACGGGAGCTTGCTCACAAGTGTGTTCGATTTGCGAGCAGACGATAGCGCGACAGCGCGACACGAATATTTTGCATAGCAAAATATGAGCCCGCTCGCGCTCCTGCATGCACAAGGCCGAATAGCCGGGCTGGCGCTCACTCTTCCACCCTGCGCGATGCGGAAATTTATGGCATGATTCTAGAAAAGCAGCGGGATTGCCGATTTTTGCAATCCCGCTGTATGAAATCAAGCTTTGTTGTTGTTCCTAACAGCGAGATTCTTATTTTTTTTAATTTCCGCTGTCGAAAAATGAAAAGTACTTCCAAAACATACAGCGGAATTATTTTTTTCGTAAATCCCGCTGTTTAAAGATAAGTTTCCACTCTAATATGAACAGCGGAAACTTCATTTTTACTATTCCCGCTGTAAATAAATAAGTTTCCGTCTTATGAAGAGATGTCTATGAAAATACTTGTTGAAACCTAAAGATTATTTATAGCTGAAATGACAATTGATATGGTTGAGGACGTTCATAAGAATTCTCTGGATGAAGATATACGAAGATTTATGCCTGATGAAGTTTTTGAGACACTTGAAGATGCAAAGGAAGTAAATGGAATGGTTACGGCAGTTTCATAATTTCCTACTCCAGTATCGGGGAAGTTATAACTATTTACTCTTGTATAATCAGCTCCGTGCTGACCTTGTGAGTTAGGTAAGAATACTTTACCGCCCGCTTCAAAGTAGTCATTCTGAACGATGAAATCATCTGCGTCCGAACTCTTACGAGCTTCCGCTTTCTGCTTACCGTCATCATAGTTATCTGCGTACAAATCTACGTTGTATCTGTTGGTCGGTGTATGAACTACTTTAGCAGTCTTTCTGTTCGCGTAAGATACGTTGTAGTCACCGTTATAGATTATCTGATTACCAGTATAAGCAGTGACACCGCTTGTGTTTTCACAAGTGATTACGGCTTTATTGAACGTGTAAATATTAAAGTTCTCAAGCTCGTAATAATAGGTCTCTCTCGTTACATAGGTTGTATAGCCCTGCACTCTTTCAGATTCACCGTAATACGATACGGAATATTTATCATAATCCGTCGGGTCTAACGGGTCTTTCGTATGAGTCTGAGACTTTGACGGATTATGCACATCGCTTCTGCTCATTAGAGCATCGGCTTCGCTCTCTGATAAATCTGTATCCGTACTCTTATAACTATTGATTACCGTCCAATGAATGTTATATTGAACTGATACTCTCTTTCTTAAGTTACTGTCGCCCGTCTTACTCGGTTCGTGCTTAATAAGTGAATAATCGCAATACCACTTATCTACGTTGATTCCATTAGTAAGCATTTCTCCGCTTGGAATACGTCCCGCAGGGTCGTTGTTTTTATCAAGATTAAATTGGGTTGCGTAATTATAAGTCCATGTATCGGGTTTAGCACTACCGACATAGGGGTGGGTTTCAAGGTCGGGAGTGGGTGTTCCTTCATCGCCTTTATCGGAATTAGACATTACAACTATTCCTAATCCGATGGATTTATCGGCTAAAGTCGAAAACGACAACGGGTGATTATTAAAATCAATGTTAAAGTAATCCTCGCCAGAGCGGGTAATACCGATTTTGGCTGTTCTCGGAATGTAGTCGTTACCTACACATTCGAATGTTCCAAACATTCCGTTTGTATAACGGCACGTTCCCCACCAACCATGTTCCGTTAATCCTCTTGAAGTTTCTGAGCCAAACAAAGTAGCTGAACTTGGATACTCAGCCGTTCCCAGAAGATTGTTTTTTATGTAGTTAGCATACTGGTAAGTAGTACCCACTATTGTTCTTTTCGGTACACCCTCTACGTTTGAGAAAAGAGGAAACATATAAACGGGTTCGGCTATGAAGAAGTATTTATCTTCCTCTGTGCAAGTGTCAATTTCTGAGGGTGCGTGAAGATTACTTACCAATGCGTTCTTATGCTCGGTTATCCATTGTTTTACCGAAGGAGCATTGGTTAGGTGGTCGTTGTAGTATGGTAAAGGGATTCCGATTGTGTTTATATCAATTACTCTACTGTAAGACCAATTTTGAAATCTCGTTGTCACCGCCTTATAATCCGCTGTATTAAACTGATTTGCAACAGAAGCACTTAAAACGATAGCAACATCGCTTATGACGTTTTCATTATCGTCAACCCAGTACATTAACCAACCTTGAAGATTTGGGTTAATAGAATACTCGCTTTTAAAAGACGCTAAGTTGCCACTCTCGCCTTCCGCAGAAGTCCATGCGTAAACTGATAATGGTTGAAGAAACACCGTCACAGCACACAATAAAAGCAAAATTCTTTTAAAGTATCTTTTCATAATTAATTCCTTTCTATTAATTCGTTGGTGTAATTATAGCATTTAGGTGTATTTATTGCAATAAAAATAGTCCCTCCTTCTGATGAAGTTGGGACTATTTAGGATTGGCTCTTGTGCTACCATGTACCACCCGCTGACCAGTCACCACCAGAACGCCTCGTGGTCGGCATACCATTTCCCCCGCCTTTCCACTCCTCGTTAGGATTCCATGTAGAAGGTGTGCTTGCTTCAAATCCCGAATTGGGTGAACTCGGTGCAGGCTGTGTAGCTTCCTCTTTTCCGTAGTAATCTATGTCTGCACTTATTTCAATGTTGTTGTCGTTTTCTTCTGCTTCAAGCTCTGGAACGACGTTAATTACTATCGGTTCAGCAGGCTTTACGGGTTCGGTTTCCTCGATAGGGATATTCAAAGGGTCTACCTTTGTTACTTCTTTCTGTGTGCAACCTGCAAGAGCTAATACGCTTGCAAGGGCTAATGTTAATAATGCTTTTCTTCTCATAGTATGTAATTCCTTTCTCTATAATAATTATCTCATACTGAAATAATAAGTCTACAAAATTCCGAGGATTTTAATTAAAATCATTGAAAAGATTTTTCTGAAAAGGGAAGCCGTGGTAAGGATTCGTTCCTCAGAAAAAGCCTTTTAAAATCACCATAAATCTGAACGGTCTTTTCATAAAAATATGTTGCAATAAAAAAACCCATTCCTTTAAGGAATGGGTTGGCTTCTATAAATGTTCCAGATTTTCTATCCTGCGTGTCAAGGTATACCTTACCATGTACCGCCAGTATACGGTGTTCCCCAAGAACGCCTTTCAGTAGGAATACCATTTCCACCGCCTTGCCAAACTTCTGTTGAAGCATTAGACTGAGATGCGTTAGCATCTTGAGAGGGATTAGTTGCAGGAAATCCCGAATTAGGTGTACTGGGTGCAGGCTGTGAAGCTTCCTCTTTTCCGTAGTAATCTATGTCAGCACTTATTTCGATGTTGTTATCTTCGTCTTCAACCTCTGCTTCGGGTACTACCGTAATAAGGATAGGTTCAGCAGGTTTTACGGGTTCTTGGGTTTCCTCAATAGGAAAGTCCAAAGGGTCTATCTTTGTTACTTCTCTCTGTGCGCAAGCTGACAAAGAGAGAACTGATATTAAGGTTGCTGTAAGTAATGTTGTTCTTCTCATATACGGCATCCTCTCCTTCACTAATTATCTCATATAATAAATAAGATAATAAGGTGGGTCAATAAAATTCCGACGTTTGGAGTCGTTTTTATCCGACGATTGGCGGTATTTTCTTCCGACTGTTGGCGGTTAGTGTAGCATCAATTATTCAAAAATGCTATTCAACAATTCTCTCAGAGAAAGTAATTCATCAATTACTTCGCGACTTGATAGCTTTGGCTTCTCTTTTTTTGTCATTTGTATAAGTAAGGATCTGAGATTCTGCGATGTAATAAAGACTCTCTGTTCATTATAAAGCATAGGTTTTTTCGTTTTGTTTTTTTCTACTTCAACCAGCTGCGATATGCCATTATTACCGGTGTGATACCTATTCATCTGGGAGAACGAAATAGGCTCTACCATACCTGCTTCTTCGGGAATATTTGTAAATGTGTCTGGCTTTGGTTCTTTTGCAGATGAGCCTTCTTTTCGCTTTGGTTTCAAGTATGCATCAACTATTTGTACGACTTCCCGCCCCGAAATACTCTCTCTTTCCGATAGATAGTTACAGATTTCATCATATATATTTTTTTGAGTTTCAATAGGCAGCACCGCGCATGCATATATATTTACATATGCTACTTTTTCATCAACTATTAGTTTCTGGATTTCAGGAATTAAATTAAGAAGTGCCTTGTACTTATAGACCTGAGAGCTGGCTATCCCAAAACGTTTAGCCAATTCAGCTCTGCGATCCCCTTTAACCGACTTATCTTTTTTAAGCACTTTTTCTTCGTAATATGCCAGAGCCTTACCCTTTTCAATGGGAGTCAGCTCTCTTGTTGCTATGTTCGACATTATAAGTATTTCAGCCTTTTGAGATTCGGATGGTTCCATTACTATCTCACAGGGTATTGTTTTCATACCAATAGTTTTAGCCGAAAGATAACGTCTATGGCCAGAAAGAAGTTCATATCTGCCATCATTCTTTTCATATACCTCAACGGTTCCCTGAAAACCATTTCTTTTTATTGATTCTACAAGACTGTCCAAATTGCCACAATCAAAGATTTTTTCATTATCTTCACACAAATCAATCAAATCAAGATTTACACTCTCTATTCGTTTTTTCTTTCTTTCACCTTTTGGTTTGTTCATATTGTTATCCTCTAATCATGATATTCTCAAAAGCTTTTGTGATTACATTAAATCTATGTTCATTATGAACAAATTGACATCCTAACTGTTGGCGACAGGCATCCCATAAGCGCAGTAGCTTACATTAAGCCCTGTATATGGTAAGATTAGCCCATTGTTACAATTAATAATTCCGGTTTTGTCCGGAAGATGCTCGTACCACCCGCTGTATTTTTGGCGAATCTCTCCGTCATTAGAATAAACTTCAATCCAGAACACGTTCGTCTGTAGCAATGTTTGTAATGAATAAGCATGAATTCTCCAAAAGTTATAATACATTTCACCGGGAAGAGGATATGCATATAGCTTAATATCATATTGACCCAATGCGATATGACCGTTAATTGTCACTATTCGCTGGTTTTTTAGGTCCAAAATCCCCCATGTGTTTTTTAATTCAAGATTTTTGAAAGATGCAAAAACCGGAAGTGTGTCATATTTTTTATACTCTTCGGGAGCAAGTTCCAGTTTACTTTCCTCTAACAATATATCGCGTTCTTCTCTCGATTTGCTTCCGAGAGCAAATTCATCACGTCTTCCCTGGCGATTAGTCGTCATTCCCAACAGATAATCTGCTGACACACCAAAATAGCTTGAGAGAGAATTGATCAATTTCATTGGCGGAGTTTTCCTTCCAAGTTCCCACGCTGATATAGTTGTAAAAGAATACGCGGTACCTCTATTTATATATTTCGAAAAATCATAAGCAAATTCCTGCTGATTAAGTCCTTTTTCCTTTCTCAACGCAGAAAATCTAGACGCAAAAATATAGTTAGGTTGTTGTTTTATACTCATACGTTCCTCCTAAAGCGGTTTATGTCTTATAGAATAATTATACCTTTTAAGTGTAGAATGTCAAGTAATTTTAAATATAAAGGTATTCTATTAATCTCCAACAAAATAAAGACGGCCTTTGCCGTCTCTATTTTATGTTTCTCAATTTGCAGATCCTCGAAATAACTCTCTCGTTATAGTCAATAATCTTATCCATTGACTTTCCTTTGATATAATCGCATCTGTTTATATCCAATAAGAATAAAAGTATCTCATACATGGATATCAGTGACTGGATAAATGTAGCTGTGGATACAATTATTGCTTCTCTATCGCCGCTTCTTACCCTATGGTTTCCGTCTATCACTATGTAAGTGTCATCTGGCATTAAAGTTATCAGTACGGGATACTTATCGTCTGATGTGTGCTGAGGAAGTTCGCTAACTCCTGCCACCATAAGAGGTAGTCCCTTACAAGAAAGCCCATTCTCCACTTCTTCTATTTTGCAAGGAGCTGACATTAGATTTAACCCGTTCTTTCTATCGTTGGAGACTATCCTTGCAATATATTCGATATTGGATACTACTTCCGCGTCCTTAATATCGTTCCATTTAAGGCGGTACATTTGAGATTTGTCGGTAAGCTCTGTTAAGAACCTGTAGTTATTATATTTTGAGAGTGTTTTAGCCCAATATACCTTAAAAGTCGTCGCGTCTGCTTCGTTCATTTTATTAGCGACATAATCTACCGACTTTTCTACGGCTTCCAGTTCATTACTTAGCTTTTCTGCTATTTTAACTTCTCGCTCTTGAATGTTCATATTGTTATCATTATAAACTATTCATTTTCGCTATCAAGAGAAGCCTTATACTCTGCTTCAATCTCATTCATTCGAGCTTTGTTAGCCTTATATGTCTTGTACTCGGAAGATTTAAGTTCCACAAGTCCTTTATCAGCAAGTTCTCTCATGTAGAGATAAAGGTTAGCGTATTCCTCGTTATTCTTAAGAAGGTAAGAAGTAATCTTTGAACGTTCCTTTCCTTCCAAAATAGCCTTCTGCTGATTTTCAGAAAGAGCGTTCCATTCGTCTTCCTCTGCTTTCTTCTTTTCTTCCAAAGCTTTATTCTTTTCTTCGCGTTCAGCATTGATTTCATCAACAACCTTTTTATAGGCTTCAAGGTCTGACTGCATCTGAACAATCTGGTTTTTAAAGTCTACGATAGACTTGTTGGCATCAGCAACATCTGCTGATTTACCAGTAACCGATTCTGTTAATGACTGAACCGCCGTCTGATATTCATTAAGCTGTGCTTCGTAATAGGTCTTATCATTATTCCACAGAACAAACTCTGTTACCGAAACTGCCAGAAGTACGACAGCGATTACTCCAGTGATGATTTTTCCGATATTCTTTTTCATGTCTTAAAGCTCCTTTCCTTAGCTAATTTAATTATACCACGTTTTAGTTTTCTCATAAGAGCTCTGTACCGAGGTCTGTTGAAGTCCTTGCCAGACATATAGTCAGTAAAGATGTTTTCCTTTTCGATACCGTAGTTAAGCAGAGCTTCCACTTGTCGTTCCGGTTTCTGATCTTTTGATGAAACTCGAATGTAACCGTATTTTGTCATGTTATCGCCTCCTTTATTCTGCTTTCTGCCTTATTAGGCATCTCAAAACAAAGTAGGCAATACAATAAAACAAGCTTAATATGCAATTATTGTGTACTTAAAATAAGTTCACTTTTCACATTATATCACACCATGTACTTAAACTGTACTTAAAAGAAGTATGGGAGGCTTGTGATGGAGAAGGACAAACATTTGGGATTAAGGATAGATTCGGAAACACATGAGAAATTAAAGGATCTTGCTGAATATGATGGCCGCTCCATCAATGGAGAAGTGCTTTATCTTATAAGGCAGGCGATAAAGCAACACGAAAAAGACCATGAGCAAAAACAATAATGCTTGAAAAATTGTGGAGAATAAGTATAATATAGTTAGTAGGTGATGCACAGCCTTATAAATGAGCAAGTTAATAGTGGGTGATGCACAGCCCTTAAATGAGCGAGTTAACAGCAGGGACAAGTTTTCTTGTCCCTGTTTCTTATCTACGGGAGGTATATGCGGGGACTAAAGATTTATGAGGTTAATCCTCATTACATTAAGTATTTGACAGGTTTTCAAGACCACTTATTTTTTGCGGATGGTGACAAAGCAGGAAGAAAGTACATCGGTATTGTTTTAGAGATTAACGAATTCAAGTATTTCGCACCACTTTCTTCCTTTAAATCCAAGCACAAAAAGATGGATGAAGGCGTAGATTTCATTAAGATTAAAGATTATGCCGTAATAAACATTAACAATATGATTCCCGTTCCGGAAGGCGAGTATGCGTTAGTTGATGTTAACGGCACCAAAGATCCTCATTACCGTTTTCTTCTTCAGGCAGAAAGCAGAGAAATTAACCGCCAAAAGAACAGAATATTGAAGAATGCAAGTATCGTTTACAAACATAAGGAAAGAAACGGAGAGAATTCTCCGCTTGCAAAGAGAACTAATAATTTCAAAGTTTTAGAAAAAGCTTGTAAAGATTATATTTCGTGATATTAGTCGTGCGTTGTTCCGTCCTGGAGCTGCGTGCGGCTTTTCTTTTTATAACAATGGGGACAAATATGGGGACAGCCCATGGATAGAGTGCTTTCCCCTTGAATTCATGATTAACACTGCGAAGCAGCGGGATTGCCGATTTTTGCAATCCCGCTGTATGAAATCAAGCTTTGTTGTTGTTCCTAGCAGCGAGATTCTTATTTTTTTAATTTCCGCTGTCGAAAATTGAAAAGTACTAGTAATGTCCATATAATGGTGTAAATTAAAAAATTGAAAGAGCCAAAGGCTCTCCTTTAGGTATAATTAAATCACCACAATCAAACGATACCGGAGGTAGAACACTATGGCTCAACTCAATATTACTTTAAATCAGGACGAAATTCTACAATTATTATCAGCTGATCGTAATGAAGCGTTCAAAACATTACTCCAAGAAAGCTTGAATAGCATTCTTCAGGCAGAATCTTCCGCACAACTCGGCGCAGAAAGATATGAACGTTCTCTCGAAAGATCCGATAGCAGAAATGGTTCTAGAAATCGAGAACTTAAAACCAGAATTGGTACAATAGATCTTTGCGTTCCTAGACATCGTAATGTTCCTTTTAAAAGCCTTATTTTTGACAACTATTCACGCAGCGAAGCTGCGCTGGTTACCACTATGGCAGAAATGGTTGTTAATGGTGTTTCCACAAGGAAAGTGTCTACTGTAATGGAAACGCTTTGCGGGACATCTTTTTCTAAATCTACAGTTTCGGAAGTGTGTAAAGAATTGGATGCTTCAGTTATTAAGTTTAAAAATCGACCACTGTCTGGTGAATATCCGTTTATGTATGTTGATGCAACATACTTTAAGGTAAGGGGAGAACTTCACATTGAACCTCGCGCATTAATGGTTGCGCTTGCTTATGATGAAGCTGGTCATCGAGAGATTGTTGGGTTTGAAGTCTATGAGAACGAATCGAAAGAAACATGGAAACTATTTCTTGAATCATTGGCCAATCGTGGCCTATCAGGGTTAAATATGATAACATCTGATGCCCACCAAGGAATAATATATGCTATTAGCAAAGTTTTCCCTGATGTTCCTTGGCAACGTTGCCAGACACATTTTTCAAGAAATATCCTGGAGCATGCGCCTAAAAAATATCAGAAGGCTATTCATGCTCAGCTTCAGGATATGTATAATAGCGAAACAATAGAGGAAGCACGAAAGATTAGAGATGCAATATTTGAAGAATATAAAGATGTCGCAGATAAGGCGTTAGAGTGCTTAGATTTAGGATTTGAAGACGCAATGACAGTTCTTACTTTGCCAAAAAGCTACAGAAGATTTATGCGCACATCTAACCACCTTGAGCGTCTTAATAAGGAATTAAAAAGGCGCTCGAAAGTAATAGGCATATTTCCTAATGAAGCATCTTTGCTACGAATAATGGGGAGTGTTCTAGTAGAATTAAATCAAGTATATGTACTAGAGCAAAAGCTAAATATAGGCGCAAGTGACAAAGCAAAACTAAAATCATGCAAAAACAAACTGATTGTCATTGCGAAAAAGCAACAACAATTACTAGCTGCATAAAAGCAAAAAACCTAAAGGTGAATTTACACCACAAAAAGGACTTGACCAAAGTACTTCCAAAACATACAGCGGAATTATCAATTTCTCGAATTCCGCTGTTTAAAGATAAGTTTCCACTCTAATATGAACAGCGGAAATTTCATTTTTGTAAATTCCGCTGTTTATTGATACGTTCCCGCTTTGATATGGACAGCGGAAATTTCATTTTCGTAATATCCGGGGCACAGGATCTGTGTAATTCCCGGCATCAGTTTTTCAGAAGAAAATACGTTCATTATAAAGATTCATCTCCTTAAACCCATGTTTTCTTACCTCTTACCTTAACATTCTTACCTCTTAGGCAAAAGCCCTTTTTTTCCCGGACATACAATGTATAATACAATCATGAACAACATGAAAGTCAAAATCGAAATCGATCCCGATATTGAGGGATGCGAAGTGACAATTAAATGTGCCGAAGTGGACAGTAAGGTAGTTGAGCTTCAGAAACTCCTTTTGGAAAGTAATGCCCCTATCGGGCAGATAAGCTTTTTCAAAGATGAGGCCGAATACTTTCTTCCCATTAACAGCGTTCTTTTCTTCGAAACCGACGGCGGTATAATAAGGGCCCATACCGCGAGTGATGAATTCGAAGCAAAATACAAGCTGTACGAACTGGAAGAAAAGCTTCCTTCTTATTTTACCAGAGTTTCCAAGTCCACCATCCTTAACACCCATCAGGTCTATTCCATCACGAAAAACCTGACCGGCGCAAGCAAAGTGGAGTTTCAGGGGACCTACAAGATTGTGTATTGCTCGCGAAGCTATTACAAATCTTTGAAAGAGAGCCTGACTCCGTAAAATAAGGAGGGCTCATATGTTTTTTTCAATTTTTCGTAATATATACATTTTTTTAAGATAAAGGAGACACAATATGAACAATCGCACAAGAAGCATTTTATCCGCACTGCTTTTAATAGTTTTGTCGGCAGCCATAATTCTTTGGAAATTAAATATTTTTAACTTACCCTTCAGTCTTGCAGGAGTAAGCACCTGGGGACTTATCGTAGCGGTATGTGCAGTGATGGCACTTTTCTACAGCATTATGGATTTGAGTTTCGGCGGAATTTTCTTTTCCATCGCGGTTCTTTGCATTATATTTGATGAACCCCTTGGCATTACCGCTCTCACACCATGGACAGTACTTCTGGTGGCATTACTCTTAACCGTTGCCTTTGACAGAATCTTTCCCGACAACAAAAAGTGGAGAAAATGGCGCAAGCGCTATATGAGTTCTTCTTTTGAAAGTAGCAGCGACGACGATGAAGTTATTGTAAATGACTCCGACAACAGCTCAAATATTGAATTTGAATCTAAAGACGACCCTAACGGATATGTATATTACAGCATGAAATTCGGAAGCACCACCAAGTATATTCGCACCAAGAATCTTTCCGTAGCAGAACTCAAAAACCAGTTCGGTGAAATGAGCGTATTCTTTGACGGTGCCGAAGTTCCAAGCGGCAAGGTCAGCATTATCTGCCACTCTTCTTTCGGAGAGATGAATCTTTTCATCCCCAAGGAATGGCATGTGATCAACAAAATTTACACAGTTATGGGTGATATGGACGATCTGAGCGGTCAGAGTAACCAGTCCCCCGATGCTGTGCAGTGTGTGATCGATGGATCCGTTTCTTTTGGCGAAATCAAGATAACATTGATTTAACTCATATTTTCCACCCTAAGCCCCTCTTAACCGAGGGGTTTTTCTTTTTCTCCCTCTTTATATTTAATGCTCTAATATGTTAAAATAATCTTCGTGTAAAGGGCATTTGGATATGGAGAAGGTATATGTATCGTTACTTCTTTATTGGGGCAAAAAGAAAATTTCCAATGTCCGCTTTAATTCTCGCTATATCGTTAATTCTTACGCTACTTCCGGTAACGTTTCTTTTTGCTGGATGTAAATCAGATGTTTCTCAAAAAGAAAGTCCCGAGATTGTTACGCTCAGGCTTTTTTCCAATCTTCCCGACCGAAAGAACGGCCAGGGCCTCATTGAGCAGATGATCGTGGATGAATTCGAAGAAACTCACCCTGATATAAAAATTGAGATCGAGTGCCTTGATGAAGAGGCATATAAGACCAAATTCCGTGCCTATGCCATGGACGGAATGCCTGATATTGTAAGTGTCTGGGGCCAGCCTGCTTTCCTTGACGATATTATCGATGCGGGCATGCTCGCAGAGCTCCCCATATCGGACTATGAAGATTATGGCTTTGAGCAGAATTCTCTCACCGGCTTTATGAAAAACAATAAGCTCTACGGTCTTCCAAGAAACACCGATATGATCGCTATTTACTATAATAAAAGAATCTTTCGTGAGGAGAATCTCACCCTTCCCACCAATCGCAATGAATATGTGGCGCTTTGTAAAAAGCTCTCGGATGCCGGGATAACTCCCGTAGCAATGGACGGCCTTGATGGCTGGCCTTTGGTTGAGTACTTTGATAACTGCTTATTGACCGTTTCCGGCGAAAAGAGGACTGAATTACTCACCAATGCCATTATGTACGCGGACTTTTCCCACGAGGACTTTGATAAGGCTCTTCGAATGCTTAAAAGCGATGTTAAGAAGGGTATCTTCCAGGAAGACTTTGCTTACTGCGATTACGGTACTGCCATGGCTCTTTTTACAGCGGAAGAAACCGCCATGTACTATATGGGCTCCTGGGAAGCTTCGATGGCCGTAAATGAAGCCATCCCACCAAAGATCCGTGATAACATCGGTGTCTTTACGATGCCCGGATTCAATCCAAATGTAAAGAATGCCATGGTATGGTTTGGCGGCGGATATTCCATCTCCGCCAACAGTAAGCACTATGCCGAAGCAAAAGAATTTATTGATTACATGTTTCTTCCGGAGCATTTATCCAAATATGGCTGGGAAAACGGCATCGGCATGTCCGCCCAGGACCAGACGGCATTTATGCTGGGGAACGAAACAACTCTTCAAAAAGAATGGCTGAGTATCCTCGACGAAGCTGACATCATAAGCGGAACTCCCATTAACGATCTCGGAAGCTCCGGTTTTAAGTATGCAATAGAATCAAATATCGCAAGGGCCGCCACCGGTGAAATCTCATCCGATGCTTTTTTCAAGATCCTTGAGGAGGCCTGCCGATGATCAGACGAAGCCTCAAATTCAAATTGATCTTATATACATATCTCTTCGTGGTGCCCATTATCACCCTTGTAAGCGCCTTTATATTCGTGAAGGACTATAACAGTTCGAAGCAGAAAACCACCGAAGAATGCTTAAGGGATTTAAGTGATCTTTCTTCTTCCGTGGAAGATATAAAAAATAACATGAAGACCTATGGCACCTACATAACGATCAATGAAGAGATACAGAATATCCTCGATGCCGACAATACCGATTCTCTTAACAAAAGCTCTACTCTATGGTATTCCGAAGCTCCCATGAAGGTGCTTGAAGATATGATAGCCCTGGACAGTTCCATAAAAACCATGGCAATCTACCCTGAGAATAAGATAAAGCCCTATTTAAGATGCTTCGATGAATCATCTTATTTATCAAAAGAAAAGATAATATCCACGGTTGAATATATTTCGGCTCTCACCAAGAAAGGCGCATATGCTTTCACAAGAGCCGACGTAAGCCAAAACAGTTTTTACGAATCCATAAGGACTCCGAAACTGGTTCTTTTCAGAGAAATATATGATATGTCAAGGAAAAAGCCCTTAGGCTACCTGTGTATAGGTTCCAATGCCGATGTTCTTGATGATATGTGTAAAGGGCTTGTGGTATCGGAAGAGGATGCGATCTGCGTATACGGGATAAAAGAAAAAAAGCTTCTGTCCCTGGAAGGTAATACGGAATCATATGATGAATATATAAAGCCAAGCCTGGAAAGCGGAACAATACCAAGTCCCGTAACGGATCTTAATGATAAGCTTCTTTTTTCAGATGTAACGGAGGATCTGATAGTCGCCAAAGTGGTAAGCAAGGCTGATTTCTACGATTCTCCCGGCAAGGTTGTGGCAGCCCCCTTAACCCTTCTTTTAGGCATAATAATAGGTCTCATTCCGGTGCTTCTGATAATAACCAACAGCATTCTGAAGCCTATTAAGGACCTGTCCGACGGCATGGATGAATTCAAAGAAGGTAATCTCGACCTGACCCTTCCAATTAAGGATAAGGATGAAATCGGCTCTCTCACCGAAACCTTTAACGGCATGGTGCAGGGCATGAAGGACCTGATAAATAAGAACTATATCCTTACACTCAAGGAAAAAGAAAGTGAGATCGCCGCTCTGTCAGCTCAGATCAACCCGCACTTTCTTTATAACACCCTGGATTCCCTATACTGGCGTGTTTTAGATGCGGGTAATGAAGAAATTGCCGAAGATATCATGGCTTTATCCGACCTCTTCAGGCTTGTGCTGGGGCACGGCGAGCGTTTCGTCACCGTTTCCGGAGAATGTGACATGCTTAAGCATTACCTTCACATTCAGAAAATGCGATTCGGCGAGAATCTGCATTACGAATTTAATATCGAAAAAGAAGCTGAAAGTGTTACTATTCCCAGGCTTATACTACAGCCCTTTGTGGAAAATGCCATTGTTCACGGCTTTGAAAAGGAGCAGGGGGATTTTAAGCTCGAAGTCAGCGCTAAAATAATTTCCGGCAAAGCTTCTTTTGAAATAACGGACAACGGACGCGGCATTACGGAAGAAGAACTTAACTCACTATTTATCGAAGATTCCAAATCATATCGCGCAGAGCGTGTAGGACACTTTGCAATAAAGAATATTAAAGAAAGACTCGAGATCCTTTATAAGGATGAATACGACTTAAAGATCTTAAGCGAGATACACAGAGGCACCACAGTCAGACTTACCATTCCCATAACCGACCCGGCAGACTGATTCAGAGGTTAAAGCTATGAAAATACTGGTAGTAGATGATGAAAGCAATATAAGAGAAGGCATGAGCAAGTATATCCGCCTTCACACGGACAGATTCGATGAGGTTCTCACTGCGGCAAACGGCGAAGAAGCTCTTGATAATATCATAAAGTACCATCCGGAAGTAATGTTACTCGATATTCAGATCCCTAAGAAAAACGGGCTGGAAGTTATGAAGGAAGCTAAAAAGGCAGGACTCATGCCCGTGACCATAATACTCAGCTGTCACGAGGACTTTTCTTACGCCCGGCAGGCCCTTCATCTTGGCGCCAGCGAATACATGCTTAAACCCATAAGAGCTACGGAACTGCTCGCTTCCATTAATCAGATATGCGATGAAAAGTTCCTTAAGCCCATGGAAAAAGTAAGTCCGGCACCCAAAAATACCAACAGCTATGTGGATGATGCGATTTCTTTTATTAAAGAACATTATAACGAGCCCATATCTCAGGAAACCGTGGCCGAAAAGCTTGGTATATCAACGGGATACATTTCAACTTTGTTTAAGCAGAGCCTGAATACAAGGTTCGTGGATTTTCTAAATACAGTACGTATCGAAAAAGCATGCTCATATCTCACTCAGAACAGCCTTAAAACCTACGAGATAGCTTATAAAGTGGGATTTAACGATGAAAAATACTTTTCGCGGGTATTTAAAAAGGTGAAGGGTGTTTCCCCCATGGAATATAAGAAGCAGAACTGATCTTATCGGAAATGCCGCGTAATTTCATATAACAAAAGCAGTGCCCACCCGGTTAAGTAGGTGGGCACCGCTTTTATAAAAGGTGCGATGTAAATCAGTTTGCGCCGTAAACTGACATTTCGTATATCGAATAACCGTATTGAGTTGTTCTCTCAGTACCGTACATTCTTACATATCTTGCATTGACAGCATCAAATTCACAGGTCTTTGTTTCTCCGTTACCGCCGTTTGTTACGGTATATACGGGAGTCCATTCATTTCCGTCTGCGGATACCTGGATCACATAATTCTTACCTGCTGCAGTTTCCCAATCAATTACTACTTTGCTGACTGACTTAAGGCTTCCAAGGTCAAGTGACAACCACTGATTGTCAAGGCCATGGGTTGATTCCCATCTGGAACCTGCATTCTTATCAATAGCCAAAGAAGCGGACTGATATTCAGTGGAAGCTGATGCACTTACAGGTGTAATTTCAGTAACTTCACTTCCGGTGTTACCACCTTCGTTTCCGCCACCATTACCGCCTTCGTTGCCACCGCCGGTGCTTCCGCCGTTAGCGGAATCAGTACCGTAAACTTCCATCTCAAAAATGGAATAACCATAACCTGTTGTACGGGAAACACCGTACATTCTTACGTAGCGGGCATCTCTTGCAGCAAAGCTTTCATCTAAAGTAGCTCCATTGGTTCCGTTGGTAACGGTAATGGCATTATCCCAGTTGCTGCCATTTACGGATGTCTCTATTCTGTATTCTTTTCCTGCTGCGGTTTCCCATTTGATCTTTACACGGCTTACGTTCTTAACTGAACCTAAGTCAAGAGTGAGCCACTGATTGTCGAGGCCGTGAGTTGATTCCCATCTGGAACCTTCATTTCCGTCAACTGCGTTGGATGCTGACTGCATTTCAGTGGAAGCTGTAGCTGTAGCATTAAGTTTAACTGCATCTCCGCTTCCGGATCCTGAGCCGCCGCTTCCGGAACCTCCACCTTCAGGAAGAGGATTTCCTGCAGGCAATGTGTAAGTTGCATTGGTATTAACAGGATTACCTAATCTCTTATAGACTTCTCCCGCAGGTGTAAGTGCACCTGTAGCATATCTCCAGAGACCTACTGCATCATCATCGAAGTCGAATCCTGCATATCTTACTACATATTCACGTTCATCAAGCATGGGCATTACTGCTTCCCAGAATTCTTTGGTGCCGTTTTCACCTGTAGCCGTTACCCACTGGCCGTGAGTTGAGAACTCTGTTATCCAGATGGGCTTATGATAATGTTCCCAGGTATAATCGATTACGTTTTCAATGAACCATTCAGCCATTCCAACTCCGCCGTAATCTTCGGGATAGCAATGTATTGCTATAAAGTCATAGTCCATGTTGGGTGTCTGGTCAACGCGCGCAATAAAGGGCTGGAACCAGTCAGTAGATACCTGAGGCCAAAGTGCTGTTGTGGGAGCACTGATCAAAATATTGTCGTTCTGGCATCCCTTATATACTTCGAATACATCGTCAACAGACATGTTACACTGGTCGGGATATTCAGGCTCGTTGAAGGTAAGCACATATTTAAAGCCTCTGTCTACAAGAGCACTGATACGATTTTCAGCTGCATTTCTGTCTGTTTCTTTCCACATCATGGGAACGAATTCAGTATTTGCATAGTTGGCTGCAGGGCTTTCAAATTCGCTCCAGTTGTAATACCAGCCGAGTCCCAAAGCTTCAAGATCAAGGTTTTCACCCATATCTGTTGCAAGGCCGAGACCCTTTTTAGTGATACCGAACTTGGTGGTATCGGAATCAAGGGTATATCCGTTTGTAAGATTAGCTCTTACCGTAACTGAGAAATACTGTACCTTGGTGGTGTAGTATTCATAGGTTGTATCTGTAGTAGTGCCAACTGCCTGTCCGTTGATAAATACGGTGTAGTCAGCTACATCCACTCCTGCGGGAGCATTCCAGCTTATATCAATAAGACCTGCCGCCTTTACGCTCATGTGAGCCGGAGCTGTGATGGGGAAGCTTCCTTCGATGATTCCGGGATCCGGTAAAGAAGGATCGGGTTCGGGTTCAGGATTTCCCGATGCATTATTGCTTCCGTATATTTCCAATTCAAAGATCGAATAACCGTACTGTGTGGTTCTGGTATTTCCGTATACTCTTACGTAACGGGCATCAACAGCATTAAAGTCGATGGTTCTGTCTTCTCCGCTTGTGCCGTTTGTAATGTGAGCTACATCTGTGAATGTAGTACCGTTTGTTGAAGTCTGAATCTTATAGTCCTTACCTGCCGCGGTTTCCCAGTCAATATATACACGGCTTACGCTTTTAACAGAGCCTAAATCCACCATGATCCACTGATTGTCAACACCCTGGGTTGATTCCCATCTGGTGCCTGTGTTTCCGTCAACTGCATTTCCTGCAGGCATGAGATTTGATGAAGCAGAAGCCGTTCCCGTAAGTTTAATCACAGGAAGTTCGGGATCGGGATCCGGAATAACGGGCTGTTTGTCATAGGTATAGACAATACCGGTTTTTCCATTAAAGCTTTCATCTCCGGGCTGTATGGAATTAACCTGTCTGTAAGTATCACCGTTTGAAGCGTTAGGTCTTATTGTTGTAACTCCGTTTACGGCACTTACGATACCGGGTGTAGTCATAACGCCGGGTAATTCTCCGCTTCCCGTACCGTTTACTATTGATAAAATACCGCCGGTAACAGATGTGTTACTGAAGGTGTTGATCATTGCATTTTCAACAATTACGTTGGGCTTATTGGGTATTTCAACAGCTGTATCAAGCCTGCATTCTCCGCTTGTATTAATAAATACTTCGTAAAGATCCAAGCCTACTGCATAGTGGCTGTTTACATTATTACCAACCTTGTATCCTGCGTAACCGTTCTTGGTGCCGTTATGGCTCTTCCACTTATTCTGATCTACACAGTCATAAGGTGTTTCGTACTGATAGAAGTAACACTTACCGCCGTTACCGAGCCAAAGTGTTGAATATTCTTCAAAATGTTCATTAAAGAGACCATATACGGTAACATCGTCACCGTTAACGACAAGACCGTTTAAAGCAACGTTCTCATCCCAGCCTACACCGTCACCGTGGTCTGCTCTCCAGATCCAGAAGTGATCGCCGATTACGTCATCACTGTTAATTACAAGACACATGTCTGCAGAAGCAACGCCACTGTATACGCCGCCAACTCTGAAGAAAAGGTCTGAAAGCAAAATAGGATTGTTGGAATGATCCTTGCTTGCATTTTCATTACCAACCTGCAAAAGAACGGTTGAGTGTGAAGATGCATCGAAAATAAGTCCTGCGACTTCAATTCCGTCTTCATCTTCTACCCACATTGCTGCCTGATTATTGCTGGGAATAATGGTAGCAAGTCCGTATCCCAATACAACCGTGTTGGGATTGGTAACTCTGATGGGTTCCTCGGCATAATAAATACCGGGGGTAAATAATACGTTCTTTCCGCTATCTAACTGAGCATTGATGGTTGCTGCGCTGTCACCTTCTTTTGCAATATAGAAGGTATCGAGGGAAAGGCTTGTACCCTGACCCATGTTGTTTGCGCTCCAGCTTGTGCCACGAGCATTTCTTCGAAGCTCGGGCACAAATACCTTGTATTCGTCCCCATCAAGGTAAAGGAAAGGCTTCTCTTTAATAACAGGGGAATTATTAAGCTGAGTCGTCTTTCCGCCGGAAGCCCAGTCGGATGTACCATTTCCGCCTAAAAGCGCCTGAGTGGTATTTAAATTACCGCCCGTAACGCCCTGTAACACAAAGTTCCAGTTAACGCCGTAAGCATTGCCGCCGATGGAGGAATTTCTCATGTAATACTGCTGCTGAGAATAAGAACCTGCGTCCTTTAAGAACATACAGTCTGCTGCATATCCGCCGCTGGCCCATCCATACCACCAATCAAAAACAGCGTTTCTTTCTACATAAAGACGTCTTGCGGGGGCTGCCTGAGAAACTGCCCACTGGAATGCAAAATAAACGTCTGCGTTATTATCTAAATCTCTGATGGCTACATTTTCGATAGCTCTCCAGAAATTACATGTTGCATTGTTGTTTTCAAGAAAAGCAGGTGTGCTGGCATTGGCAAGGGAAACATCCGTGGGAAGTTTGCCAAGACCTGCGATCTGTGTATAGAAACCTACGTTAAAGTCATCGGTGTTGGTATAATCGCCGGGCTTAAACATAAGGGCATATCTTCCTGTTCCGAACTGGGCAGTTTCCTGCTCGGAATAGATATCCGCAACCTTATTGTTGATATCCGCCCTGTTATCGGTATTTGCAAAGAAAATCATGTTGTCACCAAAGATATAATTTTCAAGTGACATATATTTTGTGGAAATCTCGGCTCCGTTATTCTTGGCAACTACTCTGTAGTAGTTGGAATACTTCTGTCCGTTGGGATTGTTATCCACATAAGATGTACCGTTTACATCCCCAAGATATGTATAAGTTCCATATCTTGACTGTGCGCGGTAAATTGAATATGAATTGGCGCCTGATACCGCATTCCAATTCAGCTGCATTTTAGAAGAATTATACTCGATGGTATAATCGCTTCCGGATACGACAGGGGCTGCCTTGGCTGTAATCTTCATATTGGGGAAGATCAACATCAAAACAAGTAGTGCCGCTCCGATTCTTCGTAACCAACCTTTCATATATAGCTCCTCTCTCTTTTTTGTTACCGGCAATAAAGCCGTGAGATTGTACACTTTAATTTTAGAAATAAAAACGTTTTAATTCAATGGATTTTTGGTGCACTATTCTTCAAAATAGAGGACATATTTTGAATTAATACGTAATTACAGACAAAAAAAGAGTCCGAAGGAATTCCCTTCGAACTCTTGCTATATTATGAAAATAACGATATTAATTAATCTTCTTCCCGTTTACTTTTACACGGCCGAGAGAACACTTAGCTTCGATATTCTTGGAATCGGGATTGTCTGTTTTGATATTAATATCTCCAAGCTCACATTTAGCGGTGAGTGAATTAAAATCACCCTCCACATCAATGTCACCTGCTTCCACATTGATATCTGCTTTATCAAAATCCGTATCCTTAACAAGAATATCCCCTAATTCGGCATCAATCGTTAAAGAAGAAAATTTGCATTCTTTTACATCAATATCGCCGGCATCTGCTTTAATAACCGTATCATTAAACTTTGTACCGGTAATATCAATGTCACCGGCATTGGCTTTGATATCAAGCTTGTCCCCCTCAATATCCTCAATATCGATATCTCCGGCATTCATCCTGAGCTTTAATAAATTAAGTTCGGTGCCCCTGGGAACTGTCACTATCAAGCTGCACAGGTCATTAAGATTATTAACCTTCACTCCGTCAAAATGCTGGGTAATGGTTAGTCTTCCGCCTTTTACCTTAATGTCCGGTGCATACTCATCGGGGAAGTTATGCTGAATCCTAAGCACGGAACCGTATTCCACACGGAAGTCTGCGGCTTCCATCTCAACATCCAATGTATCGATCACATCGGCATTATAATTAATTTCCTGCATGTTCCCTCTTGCATTGATCTTTCCTATATGAATGAATCCTAAGTTAAAGTGGGCTACATGATAGAAAAGTCCGACCACCATTACAATTAATGTTATGGTCCAAAGGATAAGCTGGTATATTTTGCTGAAATTCTTTCCCATGTTTTATGCCTCCTTTGTAAGTGCGATTCTTAAAATCTTATTTAAGATACCCGCTATGGGCCAGATAATCCATGTGATCCCCCATTCAAAGGTAATAAAACTGATTATTAAATACAGGCACACGATCGTGGGCCAATATACTTCCATCATCGCCTGAGCAGGCTTATTGATGTATTCCATTTCATTCTCCTTTCCGTAATTACCGCTTATGGTTTCAGAATCATTCAATTTCAGTATCGTGTCATAGCTATCCATTACGGAATTGCTGTAGATAAAAAGAAACACACCGATACCTACCATTACAAAAATGGAACTCACATATATTTCCGTCTGCATTACGGCTATGGGCAGCCAGCACATTGCGCAGAGCATTACGCCTAAGGCTATCATTAATGCGTATGTCGTCTTAAAGGTCTTTCTTTTTTCTCTGACCTGCTGAGCGGTCTGCATATCCACCTGGCAGGGTTCTTTTTCAAGAAAGCTCCACTCGGAGAGCCTGATCCCGTTAAATACGAACAATGCAATGGCAACGCCTATACATATAAACATTCCTGCAACGCTGTAAATTTCAGCGCCTTCGTGGAAAACTAAGGATCCGAGTATCGGGAAGCACACGCTTATGATGCAGAGCATTACGCCGATACCGATCATCATACCGGAGTTTCTTTTGTCATTTAAATAGTCAAGTACTTCTTCGTTACGAAGGAATCTGCGGCTTACTTTTGCTTCTCTTTCTCTTGTCTCTTCAACTTCCTTGGTAAGTCCCAGATCTTCCGCAAGCTCATCAAGGTTTCCGAATTCGGAAATAACGGTGCCGACTGCACTGTTTTCGCTCTGTCCTTCAGAAATAAGCTCGTTGTATTTATCTTCCATCATGTTTAAAAGCTCTGCTTTTGCCTTTTTAACTTCTGCGGTATTGGGAAGATTTGCAAACATTGCTTCCAAATAATTTTTTATAGTTTCCATTCTTTTCTCCTCACAAAGTTATCTCAGTTGAATAAACTTCTCAACCACATCTTTGGTTAATTCCCATTCTTCACACTTGCTTTCGTAATACTCACGTCCCTTATCGGTAATGCGATAATAGGTACGCTTCTTGCTGTTTCCTTCCGGATCCTGTTCGGCCACAAATGATTCTATGAATCCGTTTTTCTCCATTCTGGTGAAAGCTGAATACAGTGTTGTTTCTTTTATAATGTATTTTTCATCCGTGATGGTCTTAATCTGCTTCGAGATTTCATATCCATAGGACGGTTCCTTCAAAAGAATGCTTAGAATCATGGTATCGTTGTAGCCTCTGATTACATCACTGCTGATCTCAACCATATAGCCTCCTTTATGCTTTTTTTGGTACCCTTCCGCGGCGGGTACCGGTTGCGCGATGAATTACTTCGACTGTCATACTACGATAGATGGAGTACTTCATCTGTTGAAGTAAATATACTACGTCTGTCGTAGGATGTCAACACTCTCTTGTAAAAAATTTTTTGCACAAAAAAGAGCCTTATAAAAGGCTCTTATCTGTTTCCACCAATGATTACTTAAGCTGTATTTATCTCTCAAGCATTCCTCCGTATGATGAAATACCGCCGATGTTATTTACTGCATTATAACCCATTCCGGTAATTATGGAAGTAGCGTTGGCGCTTCTTCCGCCGCTTAGGCAATATATGAAAAGGGGTGTGTCTAAGTTCGGCACGCGATTTTTAATTAAATTGATCTGTGAAAGGGGAATGTTGATGCTCCCCGGGATGTGACCTTCTGCATATTCATCCTTCTCACGTACATCGATCAAAACCGCATTCTCTGTGTCTTTATACATATTGACGCCCTGATTGATATCGGGGCCTCTGAAAAAATCAAAAATACTCATATCTATCTCCTTGTTTGGTTGTGGGGTGTTTGGTTGGGAGCTTGGTTGGGGCTTTTTGGACCAGGAACCCCGTCCCCTAGGGCCAGTCGGATGTTTTTGGACCAGGAACCCCGTCCCCTAGGGCCGGGGGAGGGCGGAGGGGGATTTTACGGTGACCATGCCTCGGTTTAGTTCTACCAGGCCTTCTTCCTGGAAGTATTTTAAGATCCTTGTTACCACTTCCCTCGCAGTACCAAGATGCGATGCGATCTTTTCATGGGTTATGGTAAGTTCGTTTGTTCCTTCTAACTTTATTTCTTCCAAAAGAAAGGCGGCTATCCTTTTATCCATGCTCTGCCACATAATCTGTTCCAAAAGCCACATGACATCCGAAAATCTCGTAGAAAGGATCTCATTTGTGTACCGGGCTATTTTGGCGGAATGCTCCGTGAGATTCTTATAATGATGTGCGGGGATAAGATAATATACAGTTTCTTTTTCCGCGCGGACCGTAATATCCATTTTCACATTTTTGAGAATGCACGAAGCGCTGAAAAGGCAGATCTCTCCCGGAAGTACACGGTAAAGTGTTACTTCTTTTCCTTCCGGTGAAGTAACATAGGCCCGGAGCTGCCCTGAAATTACCAGGATAAGCCCCTCACAGTCTTCACCGCTGTCATGAATAAGCCTTCCCGCTTCCTTCTTTTTAAGAAGTGTATTGGCGGTAAGCTGATCCTGTTCTTCTTTTGTTAACGTATCCCACATGGGGAAAAAATCGGAAACAACCATAGCCACTCCATTTCGGTTTGTTAATTCTGTCCCTTGGGCTTTTTGGGGGGGTGGGGCTTTTTGGACCAGGAACCCCGTCCCCTAGGGCCAATTGGGGCTTTTTGGACCAGGAACCCCGTCCCCTAGGTCTATTCGAACTTACAGGGCTTTTCCTTACTTCCGCTTCCAAGATAGGTGCGTAAGAATGTTGCGCCGCCTTCAAGAACCGATACCTTTTCAAAGCCGTGCTGCTTTAATATTCTTGCTACATTATATGCTCTTACGCCGATGGCGCAGGATACGCAGATCTCTTTATCCTTAGGAAGCTCTGAAAGTCTGTCTCTTACCTGTCCAAAGGGGATATGCATGGATCCTTCGGGAGCCCATACATCACGCTCCGACTGTTCACGCACATCAAGTACTATAACGGAATCCCCGGAGGAAGCTTCGATCTCACTTACATTTCTGAATGTTACAAGGCCGTCCCTTATATTTTCAGCCACAAAGCCCAGCATGTTTACAGGGTCCTTTGCGGATGCAAAGGGAGGCGCATAAGCAAGCTCCAGATCCTTTAAGTCCCAGGCCTTGGCTCCGAATCTGATGGCAGTTGCGATTATGTCGATTCTCTTGTCGGCGCCTTTGGTTCCTACAACCTGAGCTCCGAGAATAGTTCCGTCAATTGCAAAAATGAGTTTTAAGAACAGGAATGTTGCGCCGGGATAATATCCTGCATGATCCTTCTGAAGGATTGAAAATGCGTAGTAGTCTTTATTCTTAACCTTACCTTCTGCGATCAATGCTTTTTCGTTAAGGCCGACGGCTGCTGCCGCGCAGTTAAATACCTTGGCAACGGACGTTCCCATGGTACCTTTATATTCTTTTACAAAAGAACCTGTTCTTTCAGCAACGATATTATCGGCAACCATTCTGCCCTGTTTGTTGGCAGGACCTGCAAGAGGGATCATTGTCTTTACGCCTGAAACAAAGTGATTTACTTCTATTACATCACCTACAGCCCAGATATCTTTTTCTGATGTATGGAGCTTTTCATCCGTAACAATTCCGCCACGCTTATTTATTTCAATTCCGGCTTCTTTTGCAATGGCACTGTTGGGGCGAACTCCGATTGAAAGGATCACCATTTCTGCTTCGACATGACTTCCGTCTGCGAGAGTAACCCTGACACCCTTTTCGGTATCCTCGAAGCTGCTTACTGCCTCACCGAGCCTTAATTCGACGCCGTTCTTTTTGATGCTGTCATGAAGGATGGATGCCATTTCAGGATCAAGAGGTGCCATTACCTGGTTCTGACCTTCTATAAGTGTTACCTTGATTCCTCGCTCCGCAAGATTTTCAGCCATTTCAAGACCGATGAAGCCACCGCCTACAACTGCAGCGCTTTCAGGCTTTTCATCATCCACCAGGCCTCTGATCTTATCTGTATCATTAACAGTCCAAAGAGTATGGATCCTTTCACTGTTGATTCCCGGTATGGGAGGCACAATGGGTGAAGAACCTGTAGCTATTATCAGATCGTCATAGCTTTCTTCATAGACTTTTCCTTCTTTATCTTTAACCGTAACTTTATGCTCTGAAGGATTTATTCCCGTAACCTCATTATTTACACGCACTTCAATATTAAAGCGGTTCTTCATCATCTTAGGTGACTGAAGAAGCAGATCGCTTCTATCCTTTATTACATCTCCTATATAATAAGGAAGCCCGCAATTAGCATAGGAAATATAATCACCACGCTCTAAGATTATGATTTCCATTGTTTCGTCAAGACGTCTTAATCTTGCCGCTGCGGAAGCACCACCTGCCACTCCGCCAATAATCACTGTTTTACTCATATAAATCCTTTCTTATCTGATCCAGCAGTTTCTGTTTTTCGTTATCGCCGAAATTCTATCAGCTGATTCTTCTTTTGTATGTGACTATGTCACATTGTGTTTTATCTTGCAGAAGGTATTCACGGCTGATAGACTTTAAATTAAGGGAAAAATAATCTATATGCATTACCTTTTATTATGAAAAGCCAATATTATCAGGGGAAATCGCCATGCTGAGTTTCTTTAAAAAGCACACTAATTATTTTACCATATTACTGTTTACGGTTTTGTTTCTTTCAGGATCATTACACCTTCCTCTTTATCCGGAGAATTTTGATACTAAGAGTGAGCAGGCGATTCTTTTTATGAATTATCTTGAATACCGTGAGATCTTAAATCCGGGATCTCTTTCTTCCGACGATCATATTTTTCAGGGAAATTTTTTTACATCAATACATCTTTCACCTGACAGGGATCATGGTGTTTCGGTGATGTATCCTTTTTTACCTGTTTTAATAAACGAAAATAATATCTCGCCCTATGCTTACGGGCTTATATGGCATGGTTATATTTATTTCCTCTTTTTTATAGGTACAGTCTTTATTTATCTTTTATTACGAAAGCTTACCGATAGTAATCTCATATCCATTATCGGAGTTACTTTGTATTTTCTCTCTCCAAGATTCTTTGCGGACGGTCTTCATAACAGTAAGGACATAGTTTTCCTCACCATCCTTGCGGCGCTTATGTATTTTGGGCTTAGGATGAATGAAGACGAAGATTTTATCTCCGTTATTTTATTTGCCGTATCAGGCGGTTTCTTATGTAATACAAGATCGATAGGTTTCCTGTTTCTTGCCCTCTTTGGAGCATTTTATATTTACAGAAAAGCAGTATTAAAGCGCCTTAATCTTATTAATTTCCTGCGGGGGCTCACAGCCGCACTGGGAACCCTTTTTATATATGTTCTTATTACACCCGCCTGTTTCTATGACAGGAAGCTCCATCTTGTGGATCAGATTTCCTATAGCTTATTACGAAGCGCTCATTTCGACGGATGGTGGGCGCCCCAGCTTTTTTCAGGTCATATATATGACTGGAAAATCGAAAGCTTACCCTGGTATTACCTTCCTAAGTACATATTAATAACCACTCCTCCCGTTACCATTTTTCTTTTTTTGTCCGGAATGGTTTCTCTCGCCCTTATGCTTTTTAAAATAAAAAGAAACAGCCTTAAGCTTAATTACGGCATTTTCTATCTTATATGCGTGCTCATTCCCATGCTTTCGGTGATGCTTGGTCACTCTGTTTTATATAACGGCTGGCGGCATTTTTATTTTATACACGGATTCTTAATTACTGTATGCATCATCGGGCTTGATTATTTTTATCCTTATATTAAAGAACATTCCATATTAAATAAAACATGCTTATCCATACTTTTTCTGTGTACTCTCTTTTATTACATCGGAAATCTTACCTTTGGTGTCGGCGGCAGCATGTATTTTAATCTTTTTGCCGGAAGAAGCGTTCCGACAAGATATGAAATGGATTATTACGGCGTCACGGGAAAAGAAATTCTTACAAGACTTGATAAAACATGTAAGGATACGGGAGATATTTATATTTACGCTCCAAAATATCATATAAGTGTGTTGGAAAATGCTCTTTGGACCCTCTCTCTTAAAGATAACCGCAACATAAAGCTTATCTCATCCCGGGATGAGGCTTTTTCAAAAATGAATGACGACGAAACCGTTTATTGTTATTTCAGCCCTGTTTATGCAAACTGGTTTGATCATAATGAATGGATCATCTTTAAGGATGTTGCGCCGGTTGTCTCTTACAGGCCCTGGGGAAGAAATGCAGGTTTACTCTATGATTATTATTATGTGGAAGGATATTAAGGTTAACATATTTAACCACTTCTGCCTTCTGAAAACTATGCTATACTTTAAAAAAACAGAGGGAGTTACTGAAATGAAGACAACTTATATACTTGCTATAGGAAACAGTTTTTCAAGGGATGCCACGGCATATTTACATGATGTATGTGAAAATATGGGAATTCCGGTACATGTAGTGAATCTCTATATAGGAGGATGTCCCCTTGAGAGACACTGGAACAACGTGGTGACCGGGGAGCGAAGCTACCAGTATCAGGAAAATGGCGTGACCACCGACAGATACGTATCCATTCAGGATATGCTTCACTTAAAGCCCTGGGATTTTATAGTGACCCAGCAGTCAAGTCATGACAGCGGCTGGCTTGATACCTATGAACCCTTCGCCGGACTTTTGTTTGATTATCTTAAAAAAGAAGTTCCTGATGCCAAAATATGCATGCAGCAGACATGGGCCTATGAAATCGACAGCGATCACGGATGCTTTATAAGATACAATAAAGATCAGACGGAAATGTACATAAGATCCCGTGCCAACTACCACACCGTTGCCGATAAATACGGTATTCCCCTTATTCCCTGCGGTGATGTGATCCAGAATATAAGAAAGAATCCTGAATTTAATGTAGCTGAAGGAGGCAGATCCATCTGCAGAGACGGCTTCCACATGCACTACTTATATGGAAGATATGCTCTTTCCTGCACATGGGCGAAAAGCTTATTAAATGCTCCCATAGAAAAATGCACCTTTATTCCCCGGTGCGTTGATACCGAAGAAGTATGTGATGAGAAGCTCTTAAATATAGTAAAAAATGAAGTTATTAAAATCTGATTCATTAAACGCCGGATTTCTAAAGATTCCGGCGTTTTTATTGTTTCTTATTGACTCGGAAAAAATAAGTGTGATATTTTTTTTATGTATTTTTATTTTTCAAAGAATACATTTCAAATAAATAGAAGAAAAGAGGAGCAACATGGGCGGATTTTTTGGAGTTGCAGCTAAAGATGACTGCGTATTCGATCTGTTTTTCGGAACGGATTATCATTCTCACCTTGGCACACGCCGCGGAGGTATGTGCGTATATCACAAGGAGTCGGGGTATAATCGTGCCATTCACAGCATCGAGAACTCTCCCTTCAGAACCAAATTTGACAAAGAAGTTCAGTTAATGAAAGGAAATCTGGGAATCGGCTGTATATCCGATTACGAGCCCCAGCCTCTTATCGTGCGTTCCCATCATGGAACATATTCCCTTACAACTGTCAGCAAGATCAATAATGTAGAAGCTCTTGCGGAAGAAGTATTCAATAACGGTCACTCTCACTTCCTTGAAATGAGTGGCGGCGAAATAAACTCAACAGAGCTGGTAGCGGCTCTTATCAATGAAAAAGAAAATCTCATTGACGGTATCAACTATGCCCTGGAAAAAATAGACGGGTCACTTTCCCTTCTTTTGCTTACTCCCAAGGGTATTTACTGCGGAAGAGACAAGCTTGGCCGTACCCCTGTGGTGATCGGTCACAAGGACGATGCGTTCTGCGTTGCCTTTGAAGATTTTTCTTATAAGAACTTAGGTTACAGTGACTACAAGGAGCTTGGTCCCGGTGAAGTATGTGTTATCACCCCCACCTCCTGCACTACTCTTGTAAAGCCCGGGGATAAGATGAAGATGTGTACTTTCCTCTGGATTTATTATGGCTACCCTTCAAGTTCCTATGAAGGTATCAGCGTAGAAAGAATGCGTTATATCTGCGGTGAGAAGATGGCTAAACGTGATTCGGCAAAGCCCGATGTTGTGGCAGGTGTGCCTGATTCAGGCCTTGCCCATGCCATAGGTTATGCCAATGAATCAAAGATCCCATTCTCCCGTCCTTTCATTAAATACACACCTACATGGCCTCGTTCCTTTATGCCTACAATGCAGTCCCAGCGTAATCTCATTGCCAAGATGAAGCTTCTTGCCGTTGGAGACTTAATTAAAGATAAAAAGCTTCTTTTGATCGACGACTCCATCGTACGTGGAACACAGCTTAGAGAAACCACTGAATTCTTATATAAGAGCGGTGCCAAGGAAGTACATATCCGTCCTGCCTGTCCTCCCCTTTTATATGGATGTAAGTACTTAAACTTCTCACGTTCATCATCGGAAATGGATCTTATCACAAGACGTGTCATCGCTCGTCTTGAGGGCACTCCCGATGTATCCCAGGAGATCCTCGATGAATATGCGGATCCCGATTCAGAGCGCTATGCGACCATGGTTGAGGAAATAAGGAAAGAACTTAACTTCACATCTCTTGCCTTCAACCGTCTTGATGATATGCTTGATGCCGTAGGTATCGATAAATGCAAATTATGTACCTACTGCTGGGATGGAAAAGAATAATGATCACTTTCAATTTATGCTTTTCTTTTAAGGCAGAAGTTAAGCCTCGTAAGATTGCAAATTGACAGTTTTTTATTTTAAATCTAAAATCAACTTATAATGATCAAACTCAAGAAAGGGGTATAATACCATGGTTAATTTTCTTATCACTTTATTGATCGGTGCCGTATCAGGCTGGCTTGGCGGTATGATCATGGGAATGAACGGAGGTCTTCTTCGTAACATTATCGTAGGTTTACTTGGAGGTCTTATCGGCGGATTGCTTTTCAGCATTTTAGGTCTCGGCGGAGGCGGATTATTATTCAGTATCCTCACCGGCGTTGTTGGAACCTGCATCTTACTTTTCGCAGCTAAAAAGCTTCTTAAATGGAAATAAGAACACATAAAAAAGGGACTGCATATGCAGTCCCTTTTAATTTTTAAAGGCTTTTAATGTATCGCACGTCACATAAAAAATGATCTGTTTTCACGACGGGCTCATATATTCTTTTGAATCCGTAGGACTCATAGAATTTCTGCGCTGCCACCATGTTTTCAAGAGTCTCTATATAGCATTCTTTGTAAAAGTCTCGAGCATATCTAAGGGCAATATCCATTAACTTATGGGAAATCCCTGTGCCTCTTACCTCTTTAAGGCAATACATTTTTTGAAGTTCACACACTTCCGGTGCCCCATCCAGAGCGCCTATACCCGTACCGCCCAATACCCTGTCTTTTTCATCAACCACTACCCAGTATCTA
Source organism: Lachnospiraceae bacterium (assembly GCA_016283575.1). Taxonomy (GTDB): domain Bacteria; phylum Bacillota; class Clostridia; order Lachnospirales; family Lachnospiraceae; genus UBA1258. The sequence goes on along the minus strand of JAEEND010000007.1, from coordinate 336,496 downwards.
TTGCCGGGAGTATTATAGATTTCCGAAAACCTGTGCAGGTTCGGATCTGCCCAGGCTGTTCCCTCGTGGTTAGCCCCAAATTCAATGAGGCAGGTTCTTATTACATTTTCAACGGCTTTATTATCGCGAGCTTCAATCTCTCTTATTTTAAGTTCCATTACTCCTCCATGCATATAACGGAAGCCTGACTGCCCCTCTGTCCCCCTGTGTATCGATGTGACCAGAAAAGTTCAGGATGGCACATGGTGCAAGGGCCTGTAATCTCAATATTTTCATCTTTAAGGCCCAACTGCAGGAAACGTTCTCTTACTACTCCGCGTAAATCAAGCATATATTTCTTATTTTCTTTTTCATGATAAAAAGAAGATGCGTCGCCTATTAACTTATCCATGGCTTCAGTAACTTCAGCTCCTACTTCAAAGCAACATACGTCTATGGCGGGGCCTATGGCTGCGTGGATATTTTTTACACAAGCTCCAAGAGACTGCATTTTGTTTACGGCTTCTTTTTGTATGTCCGCCGCGGTAGAGCGCCAGCCACAATGAATTGCACCGATTACCCCGGCTTCCCTATCCTCAAGTAAAACCGGCACGCAGTCGGCTGTAAAAATGACCAGGGGAAGGTTTTTGCACTTAGTCACAAACCCGTCAGCTTCCACCACATTGCCTTCACCGTATGCAGGGCGGGCTTCACTGATATCCGCCACGTGTACATATGCTCCATGGACCTGATTTCCGCACATAAACTCATGGTTTAAAATATCGCATGCATCAAAGAAAATGTCATAGTTTTTAATAACATTTTCTTTTGCATCCCCTCTGTTTATGCCAAGATTGAGGGATTCGAATATGCCTTCGCTCACGCCTCCCAAACGGGTTGAAAAGCCATGTTTATTTTTTAATATCTCTGATCTTATAACCTGTTCTTTTTCTAAACTCATGTAAAAATAATACCATGAAACGGGTGAAATGGACATTTTTATTAATTGCAGTTGCTTTTTTCGTAAAAGCAGATATAATAGGCAGTGCTTATTGCCAAGCAGTTCGGGTCCGAAATCCTGCTTGTAAAACAAAAAACCAAAGGAGAAACAAATGAACAGAAAAAGAATTTTATTCATCACTCAGGCAGCTGTGATCGCTGCTATCTATGTTGTGTTGACCTTATTTATCAACGCATTTAATCTTGCAAACGGGGCCATTCAGGTTAGAATTTCAGAGGCTCTTTGCATCCTTCCTATTTTTACCCCCGCGGCAATTCCCGGCTTATTCTTAGGTTGCTTTTTATCTAATATTTTCATGGGAAATCCGATCTGGGACATCCTCTTCGGAAGCCTTGCTACTTTAATCGGTGCTGTCGGAACCTACTACTTGAGAAAGACCAAGTTTTTATTCACTCTTCCTCCCGTTATCGCAAACGGCTTGATCATTCCCTTCGTACTTAAATATGCTTACGGTCTCACCGATGCATTCTGGTTCTTAATCGTAACCGTTGCCATCGGAGAAGTCATCTGCGTATGCGTACTGGGTATGATTTTGAAAGCAGGTCTCTGGCCCGTAAGAAAGCACATCTTCAGAAACGACGATATGGCATAAAGCTAAATCTGTTTTAGAAAAAAGAAGCTCCCTCACCTACATAGATGAGGGAGCATTTTTTTATTCACTTATGGTTCCTGTTACGGCTTGGTTATAAAGCGCGGAACCATTTTCTATGCGTTCGTAACGGTTTCCGCTGTAGGAATCGTACCATCCGTTTTTAGCATAATAGATTTCTCCGGTTTCTTTATCATAAATACGTTCGCGACCGAGAGTTGTATCGGAATATGCCTGAGAACGGATATCATAGGAATTATTTCTCGCTTTCCAGCTGCTCATGACACTATCACTCATGGCTCTGGTGCTTTGAGAAATCTTTGAAGCATTATTACTGATTTTAGCCCACTCGGCGTTTCTGTCACGCCAATATGAATCCGAAAAATACATGGACTCATATATCTTTGAAAGAACAGGCTGCCAGTCTACAAATTCTTCTTCCGGAGCAATCATCATTACGACACCTTCATCAAGGTCAAACATTACGTTGGTGCCAAGGACATAATTAGTTCCCATGTCGATTACAGCGGCACTAAAGATACCCTCTATGTTTTCTCCATATCTGTTAATGGCTTTTGCCTGGAGGATCCTGCCTCCATATCCATTATCACCCAAATCGTCTATAATCTCGAAATCACTGTATTTATAGTACTTGGTACTGTTAGTAAACAAGGATTCCGTAGTAGCTTCTGTAGAAATCGGTGCCCTGTCACGTCCGCCGTAGGCCATCAGCATATCGATTGCATCCTGAGATTCATAAGATGTATCAGTTGTTGTATATATAAATCTTATGCTGCTGTTATCGGAGCTTAGTACGTTAACGGTGTATATGATTACATCTTCATTGACACAGTGCACATCCCATCCCTTGGGGATCTTCATGGATACATAGCCATCATCGGAGGTATAATCCACCCATTCGATGTTGGCATTGGCAGTTGGCTTAACCTTAACACCTCCACGATCTTCGGTTCCGTCATCGACAACTTTCTCGGTCTCAGGATTAGGATTCTTTCCCGCACTACCTACGTCATGTAAAGAAACCCACATACAAGGTCGCACTCCCCACTCATAAGTCACATTACTGTAGCTTTGTATATGGTCGCAGCTAATATATCCCACTTCATTGGAGCGTAGCCCCCCTTTAACAACATTGGAGCGTATCCAATATCCTCCGGAATAGTAGTTGCCCTCATATTTGGCATCATGTACGAAAGCAGCTGTATTGGTCCATTTAGTTTCCATAGCTCCATCAAGGGCAGCCTGTGGCGACACGGGAGCAAAAAGCTGTGCGCTTGCATATGATGTTGATGTCTTCACCATTTCTCCGTTAACCTTTGAGTAGCCGTCACAGGATGCATCAAAGGTTAAATAGGTTTCAAGCTCTTCTATGCTGGGTAAGAATATATAATCTTCCGTATCGGGCGTTTCAGCACTGACATACCATTCAGTCCGGGAATCATATTCTTTATTACTTAACTTAGATAAAAGAATTGATTCTCTTTCTTCTTCCGAGAAGGCTTCATATAAAAACTTATCATTAAGCCATATGCGAAGGTCACACTCGGACCAGTTAACATCCTTTCTGTCGCTGGTATTAAAGTTTCTGTTAGCTAAAATATATGTACTGTAAAGAAGCATTCTGTCATCTTCTTTAGCAATGACTTCCCATTCGATGGGTTCGGTCCCGTTATTTTCCCGTCTGTCCTGCTCGAAAGAACCGAACCACACATGGTCACCCACGTTATAATCATTACGATTAAACTTAAAGCGGTTAGGGTCGTTTTCATCAATTACGGGCGCATTTTCAGAGTTCACGGAACTGCCCTTTTTGTCCGTTGTCACTACGGACTTCTCCGCTTTTCCGGTATCCGAGTCTTTATCCTTTTTTCCGCAGGATGTGAAAAGTGATGCAAAGATAAGAAGAAATATTACGAGATATGAATGAGCATATTTAACCTTCATGCAAGCCTCCCTGATAATCTTAATCTAGTGTAGATTAAGACTATCACGAAGGTATTAAATATCTGTCAAATAGAGACTACATGCCAAGGGCGAAAATGATTTCGGGGAGGAGCTGTTTTTTACGGCTTAGTACACCGGGCATGTCCATGACTCCTTCCTCAAGTTCCGTATAGGGAAGATATTTTGCAGCGCGGTTTTTGGTGCTGAGTAATATACTGTGTTCACTCATTACATCGGTAATCATTACTACCGCCCAGTCAAGACCGTTCTTATCGCGCACATCTTCGAGAGCCTGTAAGAACTTATCTTTATAGGTATCAATATCATGCAAGGTTGTAGCTTCGCACTGACCGATACCGATATTGCTGCCTTTTTCACTGTATCGCTTAAAGTCTGAAAGGATCGCTTTTTCGGGATCCACATTGGAAAGGCTTTCCATGTAGCTGAACATGTCATGTCCGAAGGTCTTTACATTAACGTTACATATATCTGCAAGTTCTCCCGCCACTCTCACATCCGTAGGTGTGGTGGTGGGAGATTTAAGTACCAGCGTATCAGCACAGATACCGACCAATAATACCTTGGCTGTTTCTTTATCGGGAACAAGACCGTTACGCTTAAATAATTCATACACAATGGTGCAGGTGCTTCCAAGGGGCTCTGCATCAATGAATATGGGTAATGTTGTCTTTACGGAATCAAGGCGATGATGATCTATGATCTCCAGAATATTGGCGGATTCAATTCCCTTAACGCTTTGCTTCGGTTCATTATGATCCACTAAGATCACATTATATTTGGGCGCCTTTAAGAAGCATCTTCTTGTTACAAAGCCCACAAATTTTTCCCCGTCAAATACTGAAAGTCCACGCTTTTTTGATGTGGATAAAGAAATCTTGGCTTCTTCAAAAAGATCTTCTGCCTGTATGGGATCTTCCTGATCTCGCATCACATCCTTAATGAGAGGCACTGAATTAACCTTCTCATGATCCGATAATTCCTTCATAAACCAGGCTGTAATATCATCCACGCTGACAAGCCCTGCAAATTCTTTATTATCATAGACGGGAATAACCGAAGGATTGGCATCGTCATAATTCTTTGCAAGGCTGGTTAACGGTTCTGTTATGTCAACCACGCTGTCAGACTTAAGCATTACATCCGAAACCTTGGGGAACACATCGCCCTTATAGGGAGGGGCTATGATATTAAGAGCCTTAAGGATCTTCTTGGTACTGCCGCTTAAGTGACCACAACGGATGGGAATATATGTATTGTCGGGGTCCAGTTTGTTTTTTAGAACTCCGTAAGCGTAAGCACTGCATACACTGTCAAGATCCGGATTTCTGTGACCAGTTATGTAAACCTCTGCCATTTTTACATCTCCATTTTATATAAGCCGGTGTACTTGTTTTTAAAATATCTCATAAGAGGCTCAGCAGATACCTCTTTGCCGCATACATTTTCAATCACTTCCTTGGGACTTTTGGTACTTCCATGCTGATGTATCTTCTCATTAAGCCAACGGGTGATCTCTTTGATACGGCCTTCTTTTAATATGGTATCCACATCTCCAAGCTCCCTTGTCAATGCGTCAAGATACATGCCGTCATATATGCTTCCCAGCAAATATGAAGGAAAATAGCCGAAAGAACCGTCACTCCAATGCATATCCTGTAAAATACCTTCAGCATCATTCTTGGGTGTTAAGTGAAGATAGTCCTCCATTTTCTTATTCCAGAGAGCGGGAAGATCCTTGACGGATGCACCCTTCATAAAGATTTCTTTCTCCACTTCATATCTAAGTATGATATGAAGACCGTAAGTCACTTCATCAGCCATGGTACGGATGAAAGAATTCTTTACATGATTTATTTCATGATAAAATTCATCAAGAGTAATATCCGCGATTTCAGGCATAAGTTTCTGAATGTCTGAATAGATCGGTTTCCAGAAGTTAATATTTCTTCCAAGTACGTTTTCATAAAATCTTGACTGGCTTTCATGAATTCCCATGAATCGACAGCTGCCTGCAGGTGTTCCGTCATATTCCGGATCTACATTCTGTTCGAAAATGGCATGTCCGCCCTCATGAATTGCGGAAAACATAAAATCAAAAGCATCTTCTTCTCTGAAATGATTGGAAATACGCACATCATTACAGGAAATATTGAGAGTGAAGGGATGCTCCGTCTCTCCCACGGAACCCTTGTCAAAAGAAAAGCCTATATAGTCAAGCAAATACTTCTGCACTGCTTCCTGATGAGCTTTCTCGATCTTTAAATTCTTGAACTTGGGATTCTCAGGCTTTTCGCATGCCACGATCTTTTCGATAAAGGGCACTAAATCCTTTTTAAGATCATTAAACAATCTATCGATGGTGGCTGAATCCATGCCTTCTTCATGCATATCCAAAAGAGTCTCATAGGCATCTCTTTCCGGATACTTATATTTGGCCTTTTTCTTAGTATACTCGATCATCTTTTCAAGATGGGGCGCATAGATTGAAAAGTCGGAAGCCTGCTTTGCATCCTGCCATGCGCTACCGCAGATGGCCTGAGCCTTTATAAATTCATTCATGAATTCCGGAGGTATATTTTTATCTCTCAAAGCTTCATCAAGCATGAATTTAACGGTTTTCTGCCAGGGCTTTGAAAGAGCCTTAAATTCTTCCGATTCCGTCAAATCCTTAAGAAGCTTCATACGTTCGTCGGATGTCTGCTTTTTAAGGATCTCCGTAGCTATATATGCAAGAGTATCCGAGCGGTCTTCAAGCCCTCCCTTGGGCATCGATGTTTCAAGATCCCAGTAAAGAGTTCCGTAAGCCTGCGAAAGATACTTTTCCTCCTGCATTTCTTTTTTTAAGTCATCAAATAATTTTCCCATTAAGATCTCCTGTTTTTAGTATTTCGTATTTAATCCTTTACCGTAATGTACGGAATCCCCTGTTCACGCTTTGAATAATGCATTAAAAGCATTCTTTTTACTATCTGAATCTTTCTTAACTTACCGCCTTCGTGACTGTTAAGAACATGGCTTGCATCAAGACTTTCAAGGAAGTCGTACTGATCCTTTAAAAGAGTCACATTGTAACAGGCTCCGTCATCCTTTTCTTCGGGATAAGCCGAATCTCCAAGAAAAACTATCCCTTCACATACTGCGCAAAGAGAACCTTTGGCATGGGACGAAGGTATCGGATATATGGTAATATCCACACCGTCATGAATATATACAGGCTCTGTTACTATTGTTCCGTCAGGGACATATTTTTTTACAAAATTACCGATGTATATTTCTTCGTAATCCGTCTTTGGGAAGTTTCCGAGATGGTCTCTGTGAAAATGAGAGATGATAACCTTCTTTTTCACATTGAGGCTGTTAAGATATTCAGTCACTTCATCGCTGAATCCAACATCAAATATATATAAATATTCATCTCCCTGAATCAGGAAAACCTCTGCGGAGAGAGGTTCTCGTATTTCAGGTATAAAGCTTATTCTGTCAGTTATTTTCTTCGTTTCCATTATCATTCTTATACTTTTCAGTGAGAGCATTTATCTCCTCAGTGGAAAGTCCCCTCAGTCTTCTTCTGTAAATGCGCTTCAATGCATGATTTATACGATCTTCATCGATCACCCCTCGCTGTACGGCGCTTACCACACCGTCTCTTGCTTCAAGAAAGTTTTCCGGCAAAAGTATCATATCCGCTCCCGCTTTTATGGCTGCTACGGAGCTTTCGGCAGAATCATAATAATCCGTAACGCCCGGAACATTCATGGGTGCTGTAAGCAGGATAATATCTTTATAATCCCATTCGTTGCGGATAAGATCTGTCATAAATGCCTTTGATCGTGACGCAGGAAGACTGTCCTGGGTGAGAAGTTCTTCGCTATGATGGGTGATCTCAATAATATCGACGCCGGCAGCGATCAGATCATTAAGCTCGTTACGAGCCTTTTCTAAATGCGAAAGGTCAACCGATGCATCGGAAGCATCCTGAACGGCTGTATCATCCGCATCATCGCTTTTTATTTCTGCCGGAAGATAAAACTCTCCCGATACTCTGTAAAACTCATCCTTCGACCCTTCGCTGTTTTCGGTTTCGTTATCTAAATCATCGGCGCGATAATTCATGATCATGTTGATGCCCAACTCAGCATATTTATCCCGAGTTATGTTAACCTCTCCCGTAACACCGATGAGTAATGGATATCTTTCAAAAGAACGGGTCTTTTCGACCATTTCTTTAAATTGCGCATCATTCTTGTAATTATTCTTTCCGTACATGATGCCGCCCACAGCATAAAGACCGAGAGCCTTCCTGGTGCCGTCTCCGGCAAGAGTAATATTTTTCTGGCCTATTATGGTCTCGGGAGATACTATAAAGAGCCCTGAAACCTTATCTTCAAGAGTCATGGCTGACACGAAATTCTCCAAAGCTTCTTCATATTCTTTTTCAGCTTCAGCGATCACAAGTGCAGGAGTCTCATCGGATACGATAACTTCTTCTTCCTGAGAAAGAAGGTCTTCTAGCGCATCCTCCAATTCTTCCGAAGCCTCCGGTTCCTCGGTATGTCCCGGGATGAGATCCTCGAAATTAAAATCTGCAGCATTCCTGATGGATGCAAGACTGAACTTACCTGTCAGCATTGAAACAAGAGTAAATCCTGTAAGAGTAATAAAAAGAAGCACAAAAATAAGCGCCATAATAGAACGTTTGCGGGCTTTTTTCCTGCGCATTCGTCTTTGTAAGCGCCTTTCTTCTTCTTCGGGATCTATAAGTTCATCTATATCAACGTAGTATTTATTATCTTCCATAAACCCTCTTCAGTAACTGAATTCCTATTTATCATACACTAAAGAAGGCGTCTTTTCCATAAAATTTATGTATTTTAGTGTGTACAAAGATTTTGGGCAGAAGAAAAGGAGGCCACCGACATTTCTGTTCGTCAGCCTCCCTTTAAAACACTTCTACGTCCAAGGGACCGTACCTCCATTTCATAATTCTTATATGAAGTTTTGATTTCTCCTCTCTTTGTTTTCTATATAAGGAGTATATCTCATGAATTATGAAATGTCAATACATCTTTATAAAATATTAATAATTATTTGAAATTGTTTCTTTTGTCCTTAAATTGTCTGATTATTTCCGTCTATTCACAATGTTTTGACAATCCGAGCGAAAGAAGTTTTACCGAATCCTACAGTCTCGCAACCACGAAAATATTGTAGATTGCTTTAATGGCTGTATTGAAATCTGCATCGTCAACGCCGATGATGATATTTAACTCACTGGAACCCTGGTCGATCATTTTTACGTTTACATTGGCATGAGCAAGAGCCGAGAATATTCTTCCTGCGGTACCTCTTGTGGATTTCATGCCACGTCCCACAACGGCGATAAGTGACAGATCCGATTCGATTTCAATGGTATCGGGATCTGCAAGTCTGTGGATCGCGGATACAACCTGCTGTTCCTTGTGCATGAATTCATCCTGATGCACGAAGATCGTCATGGTATCGATACCTGAAGGCATATGTTCAAAAGAAATATCGTTATCTTCAAAGGCCTGAAGAACTTTTCTGCCAAAACCGATTTCTGCGTTCATCATATCTTTTTCAATATTGATGGAGCAGAATCCCTTACGTCCCGCAATACCTGTGATGGTATATTTAGGCTTCTGACATGTGCTTTCAACGATCCATGTTCCGGGATCTTTGGGTGAGTTGGTATTACGGATATTAATGGGAATACCCTCGCTTCTTACAGGGAAGATGGCATCTTCATGAAGCACGCCGGCACCCATGTATGAAAGCTCGCGGAGTTCTTTATATGTAATGGTTTCAATTACTTCCGGATTTTCGATGATCCTGGGGTCTGCGATCAGGAATCCTGATACATCTGTCCAGTTTTCATAAACATCTGCTTTGCAGGCTCTTGCAACGATGGAACCTGTAATATCGGAACCGCCTCTTGAGAAGGTCTTAACGGTGCCATCGGGAAGCGATCCGTAGAATCCGGGTATTACGGCATATACAACCTGCTGAAGCTTGGGCTTTAAAAGATTGTTGGTGGTTTCCGCATCGAACTCTCCGTTTTCCTTGAATTTAATGAATTCAGCGGAATCAATGAATTCAAATCCAAGATAGTTGGCCATTACGATACCGTTAAGGTATTCGCCTCTTGATGCTGCATAATCTTCACCGGCCTTCTGCAAGAACTTCTCTTTGATGGTCTTGAATTCATCCTCCAAAGAAAGCTTAAGATTAAGGCCTTCAATGATCTCCGTATAACGGGCTTTGATTGCTTCGAATTCTTCCTGCATCTTCTCTTCGCCGTTTTTACCTACAGCGGTTCTGTAACAGGAATAAAGCATATCAGTTACTTTTTTATCCTTGGAAAAACGCTTGCCGGGAGCTGAAGGCACCACAAAACGTCTTTCTTTATCGGCAGAGATAATCTGTCCGACCTTTTTAAACTGCTCAGCGCTGGCAAGAGAGCTGCCACCGAATTTAACAACCTTACTCATTCTCTATTTCTCCAATAATTTATTAATAAGCTTATATCCGTTTTCTTCAAGAATACCTGATGCACGTCCGCTTTCTTCATTGTATAAAGAATCGGATCTTAATGTATTGCGACTGTCATATAACATATAAGGTATTCCGTCGGAAGTGTGAGTTCTTAATCTCACGGGTGTGGGATGGTCCGGAAGGACCAAAAGCCTAAAGTCAATTTTATCGCATTTAAGCTTCTTTACAAGGGGGCCTATTATCTTTTTATCAATATTTTCAATGGCCTTTACCTTGCGTTCGAAGCTTCCCTGATGACCCATTTCATCCGGGGCTTCAATGTGAATATATACAAAATCGCAGTTCTCACTCGTCAAAGCCTTGTAAGCTGCTTCACATTTTCCTTCATAATTGGTATTGAGGCCACCGTTTGCGCCTTCCACGGACAATACCTTCATGTCCGCGCCTACAGCGATACCTTTAAGAAGATCCACCGCGGAGATCATGGCGCCCTTTAACCCGGTCTTGTCATAAAAGGGATCGAGCATGGGCTTTGTGCCTGCGCCCCAGAACCAACAGCAGTTTGCCGGGTTAAGACCCTTTTTCTTACGTTCCGCATTCAAGGGATGATTTTTAAGTATCTCATAGCTTTCTTCCATCATCTTTTTAAGTGTTGCATCTTTTGGAAGATAGTCACCTATTCTTTTTGTAAGAATGTCATGGGGAGGTGTTAATTCATAAACGCTTCCCTTTTTATCGATAAGACAGTGTCTGTAGCTTGTGCCTACATAGAAGTTGAAGCGGTCGGATCCCAGCTTTTCTTTTACGGCTTCAAGTAATACGGCTGCATCTTCGGTGGAAATCTCATCGGAGCTGTGGTCGATTATTGTCTGGTCTTCAAAGGGTTTGTCTTCTTCGGAAATGGTGACCACATTGCATCTTATCGCAATATCCGTATCCTCCATGGGAACTCCGATGCTTAAAGCCTCGAGTGGGGATCTGCCGGAATAATATTTTTTAGGATCGTATCCTAAAACTGCAAGATTAGCTGTATCAGATCCGGGGTTCATGCCCTCGGGAATGGTGTTTGCGATACCAATCTCGGAGTTTTTGCTTAACTCATCCATATTGGGAGTATCGGCATATTCCAAAGGTGTCTTGTTATTAAGTGCTTCGATGGGTTCATCAGCCATGCCGTCGCACAATACTACAACGTACTTCATTCTCAAATCCTACTTTTCTATTCTGATGTAATTAATGAGCTTGCCCACCTTAGCGGTAGCAGCTTCAAATTCTTCTTCGGTCATAACATCCGTTACGAATGCATATTCATCGTAGTAGTTAAGATGAACTTCTTTTACGACCTTGAAGTTTTCCTTGGCTTCTTTCTTAAGTTCTGCGCCTACGCGGATAAAGAAAGCCTTCTTTGAATTCTTAAGTCCGTCAAGCTTAACAGGTTCATCAACCCAATCACAGTGAAGGTTCTTTCCTACATTCTTTGCAAGTTCAACCACGTCGGAGCAAACAGCACTTGCTGTAGGTAATTTACCTGCGCCGCGTCCGTAGAACATTGCATCCCCTAACATGTTGCCGCGAACAAGGATCGCATTGAACACTTCATTTACATGATAAAGGGGATTTGAAACAGGTACGAGGTGGGGTGCCACCAAAGCATATGCACCTGTATCAAGCTTTTCATACTTGGCAAGAAGCTTTATCTTTAAGCCGAGAGCCTTGGCATATTTAATATCACGAGCGGAAATATTGGTAATTCCCTCTGTGTGAATATCTTCATAATTAACGGTCTTACCGTATACAAGTGAAGAAAGGATGGCAATCTTTCTGCAGGCATCATAACCCTTGATGTCGGCATCGGGATTTGCTTCCGCAAAGCCGTTCTTCTGTGCTTCCTTTAATACTGCGTCAAATTCTGCTGCTTCATTGGTCATCTTTGTAAGCATGTAGTTGGTTGTTCCGTTTACAATACCGATAACCGCTTCGATCTCATCGGCAGTAACACAGTCCTGAAGAGGTCTGATAATGGGGATACCGCCGCCTACGCTTGCTTCGAATTTGTAGCTGCAGTTATTTTCTTTTGCAAGACGAAGTAATTCGGGGCCGTGACTTGCCACAAGCTCCTTATTGGAAGTACATACGCTGATGCCCTTCTTTAAAGCTTCCTTGGTGAATTCAAAAGCAGCGCCCGTTCCGCCCATGGTTTCGCAGATAACCTTGACTTCGGGATCGTTTAAAATATCTTTAACATCATGTGTGATCTTCTTTTCGTGCTTATCGCCGGGGAAATCTCTTAAGTCAAGGATCCACTTAACGTTTACCTTATCCCCTACTTTTCTTTCGATCAAAGAAGCGTTCTCTGTCAACACCTCCACAACACCTGAACCTACTGTTCCGTATCCAAAAACTCCGACGTTTATCATAAAAACCTCCTAAATGCTTATTCTTTTGCTATTAATTTGACTGAATGCACACCGTTACTTTCTTCCAGTGAATTGATCATTTCTGATATGTCCCGGGTATTTTCAAGAATCTGAATGCTCAGTGACAAAGATGCGGTGCCGTTTATGGGGATACTCTGATGTATCGTAAGTATGTTGGCATCCGCCTTTGCGATTATCTTTAGAACGTCCGACAAAAGACCGGGCTCATCATCGATCTGAAGAGTCAGCGTGATGGTCGTGCCCTGAGAATTATCGTGAAATTCGAATATGTCGTCTTTGTATTTGTAAAAAGAAGATCTGCTGATTCCAACTCTGTCGGTGGCTTCCTGGATAGTAAGCGCCTTGCTGGTCTCAAGAAGCTTCTTTGCCTCAACCACATTTAAGAGTACTTCGGGAACAGCTTTCTTCTTTACAACGTAGTAATTTGTTGATTCCATTTTGTGTTTCCCTCGCGTACGGTTGTCCGTGACTGAAAGAAATTGTATCAGACTTCTACACTTTAATCAACTAAATTCTTCACTATTTTCCATAAGTCTGTATTTTGCTTTTTGTATAAATGTTACAACGCTGTCAAAAATCCGCTGTTTTAAGTCTCTCGTTAAAAAACAGAAAGGGCCGGCCTTTTGGGCCGACCCTTAAAAATTTAACTAGATCAAAGGATATTTCCTGGTAAGTTCGATTACTCTTGCCTTGGTTGCTTCAATAGCAGCTTCGCCACCCTTGATTACGCTTGCGATGCAGTCAGCGATAACATCCATATCTGCTTCGTTCATGCCACGGGTTGTAACTGCGGGAGTTCCGAGTCTGATACCGCTGGTAACGAAGGGAGACTTGGGATCGTTGGGGATGGTATTCTTGTTGGCTGTGATATGAGTAGCATCAAGCCACTTCTCAACCTCTTTACCGGTAAGACCGTAGTTGGTAAGATCTACAAGCATTAAGTGGTTATCCGTACCGCCGGATACGATCTTGACGCCTCTGGACATAAGACCCTTGCAAAGAGCCTGTGCATTGTTAATGATATTCTGCTGATATACCTTAAATTCAGGAGAGAGAGCTTCTTTAAAGCAGACTGCCTTACCTGCAATAACATGTTCAAGAGGTCCGCCCTGAATACCGGGGAAGATTGCCTTGTTGAAGTTGAATTTTTCATTAACATCATTATTGCAAAGGATAAGACCGCCACGGGGTCCTCTTAAGGTCTTGTGGGTTGTGGTGGTTACTACATCGGCAATACCGATGGGGCTTTCGTGAAGTCCTGCAGCAACAAGACCTGCGATATGTGCCATATCTACCATGAGAACTGCGCCGCAATCGTCTGCTGCCTTTCTGAATTTCTTAAAGTCGATCGCTCTTGCGTAAGCGGAAGCACCGGCAATAATAAGCTTGGGCTTGTGCTCCATGGCAAGATCGTACATCTTATCATAATCGAGGAAACCGTCATCATTAACACCGTAAGGTACGATATTGAAATACTTACCGGACATATTTACCGGGCTGCCGTGTGTTAAATGTCCGCCGTGATCTAAGTTCATACCCATTACAGTATCGCCGGGATTTAAGATAGCGAACTGAACAGCCATATTGGCCTGAGCGCCTGAATGAGGCTGTACGTTGGCATATTCACAGCCGAAGAGCTTTTTAGCTCTCTCAATCGCAAGATTTTCTACTACATCCACACATTCGCATCCGCCGTAGTATCTCTTACCGGGATAACCTTCTGCATACTTGTTGGTAAGGGGGCTTCCCATGGCTGCCATAACAGCTTTACTTACCCAGTTTTCGGAAGCGATAAGCTCGATGTGGTCGTTCTGTCTTTGCTGTTCATTCACAATGGCTTCAGCAATTTCAGGGTCAACGTTCTTGATTTCGTCAAATGAATACATGTTTCCTCTCCTTTATCTCTTTAGAGTGCTAAATTGCTATGATTATAACATAAGAAAGCATAATTGCAACATGTTTTAAGCATAATTATTAAACATAACTTCGGTAAATTTAGGTTTTTTCCCAACCAAAAGCCAAATAAGTTGTGAAAATTCACAATTTACGGAAGCATAAATTGTGTTAAACTTTTGACTAGGGTAATGATATTTGGAGGGAGTTATGTACTATTTTTTGGTTAATCCGGCATCAAGATCCGGCAAGGGTCTTTTGGTCTGGAAAAAGGTTGAAGAATATTTAAAAGTAAACAGGATCACTTACAGAGTTTCTTTTTCCGAAAGAGAAGGACATGTACAGGAACTTGTAAAAGAGATATGCGGAGAATACTTAGAGGGGGCTGCTCCACTTAACCTCATCATCATGGGCGGTGACGGAACTCTCGATGAAGCACTTCAGGGTATCGTCGATTTTTCAAGGATCAACGTTGGATATATACCCACCGGATCCGGCAACGATTTTGCAAAAAGCTTTGAATATTCCGACGATCCCATAGTATCCCTTAAGCATATTCTTTCGGTTAAGATACCGAGACTTATAGATATCGGTGAACTTACATACGAAAATATATTTGAAGCAAAAAAAGAAATTCCGAAGACCCGCCTCTTTGCGGTTTCCACAGGCATCGGTTATGATGCGGCGGTATGCGCGGGAGCCATGAAGTCTAAAGCCAAGAATTTTCTTAACAGATTTGGCCTCGGAAAGCTTATTTATACATTTGTCGGTATCAGGCTCATCTTCTCCAAGGATTTACATGAGACAAGATTACTGCTTGATGACGGCGCAGAGGTTTTCTTTAAAAAGAGCCGGTTTATCGTAGGCATGAATACCAAATATGAAGGCGGTGGATTTAAATTTGCACCGGATGCATCCTGCGATGACGGTCTGATCGATGTTTTAGCTGTAGGCGATATCGAGCCCTGGGATGTCATAAGACTTTTACCCCAGGCAATGAACGGTCGCCATACTAAAGATAAACATGTTCATATGTTTAAAGTAAAGAGTTTTGAAGTAGAGACGGAAAAACCCCTTTATGTACATACGGACGGGGAGGTATATGCTAAGTCCGGACGCATAAAAGTTGCGGTTCTTCCTAAAAGGCTCAGGTTTTTGTACTAGTTTAGAGGGAGTAACATGAAAAAGTTTTGGAACAAGTATAAGCATGGTTTACCTGTACTGATCTATACGGCAGTCTATCTCACATGGTTCTTTTTGCTGGAATCAAGAGTGCCTTCGTCTTACACCATTATTCACACCAAGCTTGATAACAAGATTCCTTTCTGTGAATATTTTGTAATTCCGTATTATATATGGTTCTTATACGTATTCATGGCGGTGGGGATTGCATTTTTAAAGGATAAAGAAGCATATGACAAATCTCTCATATTCCTTATGACGGGAATGACCGTATTTTTGCTTGTATCAACCTTCTTCCCCAACGGTCACAATCTGCGTCCCAGGAACCTTACCGAGGACAATATGTGTCTCCGACTTGTTAAGGCAATTTACAGAGCCGATACCCCCACAAATCTGTGGCCCAGTATCCACGTGTACAACTCCATCGGTTGTCACCTGTGCATCCTTAACACAAAGAATTTAAAGCACAAAGGTCTTGTCAGGAACGTATCCCTTTTAACCTCCGTGTCCATAATACTCAGTACCATGTTTATTAAGCAGCATTCCACATTTGATGTATTTACCGCATTCTTAATGGCAGGGCTCATGGCGATTATGGTTTATAACAAAGAATTGCAGGGATATTTTAAAGAGCATCCCGCTTTCGGTTTCAACATGGAAAAGAGATCTGCTAAAACACAAAGGTATATATAAGGAAAAAGGTTGTCCGATTGGGACAACCTTTTGTTTTACAAAAATTATAGCGGAATATAATCGATCGAGTCGATTATCGGGCGAAAAAAGAAAGCGTAGCTTTCTTTTTTCTTAGTTGAAGTTAAAAATCTTTCGCGCTATGGAATAGCCTGCTTTATCGATGAAAAAGCCAAACTTTGTCTTAAAATTCATGCAGATACCGAGAGCCGAAAATCTTAACTTCTTAAAAAGAACAGGATCTTTTTCTTTAAAATAATCCCAAAGTTCTTTCTTTTTACCAAGGTATTCATCTGAGCCTTCCAGGATAGTGAGGATGGATGATACAACGGAAATGATCTCAAGATAGTTATACATATATTTATCAAGCTTCTTATTGCTCTTACCGGATCTTAAGTAATCGCTGAAATAGTCAAACATAAGCCTGTTTACTCTTGTCTGCTGGTCGATCCTTCCGATCATGACCTTTTCATTGACGGACTGATCGTCACGACCGATGAAATAGCGGTAGAAATCCACGTCAAGATAGTACATTTTCTTTACATAGGGAAGGGGCACAAATACATATAAATTGTCCACATAGAAGGTATGCTTTGGAAGTTCAAGCTTACAATCACGAAGCATTTGGGTCCTGAATATTACGGAATGCATTAATATATACTGTCCCTTTTTGAAATGCCCTATCTCATCCCATGTAAACTCGCGGTTTACGGGAAGGCAGTCCCTGTACTGCACTATATGCTTGTGAATGGCACCTTCTTTCTCATAGACGTAGTTGGAAAAAAGCGCATCGATCTCATGATCGTCGGAATCATATTCGGAAAGCTTATTCAAAACCTTCTGAAATGCTTCTTCATTGACCCAGTCATCAGAATCCACCACCTTAAAATAACGTCCGGTGGCATTTTTAAGACCTGTATTTACGGCTTCACCGTGACCGCCGTTTTCCTGATGCACACATTTTACGATTCCTTCGTGTTGGCGTGCCAGTCTGTCTCCGATCTCAGCGGTATTATCCTTAACGGAACCGTCATCAACAATTATTATTTCAACCCTGTCACCGCCGGTAAGGAGCGTCTCAACGCAGTGCTCCATATAAGAAGCCGAATTGTAGCAGGGAATCGCAACAGATAATAACTTCATAAATTCCTCCCTTATTGCCATGCGATCATCCGATCCATGAGCTCTATGGTTCATGTTATTCTTTTAAAAAAAATAAGTCAAGAAATGCCCTTGTGACTTTTAGATGCATACATTAAAATGAATTTATTCAGGAGTGGATTTTTAAATGGGACAGATTACAGACAGCTTAAAAGAAAAAGATTATAAAAGGATCTATTTGATCTACGGCGACGAAGCATACCTTCGTAACTATTATAAAACTGCTCTCAAAACCGCTCTCACCGCTCCCGGCGACAATTTAAACTTCTCATATTTTGAAGGTTCCCTGACGGATCCGAACGAGCTTGCAGGACTTCTTGATACCATGCCCTTTATGGCTGAATACCGCGTAATAATCGCTGAGAACACCGGTTTTTTCGCGAAAGCCGGTGCTGAATCCGACGGTGATGAAGATACGGAAAAAGCTTCCGGTAAATTCGGCACTCTAATTGATACCATCAATTCGCAGTCGGAGACTCCTTCCATTCTTATTTTCGCAGAAGAAAAGGTCGATAAGCGCTCGAAGCTTTTTAAGGCTGTTTCCAAGGCGGGACTTACGGAAGAATTCAAGATCATCGATGACGAGAACCAGCTCGCCCGCTGGTGCATAAATTATTTAAAGTCCCTCGATACAAGGATTTCTCCGGATGCGGCCATGTATTTTGTGTCGGAAGTCGGCCATGAAATGACGCTTCTTAAAAATGAGCTTGATAAGCTTGCATCCTACGCTCTTGATAAAAAAGAGATCACCGTCAATGATATAGATGCCCTTTCCACGCATCAGATAACGGGAAAGATCTTTGATATGATTGCCGCCATCGGTAATCACAGGCAAAAAGAAGCATTGAAGCTTTATTACGATCTTCTTGCCCTTAGAGAATCCCCGTTTGCCATACTTGCTCTTTTATCACGCCAGTATACTCAGATGCTTACCGTTAAAGACTGCATGATAAAGAACTATTCCCTTCAGCGCATCGCCGAAAAAACAGGCCTTAAGGACTGGGTGGTGCGAAGGCTGCAGGATTCCGTCCGTAAGTTCACAATGGATGACCTGAAGAAATGCTTAGAAGCCTGTGCTCAGGCCGACGAAGATATTAAAGCCGGAAATCTCACGGATATATTGAGCGTGGAAGTGCTGATAGTATCCTGTTCATCATAAGTCCCATTTATGGGACAATGCCTCTGATACATTATCCTTGTAAGAAGCAAAAACTTAAGGAGGCACCCATGAACACTAAAAAGAATGCAATGTTTTACATACTCTTCTCACTCATAATCATTCTGGCTATCGTATTACTTTTTAACGTAAGAGCCTATGGGAAGGATAAAGGCGATCTCAGATCCCTTGATGCAAAAGAAAGTTTATTAAAAGCTGAGCTCAGTGATTATCTTAAAAGCGAAGGTCTTAAAAACTGCGGTATCACTGTTACAAAAAGCTGTTACGGGGATGATTCCATAGATACCATCATAAGGATACATCTCCCCTCATATACAAATCTAAATGAAAATGAAAAAGAAGCTCTCCGGGAAAATCTCCTGGAAATCACAGAGGATATGGAATTTTTTACGGCAGAGGTTTCTTTTTCCTAAAGGAGAAAAATGCTTAGAAATCCAAAACCCAATGAAATCTACAAACACTTCAAAGGTAATTACTACAAAATAATCACTCTTGCAGAACACTCTGAAACCGGCGAAACACTGGTGATATACCAGGCGCTTTACGGTGAAGGCCTTGTATATGCCCGTCCCTTAAGCATGTTTTTAAGTGCAGTTGATAAGGGTAAATATCCCAATGCCACTCAGGAATATCGCTTTGAACTTGCGGAAAATGCAGTGGACCCCGGAGTGATGGAATTCCTTGATGCTGAGACCTTTGGTGAAAAGGCCCTGATCCTATCCGGCATGAGAATGCGTCTTACTTCCGACATGATCAAGACCATCTCCATCGCCCTTGATTTCGAAATGCGTTCGGCAGATTTGGATCAGTGCTACGAAGACATTATGAACTATCTCACATTGCAGGCTAAATACGAGACAAATCGCTTAAGATAGCCTGCCGAAGGAGGCAATCATGGCTTATGATCTTGTAAACAAGCTTGTTATAGGAGTATCTTCACGAGCTCTTTTTGATTTAAGAAAAGAAAATGATATTTTTGAAAAAGAAGGAGTCAAAGCCTACAGGGATTATCAGATACAGCATGAGAACGATGTACTGAATCCCGGCCCCGGCTTTTCCCTTATAAAAGCTCTTCTTTCACTTAATAAACTCTTAAATGATTCACATTCCATCGAAGTCATAATAATGTCGCGAAACAGCGCCGACACTTCCTTAAGAGTATTTAATTCCATAAAACACTATAATCTTGATATCACAAGAGCGGTGCTTGCAAGCGGAGGAAGCCTTGCTCCCTACCTGAATGCTTTTCACACGGATCTCTTTCTCTCCGCTTACGAAGATGATGTGCAGGAAGCCATTAATTCAGGTATTGCAGCCGGTATCATCTGTAATGATTCCGATAAATCCTACAGTCCCTGCGATGACATAGACAAGATACGGATCGCCTTCGACGGCGATGCAGTACTTTTCACTGACGAATCCGAGCTGATATATCAGGAAAAGGGCCTTGAAGCTTTTGAGGAAAATGAGCGGATAAATGCAAATAATCCTCTTCCGAAGGGACCCTTCGCCAACTTTTTAAAGGCCATTTCGGATATCCAGGAGAAATTCCCCGAGGAGGATTCTCCCATAAGAACAGCCTTGGTCACGGCCCGCTCCGCTCCCGCTCACGAACGTGTAATAAGAACCCTGAGAGCCTGGAATGTGCGTATCGACGAAGCCTTCTTTTTAGGCGGTGTGCAAAAGAAAGATTTTCTTGAAGCTTTTGGCGCCAATATTTTCTTTGACGATCAGGCAATTCACACATCCCCCGCTTCGGAAGTGGTACCAAGCTTCCGTGTACCGGTAAAAAAGCGCTGATCGTTTATATGAAAAACTAAAGCACCTTTATCTTTGGTAATAAAAATATCTTCCGTGAAACCCTGCAGCCTTTGCAGGGTTTCTTTTGCAGGATGCCCGTAATTATTTACTCCGCAGGAAATAACAGCGATCTCAGGCTTTATCCTCTCTAAAAATTCTTCCGATGTCGAATACTTTGAACCATGATGCGCTACCTTCAATATGTCGATGCCATTTATATATGATAGCTTAAGCCCTGCTTCCGCCTCAGCGCCTATATCCCCTGTAAACAGGACTTTTGTATCCTTTGTTATGTTAACTAACAGCACCATAGAATTATCGTTACATGTTTCTATTTTACTTTTCTCAGGCCACAGGCATTCTATATTAAATCTATTGTTATGTAAACTATCTCCCCTGTGTATTTTCCTGATTCTAATTCCTTTTTCTTTGGAGACTTCGCTTATATCATTAAAAGCTTCATTAAATCCCACATCGGGAAAGATAATTTCTTTTATATCTATGCCTGAATAATCCTTACCGATGAGTTCAAGCACTCCTCCCACATGATCCATGTCGCCGTGGGATAAAAACACTTTTTCTATTGTATCGATTCCGCGATATTTTAAATATGGGATCAAAATATACTCTCCCGGTTTCTTCTTGGAAGTCGATCCTGTATCTATGATCAAAGCACTTCTCTTCCCCGTTTGTATCACGCAGGAATCCCCCTGGCCGACACTTAAGAACGTGATGACTGGTCCCATAAAAAACCTGTGAGTAAGCAGGTTAAGGCTCACTGCCATAATGAGTAAAGAGAGCCGCAGGAATCGCTTTTTAAGCATTAATACTGCCATAAATGCGGTGAAGGAATATAGAATAATATTAATAATACCGGGCATTCCCGTTGTGCGAAGAATATTTAATTTGCTTCCCGCGAGGCACATTGCATCGATCAATTTAATAAGAAGTCCCTCAATAAAATCAAAATATAAAGTAAGCCCCGTAAGATTCAGATTGCTTAATATAAGTAACACAATGCCGAGTATCAAAAGCGGCATGGTAATAAATGACAATATTATATTTATAAGCATCCCCGCAAAAGAAAATTCTGAGGACAAAAGCAATGAAACAGCCGGCATAAATAACATCATGAACAGAGGCAATCGTAACAGTAAAAAAAGCCTGTTACGGAAATATTCTTTTGGAATATCGGGCTGCACATAGGAATAAAAAAAAGCAATGATAAATACGGCAGAGTAAGAATAAATAAAAGATATCGAATAAACCGAAAAGGGATTTGAAATAAGCTCCAGTGTCCCCGCAAAAGAAAGCGCTGACATGGTATCATAGTTTTTATTTAAGAACTCCGCAAGTGCTCTTATCAAATACATAATAACGGCTCTTTTAACAGAAACCGTAAAGCCCGTGAGAAGTCCGTAAAGTATTATAAGGACCACCGTCATGATAAGGCTCACTTTGCAGGAACCTGTAATGCTTTTTAATAACTTCAATAATAAAGCACTCAGGAAAGACACATGCAAACCGCTTATGACCAGGAAAAAAGAAAGTGAAACATAGGAAAATAAATCCTTTCGGTTTTCGGGAAGATTTCTTTTATCTCCCAGCAGGATCGTGCTTACGGTACTGCCCGATACAGGAGCCTTCTTTATTAGGGCTTCCGACATCTTGTGGTTCAGTATTTCAAAATGACTTACTATATTAAATGTAGAAGGCTTTAATACTTCCGCCGATTCAGTAAAAACAATATGCCTTATGCCTTTTGACAATTCATATTTAAAAGAATCAAAATCACCGGGATTTTCAGGTGGAGCTATGGGCGTTTCAGTCCCTTTAATCAGAACAATGTCACCTGTTTTGAAAGCATCGGCCATGGAAATATTGTTTACATAACATTTCCATTCTCCTATGACCACATATTTGATCATGTCGCCTTCACCATATTGAAGATCCCTTATTCTGCCCCTTATATTAACCAAAGATGAATCCGGCAAAGGAGTGTTTTTAAGCTTTTCAGTAAAAGCTTCTGCAAAAATAAGACTTACAAAAAGTGTCACTAGGAAAACTCCCAAGAGGGGCCTGTGGGCATTTCTTTTAATCCACTGAAA
The DNA here is from genome assembly GCA_016283575.1 of Lachnospiraceae bacterium. Taxonomy (GTDB): domain Bacteria; phylum Bacillota; class Clostridia; order Lachnospirales; family Lachnospiraceae; genus UBA1258. The sequence continues at coordinate 313,959 of JAEEND010000007.1, read as the reverse complement.
TATAGTCTTTAATCTTTTCAAAGGTGCCATCCTTTATGCCGGATACTTTTTTGATATCATCAATACTTTTAAACTGTCCCTTCTTTTCCCGATGATCTATAATTGCTTTTGCTCTCACATCGCCGATTCCCGGAATGGTCTTAAGTATTTCAATTGAAGCTGTATTTATATTTACGGTATTGTTATGTAAACCTAGTGTTTCATTATTTTCCACACCTTCCCCCGCCGGACCTATCAGAATTTCATCCGAAAGTTCTTCTTTTTCCATCACCATAAGCTTCTCTCCGTCATAAAGCTCTGCTGCCGGATTAAGATTAAGCATATCAAAGTTCCTGTCGGTGCCTCCCGCCGCATTGATGGCATCGCATACTCTGCTCCCCTTTTCAAGCACATAAATGCCCTTTTCTCTTACATGCCCTCCCACATAAACATATATATATTCTTGGGGATCTTCTGTCTTTTCCGAAAAAGAATCTTCTGAATCTAAAGTTAAGACTTCTTCCACGGGAGGATCTGTTTCATATAAAAATTCGCTTTGGGTATCGCAGGCCGATAAGGCCATGGAAAGAAAAATCAGGGCACAATAAAAGAAAAATCCGGTTTTTCCCTTATATCCGACTTTTTTCTCATGCCGATTCGATAGATTATTATTCATAGATCTCCGTTCCGGAGATTACATTGACAAAACTATAGTAGCTTAAGGCTTGAAGATTTTCAATACTAAAGAAATTCTAAAAATAAAACCCGGACTATGCCGGGTTAAAATTATTCTGTACTTTTTGCTTCTCTGTTGATCTGAAGATCCAGCTGGTTCTGCAGGTGACTTAATTCCGTTTTTACATCGGCTCCGTCCCATACTTCTTTAAATACCAGTTCGATCTGAACCCAGAGGTTACTTGCTTCCACGATCTTTGAAAGAGGTATGGACTTTGCATATTCACCCTGGAAAGTAGTGAAGGCATCATCGGTATATCCCGCATCAAGAGATGCTGCGAGCTTTCCTGCTCTGGGATAGATCTGATCCGCGTAATCTATACTTAAAAATTCCGCAAAAGCTTTTGCTCCTTCTTTCTTTTCGGAATATCCGTTTATTACAAGACAGTCCGTAACGGAAAGAGAACGTGATTTAAGCTCTTCATTGACATCGGGCATGAGGGCGAATCCGTAATTTAATGTTCTTACAGGTTCTTCAACTGTTTCCCCTTCAGATCCTTCTGCTTCTTCCGATTCTTCGCCTTCGGCATTTTCTGCCTGTGTAACAGCCTTCGCTTTAGCTTCTTCTTCCATCTCTGCCTTGGCATCTGCCAGAGTCTTGATGGCATCACTTGTTACAATGGAGAATACGTATTTTCCGTCTATGAAATCCTGCACTACACTGTTGTAGTCGGCGCTTTCCGCATCAATCGAGAAGAATTCATGGAGTGACTGATACATCTGCATGCAAGCCACGCTGTTATTGTTGGCAATGTCGATATTGCTTACATCATCTCCGGTCTCACCGCCGACATTTAAATAATTACCTACAAAGAAATAATTATAGAAAATATCATATACATCCCATTTGATAATACCTTCCACGCCTTCGGGAGTATCATATTCCTGAGCAAGACTTAAAATATCCTGGAAATTCTTGGGGATACCGTCTTCATACATTACATCCCCTTCATGGACCACCGCACCGGCATTTTCATCATTTACCGCAACGCCCGCGCCTTCATTTTCAATAATATCCATTTCTTCTTCGGACATTTCGCCATCCATGTTGGATTCACCGGCATTGACCTTCTCGGCCCAGTCCTTAAGATAATCGATGTTATATACCAAGACACTTGTTTCAAAATATAAGGGATATGCGATCTTATCGCCGTCATAGGTTACCGCATTAATGGCGCCGTCAGGGAAATTTACGTTGTTAATTACCAGCCCTTTTCTGTCCACCACCGATGCAAGACCTGACAAATATGCTTTTTCCAGAGAATCATTGGTCAATACATATATATCGGGAAAACCTTCATTGGCAATGGAGGCTTCATTGATCGCTTCAAGGAATTCGCCGCCGGTTATAAGAGTCGGAATAACTCGCACATCAGGATTCTTTTCATGAAATGCCACGGAGGCATTGGTGAAAAGATCCGTAAGTGAATCGTCGGCATACCAGAGATTCACGGTCTCGGTCTGAAAACGGGAAAGGCTGTTATTTTCTTCAGCCTCCCGATTACTCATGGTACCTGCATAAAAAGTACCGATTATAAAGACCGCAATTAGAAAAACTATGAAAATTCTTTTCTTTATAGACATAAACCCTACCTAAACTCAAATGCATCGGCTCAGGATCTTAATCATGGTATCTACGTCTTCTTTTGAAATGATAAGCGGCGGCACAAAACGGATAATATTGCTGCCGGCATTGATAAGTACCAGATTATTCTCCAAAGCTTTATTGATAATGGGGCCGACGGGCTCAGAAAATTCAAGTCCCTGTATCAGTCCTATGCCCCTGTGATCAACGATTTTATCGGAGAGATTCTTTAATTCTTCAAGCTTCTCATAAAGATAATCTCCCACTTCTTTAACATTCTTAATTATATTAGTTTGGTCAAATAATTCAAGCACTTTGTTGGCAGCCGCCGTCGCAAAGGGGTTCCCGCCATAGGTGGTTCCGTGGTCCCCGGCCTTTAAGGAATTTTCCGAAACCTTCTCATTTAATACGAAAGCTCCGATGGGCACACCGCAGCCGAGAGCCTTGGCGACCGTCACTATATCGGGCTTTATGCCAAACTTCTGATAAAAGAACATGTAGCCGGTTCTTCCCATGCCGCACTGAATCTCATCAAGAATAAGAAGGATATCTTTTTCATCGCAAAGAGCCCTGACACCCTTTATGAATTCGTCGGTTGCGGGATATATGCCGCCTTCTCCCTGAAGAGTCTCGAAGATAACCGCGCAGGTCTTTTCATTAACAAGAGCCTTTACAGATTCAAGATCGTTCATTTTAGCAAATTTCACATTGCCGATGCCGGGTTCAAAGGCCTCACGGTAGTGGGGATTTCCGGTAACGGAAAGGGAACCCATGGTACGTCCGTGAAAAGAATGTTCCATGGCAATGATCTCACCATCCGCCTTACCGGTTTTAAGATAGTGATATTTCCTTGCAGCCTTGATTGCGCCTTCTACAGCCTCTGCGCCGCTGTTTGTAAAGAACACTTTGGAAAGGCCGGTGGCATGTACAAGCTTTTTGGCAGCTTCCACCGCAGGCTCATTGTAGTAATAATTGGATACATGGATCATCTTATCGATCTGAGCCTTCATGGCATCTTTTAATTCTTTATTGCAATGACCGAAGGCATGAACGGAAATACCTGCCATGAAATCAAGATATTTCTTTCCTTCTTTGTCATAAAGATACAGACCTTCGCCATGATCGAATACTATCTGATATCGATTATAAGTATGAAGAAGCACTGATTCTGCTTCGTTGATGATTTCTTTCATATTAGCTCCTATTCGTGGAAACAGGTTCCGATACCGTTATTGGTGAATATTTCAAGTAAAAGGCAGTGAGGAATACGTCCGTCTAAGATATGGACTCTGTTAACGCCTTCTTTTACGGCATCTGTACAATTCTGTAGCTTAGGAAGCATGCCGCCGCCGATAACTCCGCTGCCGATGAGAGCTTCCGCTTCTTTTGTTGTCAAATTGGAGATAAAAGAAGATTTATCATTAAAGTCCTTGTATACGCCCTCAACATCGGAAAGAAAAGCAAGCTTTTCAGCTTTGACCGCCTTTGCAATGGCACATGCGGCATCATCCGCATTGATATTATAGGTAGTGAAGTTTTCATCCACACCGATGGGTGATACGATGGGAAGAAAATCCTTTTCAAGAAGATCAAGCAATATTGACGGGTCAACTCCGATAATATTTCCTACATAGCCTATGTCCTTACCGTCCGAATATTTCTTTTCGCATTTAAGGAGGCCTCCGTCCTTACCGCTGATACCTACGGCATTTACACCCAGCTCCTGTACCATGGCAACAAGGGATTTATTGACTTTACCGAGAACCATTTCGGCAATTTCCATGGTTTCGGCATCTGTTACACGAAATCCGTTTACGAATTCAGGTTCTTTTCCGACCTTTTCGATCCAGCGGCTGATCTCCTTGCCGCCGCCGTGAACGATGATGGGCTTAAAGCCTACAAGCTTAAGAAGCGTCACATCTTTTATCACGTTCTTCTGAAGTTCTGGATTGGTCATGGCTGAACCACCGTACTTTACCACGATGATCTTACGATTGAATTTCTGTATATAGGGGAGTGCTTCGATCAGCACTTCCGCTTTTTTAAGTACTTCATCCATTTCAAGCTTTTCCATATCTTTAACTCCTGTAATCTGCATTTATAGAAACATATTCATGAGTAAGATCGCAGCCCCACGCGGTAGCTTCGGCGCTTCCCATATTTAAATCGATCAAAAATGTAACTGCCTCCGAAGAAAGGATTTTGGTAGCATCTTCTTCAGAGAAATCCACGTCGGAACCCTTCTCACAAACCAGGATCTTACCGAATTCGGATTCATAATGAATGGTCACGTCCTCGGGCTTGAAATCTGCGCCCGAATAACCGAGAGCGCACATGATACGTCCCCAGTTGGCATCATGTCCATAGACCGCTGTCTTGACAAGGCTTGAACATGCAACGGATTTTGCCAGTATCTTTGCCTGTTCTTTTGTGAGAGCATTGAATACTTTAACCTCCAAAAGGGCGGTAGCTCCCTCTCCGTCTGCCGCCATTTTTTTGGCTAAAGTTTCATTTATATAGTGAAGGGCCTCCAGGAATTTGTTAAAATTCTCTCCCTCGCTATCAATGATCGGGTTGCCTGCAGTAGCATTGGCAAGGACTATAAGTGAATCATTGGTGGATGTATCACCGTCCACGGAAATCATGTTAAAGGTATCTTCCACATCGGTGGTAAGGGCCTTTTTAAGCATTTCTTTTGATATTGCGCAGTCCGTTGTAACAAAGCCGAGCATGGTGCACATATCGGGATGGATCATGCCGGAACCCTTGCTCATGCCGCCCATTGTCACGGTATGCCCGTCAATTTCAAAAGAAACAGCAACTTCCTTATTGACGGTATCGGTGGTCATGATGGCTTTCGAAGCCTTGGTACCGGCTTCTGTGCCTTCATGGAGATTGTGGGACATTTTCTTTATTCCTGCCACGATCTTATCCATGGGAAGCTGTTTTCCGATAACGCCGGTGGAGCAAAGCAGGATTGACTTGGGGCTTAACATCAATGATTCAGCCACTGCCAAAGCTTCCATTTCACAATATTCCATGCCTTTTTTACCGGTGCAGGCATTGGCGATACCCGCGTTAACAACTACGGCGCGTACGGAATTATCCGAATCCGTAACCTTCTTATCAAATACTACCGGAGCTGCCTTTACGATATTTTTTGTATATACACCGTAGGAAGTACAGGGAGCCTCCGAATAGATCATTGCCATGTCTTCCCTGTTTTCATATTTAATACCTGCGGCAACGCTTGCTGCCATAAATCCTTTGGGAGCCGTAACTCCGCCTTCTATAATCTTCATGCTTATCTCCTCTTATTCTACCTTGGTAAATGCGATGATATTTTCTTTATTTATAGTGAAGTCATAATAATTAAGGTCGTCTCTCTTAGTCCAGCCGATGCTTTTCCAAAAGGCATTCCCAACATCATTCTTGGTAAACGCAATCAAAGATACCTTATTAATATGTTCTCTTTTAAGTGCTTCCATACAGTAGACCACCATGGCCTTTCCGATGCCGTGTCTTCTGTAATCTTTATGCACGCATACGTGATAGAGGCATCCTCTTCTTCCGTCATGTCCGCAAAGGATCGCTCCCACGATCTTGCCTTCATACTCAGCCACAACGCTGGTGTCGGGATTTCTTCTTATAAAGAGCGCCACTCCTTCTCTTGAATCGTCGATGCTTCTTATGGCAAATCCCTGAATGGTATTCCATAAAGAAAAAACACCGTCGTAATCTTCAATATTCATGGGGCGAATAATTATGTCGCTCATGGAAATCCTCCTTTGCATATTTATTAAACATAAGGAAACTATAAACTCGCTCTGCATAAATATCAATAGAAAAAAGGCGTTTTTGTGAATTTTATACATATAATTTTAATTTTTATGCATTTTCTTGTACTTGCAATTAATATTTATGCGTTGTATAGTAATCCCAGGATTTAAAAAATGGAGGACAAAAAAATGAAGGAAAAAGTTATACTTGCTTACTCCGGCGGTTTAGATACCACCGCAATCATCCCCTGGTTAAAAGAAAACTTCGACTACGAAGTAGTATGTGTCTGCGTTGACTGCGGCCAGGGCGAAGAACTGGACGGTCTTCACGAAAGAGCAAAGTACTGCGGTGCGGAAAAGCTTTATATAGAAAACGTTGTAGATGAGTTCTGCGACGAATACATCGTACCCTGCGTACAGGCTCATGCAGTTTATGAAAATAAGTACTTACTCGGTACATCAATGGCTCGTCCCGTAATTGCCAAGAAGCTTGTGGAAATCGCAAGAAAAGAAGGCGCAACCGCAATCTGTCACGGCGCTACCGGTAAGGGTAACGACCAGATCCGTTTTGAACTTGGCATCAAGGCTCTCGCTCCCGATCTGAAGATCATCGCAGCTTGGAGAAATGAAAAATGGACTCTCGACTCCCGTGAATCAGAAATCGAATACTGTAAGGCTCACGGCATCGACCTTCCCTTCTCTGCTGACAATTCCTATTCCCGCGACCGTAACTTATGGCATATCAGCCATGAAGGTCTTGAGCTTGAAGATCCCTCACAGGAACCTAACTATGAACACTTATTAGTTTTGGGAAATACACCTAAAAATGCCCCCGATGAAGAAGAATATGTTACAATAAGCTTTGAGAAGGGCGTACCCACTGCCATCAACGGTGTTAAGAAGAAGGTTTCAGAGATCATCACTGACTTAAATGCACTTGGCGGCAAGCACGGCATCGGCATTATCGATATCGTTGAAAACCGCGTTGTAGGCATGAAGTCCCGCGGCGTTTATGAAACACCCGGCGGAACCATTCTTTACGAAGCACACCAGCAGCTGGAAGAGCTTATTCTCGACCGCGAAACCTTACGTGAAAAAGAAGAAATGGGCAACAAATTTGCTCAGATCGTATATGAAGGTAAATGGTTCTCACCTTTACGCGAAGCTGCCCAGGCATTCATCGAATCCACTCAGCAGTATGTAACAGGTGAAGTAAAGTTCAAGCTTTACAAGGGCAATATCATCAAGGCCGGTACCACATCACCTTACTCACTTTACAATGAAAGCATTGCATCCTTTACCACCGGCGATCTTTACGATCACCACGATGCTGAAGGCTTCATTAACCTCTTCGGTCTTTCCACTTTGGTTCGCGCAAAGAAAATGCAGGAGCTTAATAAATAAACCAAATGGAAACATCTCTGATTATCGCGATCTACCTCTTGGCAGTGAATTTCGCAGGGTTCGCTGCCATGGGTATCGATAAAAGAAAAGCAAGGAAACATGCATACAGAATATCTGAGGCCACTCTCTTCTCTATTGCCATTATCGGTGGTAGCGTGGGCTCGATAATCGGTATGTATTTTTTCCGTCATAAGACAAAACACATGTCATTCGTAATCGGCATGCCTCTTATACTGTTTTTGCAGATTGCTTTGATCATCTTTATTTATTTCAATCCCTTCTTTTCGGTAAAGGTAATGTAATATGATATCTGCAAAAATAAACGACATTCCAAAATTCATGAGTCTGTTGTTTTCAACAGAGGTATTCGACGGTTTTTATCTGATAGAAGAAAATGTGAAAACCTACGGAACCTTTAAGATAGACGGACGCCTTAATCCCGACTTTTTTGATGAAAAAGAAAATATAGAAGAATTTGTCTGCTGGAGCAACATGCGCAATCCCTCAAGGGAGATCATAAAGGGGAAGATCCTGCCGCTAAAGCTTACGGTCTTATTTAAAATGCCTGAAGAAATAATAAAGAAAACCTTTAGAGGCACAGCCTATGAAGCCGCAACAGACATACAGCTTTATATGAACGTTCACTTTGAAAACGGAGAATTAAGAATAATCACCGGCACCGCAAGAGATACCTTCAGTTTAGATAAAGAATATGAAAAAATGTGGGACAGAGAACTCACGGAGACATTATCAAAATTAGGGCTCGAATACGAACTCGAAGTGTAAAAAACAGTTATTATGATTCCGTCCCGAAAGTGCCGCCGTATTAACGGCGGTACTTTTATATATACCGGCGGTGTCCCACTTAAGCTAGCTTATTGTGGCACCGCCGATATATATAAAAGCCAAAGCAGGTTCACCTGCTTTGGCTTTCGGTCCATCCTTTATAATTTTATCTTACATCTCATCCTTCCTGTCCCCTATACATAGTGAACCGGTTCTTACCGGCATTCTTGGAAGAATATAAAGCCGCGTCCGCATTTCTGTAAAGTTCACCGAAGCTGCTGCCATGGTCAGGATAAAGAGAAACACCGATACTGGCTGATACATGGACATCGTCCTTACCGTTGGAATAAACCTCATCGATCTGCTCACACAGAGTGGTTGCTTTGGCTTCGATGATCTTCTTACCGTTCTTAACATTGGCACCCTGAAGCTTTAAAAATACGCTGAATTCATCGCCACCGATACGACCGATACAGTCCTGCTCTGAAAAGACCACACTCATCTTACGGGCAACATCGGTTAAAACCTTATCACCTATGGCATGACCCAGGGTATCATTGACCTTCTTAAAGTTATCAAGATCGATTATGTATAGAGCATAGAGTTCGGAACCGTTTGACTCATTGATGATATCATCCGTATGCTCTTCCATTGCGCCCTTATTTAATATGCCTGTTAAAGGATCCGTTTCCGCAGCCTGCTTAAGCCTCAATTCTTCATTGACCTGAGCCTCTGCATTTACGATATTTCCGATAAATTTGACGGGGCGATTGTTACTACCTCTCACAATATTACCGTGGATCCTGTACCAGTAGTAATTACCGTCCGCACATTTAAAACGACCTTCACCGCTTATTTCAGCTTCCGTATTGGAAGGAATGTTGAAAATTGCTTCCCTTATATTCACATCCTCCGGGTGAAGCAGATTAAGAAGATCCCACATATGCTCATCCTGAGCATAGGATTTGCCGCCCGGGAAGAATCTCTTGTAATTTCCGCCATATTCCACACGATTTCTCACATAGTCATATTCAAATACGATGGTATCGCTTTGAGTGTTAACCTGCATAAATCGGTCGTTCATCTTTTCGAAGGAGATATTACGTAAGAATACTCCGATCAAAGAAAGGATCACTATGGCAAAGGCAAATATGTTCACGCCTTCTATAATAAGGACCATCCTGTATAATTCTTCCGTCCGCTCCGTAAGGGAAGATTCTTTTACAGCAGTCACCAAAAGCCAGGGATAATCTCCGATGGGAGTGATTATCACGATGCTGTTACCGCTTTCTTCGCGGAATCTCTTTACGGTAGCATCCTTCTCGGACTCAGAAAGATCCTGATAATCCGCCGCGGCATTTTCATTTCCGTCACCATCTATGATTCCGTTTCCGAAACTGAAATATTCTTTAAAAGAAGCTTCATCATTTACATTGGAGGACATGGCGAAGATATCGCCCTGCATTGACATAAGGGCGCTGGCGCCGCCTTCGATTTTTACATCCTCCAAAAGAACGCTAAGATCATCAAGATAAAAAGTTCCCATAACAACGCCCACGACATTTTCGCCGCGCATTATGGGAACACTCATTATAAATTCATCATAACCCCAGATATTCTTATGGGCCTTTCGTGACAGATATTCATTGCCTGCCATGGCTTCTCTGAAATATTCATTATCATATACATTGCCCACATAATTTCCGAAATAATCCCAGGATGAGCCATATTTATCCGCAACGATCACATCAGTAAAGAATTTGGATATCTTGGCAGTGGTAATAACAGTCTTTACGGACTTGGTATCGGACATATTTATAGCCGAAAAAAAGCTGGCCTGATGGCGTAACATAGCCATCTGATCGTCCAGCTTCATTTCAAAAATACCCGCACTGGCAGAAGCTATGTTCTTTACATAGCCCTCTGTTGAACGGTAAATGGTATCATTAAGTTCCGAAGACACCCATAAAAAAGTACCCCCGGTCATAAAGATAGCTATTAAGATTGATAAAGTGAGTACCAAGCGGTATCTGTGAGGATTTTTCAATAAAACCTCCTTATGCTTAGACTTCGGCTATTACCTCTATCTCACATAAAACATCCTTGGGTAATGTCTTTACCGCCACGCAGCTTCTGGCAGGCTTTGAAGTAAAATACTTTGCATATACTTCATTGAATGCGCCAAAGTCGCCCATGTCCTTTAAGAAGCATGATGTCTTTACGACTTTGTCAAAGCTTGTGCCGGCAGTCTTTAAAAGTTCCCCGATGTTATTACATACAAGGTCGGTCTGAGCTTCGATACCCCCATTAAGAATTTCACCTGTAGCAGGATTGATTGCTATCTGGCCGGAAAAGAATACTAATCCTCCTGAGATAATACCCTGTGAGTAAGGTCCGATAGCTGCAGGTGCTTTGTCTGTGTGAATTGTTTTCATTTCTTAATCTCCCTTCAATATATCATTCTCTTTTTAATCTTCGGAAAACTCGGCTACTACGTAAAAGCCTCTCTCCGTTTCCCGTACTTCTTTTACCCGGCCTTGTCTTTGAAGAAGCCTCTCCGTAAAGGGATAATTTCCCGACATGGCAAGGGCCGGATCGATAACATAATAGTAATTACTGGGAAGCAGACCCTCGGAAACCGTAATTTCATCGCCTTCGTGAAGTAAGCCGGGCCGCTCCATTTTAAACTCCATTTCCCGCATTTCTAAATCCTTTAAGTAAAGTTTTCTATGAAAAATTGTAGCACAAGAAATTTAAATGTCTATTAACGTGCGCTGTATATATTTTATCACAGTTTACCTCAGTGAAGTATTGCAATAGTTGGATATTCTTTCGAATATTTTTCAGAAATTTATTGTAAACGTTAAATATTTTTTGTAAAATATATACAAATATCTGCCTACGGGGGTTTTTGACATGTTTAAAGTAATTGCAGTAGATGACGAACAGAACGCCTTAAACAGATTTGAGCGTCTTATCCTTCAGGATTCAAGACTCGAGCTTGTAAAGACATTTACCAAGCCCCAGGAAGCCGCCAAATTCTGTGAAGACAACAAGATTGACATTGCATTCCTCGACATCGAAATGCCCGGAATGTCCGGTCTGGAACTTGCTGAAGTATTAATGGACTATAATCCATACATTGAGGTGGTGTTCATTACAGCCTACAATCAATACGCATTGGAAGCTTTTAAAGCACATGCAACGGGGTATCTCTTAAAACCTCTTTCGAGGGATGATTTCACCGCACAGATCGATACCATGGAGAATAAGTTAAAGAAGCCTCATGAAGTCGATGACGACAAGATTGAGATCAATTGCTTTGGCGCTTTTTCTATTAAGAGAGCCAAGGATTCGGAGCCTCTTCGCTTCAGAACATCCAAAGCTGAAGAACTTCTCGCATTCTTGATCCAGAACGAAGGTCGTGCACGCTCCAAAGATATGATCTTAGACACTCTTTGGCCCGATGTTGACCTCGATAAGGCTGCCAACAATTTCCGTGTAACCTGTACCTATATAAGAAGTACTCTTGTGGATTACGGTTATACCGATGTGCTTGTTCGCGATCATGATGATTACAGCATCAATACCTCGAGGATCAAGTGCGATTATCTCGAATTCAGAAATAAAATGGCAAATCCTACCACCTTACAGCTTGCTGAAGTGGAAGAACTTATAAAGCTCTACAAGGGTCCCTACCTTGAAAACCGCTTCTATGAATGGGCGGATGAAACAAAGGGCTGGCTTGAAACCAGATATATCCAGCTTCTTTACCGTGCCGGCGAATTATATAAAGAAAAATCCGATACCGATGCGGCAATTGATTCTTACGAAGCTATTCTTCATGTGGATCTTTATGAGGAAAATGCATTAAAAGAACTTCTTACCTTAAAGAGAAAGAAGCTTCCCACTGCCGCTGTAATGGATTATTATGACAAATACTGCGAATCCCTCATGAAGGAATATGGTCTGGAGCCCTCTAAGGAAATTCGCGACTTTGTAAAAGCCCTTTGATCTCGGAGAATACAATGACTATATTTTTACGGTCGTTATGCGTCTTATCATGTCTTGGTTCAGGATTTTATTGCTTTGTTATATTCAGGAACTTTAAAAAGTCCCTGAATATAACATGGTTTGGTCTTTTTTGCTTTTCAATGGCATTTTTCACCAATTTCAGCTACTTTGTACGTCCCGATACCCTGGCTTTGGAAACGCGCCCGACTGTAATAACGGACAATTTATTCTTATTATTCTTTGCAATGACCTCTCTTGTATTAAATATCTATGCTCATAATATGAGCGGCAAGAGAAAAACCGATCCACATCGCCTTTTGGCTCTCATTTCCGGCGTTGCTACCCTTTCCGCCATGCTGATACCTCCCTCTCTTAATATGGCGGCTTATTTCTTTCTTGCAAGTTTAAATCTGGTTACCAGCCTTCTTTCAATTATCCAGGCCATCAGATTTGTAAAGGAAAAATCCAGAGCTTTCTTTTTTTCCGCTTTTTCCCTTTCGCTTATAATAGCTGCCATTACCGTGGATCTTGTGTTCAGAATAAGAGAATTGCCTTTTTTGAATCCTCTTCTTTATATTACGCCGGTTTACATGTTCTTCCAGCTTCTTCGCTTAAGTAACCTTTATAACGAATCCATAATGCTGACTCAGAAGCTTTCAGCATCTCTTTCCGATACCATTACGAAAATAAATCACTCATCCGACGCCCTTTTGTGCACTCAGATGAAGGCAGACTTTTTATATAAGACTCTCGATCTCATTAAACAGAAATGTGACGAGGACCCTTTTACAGCTGAAGATCTGACGGTCTCTTTATCAAAATATCTCCGTCATACGCTTAATTTCCAGCAGCTTAAGGGTGCCGTTCCTTTAAATAACGAAATAGAGCTCACAAAAGCCTACATTTCCATCGAAAGAGAACGTAACAAGAATACTACCTTCGATTATCACTTTCCTAATCCTCTTCCGGAATTCTATATTCCTCCCATGACCATTCAGCCACTGGTGGAAAATGCCATAGAGCATGGTTTTAAGGGGCAAAAAGAAGGCGGAAAGATAACAATAACAATCATTCCCTACAGAAACTATTTCCATATCGATATTTCCGATAACGGCATCGGAATGGACGAGCATGTGGCCCGTTCCCTTACGGAGGAACTTCACGATACCGCAAGAATCGGTATATATAACATCCATACAAGACTTAAGAATCTCTTTGGCAAAGGCCTTGTTATTCAAAGCGCTCCCGGAGTCGGCACCAGCGTTTCTTTTGTAGTGCCTGCAAATTCAGAGGAGCTTGCGGAAAAGGGGGATTCAGATGAGTAGAAAAAGCCGTGCCATATTGATAGCAACCGTATTGCCCATAGCGATCACCATTGTTTTTTATATAGTGACTCTCTTTCTGCAGCCTGCACCCGTAAGTATCAGTAACAGCCCCGATGGATTGATCCCCACCTACTTAAGTACCGGCTCGGTTTCTTATCTTGCGGGAGACCTGGAGATTTACAGGAAAGAGATCCTTACACCGGAGGAAATCGATGCTTTATCAAAAACATCCGGATTTACTCCCGAGCATGCCACCATAAAGGGAAATTCCTTCCATGCCTTTAAATCTCCCGAAAACAAAGTGGGCAATCGATTCATATTCACTTTACATTTTTATTTTAAAGTTCCGGCAAATGATGAATATGCTCTTCTTATGCCCACTGTTTATCCCGAATACAGGGTTTTTATCAACGGAGAGCTTGCCGGCGCATCTGATAAGTTTGATTCTGAAAATGCCTACTATCCCGGCATAGATAAGGTTTATTTTCCCATTTCCGAGGATGGAAAATATGATGTCGTAATAAATTACATATCTCCCGATAATTACAGCTTTCTTTCTTCGTCAGCTCTTATTTTCGGTGCAAAAGAACCAATAGAACGACGCTTTAATACATCCGTATCAACGGACCTCGGAATGTCCGCTTTTATTGTCGTATGCATTGCCTTCTGTATCGTGCAGTATATATTCGTGCGAAAGGATAAGATACTTATTTCCTTCGTGCTGTTTTCACTTGCCTTTGTTACATGTGTATTATTCCTTCATGACAGCTATACGGATTTTGTAGTAACCCATTTACCTTACCAGGCGGGTATGATCTTAAGAGGCTTTTCCACGCCTCTATTCTTTGCATCCCTTCTTTATCATACGGACTGCCTCTTCCCCAATTACATCAAGAAACCCTTCCTGAATATAGGCCTGGCGATCCAGATAGTGCCTTTGATCAATGCTCTCACTCTGGAAATGTTTCCTTTCTTCATTGGCATTTCGGCCCTTACCACACTTTTTACCTTCTTATTCTGTGTATGGGTATTCATTAAAGCCTACGAAAACCGGGAAAAATATATCGGCATGTATATCTTCTCAATATCGATGCTCATTGCCGATGTGGCGCTTATGTATCTGACTGCCGGAATGGTCTGTCCTTCCAAATATATCTATGTATGGGGATATATATTGACTGCCGCTGTTTTGGTCATCTCACTCAGCATGCGTTATTCGGAGCAGAGCGCTGCAGAAAGCTTTTATAAAGAAGAGCTGGCGCGCCAGCTTGAGAATATGCAGGCCAATGAAAATGCTTTCTTAAATGCTCAAATGAAGCCTCACTTTCTTTATAACACCCTTAATACCATAGCGGATCTCTGCGTAACGGATCCAAAGAAGGCAAAGCATCTTATCGGTTCCCTCTCCGACTTCTTAAAGCTTGTACTAAGCGTTGACAACATGGAGGAAACCGTTACCTTAAGACGTGAGCTGGAGCTTGTAAATGCCTATACAGACATTGAATCGGAGCGTTTCCCTTCGATCAAATTTTTCCAGGACTTCCCCATAAGAATGCCCAACATCATGATGCCGCCCATCGTGATCCAGCCCCTTATCGAAAATGCCATAAAGCATGGTGTAAGACGTCTTGATAAACCGGGACTTGTGACACTTAAGATAATAGATGATGCGGATAGTGTTACTTTTGAAGTAAGTGACAACGGCACCGGCATGACGGAAGAACAGATGCATAAGCTCTTTATGGAGCCTAAGGAAAATAACAGCATAGGAATATATAACATCAATAAGCGCTTAAATAATCAGTACGGTACCGGTCTCCAGGTGGACAGCGCCATAGGTCTCGGTACCTGCGTACGCTTCACCATTCCCAAGAATTAATACACTGTTATTTTCTTTTTGGTAGTATCAATATGAGTAAGTATCTAAACTACCGGGAAAGGAGGAGCCATGAATTTATCAATACAGAATTTCGGCAATTCTACATATACGGGCGAGGCCGCCAATAAAGCCTCTATGACGCCCTACGAAAAGAAGCTCTATGAAGAAAAGCGTGAAGAAATGGGGATTCCCGATCCTCTGAAGGAATTTAAGGAACATAACGATCCAAACGGCGAATGCGAAACCTGTAAGAGACGAAAATATCAGGATGGCTCCGACGAGATGGTTTCTTTTAAAACGGCCCAGCATATCAATCCCAATGCAGCATATACAGCCGTAAGAGCTCATGAGCAGGAGCATGTATCAAATGCCTATACGAAAGCTTCGCAGGATAACGGAAAGGTTATTCAGGCTTCTGTTTCCATACACACGG
Source organism: Lachnospiraceae bacterium (assembly GCA_016283575.1). GTDB lineage: Bacteria > Bacillota > Clostridia > Lachnospirales > Lachnospiraceae > UBA1258. Next base: position 298,040 of record JAEEND010000007.1, on the reverse strand, counting down.
CCATCTGTCCCGAATGCGGAAGAACATATATAGCCGGAGGCACCACCCATACTCAGATAAAATATTATAACGAAGAAAGTCCTTATCAGAAAGCTTTGAAGACTCAGGACAGCACAAAATATAAAGGCATGAATGTGAATCTCGGTGCATAAGAGCCTTGGCAAATTCACTTTATTAAGCCCTTTACATGTGTTCTGTTATTGACGATTTACGCCTTCCTTGTTACTATTAATTAGTTGAACAAGGAGGCGTATTTTTATGCAGAATATCAGATTCTTTAATACTTTAACAAAAAAGGTTGAAGACTTTGTGCCCAATGAACCGGGCAAGGTCAAGCTTTACACTTGCGGGCCTACAGTTTATCACTATGCCCACATTGGAAACCTTCGATGTTATATTATGGAAGATATTTTGGATCGAACCCTTCGTTACTTTGGCTATGATGTAAAAAGAGTCATGAACATCACGGACGTGGGTCACTTAAGCGGTGATTCCGATGACGGTGACGATAAGATGGTTGCAGGTGCAAAGCGTGAGCACAAAACCGTAATGCAGATCGCAAAATTCTATACCGATGCGTTCTTTGATGATTGTCGTAAATTAAATATCCGCCGTCCCGATGTGGTAGAGCCTGCCACCAACTGCGTTCCCGAATTCATCCATATGGTGTCCGCACTTCTTGAAAAGGGATTTGCATATATTGCAGGTGACAATGTTTATTTTGACACATCCAAGCTTAAAAACTACTATGTACTTTCAAACATGAACGAACAGGACCTTATGGTAGGTGTTCGTGATGATGTTTCCGAAGATACCAACAAAAGAAACAAAGCAGATTTCGTGCTTTGGTTCACAAAATCCAAATTCGATTCTCAGGAACTTAAATGGGAAAGTCCCTGGGGCCTCGGATATCCCGGCTGGCATATTGAATGCTCCTGCATCAGCATGAAGCACTGCGGAGAAAAGCTTGATATTCACTGTGGCGGCGTAGATAATATCTTCCCCCACCACACCAACGAGATCGCTCAGAGCGAAGCTTATATCGGTCACAAATGGTGTAATTACTGGTTCCATGTACATCATTTAAATGATAAGAACGGTAAGATGAGTAAGAGTAAGGGAGAATTCTTAACGGTATCCCTTCTTGAGGATAAGGGTTATGACCCTCTCGTATATCGTATGTTCTGCTTACAGAGCCATTACCGTAAGCCTTTGGAATTCTCTTATGAGAATCTTGATAATGTAAAGGCTGCCTATGAAAAGCTCCGTCGTCAGACTTCAAAATTGGTTTCCGAAGCAGGTAAGGGCGTCCTTAACGAGACAGATGCATGTGAAGCATACAGAAATAAATTTAAAGAAGCCCTCGGCAACGACTTAAATTCATCTTCTGCCATAACAGTTCTTTATGATGTACTGAAGTCCGAGCTTTCTCAGGAAGAAAAGGCTTCTCTTATCAAGGAATTTGATACAGTATTAAATCTTGATCTTGATAAGGCTCTTCAGGAAAAAGAAACATCCGTAGACAACGAAACTAAGGCTTATGTAGAAGCTAAGATAGCCGAACGTGCAGAAGCAAAGAAAGCCAAGGATTTTGCCAAGGCTGATGCGATTCGTGAAGAATTATTATCAAAAGGTATCGTAATAAAAGACACCAGAGAGGGAACAGTCTGGGAAATTCAGTAAAAACAAATACGGCTCTGAGGAATAACCTCAAAGCCGTATTTTTATAATTAAACTCCCTTTATATATCTATTCAGTCTCCGTCACGGAACACCCGAAGATCATTCGTTGTCCATGACTTCCTGAAAAAAATCCACATAGTCCGTTCTTTCTTCTTCCATAAACTTAATGGCTGCCTTGGGATGAGTATTCATAAGGCCCGTTAGCATGTATGAAAGATCATAGCCCCATTTAACGCCTGATTCCTTCAGTTCTCTCATATCGGTCGATAAGAACTTGAGAACGGGGAATATGTTGTATTTAGGATTTTTAAGGAAAGCGAGAAGGGTTTCAAGATAACAGTTTCCCGCTCCTCTTCCCATGCCTGCCATGGTGGCATCCAGCATACTGACGCCCTGGCGTAATGCCTGAATGGTATTGGCAAATGCAAGCTGCTGATTGTTATGAGCATGAATACCGATGGTCTTACCTGTCTTGGCTGCAATATTCAAGTATTTGTCGGCAAGACGTTCGATCTGTTCAGGATAGAAGGCACCGAAACTGTCTACGAGATAGATTGTATCAACAGCGCTCTGAGCAAGAATCTCAAGACCTGCATCAAGATCTGTTTCGCTTACCTTGGAAACTGCCATAAGGTTTACGGTGGTTTCATAGCCTTTAACCTTGGCATCTTCGATCATTTCCACTGCCGTGGGGATCTGATGAATATATGTTGCGGTTCTGATCATATCGATCACGGAATCCTTCTTAGGTAAAATATCATTCTTGTAATCAGTTCTTCCCACATCACTCATGACGGAGATCTTAAGGTCCGATTCATTGGTCCCGACAATGCTTCTTATATCTTCCTCATCGCAGAATTTCCACTTGCCGAATTCGTTAACATCGAACAGATCCTTTGACGCCTTGTAGCCGAATTCCATATAATCCACTCCGGCCTTAACATTGGTCTTATAAAGATCCTTAACAAAAGAATCGGGAAATTTAAAATTATTCACAAGTCCGCCATCTCTTAAGGTACAGTCAAGCACCTTGATATCGGGGCAGTATGAAATTAAAGTTCTTGAATATAAGGGTGACATTTTTAAGTCTCCTTTTCTGCTTTAAAGTGTTAAAGTTTAAACCACTAAAGTTAATTTACCGCTTTTTCTTATTTTTGTCAAGTACATGAAAAAAGAATGTCATGGGACATTCTTTTTTTACTCTGAAAAGCAACAAAGCCCGGAATCTCCGGGCTTCAACATTACGTCAGACTCAATGTTCCGATTCTTTCAGCAATGATGTCTCTCATTTCAAGCTTATTACGGCCTATGGCAAAAGCAAGTTCGCTGAAAAGGTTCTCTTCCGCAATCTTTAAATACTTGTCATCAGTGGCAGTGCTTCTTTTTCCTGCCTCTTCCCTTTCGCGCTTTCTTGTCATCAAACTCTTAATAATACTTACAAGCTGTCTCAGATCGCAGCTCTTAATGATCGCCTTGTAACTTACCTCACGCATCTTGTCATTTTCAACAATCAGTTCTTCGATACAAGGGATTTCATCAATGAGATTCCATGCCTCTTCCTCTGTACATACCTTACGAATGGCGCTGTCATTGTTCACGGGAACAAATACTTTACTTCCATTTTCACGAATGGGCATAAGGTAGTAATAGAGAGCATTCTTGTCTGCACCCGGAATGGCGAGCGGCGCGATTTCTGCTACCCTACAAATACCCCCCGTAGTGTGGACTACATACTCATCGATTAAATACATCTTGACCTCCTATTCTATTTTCCCTACACACAAGATAATTATAGCAAATAGATTTTGGAAATGTAAGGAAAAAGAAGTCAAAAAATCTACTCCAAAGTCTCTATTTTATTGACCAAATTACCTATCCATGGGGCTTCTATGTCACAAATTTCACCCCTGTCGGCGGCTGAAGCAAGATTCGGATCCATCGGTATCTCGGAATAAATCGGTATATTTTTCTTTTGGGCAAATTCCCTGTTACCTGAATCACCGAATACGTTGATTCTTCTGCCACAGTCGGGGCATGTTAAAAAACTCATATTCTCAACCAATCCGAGAATCGGTATCTGCATCATGTCCGCCATATTAACCGCTTTTTCAACGATCATCGATACTAAGCTCTGCGGTGAAGTAACCACCACGATCCCGTCAAGAGGAAGGGACTGAAATACGGTTAAGGGCACGTCACCGGTTCCGGGAGGCATATCCACAATAAGATAATCTACATCTCCCCAGCGCACATCCTTGTAAAACTGCTTTACGGTGGATGCGAGAATGGGGCCTCTCCATACAACCGGGTCGGTTTCATTGTTGTTGATAAGGTTAAGTGACATTACTTTGATGCCGGATCCTGCGATTACCGGATTGATGAGGTCCCCCTCCGCGTCGGCTTTTTCTTTTATTCCCAAAGCCTTCGGGATGGAGGGTCCCGTAATATCTCCGTCGAGGATCGCCGTTTTATAGCCTTTTTTGTTAAGTGAAGATGCAAGCAGAGTGGTCACAAGGGATTTACCCACGCCTCCTTTGCCGCTTACGACACCGATCACATGCTTTATACGGCTCTCGTTATTTAATTCAAGGAGGAAAGGATTGGGTCCTTTTCTCTCCCCGCAGTGTGATGCACATGATGAACAATCATGTGTACAGTTTTCGCTCATTTATTAAACCATCCTGTATATATTTTTATGCTTACTTTATTCCGGTAATATAATCCGTAATAAACTGTCCTATTTTAAAGGCACCCGCTTCGGTGGGATGCACCAGGTCCGCAAGGTAATAACCCATGTTTTCTTCGTTGATATCGGATTCATTATAGGCATCAAGATTATATACCTCTTCTTCTTCAGATACCTTCTTTAAAACCGAAATGTATTCCGGAAGTGAGGCGCCTCCCTCTGTAAAGGGCGCTGTTCCGCCCTCAAAATATCCGACATAATGAGGATCGACCACGATGATCTTAGCATCCGGGAAGGTTTCTTTTAAGTTTTCAAGTCCCGTCTTTACGGACGCATAAAAAGTATTTCCTTCTCCATCAAGCTTATTTCCGCAGAAATAATCATTAAAGCCATAGTAGATGACTATAAAGAGATCGTCTCCCTCTTTATATTCATCATAAAATCTTTGAAAGTTCTCGCGGTTCTCATAGCCCTCCGAAGGAAGGGATCTGTCTTTTAACAGTCTTGTGACTCCCACAAAAGAATTTTCATTGCCGGTATCGGTGGCAGATGTTCCGCCCTTTGATAAATTATAAGTCCTGGCACCTGTTAAAAAGCCTACTACGCTTGATACGGAAAAGTCTTCATATCTTGAATTGGCAAGAACGCTGTCTCCCAAAAATAACATTCGGGAATTTGATTTATGGGGATAATCATATACACCCGCATCAAATTTTTCGATCGAAGTCTCAATTTTCTCGATAAAAATCGGAAGATTTATCGGCGCTGTCAAATATTCACCGTCACAGAAAGTTACGCTGCTGGCATTTTTAGTCATGTCTTCAATGAGATTTCCATTATCTTTATAAAGATTATCATTGACCAAAAGCCATTCCTCACATCCTAAGCAATAGAACTGCACATTGGTAATATTATTAAACTGTTCAACCCAGTAGCTCCATTCCGTCATTTCCGCATCAAATTCACTCTGCGAAAGCCCTGCCCAGTATTTAATGGATTTTATGGGCAAAAGAAATTTAATCTGAGAATCCGGATGACTCATGGCATATTTCTTAAAAGAATCATCGATCTGTCTCTTGTAGAGGATCTTTTCAGATTCATATTTATCATAATAATCACGCCATACCATGGGATCGAAATATACATATACCGTCTGGCTCGAAGCTATGTTTGAAGACATCTCGTCAAAAAGATAGGTTGTCTCAGACAGTGCCGGCAGGTTGATACCGAATCGCTTAATCACTTTTCCGGTTGACTTAGAAAGTACCGATAAATCCCAGTCGACTGCATCGATATTGGATAAAAACACACCGTCGCCGGGCTCGTCTATCAGATTAAATAAGGCTTCGTTGTAGTTCTCGATATAGATGTCGATTCTTTCTTTTTCACCGGAAAAGACCTTATCGGCCCCCGACAAGATTGACTCTGTCAGTATTTCGAGCTTTTCTTTTTCTTTCTTATACTGTCTGAAAGAAACCACCTTAACGGATACGATTATGCCGATAAGCACGATCAAAAGCGCGATAGCTATTAAACTGGTGTTTAAGTTCTTCTTATTCTTCATACACTTATCCGATCAAAATAGATTCATGCAATGCATCATATTTATATAAAACGGCTTCCGGCCGTTCTTTTAACATTTTGGTAAACTGCTTAGGAGTTGAGCCTAAATATTTCCTGAAAGTCTTTATAAAATAGCTTTCCGTATTGAAGCCTACGAGGAAGCATAGTTCCGTAATACTCTGAACTCCCGCAGGGTCCTTATAAAGCTTTTTCGCAGCCTCAAAGATACGCACTCTCGTAAGATATTCCCCCGGAGGAATATCTATAACACGTTTAAAGCACCTGCAGCATTCATTTTCAGATACATGAATATGATCTGCTATATCTTTAAGTGTAACCATATCCTGATAATTTTCCATTATAAACTTGGAAGCGCTTTGAACTCTTAATTCATCCTGGGAGGGCATGTTGCGCGCATTGAATACCGCGCTCTTCTGACCCATTTTTTCCATCAATCCGATGAATAAAAAGCACAGATTGCCCCTTGTCATGATCTCATATCCCGGTTTTCTTATAAGATTAATGGCAATTATGTTATTGATACGGTCAATAAGATTTTCATCATTTATATTTAACTCATCAAGAAGATAACATGTAGGAGCATGGTCTTCCTGCCCTGTACTGTACTTTTCATAAAATGAGCTGTCCGGATCAATGACATATTCCGGAGAGAATTTAAGGGAATAGTATGCAGTATCTTCTTTTGAAGAAGTGGTTATCCTGTGAAGGGCACCCTGCTCTATGACGATCCCCTGACCTGCCTTGGCACCGAAAAGCTTATCGTTGCAAAGAACATTTACTTCTCCGTTATTTACCATTAACAGTTCAATGTCTGTAAGACGAAGCGAAAAATCTTCCTTTAAGGCATCTTCCTTTTTCTTCTCAAGGAAATCCACCCTTACGGGATAATCCGGACTTTCATATTGAGTTGTAAGAGTGTGGTCCGTTTTATTCATAATCAGGATTATTTAATGCTGTAAAAATATTTAGCAAAATCAATCATGTGTTCTAAGTCGCTGCTTCCCATGGTTTCGCATGATGAATGCATGGAATACTGGGGAATTCCGATATCCACAGTGTTAAGAGATACATGAGCCGTGGAAATATTACCGAGAGTCGAACCTCCGGCAATATCGGAGTTGTTGCAGTAAACCTGGAAAGGAATCTTTTTATCCATACAGATCTTTTTAAAGAATGCGGAAGAATATGCATCGGTTGCATAACGCTGATTTCCGCTGTATTTAACAACAATTCCTTCATTTAAGAAAGGTCTGTTTGTCACATCCGCTTTTCCCGCTGCCGCAGGATGTACTGCATGAGCGTTATCGGCAGATACCAAGAAGCTTCCTGCCACAAGGCGCATAAAGTCTTCTTCTTTTTCCGATACGGATATCGATACACGCTTAAGAACATCATAAAGGAAGGTTGAGTCAGCCCCCTGCTTGGTGCCGCTTCCCACTTCTTCATTGTCAAATAAAGCAAGAACCTTTATGTATTCACTGTCATCGCTTTCAACAAAGCCCTTAAGTCCCGAATAAACGCATGCAAGGTCGTCAAGTCTGGGAGATACGATAAATTCATCGGATACACCGGTATACTTTGCTTTTTCTCTTGAATAAAGGAACAGGTCGAATGCAAGAATATTTTCTTTTTTGGTACCTGCGGCTTCCGCAATGAGCTCTTCGAATTTACCCTTGGCGTCTTTCCCTCCGAATAAGGGAAGCATGTCATTCTGTACGGAATATTTAAAGCCGTCATTGATATCACGGTTCATGTGGATTGCCACATTGGGAATGATAAGAAGATCCTTGTCGATATTTACAAGCTTTTCCTTGAGCTGATTCTTTTCATTTACAACAACACGGCCGGCAACCGATAAGGGGCGATCAAGCCAGCTTGATAAGATCATGCCGCCGTACTTCTCTATATTTAATCTTACAGCTTTATCATTAAAGATTATTTCAGTATTTTCTTTTACCCTGAAACTGGGAGAATCGGTATGTGCCGCAAAGATCTTAAAGCCCTTGGCTTCGCCCTTCGGCATCTTAAAGGCTATAAGGCTTGAACTGTTTCTTTTTACAAAATAGCCCTTGTCCTTACCTATCTTCCATGTTTTTTCTTCTGAAAGTGAAGAAAAAGAAGCATCGGTTAAAATGTCTTCCGCGTTCTTCACTGCGTGGAAAGCCGTAACGCTTTCGTTCATAAAATCAAAAAATTCTTTCATATTATGTCCTCTCAAAGTGCAGTTGATTTTATTATAAGATAGCCATCTTTAAAAGGCAACGAATGAAAAACCGTAAATTCATGAAACTTTCACTTTTAAAGGGACTTTAGGCATTTACAGATGTGTCAAAAAAAAGTATAATCTTGCATGTGTCGAGCTTTCAGGCGACCATAATCGCGAAGCGATTTATTTATAGAAAGGGTATTAATTATGAGCGAAGAAAATATGAGCAAAAGCAAGGCGAAACGCGAAGCGCGTAAGCAGGAAGTAAAAAAAGAAAAAGCAAAGAGAAGTTTCGGAAGTATCATTTCATGGTGCGTTGGGATAGTGATCGCCGCTGTTGTTATCGGCGTGATTGGAATGGGTATCTACACATCTTTGGATCAGATCACTCCCAGTTCTGATTTCAGCCGCTATATCGATGAGAACGGTTTTATCGAAGGCGCTGACTTAGGTTCCGTTAAGGACCTTGATATGACAAATCTCCATGTGGCTCTTGCCGATGTTGATTATTCCGATGATGATGTACAGGCTGATGTTGATGCAGCGCTTTCATCAAAGTCAACCTATGAAGCAGACTCATCCTTAACAGTTAAGGACGGCGACAATATCAATCTTGACTATGTCGGATATGTTGACGGTGAAGCATTTGACGGCGGAAACACTCAGGGTAACGGCACAACACTCAAGATCGGAAGCGGTTCCTATATCGACGATTTCGAAGAACAGCTTATCGGTTCCCACCCCGGAGACAGCGTAACAGTCAATGTTACATTCCCCGACGAGTATTCATCCAATCCCGATCTTGCAGGTAAGGAAGCAGTATTTGAATGTGTTGTAAATTCAATCCTTGTTACACCCGAACTCACAGATGAATTCGTAGTAAATAACTTCCCTGAATACGGTTCAACAGTTGAAGAATTCAAGGATCATTATAAAAAAGAAGGTTACAATAACAACCTTCGCACATATTTAACTCAGTATATTTCCGATAATGCCGAAGCATCAAAGCTTCCCGGAAAATACACAAAGCATTCTCGTTCCACAATTGCTTATACGGACAGACAGAGCTTTGAATATATTTCTCAGATCTATCAGCTTTACGGTATGACACCTCCCTCTTCCTTCCAGGAATACACAGGTATGTCAGATTCCGAATACAATGCACATGTAAAAGAAGAAGCCAAGACAAGAACAGCCATCGATATGACCTATGAAAAGATCTTCAAGGATAACAACCTTACGATCGATGAAGCATATCTTGAATCCGTACGTTCTTCTTACAGTGATGAAGAAACAGCTGAATTCGGCGATCCTTACTTTAAGCAGCTTGCATTAAAGACCGCAGTTGTTAACTTCCTTGCAGAAACTGTTACAGTAGAATAAGTTGAATTGCAGACGAATATAATTTAAAATAACAAAGGCAGGTACATCGCTACCTGCCTTTTTACTAATCATTTTTACAAAAGAGGGAGAAAAATGGAGACTAATACTATACAAACAAAAAAGCCCGGGATCCCCGGCAGTACACTTAAGATCATTGCAATAATCACAATGTTCATCGACCACCTGGCAGCATCCCTGATAGAGCTTCACATGCCCATGGATTCGCTGGCATCACCCTGGTTCATTACTGATATCATAATGAGACTACTCATAGGACGCCTCGGTTTTCCTTTATTCGTATTCTTACTTGTTGAAGGATCTCATTACACAAAGAATAAAGTTAAATATCTTAGAAACATGTTGATCTTCGCTCTTGTTTCGGAAATACCCTTTGACCTTGCTCTTGTATCCGGACATGTGTGGGATTTCTCACATCAGAACGTATTCTTTACTCTTCTTTTTGGCTTATGCTTTATATTCTTATCAGATTATGTGAAAGAAAAAGAAGAACCTGCCGCAATATTTAAGATCATAGGTAAGATGGGCTTTGTATTTGCATTCTTAGTATTCTGTCAGGCCTTTTATAACAGTGAATTCGGTTATTACTTCGCTAGGTTCGGAAAAAACATCGGAATCATCGGTTCCGTTATTGCGGGAGCAACAGCAGCCCTTCTTTATTTTCTTTTCTCAATGCGATGGGATGAAAATAAGAAGATCTGGCTTGGAAATGCATACCTTTTCTTAGGAATATTCATGGGCATTGCAGATTTACTTAATACCGACTACTCAGGCTGGGGTGTGCTGGTAATAGCCATTATGTATTTCTTAAGAGGAAATACAGGCAATAAAAAAGAAGCAGCCATGGGCTGCCTCGGATTAACACTTATGCAATCTGTTGAATGCACATCATTCTTTACATTGATCCCGATAAGTATATATAACGGGGAAAGAGGTCTTAAGCTTAAATACTTCTTTTATCTCTTCTACCCCGTACATTTAACGATCATTTATCTTATCGGGCTTCTCATCTTCAGATGATCAGCCTAAGAAAAGCTGAATGAGAATTCCGCTTACGATACCGAATACGTATGTAAGACCTACTACTTTTAAGGTTCTTTTTACACTATGACCTGAGCGAAGTAAAATTATCCAGCCTACACCCGCATTGGTAAGTAAACCTGCCATAAGAGAACCCATTCCGATGACACCGCCGAGATAAAGCTCGGTAATTGCAACGGAAGCCGCACAGTTGGGGATGAGACCCACAAGGGACATGATCATGGGACCGATCACGGGTTTATTTAAAACAGTACCGGTTAAAAATTCCATGCCGGCAAATTCAAGGATTCCTGCCAGGACAAGTGAAACAATAAATATAAACAAAGCAATATGAAGGGTATGTTTGAGCGCTGACTTGAATATACCCTTTTCACAATTACAATGCTCCTGCTCGCAAAGAGAATGAATATGAATATGTTCGCTGGCATTTTCATTTCTGAAGAATACAAAGTCGGTTAAAAATCCCCACACGATACCTATTGCGGCTTTTGATAAAAGAATGCCCGCAATAAGTCCGGGGTTCATTTTTTCTGAAATAAACAGAGGAAGCATCTCATCGGAGGTTGATAAAAAGATTGCGATCAGAGTTCCGAGAGAGATTACTCTTCCGGCATATAAGCCTGCTGCCGCTGCGGAAAAACCGCACTGAGGAAACATGCCTAAGAATCCGCCGATGGCAGGTCCAAGATTACCTGCTCGCTGTACCCATATTAAGTTCTTTGTAGTCATCTTATGCTCTAAGTATTCCATTCCGAGATAGGTTAAGAATAAAAAGGGCAAAAGCTTTGCTGTATCAATTAACGCATCCAAAAGAATATCCAATAAAGTCTCTACCATTTTGTCTCCTGTTCTTTATTCAAACATGTTTCTTGTAACGCTGTATCTTAAGTTTCCGTCTTCATCAAAGCCTTCAACAATAAAGTCTCTTACATCGCTTTCATAAAAGCTTTCATAGGGAATGCTTCCCATAAAGCATATGATCCTTTCATCCTCAGTTTCATCGGAGATCACCGGGCAATCTATGATCCCTTCAAGGATCTTAACGCTTACATGTACTTCCGGCACATCTTCAGGTACTGAGATCCAGCCGTAAAAAGGCGCCATCTCACCGTCAACAGCTCCCATATAGGCCCTTTCAAGGTTCAGGGAACCGTATTCCGTATCTCCAAGCATCACATCTTTACCAAAGAATGTACTGCTTCTGAAGGGGCTTAAATAAGTGATAAAATTATCGGTTTCATAGAAATCCTCATGAAGCACGTTCTGAAAATAGTTATGGGTTTCGGAAGTAAAGCCGTATTTATAATATATAAATACTTCATTTAAGTTTACATCCGTATTCATCTTAAAACGTCCGATCTCTTTAATATCCCTGTCACCTTCCTCGGGCTGGATCATGTTAGCTTCAAAGGGATTCACCTTGGCGGACCAGATATAATACATGTAGTTCCAGGGAGTATGTACATTAACATCCTGTAATCCGTTTTCGGGATCATCAAGATATGAAAATATCTCTTCATCATAGGGCTCGTAAAAAAGCCATTTATAAGGATATGCTTTTTCATCGAATTTAATGAAATAAAAGCCCGTAAAGATTATCAGGCAAAAAGCATATATTTCAATCACTGCATATACGAAGATCTTTCGTAAGTTTTCTTTTTTAATCCGAGTGAATACCAGATATATTCCTTCGAATAAGAAAAGTATCACAGCGCTTAAGTTACCGTTCATGCGGGTTAAATTAATATAGCCCGAAGCGGTTGACATAAAACCGGCAATTACAAAAGATGCAAATCCCCAGAACAAAGGAAAAGCATATAAAGATATCTTTTCTTCTTTCTTTAAGCTCTTTACCGTAGCGTAGATACTGTAACCGCATCCAAGCAAAATAAAGGGTACGGAAATATAATAAAAGTTACCGAACAGAGGCACGCTGTTATAGTAAAGATCATCATGAAAAAGGGTCACCTTAAATGCAAGCCAAAGCTTTTTAAAAAAGCCCGTAAGCATGAGTTCTCCGGATCTGTAGCCACGAAGCTTTGTAAAGGTAAAGGGTCCGATCACGAGTTCCGGAAGATCGAATAAATTAATGATCTGCACCAGGGCAAGGGGTAATGATAATAATACAAAGGGCACTGCCGTAGCCATAAACTCTTTAAAATTAATGTTTCTTTTTATGATGAGATAAATAAGTGCGATAAAAAGAAACAGAGGCACGGAAATATAGGACAGCGCGTATGTATAAAGCACAAGGCCGGAGAATATACCCGTTAACAAAAATGCTGAAATCCTGCGGGTCTTAACAGCCTTAATAAGATAATACAGGGCTATGATCGAAACAGACATCTCAAGATGGCTTTCCAACCCGAAACGAAGCATTATGGTGAAAGCGGGCATGGCTGCATAGAGAAATAAAAATGCCACCTGAGCCTTCTTATCATCATAAAGAAGCTTTATGATGCCTGCTCCGAATATCGCCATTACTATGGCGGAAAGCACGATCACGCTTCGCACCGTGAAGTAATTTGCGGGGAAAAATAATAAAAAGGGCACCAGCAAATAGGTGTAGAGTATATTCTGTCCGTCGCCGTAGTTTTTAAGATATAGGGGCCAGGATTTCATCCATCTGTCAACCCCGAAATGTCCCAGTGACCAGGCATCATAGGCAGATCCTATTTCGTCTACATTTAAGCCTCTGGGGATTTTATCAAGTAATACCACATGCAAAAGAAAAATAAGTACTATTGCCACACCATATAAGAACGGCAGCCCTTTATTCTTCATTATCTGTTCTCCATCTTAGCAAGCTTGGCCGCCTGATCGGCAGCAATCAAACTGTTTATAATCTCATCAATGTCGCCATCAAGAATTCCTTCAAGATTGTGTGATGTAAGACCTATACGATGGTCTGTCACACGGCTCTGAGGGAAATTGTAGGTTCTTATCTTTTCAGATCGATCCCCTGTTCCGATCTGAGATCTTCTGAGTTCAGCTTCTTCATCATGTTGTTTCTGAAGTTCCAGATCGTAAAGCTTTGCACGAAGGAGCGCAAATGCTTTATCTCTGTTCTGAAGCTGTGACTTTTCTGTCTGAGAATAAACCACAATACCTGTAGGATAGTGGGTAAGACGTACTGCAGAGTCTGTTGTATTGACACACTGACCACCGTTACCGGAAGCACGCATTACGTCGATTCTTATATCCTTTTCATCAATTACGACATCCACATCCTCAACTTCAGGCATAACGGCTACGGTTACCGTAGAGGTATGGATCCTTCCGCCGGATTCGGTTTCGGGTACTCGCTGTACACGATGAACGCCGCTTTCATATTTAAGCTTTGAATATGCACCGTTACCGGTAATCATAAAGTTAACATCCTTCATACCGCCGATGCCGATATCGTCCATGTTGAGGGTCTCAACCTTCCAGTGCTGCTTTTCTGCATAATGCACATACATACGATAGATCTCAGCGGCAAAAAGAGCAGCTTCATCACCGCCTGCGCCGGCTCTGATCTCAACGATAACGTTCTTTTCATCATTGGGGTCCTTGGGAAGAAGAAGGATCTTTAATTCCTCTTCAAGATGTTCCACATCACTTTTGGCGGTTGAAAGCTCTTCTTTTAAAAGCTCTCTCATATCTTCGTCGGATTCGGATTCAAGCATTTCGATGCTGTCTTCGATATCCTGTTTAGCCTTCTTATACTTCTTATAGGCTTCAACAATGGGAGTAAGATCACTCTGTTCCTTCATGAGTTCACGGAATCTTTGAGGATTATCCGTAACTCCGGGGGAAGAAAGCTCTCCCAATAATTCTTCAAATCTTATAAGCAGATCTTCAAGCTTATCAAACATAAAAAACTCCTGTATAAAAACTAGCTGTGAATTGCCTTCACAACACGTGTATTGTTACCAAAATCTTTTATTACAGTCACATCAAGATAGCCCTTGTTCTTTAAAAGCGCAGAAACTTCGGCTCCCTGATCGTTACCTATCTCAAAGAACACGAGTGAGCCTCTGTGTAGGAAGCTATCACATTCTTCTACTATTCTTTCGTAAAAATAAAGACCGCTCTCATGTCCGTTCAGCGCTATAAAAGGATCATGATCCCTTACTTCCGGCATAAGCTCTTCTATTTCACAGGTCCTTATATATGGAGGATTTGATACAAGTACATCAAAATCTCCCTGTACATTTTCAAACAAATCGCTTTGAACAGCTGTTACTCTTTCCGAAAGCTTCAGGCGCTTAACATTCTCATTAAATACCCTAAGAGCCCTGTCACTTATATCTGCACCCACGCCGGTCGTGTCATTGCTCAATTTAAGAAGGCTTAGCAAAATACATCCGGAGCCCGTGCACATATCAAGAATTCTCATTCCGTCATGCAGCTCTTTAAGAGCTTCTTCCACAAGAACTTCCGTATCAAACCTAGGGATCAGCACATCTTCATTCACATAAAAATCAAAGCCCATAAAATTCTGGGTATTGGTTAAATGCTGAAGAGGAATATGGGATGCCCGCTTTTTAAGCAATGCCTTATAGGTTTCTTCTTTTTCGGGCTCTATGGTATCCTTATCTTTTAAAAAGATCTTACTCCATGCTTCGCCCGTTACATACTCAAGTAAAAGCCTTGCATCAACTTTATAATCCGAAATATCGGCTGCCTTTAATTGAAGACAGCCGAATTCGTAAAGTTCTTTATAATTCATGATTTTCCGTTTCTTCCGTCGGGGCTTCGACTGTTGAACTTTCTTCCGTCCAGTCAAATTTTTCCTTTAAGAAATCTTTCCAGTCAAAAACCGCTTCCACTGCCTGAATGGCAACTTCCACCATCTTTTCATCAGGTTCCTTGGTGGTGATCCTCTGAAGCCAGAGGCCGGGAGCTGAGATGATGCGTACCAGAATGTTATTGCTCTTTCCCGCAAGTCTCAAAAACTCATAGGCAATGCCTGCGATCACGGGGATCATAAGAAGACGAACCACGATTCGAAGAATGGGAGATTCTACTCTTATGAAGAAGAAAAGCACTACGCTTAATAGCACTACAAAAAGTAAAAAGCTTGTGCCACAGCGCTTATGGAATCTTGAGCTCTTCATAACATTTTCAACTGTCAAAGAATTTCCGTGCTCTATGCAATTGATACATTTATGCTCGGCACCGTGATAACGGTACACTCTCTTAATATCTTTATTAAGAGAAATAAGCACGATATATACAATGAAAATTACGATCCTTATTAAGCCTTCGATCAAAGTAACAAGGGTCTCATTTCTTACATCAATAGTTATAAGAGATGTTAAAAAATAAGGCAAAAGAATGAATATTCCCACTGCAAGCACGATGGAAAGAACCGTTACAAAGCCGGTCAGAACCTTTTCGGTCTTACTCTTAAAGATCTTTGCCATGGCTCTGTCGAACTTGGTTTCGTTGGATTCTTCCTCTTCATAAAAACCTGCGGAAAAATTCAGGCTCTTCATACCAAGAACTAGAGAATCGATAAAGTTAAATACTCCTCTGAAAAAAGGGGTCTTCTTAAGGGCTCCGCTTCTTTTGGTACCGGTGTATTCATCAATTTCAACTTCTATTTCACCGTTGGGCTTTCTTACCGCCACTGAATATTTATCTTTGTTTCTCATCATTATTCCTTCAAGAACGGCCTGACCGCCTATTCCGGAATAACATGCTCTGCGTTTTGCCATATTTCTAACCCTTCCCCGAAGTCTTATAATTTAGAAAAGGTTGAGACGTACATCTCAACCTTATCAACAAATCTTATTTGTTTACACCATACTTCTTGTTGAACTTTTCGATACGTCCGTCGGTTCTTGCCATCTTAGTCTGGCCGGTGTAGAAAGAATGACACTTAGAACAAACTTCTACGTGAATTTCTTTCTTTGTTGATCCTACAACGAATGTGTTACCACAGTTGCAGGTAACTGTTGCCTGATAATAATCAGGATGAATTCCTTCTCTCATGATTTCACCTCTTCTAAAATATATATTTCATTGTTCTTTTCGTTCTCATCCAATGCTATCCACATTCTATGAACAGCTTAATCATTGTAGCATAGAGTTTCCATCATGGCAAGAAGTTTTTTTCGTAATTCAATTTTATATATTTTCAGCCTGTTTAAAAGAGCTGAATCTTATTAACCATGCTGATAAAATCCTGATTTCCGCGGGTTTTTGCAAACATATCAAGGATCCTGTCAACACTTTCTTCAGGCTTAAGTCCGTTAATACCCTTTCTTAAAGTATTAACAGCGCCGATCTCCTCGGGAGTAAGTAAGAGGTCATCCCTTCTTGTACCTGACTTTGCAATGTCGATGGCGGGGAAAATTCTCTTTTCGGAAAGCTTTCTGTCGAGAACCATTTCCATATTACCTGTTCCCTTGAATTCTTCATATACAACGTCATCCATCTTACTTCCGGTATCAACGAGAGCCGTTGCAAGGATCGTAAGGCTACCGCCTTCTCTCATATTTCTTGCCGCGCCGAAGAATCTCTTGGGCATATGAAGAGCCGCGGGATCGAGACCGCCGGAAAGTGTACGTCCACTGGGCGGAACGGTTAAGTTGTAGGCTCTTGTAAGTCTTGTAATACTGTCTAAGAGGATCATTACGTCCTTATGATGTTCTACCAGACGCTTTGCTCTTTCAATAACCATTTCGGAAACTCTCTTATGATGCTCGGGGAGTTCGTCAAAGGTTGAATAAATAACTTCAACGTTGGGTCCTTCTATCGCTTCCTTGATATCCGTAACTTCTTCGGGACGTTCATCAATAAGAAGGATGATCATATGAATGTCGGGATGATTTCTTTTTACCGACTTTGCTACTTCTTTTAATAAGGTTGTCTTACCTGCTTTGGGAGGTGATACGATCATACCTCTCTGTCCTCTTCCCACGGGAGAAAGAAGATCCATAACTCTCATGGCTACGGAGGCTCCGGGAGTCTCCAGGCGAATCCTGTGATCCGGGAAGATGGGAGTCATGTCTTCAAAATTCACTCTCTTCATGATGCTTTCGGGAGTGTATCCGTTAACGGCGGTAAGATAAAGAAGAGGAGAAAACTTTTCATTCTGAGTCTTTATCTTAGTAGCACCGTCGATAATATCACCGGTCTTTAAACCGAATCTTCTGATGGTACCGGGAGCCACATATACGTCATCGGCACCGGGAAGGAAATTTTCACATCTTATAAATCCGAAGCCATCGGGCATTACTTCCAGGATGCCATGAGCGGGAATTCCTGTCTCATGAGGCTTTTCCTTATTTTCTTCCGTTTCTTCTTTGGCATTTTCCTGGTTTGCTTCAGCAGATTGTTTTACGGCTTCTTTGCTTTCCTGCTTGATATCCGTATCCCCGGCGGTGTTCGTAACAACACGCTTTACCGCTTTCTTTACAGGCTTTTCCACCTCGGAAGGATCACTCTCCACGGGAGCTGCTGCCTTTTTTTCTTCTTCTTCCATATCAAGCTGAACCATCAGGTCGATGATCTTACCTTTGCTCATGGACGAAACACCTTTAATGCCTCTTATTTTTGCTATTTCACGTAAATCCTTGATAGCGAGGGTTTCGTATTTTTCTCTCATTCTTTCCTCCTGCAAAAAAAATTAACCAATAAACTAACGGGAATTAATTAATCGAATATCTGATTGAAGTGATAAATTCAAAACGAATTTAAACGATATAACTTGAAAAAATATTTTTAACGATTATGATTATAAATAAGTTTCGCTAAAAAGTAAAGCATCGGGCGCGATTTAGGAGAAAAAATGATAAAAGAACCCTTAACTCTATACAAATTAATAGTACTCTATATGTTGGACAGAGTTAACTTTCCTTTAACCAAAGCTCAGGTCATGGACTTTATACTGGATAAAGAATATACCACCTTTATCACTCTCCAGCAGGCTATTTCAGATTTAATAGATGTGGATATGATCAGAGCCAAGTCTCTCCGTAACAGAACTCATCTTGAGATCACCGATGAAGGTCGCGCAACTCTTGAATATTTCGGTAACCGTATCGGTCAATCGATCCGTGATGATATCGACAAGTACTTTAAAGAGAACAAATTCGAGCTTAAAAACGAGCTTTCCGTGGTGTCCACTTATTACAAATCCACCTCCGGAGAGTATGATGTGAATATGATAATAAAAGAAAAAAATGTGACTCTTTTAAACTTGACCATGTCAGTACCGACTGAAGACATGGCAGTTTCCATGTGCGATAAATGGGAAAATATAAACCAGGAAGTTTATGGCCTCCTGGTTGAAAAACTTTTCTAATCTTCCGCTTCTTTTTTTAATTTCTTCATGTGCTCATTGATCTTGGCTTCATAGCCGTTCCATGAAGGTCTGTAGAACTCTTCCCCCGATAATTCATAGGGCAGATACTGCTGCTTCACGTAGTGGTTCTTATAATCATGAGCATATTTATATCCGATACCGTGACCAAGCTTTGCGGCGCCCTTATAGTGAGCATCCTGAAGATGTCCCGGAATGGGCAGATTTCCTTTTTCTTTCACTTTGTTCATAGCCTCTTCGATCGCTATATAGGAAGCATTTGATTTAGGTGCCGTTGCCACATAGGTAACTGCCTGAGAAAGAATGATCTGTGCTTCCGGCATGCCAATGCGTTCCACCGCGTGAGCTGCGGCTTCCGCCACAACCAGGGCGTTGGGATCGGCATTTCCCACATCCTCCGATGCACATATCATTATCCTTCTTGCAATAAAAGAAATTGATTCTCCCGAATAGAGCATTTTGGCAAGATAGTAAACCGCAGCATCGGGGTCGGAACCTCGCATGCTTTTTATAAAGGCGGAAATGGTATCGTAGTGATTGTCACCATCCTTATCAAAAAGAACCGCTCTCTTCTGAATACATTCTTCCGCAATGGAAAGATCGATATGAATCTTACCGTCTTCGCTTCTATCCGTTGTCATTACGCCAAGCTCTATGGCATTAAGAGCACGTCTCGCATCCCCGCCTGCCTGATCGGCAAGAAATTCCAGCGCATCATCGGTAATATCCGCATTAAAGGAACCCATGCCTCTTTCTTTATCGGTAAGAGCCCTTTCAATAATGCTCTTTACATTTTCTATGGAAAGGGGCCTAAGCTCAAATATCTGAGAGCGGGAAATAAGAGCTCCGTTTACTTCAAAATACGGATTCTCCGTGGTGGCGCCTATTAATGTAATGGTGCCGTCCTCCACAAAGGGAAGTAAGTAATCCTGCTGCCCTTTATTAAAGCGATGTATTTCGTCGATAAAAAGAATGGTTTTCTTATTAAAGCCGCCCAGATTGCGCTTTGCTTCTTCCACAACCATCTCCATATCCTTTTTGCCGGCTATGGTTGCATTTATCTGGCAGAACTCCGACCTTGTGGTATTTGCGATAACCCTGGCAAGAGTGGTCTTTCCTGTTCCGGGAGGCCCGTAGAAAATTACGGAGCTTAATTTATCGGCTTTTATGGCACGGTAAAGGAGCTTATCTTTAGCTAAGATATGCTCCTGTCCGATCACTTCATCTATGGTTCTTGGGCGGAGTCTTGAAGCCAGGGGAGATTCTTTTTCCCTGTTCTTTTCCTCCATCATCTGAAAAATATCCATACGTATATTTATTCCTGAACAAACTGATTCTTTTCGCGGTCATATATATAACCTGCGTTCTTCATGGTCAAAAGAAGGGTTGCTTCATCCTCATCAAGATCATCGCATAAAGCCATAAGGGATGGATAATAATCCCTCAATTTCATGTTTAAATAGCTGTAAAGCATTATTGGATCCTGTGGCAGCATAATTCTCCTTCTTTCACGTCGATTCCTATGGTATCGCCTTCCTTAAGTGTATCAGAGAGCAGGATTTTTGCAACTGCGGTTTCTACAACACGGCTTATGTATCTCTTTAAAGGACGAGCGCCGTATAAAGGATCGAAACCTTCGTGAGCAATGAAGTTAAGGGCTTCATCGGAAACCGTTAATTCGATCTCTCGCTCTTTAAGTCTTGATTCAAGTTCTCTTAACTGAAGCTTTGCGATAGATGCCATATTTTCTTCCGTAAGAGGCTTAAACATAATGATCTCATCAAGTCTGTTTAAGAATTCGGGTCTGAAGGAAGCCTTTAATTCGGCCATTACCTGAGACTCTGCTTCCTCACTTATTTCACCGTCATCTCTGATGCCGGAAAGAAGATTTTCGGCACCGATATTGGAAGTCATGATAAGTATCGTATTCTTAAAATCGACGGTACGACCAAGGGAATCCGTTACACGGCCGTCGTCGAGGACCTGCAAAAGCACATTAAATACATCGGGATGGGCCTTTTCTATTTCATCAAAAAGAACAACACTGTAAGGCTTTCTTCTTACGGCTTCCGTAAGCTGGCCACCTTCTTCATAGCCGACATATCCGGGAGGTGCTCCGATGAGTCTTGATACGGAGAATTTCTCCATATATTCACTCATATCGATTCTCACCAGGTTATTGGCATCATCAAAAAGTGTTGCGGCAAGGGCCTTTGACAATTCCGTCTTACCTACACCTGTAGGTCCAAGGAACAGGAACGAACCAATGGGTCTCTTAGGATCCTTGATACCCGCTTTTGAACGGATTATCGCCTCCGTAACCTTTGTTACTGCTTCATCCTGACCTATTACCACTTTGTGTAATTCTTCGTCAAGGTGAAGAGTCTTGTTACGCTCCGTTTCCGTAAGCTTATTTAAAGGAATGCCGGTCCATCGGGACACGATCTTGGTAATCTCTTCTTCCGTAACGGCCTCGTGAACAAGATCAAAATCCTTACTATTTATTTCTTCTTCTTTTTTCTCAAGTTCTTTTTTAAGTCTGGGCATTTCGCCGTAGGATAATTCCGCTGCCTTTTCAAGATTACCTTCTCGTGTTGCGGTCTGGATCTCGGAATTTACATTATCTATCTGCTCGCGGAGCTTTGAAACTTCTTCTACGGATTTCTTTTCATTTTCCCATGTTGCCATTACGCCACTAAGCTTTTCTTTTTCTTCCGCAAGCTCCTTACGTAAGTTATCAAGTCTCTGAAGGGAAAGCTTGTCGGTTTCATTTTTAAGAGCCTGCTCTTCGATCTCAAGCTGCATCACCTTACGCTTGATCTCATCGATCTCCTGAGGCATGGAATTAAGCTCAGTCTTAATAAGAGCGCAGGCTTCATCCACCAGGTCAATGGCTTTATCGGGCAAGAATCTGTCGCTTATATATCTGTTTGAAAGGACGGCTGCGCTGACCAAAGCGTTATCCATGATCTTTACGCCATGGAATACTTCGTATCGCTCCTTAATACCCCTCAAGATCGAAATAGTATCTTCCACATTGGGTTCATCCACCATTACAGGCTGGAATCGACGCTCAAGAGCAGCATCCTTTTCGATATATTCACGGTATTCATCAAGAGTGGTGGCTCCGATACAGTGAAGCTCGCCTCTTGCAAGCATGGGCTTTAACATATTGCCTGCATCAAGGGCTCCGTCGGTCTTACCGGCACCCACTATGGTATGGATCTCATCAATAAAAAGAATGATTTCGCCCTTTGATTCTTTTACCTCGGAAAGAACGGCTTTTAATCTCTCTTCGAATTCTCCTCGGTATTTGGCGCCTGCCACAAGGGCTCCAAGATCAAGTGAAAAGAGCTTCTTATTCTTAAGACCCGTGGGCACATCCCCCGCGACGATACGCTGGGCAAGGCCTTCAACCACTGCAGTCTTACCTACACCGGGTTCACCGATAAGGCAGGGATTATTCTTTGTTTTTCTTGAAAGAATCTGTATAATGCTTCTTATTTCAGAATCACGGCCGATAACAGGGTCAAGCTTATTATTTTTAGCTACCTCCACAAGGTCGCGGCCGTATTTATTCAAAGTATCATATGTCGCTTCCGGATTATCGCTTGTGACTCTCTGATTGCCTCTCACCGATGAAAGCACTCCCAAGAAACGATCCCTGGTAATCCCGTATTCTTCGAAGAATTTCTTCATGGTCTTACTGGGATTTGCGATCATGGATAAGAAAATATGCTCAACGGATACATATTCATCACCCATGGATTTTGCTTCATCCTCGGCAAAAGTAAGGGTCTTATTTAAGTACTGCCCGATATAAGGCTTTCCTCCCTGAACCTTGGGACGCTTTTCAATCTCTTCTACAAGCCTGTTACGGAAGTGTTCCGTATTGATACCCATTCTATCTATGAGCTTAAGTATCAGACTGTCCTCAATATCTATCAATGAAAGGAGCAGATGCTCCTCTTCAATCTCCTGATTGCCGTAGGACATGGCAAGCTTTTCGCACATATCAAGACTCTCTGTGGATTTTTGCGTAAATTTAGATATATTCATGTCTCTACCTCCTTTTTATTATGAATAAAAATTTTACTTTCATTCAACCTATCTTCATATTATCACTGATTTCTAAAAAGAATCTTTATTGATAATAAAAAAAGCTGAAAATTAAGATTAAAAAACATAAATCCAAAAAAGAGTCCCGAAACCGAAACTCTTTTTTATAATCCTTATTGATGGATATGTCACATCGTTTTCATCGGAAAAAGATGAGTAAATTACCTATTTAAGCTCCAACGTCTTTTCATAGCTTGCGATGACCGCATCCATTACCGCACCGCGAAGTCCGCATTCTTCAAGAGTTCTCACTCCGGCAATAGTGGTTCCGCCGGGGGAACATACGGCATCCTTTAACTCACCGGGATGCTTTCCCGTTTTAAGCATGAGATTGGCTGATCCTGACACCATTTTTGCTGCAAGAAGCAATGCCTTATCTCTGGGAACTCCGATGGATACGGCGCCGTCGGCAAGAGCTTCCATGAATAGATCCACAAATGCGGGACCGCAACCCGATAAAGCTGAATAAGCATCAAACTTATCTTCGGGAGCAGCAACAAGCAATCCTGCGAATTTAAGCATCTTTAAAAAGGTATCAAGGTCTTCTTCAGTTACCTTGTCATTGGTTGTATAAAGAACCACGCCTTCTCCGATAGATACGGGAGTATTGGGCATGATTCTTATTACGGGATATTTGCCTCCCGCCATTCTTTCTATATCCTCGGTGGTAAGGGCTGCTGCCATGGATACCAGGATAAATCTTCGGCTTCGCGCAGAAAGAGTATCCTTGATATCAGCTAACATATCAGCCATCATCTGAGGCTTTACACCCAGGAAGATATAGTCGCATGTTTCAGCGATCTCTCTGTTGGTGGATGCCTTAACCTGTAATTCTCTTGCCAGATTCTCGCTCTTTGAAGCCGTTCTGTTTGAAAGAAAGATCTCACTTCCGGGAACGGTCTTACATACTGCTTTGGCAAGGGCACTGCCCATATTTCCAATTCCGATAAATCCGCAGTTCATATTCTCTCCTATCTCACCTGTCCTGTGCCATACACTACAAATTTTGAAGAAGTAAGTTCCATAAGTCCCATGGGACCGCGAGCATGCATCTTCTGGGTTGAAATTCCAATCTCAGCACCGAGGCCGAATTCTCCGCCATCGGTAAATCTTGTGGAAGCATTGACATATACTGCTGCCGCATCCACTCTGTTGGTAAATTCCGTAGCCGTAAAATAATTCTTAGTGATGATGGCTTCGGAATGGCCTGTTCCATGCTTATAAATAAAATCCACTGCTTCATCAAGACCCGATACAGTCTTAACGGCAAGAATGTAATCGCCGTATTCCGTATCCCAGTCTTCTTCAGTAGCAGGCTCCGCATTTTCTTTTACATACTTAATGCTTTCTTCATCACAGCGGAATTTAACATCATTGGCTTTAACAAGCACCGGCACTGCCTTGGAAAGAAAGGCTTCCAGTACATCCTTATGAACAAGAACGCATTCAGCCGCATTACATACGGAAGGTCTCTGACATTTTGCATTAAGCAAAATATTAACACCCATATCAAGGTCTGCTTCCTTGTCGATATATATGTGGCACACGCCTTCCCCGGTCATGATGTAGGGAACCGATGCATTTTCCACGATACTGTCCTTAAGTCTCTTTCCGCCTCTCGGGATAAGAACATCCACATATTTTGTAAGATTCATGAGTTCATGGGCAGTCTCGTGACTTGTATCTTCCACCAATGAAACGCTGTCTTCGGGTAATCCCGCCTTTTTAAGAGCGTCACGCATGATCCTTACTACTGCCATATTGGATCTGATCGCTTCCTTGCCGCCTCGAAGTATACATGCATTTCCTGATTTAAGGGTTAAGATCGCAGAGTCCACGGTTACGTTGGGACGTGCTTCATAGATAATTGCTATAACGCCGAGGGGCACGGTCTTCTGTGCAACCACAAGACCGTTGGGAAGAGTCTCCATCTTTTTGGCAACACCGATGGGGTCCTTTAAATTCACCACATCATCAATGCTCTTTACGATATCGTTTACTCTTTTATCATTCAATGTAAGACGGTCAAGCAGGCTTTCTCTCATGCCTTGTGCCTTGGCTTCCTTTACATCCTCGGCATTGGCTGAAAGCCATTCTGACTTTCTTTCTTCAATTTCTTTTTTTATAAAAAGAAGAGCATCATTCTTTTCTTTGGTACTGAGAACTGCCAGCGTTCTTGCGGCATCCTTGGCTGCAGCACCCTGCTTTTCGAGTTCGGTCATTTTACACCTGCTTATTGTTTTCTATAGTTTTTGATCATTTCTTACTTACGAATCTTGTTCCGACTTCTTTTCCGTCCACGATATCATAAATATCCTCGGGACGCTGCCCGTTGGAAATCACCATGTCGGTTCCTGCTTCCATACAGATCCTTGCTGCGGAAAGCTTGGTTACCATTCCGCCGGTACCTCTGCTCGTTCCTGCTCCGTCAGCCATGTTCAATATGTCTTCCGAAAGTTCGGTGATCTTTGAAATGAATTTAGCATCCTTATATTTGTGAGGATCCTTGTCATATAAGCCATCCATATCGGAAAGGATCACCAGGAGATCTGCACCCACAAGCTTTGCAACTATGGCAGAAAGTGTATCGTTATCTCCTAATACCTTCTTTTCACCGGTTTCAATTTCAGATGTGGAAACGGAGTCATTTTCATTGACAATGGGAATAACTCCTGTTTCAAGAAGAGCATCGAAGGTACTCTGTAAATGTTCTTTTCTTACAGGGTCAGCCACATCCGCATCAGTTAAAAGAATCTGTGCCACTGTGCGATTATATTCAGCAAAAAATTTATCATATATATACATAAGACGGCTCTGTCCCACAGCTGCCGCTGCCTGCTTCATGCGAAGCTCCCTGGGGCGCTCCGGAAGCTGAAGCTTGGCGGAACCCACCGCGATCGCACCCGATGAAACCAGTATCACCTGGTGTCCGTATCCCTGCAGATCCGCAAGAACCTTTATAAGCCTGTCCATACTGCGAAGATTGGCAGCTCCCGTATCATGGGTAAGGGTGCTGGTACCTACCTTCACTACGATTCTATAACAATTCTTTTGCCACATTTTAAATAATGTCCCTTCGGTTGGTTTATCTTAAGCTTCGTGATCTTCAGTCGCTTCACTCTCTGTCACTTCAGCTGCTTCTTTTTCTTCTAAAAATGTATCTTCCGTCATATCTGCATTGCTCTTAGGTGCAAGTGCTGCACTTTCAGCCAGGAATAAAGCCTCACGGGCCTTACATTTATCGCTCTTTACGATGTTGACAGCGGCGATCGCCACGATTGCCATTGCCACAAGCGCTACTACACAAATATACGTAAAGCTTGGATCTTCCTCAGCGAATATAAATCTTACACCCACGGTTCCCATTAAATTAAAGGAAAGATGCGCAAGTATCGTTGCATAAAGCGAATTGAACTTTTTATAAATGAATCCAAGAGCCAATCCCAAAGCAAAAGCATATAAAGGCTGAACCATATTGGCTGATGTAATATGAGCCAGGCCGAACATAACTGCCTGGATGATATTTGCGATTATAAAGGACTTTGTAAATCTTCTTGCAAGATTTAATGTTACCCCTCTGAATACAAGTTCTTCCACAACGGGGGCACATACAACTGCCGCAAGCACGGAAAAGAATGTGTTCTCGCCCAGACCCGATGATTCAATAAAGTTAGCATATTCTTCCATTGTTTCCGGTGCTATTGACGATAAAAATATAAGACATGTGCTGACTACCATTTCCACACCGAAAAAGCCGAATACAACACTTAAAAAGCTTTTAATATCAAATACATCGGAAACCGGATCCATCTCCTTATCTTTAAGCATTACCTTCTTATAGAAGATGACAAAGCAGATAAAAGTTACTACCTGAGAAACTACCGTTATTGCCATTAATGCATTGATATCTGTTGAGAGATTTAAGAAAAATCCCATTACGTCGCTTCCGACCGAGCCCTGAAGCACCTTGATCAAAGCATATACAACCAATGCAACTATCTGTACCAGTGACATGATCACCATGAATACCACAAGAGGTACGATTGTCAGTAAAAAATTCCCTACTTTTTTCATTATTTTTCTCCTTCGTCGTCTTTAGGAAGTCGCCTGAATTCTGATATTCCATTCCATACGATTTTAACACTTTGCTCAAGTGAAGTAAATACACCTTCCTTATAGAGAGCTATTATTATCATTCCCACGGGAATGGCAATGATCATACCGATGAAGCTTGCGGCCATGTAACCTATGTAAAGTAAAAACAGCGTAGGAATAGGGCTTAAGCCTACAGAATCTCCCACTATCTTCGGCTGAATGATCTGACGGACCAGCTGGCCGACACCCCAGGTAATAAGCATGCCCACGGCAGCAAAAATATTTCCGTTTATGAATAAGAAAATGCTCCAGGGAACCATTATAAGGCCGGCTCCGAAGAAAGGAAGTATATCAAGGAGTGCTATAAGGAGTCCTACTATAAGAGCGTAATCGATTCTTATGATATAAAGACCGATGACGGTTATAACATAAACCCACAATTCGATCTTTAGCTGAGCCTTTAAATATCCGCCGACTGCTCCGGTCAAAACCTTCTTTGCAGAATCAAGATTCTTCTTGAGATTCTCAGGCACCTTCTCGCTGAATCCATCTACGAGACCGTTTCTTTCTACAGTGAAAAAGTAAGCCGAAAGAAGACTCATGATGGCAGAAACTATGACTGTGGGCAAGCTCTTTGCAATGTCGGATATAAGATTGACTGATGGAGTACCGAGTGACGAAACCACGTTGCTCATGTAATCTTCAAAGGTCCTTCCAAGATCTTCCAACGGAAGACTCTTGCTGCCGGATATGGGCGAAGTCATTTGAGCTATGCGATGTCCGAAATTATCAATATCCTTTTCCCATTCGGGCCACTTTGCCACGAAATTCTGCACAAAGCCCGTGGTCTGATCCGCAAGAAATGCTATGGCACCGTATCCTAAAAGCACAATAAGGGCCAGGATCAGCACTATCATAACAGCGGAACCCGCCTTACGTTTAAATTTGATCTTGCTTTCCAGAAATTTTACCGGGCCGTTTGCGATCAGAGATACTATCCAACCTATTACAAAGGGCAGAAAGAATATAACTATCTTCGGCACAACAGTAATTAAGAATATCAGCACTATCAAATAGATCAATATGTTGGTGCAGGCCTTTAGATACAACGTGGATTTCTTCATGTTATTCACCTCTTTGGTCGTTAAAATCAGCTAAAATCCCATCCATTATGTCATATATTTCATCCCTTCCCTGTTTAGTTTCAGCGGAGAAGGGAATAATGATCGTATCTTTTTTAACCTTCAAGGTATCTTTAATGATCTTAAGATTCTTGGGAACCGCGCCTCGGCTGATCTTGTCGGCCTTGGTGCAGATAATGACGGGGTCGTATCCGTTTGATACGATCCAGTCGTACATGAGCTTATCATTTTTGGAAGGCTCATGACGTATATCTATCAAAAGAAAGACCTGCTTTAATACTTTGGAGGTGCGTAAATATCTTTCGATCATCTTGCCCCATTTGGCCTTTTCTTCATTGCTTACCTTGGCATATCCATATCCCGGCAAATCCACGAGATACATTTCTTTATTTAAATTGTAGAAATTGATCGTCTGGGTCTTTCCCGGCTGAGAGCTGGTACGCGCCAGCGATTTTCTATTTATTATGGCATTTATCAAAGATGACTTACCTACATTACTCTTCCCTGCAAATGCCACCTCCGGGAGGGTATTTTCCGGTAACTTACTGGTTACGCCACAGACTGTTTCAAGTTCTACTGTTTTGATCTTCATGATTTTCCCTCTTTTTGCAAGCTTCACTAAACTCGAAAAAGACGCTGCATAAAGCAGCGTCTTAACTAATTAGCTTTCTTCCGTTTCTCCTTACGAACTGTCAATGGAGCGCCGGTGCCAAGCACGCTTGCTTTTGTAATAGTACAACTTTCAATAGACTCGTCTGAAGGAATTTGATACATTACATCCATCATTATGTTCTCGAGAATCGATCTTAAACCTCTCGCTCCTGTCTTTCTTTCCAAAGCCTTTTCCGCAATGGCTGTGCAGGCATCCTTTTCAAAATGGAGCTTTACATCATCCATGGCAAAGAGCTTCTTGTATTGCTTAACAAGAGCATTCTTGGGTTCTGTAAGAATACGAACCAAAGCTTCTTTATCAAGTCCCTCAAGGGATACGTTAATGGGAACACGTCCCACAAATTCGGGAATAAGTCCGAATTTAACGAGATCCTGAGGTGTCACATCCTTAAGTGCATCGGATAATTCAAGGTTAGCCTTCTTGGTAACCGTAGCATTGAATCCGATGGAACCCTTGTCAAGTCGTGACTCTACAATCTTTTCGAGTCCGTCAAAGGCTCCTCCGCAGATAAAGAGAATATTTGTTGTATCGATCGTAAGTAATTCCTGATGAGGATGCTTTCTGCCACCCTGAGGCGGAACACTTGCAACGGTGCCTTCGATGATCTTAAGAAGGGCCTGCTGCACACCTTCACCGGAAACGTCTCTTGTAATGGAGACATTTTCACTCTTTTTGGTTATCTTATCAACTTCATCAATATAGATGATACCCTTCTGGGCTCTTTCTATATTATAATCAGCTGCCTGAATGAGCTTTAAAAGAATGTTTTCAACGTCCTCGCCTACATAGCCCGCTTCTGTAAGAGTGGTGGCATCCGCAATAGCAAAGGGTACATTGATGATCTTGGCTAAGGTCTGAGCAAGATAGGTCTTACCTGAACCTGTGGGACCGATCATGAGAATGTTACTCTTCTGAAGTTCCACATCATCATCGTCATTCTTTTTATTGTGCAATATTCTTTTGTAGTGGTTGTATACTGCAACGGAAAGGATTTTCTTGGCGCTTTCCTGACCGATTACATATTCATCCAGAAATTCTTTGATTTCTACAGGTTTAAGAAGCTTTAAGTCGTCATCGTTTCTTGTCTCGACTTCCTGCTCTTCCAATTCTTCTTCTATGATATCTGCGCAGATCTCCACACATTCATCACAGATGAAAACATCATTGGGGCCGGCAATAAGCTTCTGGACCATGTCCTGCGTTTTTCCGCAAAAAGAACAACGCTTGATCTTTGCCATATATTATCTCCGATTACTTGTTATCGTGGTTGTGGATCACTGCATCGATAAGGCCGTATTCCTTGGCTTCTTCTGCAGTCTTCCAGTTATCTCTTTCAGTATCTTCACATACTGTTTCGTAGGGCTTCCCGGTATTCTCAGCTAAGATCTTATTTAACTTTTCTTTGGTCTGTAAAATATGCTTAGCTGCGATCTCGATTTCCGTTGCCTGTCCCTGAGCACCGCCCAAAGGCTGATGGATCATGATCTCGGCATTGGGAAGAGCATATCTCTTACCCTTTGTGCCGCCGGCAAGAAGAAAAGCACCCATGGATGCTGCCATACCGATACAGATTGTAGATACATCGCATTTTACGAATCTCATGGTATCGTAAATTGCCATTCCGGCAGTAACGGAACCGCCGGGGCTGTTTATATAAAGATGAATATCCTTTTCGGGATCTTCAGCTTCAAGGAACAACATCTGAGCCACTACAAGGCTTGCTGTTGTTTCGTTTACCTCTTCTCCCAGGAAGATGATACGTTCTTTTAATAATCTTGAATAAATATCATAGGAACGTTCGCCTCTGCTGGTCTGTTCAATGACATAAGGTACCAAACTCATGGCCATTACCTCCTAAATAAAAGCTTAAGCTTCTTTTGCATTACTTACTACGAAGTCAACTGCCTTGGAAATAGCAAGATCTTCTTTGATCTGCTTAGCTGCATCTTCTGTTACAAGCTCCTTGATCTTATCAAGTTCCATCTTGTAGGATTCAGCCATTCTTTCAAGTTCCTTAGCATAATCATCATCGGTAATTTCGATGTTTTCAGCCTTAACAACTGCTTCAAGCACAAGTCTTGATTCGATACGCTTCTTTGCATTGGGTTCAACCTGTTCAAGAAGCTTTTCTGCTGTAAGACCTGTGAAGTTCATGTACTGTTCCATTGAAAGTCCCTGAGCCTGAAGGTTCTGAGCAAAGTCATTGACCATCTGTCTCTTCTGTGTATCAAGCATTGCTGCGGGAATTTCAATTTCGGAAGCCTTAACGATCGCTTCGATAACTTCGTCTTCCTTCTTATTCTTGTTATCAAGTTCCTTCTTGTCCTGAAGGTTCTTCTTTGTAGCTTCTTTATATTCTGCAAATGTTTCATATTCGGAAACTTCTGCTGCGAATTCGTCATCAAGTTCAGGAAGCTGCTTTTCCTTGATCTCGTTTACTTTACACTTAAATACGGCTTCTTTGCCCTTTAAGTCTTCTGCGTGATAATCTTCGGGGAATGTAACCTTAACTTCTACATCTTCACCCTTCTTAACGCCCTTTAACTGATCTTCGAAACCGGGGATGAATGCTCCGGAACCGATGGTAAGGGGATAATTTTCGCCCTTTCCGCCTTCAAAAGCAACGCCGTCTACAAATCCTTCAAAGTCAAGCAATACTTCGTCTTTATCCTTAACTTCTCTGTCTACGGAAATTGTACGTGCACTGTTTTCTCTTTCTTTTTCGATTTCAGCCATTACTTCTTCATCGGTAACGGTATTGTCAAGCTTTGCAACCTTAACGCCCTTGTACTTACCGAGCTTGATCTCAGGCTTTAAAGCTACTGTAGCTGTAAAGATGAAAGGCTTTCCTGCTTCAAGCTGTACTACAGCGATCTCAGGTGTGGATACGATATCCTCTTCGCATTCGTCATATGCCTTTTCATAAGCATCGGGAATTAAGATGTTGGCTGCGTCTTCATAGAACACTTCCTTACCGTACATCTTTTCAACCATAGCCTTGGGAACCTTACCCTTACGGAATCCGGGGATTGAAATGTTCTTTTTCTGCTTTTCATAAGCCTTTTCAATAGCCTTATCTAATTCATCAGCGCTGACTTCGATAGTGAGCTTAGCCATGCTGTTTTCAAGTTTTTCTAACTTTAAACTCATTAAATTATTCCTCCTTGGGTGGCTTTTTGCCACAATTACAAGACATTATATCACAAAGTTTCCCGAGATTCCACTATTTTTCAAGGCTCAACCGGTTCATGTGAAAAACTCTTTATAAAGAAAGTATGATTTTTTTATTAACCCTGTGCCTGTCTCTTAAGATATTTTCCTGCAAGCAACCAGATCACATAAGCTACTGCGGATCCGATAAGAGCTGTCGTAAGCTGGGTAAAAGAAAATGTTGTCTTTGCGATCTTAATGGCAGCTTCGGGAAGATTTGTAGGGAAGTATACGAGAAGGCAGTTTGAAATTACCGCTCCCATAAATAAAGCCTTCAAAACGGAACCTGCGATAAGACCCACAGGAAGTCCGAAATGTCCTTTTATCTTCTTATAAAAAACATGAGTACATACGCAAAGAATGATATTTCCTGCCATGATCGCGGGCATGATCAGTGGAATTGCAGCAACGATGGGTGCTCCCGTAATAAGAAAAGAAGCTATTGGTGCGATTATTGAAAGAATGATCCCCATTACAAGACCTGTTGCCAGAGTTGCGATAATAAGGCATACATTAACGATGGGTCCTGTTATGTAAACCGACAGGTTCTTAAGGAACATACTTAAGATCATGATTGCGAGGATCACTCCTCCGATGGCTAATTCTCTTGCTGTTATTTTGTTTTTCATTATTATTCCTCCCCTTCTTTCCGTTTTGAATTTTACCGCCGCAGATCCGCAATATGGAGGATCCCTTCGGTATAACGGAAAAATGTTTATTTTTTAAGAAAAGACTTTGAAAAATCAAAGTCTTTTACAAAACAAAACTACTCTAACTCTTTAAGGTACTGCTCGGCTCTTCCCGCGTACCAGGAGCCCGGGAACAATTCTATAAGCTTATTGCAGGCAGTTCTTTCATCTTCCGTGCGCTGTAAGCTTCTGTAGGAAGAAGCAAGCACATAGAGAGCTTCCACATTCTGCTGGTCAAAGAATACCGCAGCTTCAAGATAAGCAACCGCATCTTCGTACTGGCCGTTTTTAAAGGCAGTATTACCTTCTTTGTAATAGCCTGCAGAAACCTGAGGTCCGATGGCATTCTTAAGAGAATAATAAAGGTTCTTATAATTCTCACTGGTGGTATCCGTCCATGCTTCTTCATCAACTTCCGCAATGTAATCGGCGATGGACATATAATCTTCCGGATTGTTCAAATACATATTGGCAGCTTTAAGAAGGTTCTCCATGGAAAGAAGAGTTCCTTCGGTGCCTGTATATGCTTCCAGCGATTCGGTTAAAGTCTTTATCTGATTCTCGGAATTACTTAATTTCTGCTCAAGCTCAGCTATGGTCAGGTTTTTAGCATCCAGTTCGATGCCCATTGATGTAATGGTTTCTTTTGCCTCGGCATTTCCCTTTGAAATGCTGGCGGGAAGTACCAAAAAGAAAGCAATGGCGAATCCGATGGCAACACCTACAAGCATGTTCAATATGGTATTGGAGCCTTTTTTCTCTTTGAAGCCTGCAGGCTGGATCACAACATCATGGCCATCCATGGTCTTGACCGCAAATTCGGATGTGTCTTCTTTCTTTTTCTTCTTGCCGTTTTCATCGGTGCTGAATTTCTCATCGATGGCATGCATATAGCGAAGAGTCGTGGTGTTGTTTATATCAAGGGCTCTGCATTTTTCCAGTTCTCTGTATGCAAAATCCCATTTTTCCTGCTTGATATAGCAAAGAGCAAGAAGCTGCCTTGCACGTAAGAAGTTAGGTGCCTTACCGAGAAGCGCCTTTAACTGAATGCTGCCCAGGTCGTCTCCGTCAGGCTGCTTACAGGAAGCAAGTGCCGCATTGTACTTTTTGATAATATCTGCAGCCGCATTAAGCTTAGCCTGATTGGCTCCCAGTCTGTCGATATATTCCGTAGCCATGTTTTTCTTGCCACGGATATTGGAGCTTATGATCCACTGGGTAAGAGCTTCGGTCACTTCACCTATTTCAAAATAAACAAGACCAAGTAAATTTCTTGCATTAATATTCTTTTTATCAAATTTAAGGCTCTGTTTAAGAGCTACGATCGCACCGGACAGATCACGTATCTTAGCCTTTTCCAAACCGGAGTTATAAAAGAAATTGGACATGCCCACGATCTTTTTATATAACTCCACATCGGCAAGACAGTTGGTGCAGAATTTCTGCTCTGTTAATTCAGCCTCACACTTATAACATTTCATCCTTAGTTATCCTTGCCGTTTTTAATCATTCTTATGAAAATATCCACAACGTCCGTCAGATCTTCGTTGTGTACATATTCTTCTATATCCTTTACTTCTTCGCTGGGATTAAACTTCTTAAGTTCCTCTTCGAAATTAATCATCTTCACAACCTCCGAGAAGCTTCTTCACTTCTCCTACAAGATAAAGGGAGCCTGCCACGTACATGACGCATCCCTCACTATTTTCACTCATCATCTTTTTAAGGCCCTCATCTACGGAATCGTAAAAAGAAACCTGCATGGAAGCACTGTCGAATGCAGCTTCAAGTCTCTCAAGGGGAGCCTTTCTCTTATCGGAAAGAGTGCATACATACACCTTTTCGAACAAATTACTGTCTGAAATTTTTCGGGCATTGGCTTCGATATTCTTTTCCAGTACCCCTGAAAATAAAAGTGAACGTCTTTTTCTTCCATCCACCTTTACGGCATTTAAAAAAGCTTCAATTCCATCTTCATTATGACCGCCGTCAAGGATGAGATTCTCTCTCACTTCTTCCATGCGTCCCGGCCACTTTACATTTTTCATGCCTTCTGCTGCTTTTTTAAGATTTAAATCAGATTTAACACCCTTAAGAGCCTTGATCGTAAGAAAAGCAAGACCTGCATTTTCCGCCTGATAAGGTGCCTTTATGGGCAGGCACAAAAACTCAGAATCATCATACAAAGATTGAAAGGAAAAATCAATCCCAAATGCCGTTGTTTCTAAATTCTTAATGTTTTCGGGAATCGTTTTGAAAACAGGGGATTTAAGGCTCATTGCCCGTTCTTCGATCACATGGTCCCATGATCCGTGACGTGAAGCAAAAATAACGGGGACATGGGGCTTTATGATACCTGCTTTTTCACCGGCGATCTTTTCCTTGGTATCCCCCAGATATTCCATATGATCAAGCCCTATTTCCGTTATGACAGTAGCCACCGGGCTTGAAATCGTGTTGGTTGCATCAAGCCTTCCGCCGAGGCCTGTTTCCAATATAAGAAAATCCGGGCGCATCTTTCTGTAATATATACATGCCATAAAGAAAAGCATCTCAAAAAAGCTGGGGTGGTAATCCGTTTCCCCGCTTGAAGCTTTAAATGCTTCCAGCTCTTTCATTACGGCATTAAAAGAATCCGTAAAATCTTCTTTTGTAATAAGTGTCTCATTAACTAAGAAGCGCTCTCTCACGGTAACAAGATGGGGGGATGTAAACATTCCCACGGAATAACCGTTTTCTTCAAGAGCACTACGCAAAAGAGCACAAACAGAACCCTTTCCGTTTGTGCCTGCCACATGAATGGTCGGTATCAAAGTACTGATGTCACCTATATGCTCCAAAAACTGCTTTGTTACTTCGAATTCATTCTTCCCTTTGAATCTGGGAATATTAAAAATATAATCAACCGCTTCTTCGTAATTAAGTAATTGCATTTAATTAACCACTATGACGCTGGAAATTATCTTTCCGCCTTCATTCTTGTATCGCATAAAGCAGGTGTTCTGAGGAACCGCCAGGTTGGTTCCTTCCACGCAGATCGTGGTGCCGCGGTAAATCTTGTTGTTGGCGACGATCGTGGCGCCCTTACCGGTTTCAATGATCTGTGTAAGGGTTTCTTTTTCTGTCCTTGCTTTATCCAAAGCTTCGAAGTATTCGTCCTTCTTATCATTAAGTTCGAAAAGGATCTTGTCGGTCTGTTCTGAATGCTTGTCATTACCGAGACGCTTGTTCTTAAGAATCTTGGTCATTTCCTCGACAGTATCAGAAAGTAATTTCTGTATGTCACTTTCCTTCTGGAATATTTCAACATATTTCTGATAATCCTCTGTGGAATAACCCGCTGCCACAAAGGTCTTGGTTTCGGCTTCGTTACCTATGTTAACGGCATTTACGCCCAGAAGTCCTCTTACGACTCCGCCCAGGATAAGTCCGTTCTTGCCCTCCGCGATCACATGACCGCCTGCATATACATTGGCATTGATAAAAGAATTGGACTTGATATCACCGCCTGCCTGTACATTACAGTGCTCAATGAATTCGGCATATACATTACCTTTGGCTACGATGGAGCCCTTCTGTCCGCCCTGAATTCCGCGGGTCAATACGATGTCACCGCCGGCATAAATGGTGGCCGCTTCGACAACGCCCGAAATGGTAATGTTACGGCTGGCTCTGATCACAACGCCTGCGCCCACATTGCCGTTTATATTGATATCACCGAAGAATTCAACCTTACCTACCACAAGGTCAACGTCTCCGGAAATTTCATGCACATCTTTAATATCTATCTTATCGTCCTGGAAATCGATCTTTCCGTCCAGAGTAGCTCTGTATACATTGGGATCCTTCTGATCGGCCACAATGCCGCGACCACGTAACGGAGGAAGCTCACGAGCCTGCTTGGCTGTAATGACCCTGCCCATAACATCGAAACCGTCATGACTGGTAATGGCGGGATGATAGATGGCCACCACGTCGCCCTTTGCCACATTGGTCAACTGGGACATGGATGAATAGTCAACGGTTCCATCCTCACGCACCTGCGGATGTCTCTTATCGGAAGTGTCAAACAAATACTCATAGTAACCCGCCTGACCTTCAATGGGCTCCACACCCTGAGCGATGAGCACTTCGCGTTCATATACATGTTTTTTTGCTATGGCTGCAATATTAGACTGGTGAAATCCGGCAACGACCTTGTTCTGCTCGATGAATTCCATGATTTCACTTTTTTTATAAAAAGAAGTCCCGTCTTTAGGGGGATTTAGATATATCCAGGCCCGCATGCCGTCATCTTCGACACGCACATAGGCGCCGTTTTTTATACAATAAGGGCTTTCATCATCTTCTTCGGTATCCTGATGATCGAGATGAGGATCAATAGGCGCTTCATGAGACATGTCTTTAAGCATGCTCTCAAGTTCTGCCAATGATTGCATTAAGTCCTGCGACACAGCGTGAATCCTCCCTTCCGCTTGTAAATAAAACAAGCCACCCTTTAATAATTGTATCAAAGAGTGGCTCTTGTTTCAATAAAAGTTTCTATTCGTTACGATACATTTTTTTGCTGCAGACAATGGCTCCGATCATAAATACGAAGCCGATCGCAAAGAACACAACGGTGAAGTCGAAACCACCGGTCTTAGGCACCGAATCAAGTTCCTTGTCGGAATCAGTGCTTCCTGATGTTCGGGAAGAAGAAGGTGCTGTTCCTGTGGTGCTGTACTTATCCGTAGCTGTCTGAAGATAGATTGAATCATTTATCAATGAAAATGAGCCGGTGGCAAAATTGTATGCAGGCATTGCCGCAAGTCCCGTTGCTGCCTGAGCCACTTCCGCATAATCAACTGTTCCTGATACATTGACATTGGCATGTGCGCCGCTTCCGTCAGCCTTCTTTGCATAAACCTCTTTAGCATTTCCGTTGATCTGAAGTGTTGCATCATCGGTTACGGATGCTTTTCCCACATTACCATTTACAACGCCTATGGCGCCGCTTAATGAATATACATAATCTACATAAGAAGCATTTACAATTCCTGTCTGAGCTGTTGCAAATGCAAGTTCGCTTACTCTCTTGTTAAGATCGACCGTTACGCCCTTGGTGGCATTGGCACCGTCTACAACCAGCTTGTCGCCGTCTTTAAAGTCATTGTAGAAATAATATAATTCCCAATGTCCCGTGCCTTCTCCGTTAAGCTTGTAGGTCCATTCTCCTCTGTTGGTATCAAAGCAGATCGTCCAGGTATCGGGAGTCGCCGCATAGGTCTTAACAGCGGGAACTGTGGTTAAAATCATTGCAAGTAAAGTAAATACTGCTGCCAAAAACTTAAACTTTTTCATTTTGAGGTCCTCCTGATTTCATGTGATTTATTTATAAGTTTTATCAACTTCAGTTTCTTTTGCCACCACCACAAACCTTCCGTTTTTCACGTGATAGGAACAGGTGGAAAGGGTTATGAACCTGTCACCGAACTCTGCTTCAAGCTCATCACTCTTATAATACGACAGGGCCATTATATTATTGTAAAAGTCCAAAAACTCTTCCTCGGTATCCGCCTGAAAGAATTTATAGAACTTAAAGCACTGATCCGATTTGTAATAAACCTGGGATCTGAATGCCGCTATCACTTCATATACGTGGCGTTCGTTTCTCGTGGAAAGATATATATAGGGATGTTCATCCCTGTAATCTTCGCTTTCGTATAAAGAAAGGTCTCCGAACATCTTATGCTTATAATTATGACCGTGAATTATAAGATTGGTGGTGAAGGGATCGACGGAACTGTCCGTATCGAGAATGAGACATCCGTATTCGGAATGCTTTTTATCAAAGCCTCGCTTAAGATAATATTCTTCATCCTCGGGAGTCCACATGACCGGGAAATCAATAATGGTATCCGGTATGTTTATATAGGCCACCATGTCGGAGTTTTCATCAAAGTAATCTTTATAAGGATTATCTTCAGGTTCCGGCGCGGGTATAACCTCAGGCTCCGGTTCAGGCTCCTGCTCCGGCTCTTCCGAAACAACGCTCTCTGCCGGTTCAGATTCAACGGGTGCTTCAGGCTCTTCCGGTTCTTCAGAACTTATGGAAACCACTTCCGAGGGGTTATTATTTTTCACTCCCCCGCCCCCGTGAAAGTACCAATAATACAGAGAACCCAGTAACATAAAGACTCCGGCCAACACCAGAAATATCGATGCCAACTTGTTTTTATCTTTCATAAGCAGAATTCTCCAATTAACTTATGTAAATTAAGTGTAACATCGCACAGTCATTATGTAAACAGAATATTCCGAAGATTTTTATATTTTTTGCATTAATATTTAAAATTTCATTAAAACAAAAAAGCAGGAGATATTTCTCCTGCTTTGAATAGGTTCAAAACGATCACTGCCCTGTCATGAAAATGCCGAAAAGAGAGTTTTCACCGGCATATTTAAATCCGCATGCATCCATTGTTTCTTTAAGATTAAGAGCCTTTTCTTTTGTAAATTCATCATCAAAAGAAACCTCTCCGGTGCCTGTGAAGAAGGGTATATATCTTGCGCCGATGCATATGGAAACGGGCTTGCCTTCGTTTACATAATCTTCTAACTTATGTAAATCATCCGTCATTACCGACATCCTTACACTTCTTAAATCATTCCAGGGATTAAATAAAGCTTCTTTTCCGTAATAATA
The DNA here is from genome assembly GCA_016283575.1 of Lachnospiraceae bacterium. Lineage (GTDB taxonomy): Bacteria > Bacillota > Clostridia > Lachnospirales > Lachnospiraceae > UBA1258. The sequence goes on along the minus strand of JAEEND010000007.1, from coordinate 258,507 downwards.
AGAAAGACCCGGAACATTTCCAAAGGTTACGATATAATCCGTATCCTTAATAATTTCATAGCCCTCTGTTAAGCATGCACTCCTGTCTTCGGTGGTCTTGATGCCTTTAAGGGCCGGGACGCCCGTTACCACGGTTCCCGATATTCCGTTACTGCCTGCATCCTCGTAAATATAATTGATCCCAAAGGGGATTGCCCTGAACAATAATATTAAAAGCAATAATCCCATCACATATTTACCGGGCATGGTCAATTCGTTCTTATTGCCAATAAGATCGGCGATCTCATAAAAGAACACGGGCATCATGAAAAACATGAAATTGATGACCGAATAGAAGGCATTGTTGCTTCCGAATGCAGGAAGCAAGGATAACATTATGCATATTATGTAAACCAATTTCTTATTATCGGCAACCTTCTTTGAAAAAAGAAGGCTGAAGCTTAACATACAGGAAACCACGATAAATAAAACCGCAGGCCTGTACACGGCTCTCATGGAAATCGGCATCTTTCCGTAATAATCGTGGTTTGCAAGCCACAGAAATACTAAGATTGCACCGATAGCCCAAAGTACATTGGAAACGATCGTTAATATCTTATTCTTTTTAAATTTAAGTAAGATCGCCGGCACCAGTCCTGCCAGATAGAAAATCAGGATCCGCTTAAAGAAATAGGAAATATCCTTAAGCTCTTTTATAAAGGTACCAAGGATATAATCCGACTTATAATCGACTGCGTTCTCACCCATGAAGTAAAGGTTCATGATGCCGTCAAAATAAGCATTTCCGCCATATCTTACCGCGAAATAAAAGATAAACAAAACCACTGCCCCGAAGTAACCCAAAAATGCATAAAAGGCCGTGGTAAAGGTCTTTTCAAGGCTTCTTCTTTTCATAAAAGAATAGATCACAACGGGAATGATGAGGGCTGCATATATAACATTCGGAACCTTTACAAATATTGAGGATCCAAGCACCGCTCCCGCCGCAACCATAAGCTTATCATTTTCTTTTTCAAGGGCCATGTATATGAGAATACAGGCGACAAGTATAAATAAATATGACAAATAGGTATAAAGAGCTTCCGCGGGAAGCCAGCAAAGAGACAGAGCCAGCACTTCACCTAAAGCTACCATAAGCCTGTTTATCTTAAGGTGGCAGGCAAAAAACCAATATGAAATAATGGCCATGGCGGCAGGAATAAGTGCCGTTATGATATTCATAAAAAGAAGGCTGTCACCGACTACGGGAATACTTACAATAAGGTGACCAAGGGCTCCTGCAAGATAGGTGGAAAAGAACCACATGGGGTCCGTGAATTCAGGATTAAAATTTTTGAAATTAACTAAATTGTAACCCTGATCCATGAGATCCACGCCGAAAAACACATGTCTCTCGGCGTAGATTAAAAGAATCATACATATCAGTACATGAATCAGTACATTGTACTTTTTTGTGTTAAAAGTAAAGGATAAAATCTTTTCTCTCATAGGAATCAATTATTTCTTAAGCTGTGCTAAAAGTGTTTCAACTTCCTTTAACATGTCTTCATATTTTTTAAGCTTTTCTTTTTCTTCTGTAACCTTAGCTTCGGGAGCCTTGGATAAGAAGCGCTCATTACTTAACATGCCGTTACTTCTCTGAATTTCACCCTGAAGTCTCTTCTGTTCTTTTTCCAGACGTTCAGTTTCTGCACTTATGTCAACCAAGTCCGCAAAAGGAAGATAAAGTGTTGCGCCACCGATAACTACGCTCAATGCATCGGCTTCGATGCCGGTCTTATCAGCCTGTACGTAAACATCGCTTGCGGATGCAAGGCTTTCAAAGAAGAGCTTGCCCTTTGTGAAAGCGTTTCTGATGGTTTCGTTTTCAGATACAACATAAACCTTAGCCTGACGCTTGGGGGGAACGTTCTTTTCGCTTCTTAAGTTTCTGATACCGCGAACAGCTTCTTTAATGATTTCGATGTCGGTTTCTTCTTCAGCATAAACACGTGCTTCGGAGAATTCGGGCCACTTGCTGATCATAATGGATTCTTCTTCATCCTGAAGAGTTGTGAAGATTTCTTCTGTTATGAAAGGCATGAAGGGGTGAAGGAGCTTAAGTGCATCGATCAATACGGTCTTTAATGTCCAAAGAGCGGCATTCTTGGCCTTTTCATCTTCTGTGTTGTAAAGACGGGGCTTAACCATTTCAATGTACCAGTCACAGAACTCATCCCATATAAAATCATATACCTTTTGAACCGCAATACCAAGTTCATATGATTCCATATTGGAAGAAACATCTTTAATAAGTGTATTAAGCTTGGAAAGGATCCACTTATCTACGGGCTGTAAATCGCTTTCGGCAACTTCCTTAACGCCGTCTTCGGGCATGTTCATCATGATAAATCTGGATGCATTCCATACCTTGTTGGCGAAGTTACGGGAGTTTTCAACTCTTTCCAGGTAGAAACGCATGTCGTTACCGGGAGCATTACCCGTAATCAATGTAAGTCTCAGAGCGTCTGCGCCGTACTTATCGATGATCTCAAGAGGATCGATACCGTTTCCAAGGGACTTACTCATCTTTCTGCCCAGCGAATCTCTAACAAGACCGTGGATCAGAACAGTATTGAAAGGAACCTCTTTCATCTGCTCGATACCTGAGAACATCATACGCATTACCCAGAAAGGAATGATGTCGTAGCCTGTTACAAGGGTTGATGTAGGATAAAAATAATCAAGGTCCTCTGTTTTGTCAGGCCATCCGAGAGTGGAAAAAGGCCAGAGTGCTGATGAAAACCATGTATCAAGAGTATCGGGATCCTGTCTCATTTCCTTACCACACTTAGGGCATTTGCAGCTGTTTTCTTTGCTTACAACCAACTCACCACAGTCATCGCAGTAAAATGCGGGGATTCTGTGGCCCCACCACAGCTGACGTGAGATACACCAGTCACGGATATTCTCAAGCCAGTGGAAATATGTCTTTTCAAAATGTTCGGGAACGAACTGTGTCTTTTTCTCTTTAACCGCATCAATAGCAGGACCTGCCAGGGGCTTCATCTTTACGAACCACTGATCGGATACTCTGGGCTCAATAGTCGTATGGCATCTGTAGCAGGTGCCAACATTGTGGGAATAATCCTCGATCTTTACGAGAGCGCCTTCTTTTTCCAGATCCTTTACGATAGCCTTTCTTGCCTCATATCTGTCCATGCCCGCATATGCAGGATAATCATCCGTGATACGTGCATCCTCTGTGAGCACATTGATAACAGGGAGTTCGTGACGAAGTCCTACCTCGAAGTCGTTAGGGTCATGGGCGGGCGTGATTTTGACTACACCGGTACCAAATTCCATTTCAACATACTCATCGGCAATAATGGGGATTTCTCTGTGTACGATTGGAAGGGTTACTTTCTTTCCTACGTAGTCCTTGTATCTTTCATCATTAGGATTAACTGCAACAGCAGTATCCCCCAGCATGGTCTCGGGTCTGGTGGTGGCCATCTCGATGTAACCGGAGCCATCTGAAAGAGGATAACGAAGATGCCAGAAATGTCCTGCCTGATCCTCATATTCTACCTCAGCGTCTGAAAGGGAAGTCTTGCAGCAGGGACACCAGTTGATAATTCTGTGTCCTCTGTAAATCAGGCCCTTGTTGTAGAGATTTACAAATACTTCCTTTACGGCCTCATTACAGCCCTCGTCCATGGTGAAACGCTCTCTGTCCCAATCACAGGAGGAGCCCATTTTCTTTAACTGTGAAGTGATTCGTCCGCCGTACTCTCGCTTCCAGTCCCATACTCTCTCAAGGAATGCCTCACGTCCAAGCATGTCCTTTGTGAGTCCTTCTTTTGCAATCTGTTCCACAACCTTTACCTCGGTTGCAATTGAAGCATGGTCGGTGCCGGGAAGCCACAGTGCTTCATAGCCCTGCATTCTCTTGAATCTGATGATGGAGTCCTGGAGAGTGTTGTCCAGAGCGTGTCCCATGTGAAGCTGTCCCGTGATATTGGGAGGGGGCATCACAATTGTGAAGGGTTTCTTTGATCTGTTAACTTCTGCATGGAAATATTTCTTGTTAAGCCAGTTCTCGTAGATTCTGTCTTCCATGCCCTTGGGGTCATAGGTTTTTGCAAGTTCTTTTTTCATATTTCCTTCCTTTCTTAAACCTGATACGTCGGCAAAGGAACTTTAAATATAAAAAAGCCCTTTGCTAACTTCTGTCAGCAAAGGGCGTATATAACGCGGTACCACCTTTGTTCATGCGAAAATCACTTTTCGCACCTTAGTTACTCCTATCAGAGTACGATTCTGTAACGTAAATCACACGTGACGGGTTACTTAGGTTCACCCGACCGGCTCGGAAGCTACCTTCTGCTCTTTCCCCTTAAGCGTTCGCACCGACCACGCTCTCTCTGAAAGATTCCAAAGCATACTCCTCTTCGTCATAGCCTTTCTTTTTCTGGATAATAACACTTATTGTAAATCCATGTCAAGGTTTTGTTTTTCCTAATCACTATGTATGTTCCTATGTATATGGTGCACTAGTCACTTCGCTTCTAACCTCTTTCTTCGCTTCATACACGGCCGCGGTACCATGCGCGGCCTGATTCCGCTCGAAACAGCTAAGAGCTCCGTTAAATCGTGCAACGCATATACATAGGAACATACTCTCTTGATTCAGGATTAAACATTAACCATGGATTTTACGTATTCGCCGATGTATTTAGGAGCGGCAGTGCCGTATTTGGCGAGGTATTTGATGATTGCGGAGCCTACGATGGCGCCATCGGATATCTCATACATCTTTTTTGCCTGGTCAGGGGTGGAAATTCCGAAACCTACGGCGCAGGGTACGTCGGTGTTTTCTCTTATTACGGAAATGATGGATGATAAATCCGTCTTTATCTCGCTTCTGGTGCCGGTAACACCGAGGCTCGATACCACATAGATAAAGCCTTCCGCTTCTTTTGCGATCATGGCAATCCTGTCACCCGATGTGGGCGCGATCAAAGAAATAAGGCTTAAATCGTATTTTCTTAAAATCGGCGCAAATTCTTCTTTTTCCTCAAAGGGAACGTCGGGTAAAATAATACCGTCAATGCCGACTTCCGCCGAAGTCTTCGCAAATCTTTCTATTCCGTATGAAAATACCACATTGGCATAGGTCATGAATACCAGGGGCACATCCACTTCTTTACGTAATTTTCTTACAAATTCAAAGATTTTATCGGTTGTTATACCACCCTTAAGGGCTCTTATATTAGCTTCTTCAATAACAGGTCCTTCTGCAGTCGGATCTGAAAAGGGAATCCCCAGCTCTATTAGTGAAGCTCCGTTCTTTACGGCTTCCAGAACGGCTTTTTCCGTAGTATCAAGGTCCGGATCTCCGCAGGTTATAAAAGCTATGAAAGCCTTTTTATCATTGAAAACATTCTTAATCCTATTCATGTAAATCCTCCCCTCTGTAGCGGGCAATGGCAGCGCAGTCCTTGTCGCCGCGACCTGAAATCGTGATCACGATAATCTTATCTTTACCCATTGCGGGCGCGATCTTCATGGCATGAGCCACCGCATGGGATGATTCGATCGCGGGGATTATACCCTCTGTACGTGAAAGATATTCAAAAGCATTTACCGCTTCTTCATCGGTAACGGGGACGTATTCGGCACGTCCGATATCATGAAGATATGCATGTTCCGGTCCCACACCGGGATAGTCAAGGCCTGCGGAAATAGAATAAACAGGAGCGATCTGTCCGAATTCATCCTGACAGAAATATGATTTCATGCCGTGGAAGATGCCAAGCTTACCCGTAGCAATTGTTGCCGCGGTTTCATAGGTATCGATTCCCCGTCCCGCAGCTTCACAGCCGATCAGTCTTACATCCTTATCATTTATAAAGTTATAGAAGCTTCCTATGGCATTGGATCCTCCCCCTACGCAGGCAATAACGGCATCCGGGAGACGACCTTCTTTTTCAAGCATCTGTTCTTTTATTTCTTTTGAGATAACTGCCTGAAAATCGCGAACTATGGTGGGGAAAGGGTGGGGTCCCATAACGGATCCCAGGCAATAATGCGTATCATCGATCCTTGATGTCCACTCGCGCATAGCTTCGGAAACCGCATCCTTTAAAGTGGCTGTTCCCGATTTTACCGGAACTACCGTTGCACCGAGAAGTCGCATGCGATATACGTTCAAAGCCTGACGGATGGTATCTTCTTCACCCATGAATACTACACATTCCATATTCATAAGGGCTGCTGCCGTAGCTGTGGCAACGCCGTGCTGTCCTGCTCCGGTTTCCGCAATAAGTCTGGTCTTTCCAATCTTTTTGGCAAGAAGCGCCTGTCCTAAAACATTATTAATCTTGTGGGCGCCGGTATGATTCAAGTCTTCTCTCTTTAAATATATCTTCGCACCGCCTAAATCTTTAGTCATTTTCTCGGCAAAATAAAGCCTTGAAGGTCTTCCGCCATATTCATTTAAAAGATATGTAAGTTCCTTATTGAATTCCGGATCATCCTTAAATCTGTTATAGGCTTCCTCTAGTTCGATCACGGCATTCATGAGGGTTTCCGGAATATACTGCCCGCCGTGCATGCCAAATCGTCCATGTGTTTCGTTCATTGCATTTCCTTTCCGCTGTCTTTACTAAGTGCTCTTTTAACCGCCTTTACAAAGGCTTCCATTTTTATAGCATCTTTAACCCCATCCGTCTCAATACCGGAGCTTACGTCCACTCCGTAGGGTTCGACTTCCCTGAGGGCTTCCTCCACATTTATGTGATTTAAGCCTCCTGCCAAAAAGAAGGGTCTCTTAACTCCCTTAACAAGGCTCCAGTCGAAGCTCATGCCGGATCCGTCTCCCGCGTCCAGGAGGATCATATCCGCTTCGCTTAATACCGCCTTTTTCACATCTTCGGGATTCTTTACTTTAAAAGCTTTGATAATGGGCTTTCCCGTTGATTCTCTCAAAGCTCTGATATAGGCTTCCGATTCATCTCCGTGAAGCTGCGCCGCGTCGATTACATCTCTCACAAGAAGATCTTCCACAAAGCTTAATCCCGCATTTACGAACACGCCCACTGCTTTTATTTCAGGCAAAAGAAGCTTCCTTAAATATAGGGCCTGCTCCGGGATCACATACCTTTTGCTTTTTTCAGCAAAAACAAATCCTACGTAATCAGGCTTTAACCGATTGGCAGCCTCAATGTCAACAGGCTTACTTAAGCCGCAAAGTTTAACTTTTGTCATCTATCTTCCCCTTAATTTACGCATCATTTCGCATTTATCTTCCGCGCGCATAAGAGCTTCTCCGATCAGAACGGCATCCGCTCCCATGTTTTCCGCGTCGATTATATCTGCTCTTTCCTTAACTCCCGACTCTGATACAAATAAAACATTTTCGGGAATCAAGCTTCTTAATCTCATGGCATTTCCCGTATCCACGGAAAAATCCTTCAAATTTCTGTTATTTACGCCCACTATCCTCGCGCCCTTTGATAAAGCGATCTCAACTTCTTTTTCATCATGGGCTTCCACCAGTGCGGAAAGTCCCAGTTCATCGCATATTCCTATGTACTCGCTTATTTCCATGGGCGAAAGAATGGAACATATTAAAAGTGCCGCTGAAGCACCAAGGATCATAGCTTCATAAAGCATATATTCACTTACCGTAAAATCCTTACGAAGACAGGGAACGGAAACTGCTTCCGCGATCTCCTTCAGATAATCATCGCTTCCAAGAAACCACTTAGGCTCCGTAAGTACCGAAATGCAGTCCGCACCTGCCCTTTCATAGTCCCTTGCTATCTTAAGATAAGGAAAGTCCGGCGCAATAAGCCCCTTTGATGGTGAAGCCTTTTTACATTCACATATAAATGAAAGTCCTTCTTTTTTCAGAGCCTTTTCAAAAAGAAAGTCTTTTTTTTCAAGGCTCATAGCCCTGGCTTTTAACTCATTTAAAGGTAATACTTCGGATTTTGCCGCCACTCTTTCTTTTGCATGAGCTGCAAGTTCATCTAAGATCGTCATTATTCCACCTCGGGACGGTTGCTTACTTCAATTATCTTTTCAAGAGTTTCATATGCTTTGCCGGAATCAATAAGCTCCGCGGCAAGATCGATGCCTGCTTTAAAGGTCTCGGCTTTTCCTGCGATATATAAAGAAGCACCTGCATTTAATAAAACCGCATCTCTCTTGGGCCCCTTTTCGCCCTTTAAGATTCTGCGGGTAATTTCTGCATTTTCTTCAGGGCTTCCTCCTACAAGGTCTTTCTTTTCACATCTCTTTAATCCGAATTCTTCAGGAGTTATCACATAGGTCTTAAACCAGCCGTCTCGTATTTCGCATACGGTTGTGGGTGCGCTTAAAGAAATTTCATCAAGCTTATCCTGACCGTATACAACCATGCCGCGGTTGATTCCGAGATTGCAGAGAACCTGCGCCAGGGGCTCCACAAGGTATTCATCATATACGCCGAGAAGCTGCATCTTGGGAGAGCCGGGATTTGTAAGAGGTCCAAGAATATTAAATACCGTTCTGAAACCGAGCTCTTTTCTGATGGCTCCCACATACTTCATGGAAGTATGATATTTCTGTGCGAAAAAGAAACACATTCCCGCTTCTTTTAAAAGTTCTACGCATCTATTGGGACTCTGACTAATATTTACGCCCAATGCTTCAAGGCAATCTGCCGTTCCGCATTTTGAAGATGCGGCTCTGTTACCATGCTTTGCGACTTTAACTCCGCCGGCTGCGGCAACGATTGCGGATGTGGTTGAGATATTAAAGCTCTGTGCATTATCTCCGCCTGTTCCGACAATTTCAAAAATATCCATGCCGGTATCAACCTTGGTGGCGTGATCTCTCATTGCTGCGGCACAGCCTGCAATCTCATCGGTGGTCTCTGCCCTTGCGCTCTTTGTCGATAATGCTGCCAGAAAAGCCGCATTCTGAGTAGGGGAAGTTTCCCCGCTCATTATTTCATTCATAACGCTGTAAGCTTCATCATAGGTTAAATCCTCTTTGCTTACGATTTTTACAATTGCTTCCTTGATCATTTTTCTGTCCTCCTCGTAGTAACTGTGATATTAGAAATATATTTGTGTTATGTTAACTAATATGTTATTCTTACACACCCGCTATATTCAAAATGAAATTCTTAAGTATTCTTTTTCCATCGGGTGTCATTATGGATTCAGGATGGAACTGAACCCCATATATCTTTTTAGTCTTATGCTCCACGGCCATGATCTCATTTTCTTTTGTAACCGCAGTGATCTTTAAGCAGTCGGGCATTGTCTTTTCATCCGCTGCAAGGGAATGGTATCTTGCCACAAGTATCTTCTTTTCACACCCTTTAAACAGCTCTGAATCTTCATCGATAACAGCTTCCGACTGCTTTCCGTGCATCAGGCGACTTGCGTAAGTGACAGTTGCGCCGAAGGCTTCGCATATAGCCTGGTGCCCGAGGCACACACCGAATATCGGATATTTGTGACCGAGTTCCTTTACCACATCGATTATCACTCCCGCATCCTCGGGTCTTCCGGGGCCCGGCGAAAGAATGATACATTGGGGATTTAATCCATCTATTTCTTCTACCGAAAGCTCGTCATTTCTGATCACTCTGATGTCTTCATTTATCTCGCCGATGAACTGATAGAGGTTGTATGAAAAGCTGTCATAATTATCAATTAAAAGAATCATAAATCCTCCAATCCTGCGATCTCCAACGCCTTTAATGACGCTTTGGCTTTGTTTAAGCATTCTTCATATTCCTTTTCCGGAACGGAATCGGCTACGATACCGGCACCGCTTCGCACAAACACTTTGCCATTCTTTTTATAGGCAACTCTAATGGCAATGCAGGTATCCATATTGCCGGTGAAATCAATGTAACCGATGGCTCCGCCGTAAATACCGCGCTTATTGTTTTCAAGTTCGCCGATTATCTGACAGGCGCGTATCTTGGGAGCTCCCGAGAGAGTACCTGCAGGAAGAATCGCTTCTATGGCATTGATCGCATCCTTATCATCCTTTATAGTGCCTCGCACCGTGGAGCCGATATGCATTACGTGGGAAAAACGCTCTATGGAATGAAGTTTTTCGACTTCAACTGAACCGAATTTACTGATCCTGCCAAGATCGTTTCGGCCAAGATCCACCAGCATATTATGTTCGGCAAGTTCCTTTTCGTCGGCTAAAAGTTCTTTTTCAAGAGCCTTATCTTCAGCTTCGTCCCGTCCGCGCTTTCTTGTACCTGCCAGGGGGAAGGTATGAACCACGCCGTTTTCAAGCTTCACCAAAGTTTCGGGCGAAGCCCCCGCCACTTCCACGTCCGTGCCTGAGAAATAGAACATATAAGGAGAAGGATTTATTGTTCGAAGGACTCGGTAAGTGTTAAGGAGGCTGCCCTCAAAGGGGGCGCTCAGTCGGTTTGATAAAACAACCTGAAAAATGTCGCCCTCATGGATATAGGCTTTAGCTTTTTCCACCATTTCGGTGAATTCTTCTTTACTGAAGAGCGGAGTGACCGGACCGGTTAACCGTCCTCCGGGTTCCTCACGTTTCTTTCCTGTCTTCAGTAATTTCACTAGATTCTCGATTTCCAATACAGCTCTGTTATATTCCGTATCTATGTCATCAAGCCTCATGTTCACGATAAGGATTATCTTTTGACTTACATGGTCAAATGCAATGACCTTATCAAAAAGCATCAGATCTATGTCTTTAAAGTTCTCACTGTCTTCCACTTTTACTCTTGCGGTGGGCTCACAGTAACCGAAAAAGTCGTAGGAGAAGTACCCTACCAGTCCACCGGTAAAAGAAGGTAAATAATCGAATCGGGGACTCTTATAATCCTTTAATATCTTTCTTAAATATTCCGATGGATTATCGGTCTTAAATGAGAGATTTGAAAACTTTATCTCTCCATCCACGCATGTTATCTCCATTTTGGGATCATATCCCATAAAGGTATATCGTCCCCATGTATCATTGGCGCTGGCTGATTCAAGCATGTAGCAATGTGTGGAGACATTCTTAAGAATTCTCATGGTCTCGATGGGTGTAGTGAAGTCGGATAATATTTCCGTGCTTACCGGAACCACATCATATTTCTTTTCAGCTGCAATTTCCTTTACTTTTTCAAGTGTGGGTAAAATCCTCATAGTGTTTCTCCTTTTACAGGGAATAAAAAATCCCTGACAGATTAGGATTAATCTGTCAGGGACGAATATACAATCCGCGGTGCCACCCTGATACATGGATATGACTCCATGCCCTTAGCGAGATACCAACATATCTCCGACAATTTACGCTTGTCCATACGTCGCAGAATACTCTGGAAATCTCCATTTGACTGCGCCCTCGGCGGTCCATTTGACAATTTGTTTCTTATCCGGCTCTCAGCACCCCGGACTCTCTGTAAAGGCATCACTGCCGTTATCTCCGCTTCAACGGTTTAACATGTTAAATTACTAAAATTATGTCACGGGGTTTTTCGTTTGTCAAGAGTTTTTTGCATGCAATCTATAATCCCCTGCATATATGTCGCACTAGTCACTCCGCTTCTAACCTCTTTCTTCGCTTCATCTATGGTCGCTGTTCCAGAGCGACCTGATTCCGCTCGAAACAGCTAAGAGCTCCGTTAAATCGTGCTGTTCATATATGCAGGGGATCATAGAGCCGAAGACGAATCAAAAAGCCAAAGAAATTACGTATATCAGCACCAGGTGTAAAGGATAATAGATATAAAATAAGTACTTGGTATTTAACCTGCCTTTCTCACCGTTATATAAGGCTAAAGGGATTAGTGCCATGAGAGCGTACCACTCCCAGGGGCCCATCTCTAAGCTCAGTAATATTATTCCGAGGCAGGTAAATGCAAGCTTTTGCACTTTTTCTTTTCCAAGATATATAAGTACCGGCAAAAGGACACCCACAATGCCGTAGTCAACGGCATAATCGGTATTGGGAAGTAATGTGGGCAGATACAGACACAAAAAAACGTCTAAGAAAAGCATGGCTACAGGAAGTAAGAGCCTTATGTACTGCTTTTTATTTTTTAAAGCAAGATCAAGAGAATAGATCGTAAGTATTGATAAAGAAAATGTAATAAGTATTCCCTGGTTTATGCTGTTTAGGGCAAAGAAATAAACTATCTGGCACAGCAAGCCGAGACCGAATATCATAAGAAAATGTTTCTTTTTATTCCGGGTATAAAAGCATCCCTCCGCTATCATATATGCAAACAGAGGGAAAGCAAGCCTGCCTATATATCTTAGCTCCATGCATTCAGGAAAAAGCATGAGACCTATGTGATCTATCGTCATGGAGATTAACGCTATAAACTTTATGGCATTTGAATTTAATTTTATTTTTTCCATTTTCCGCTCCCAATGAATTTGAAAAAATTATAACACAAAAGGGCTTCGGGTTATTTCTTCATAAAGAAAAACTTCATTAAGAAAAACCTCATTGTAAATTTTCCACAATAAAAATTTTAATTTGGGGCAAATTAAAATTTTTATTGTCTATTATTCCGAAAATAATCTTCTTCATTGAATATTTTTGTCAAATATGATACATTATTAATGCATAAAAACGTTTTTATTCAGTGTTTTAGGGGAATACCGATTGTTAAAGATACTGCGGTTACAGTCGGTAAAAAGGTGCAGTGTAATAAAAACAGGAGAAGGTTTTATGTATCTTAAAAGCTTTAAGAGAGCTATGGCTTTGGCCACAGGTCTCATCATGAGTGTTGCCATGTTATTGGCACCTATCCCTCAGACCTCTTTAAAAGCAGAGGCAGCAATCACCAATTCCAATTTCTTAAAAGCAAATGGAAAAGAATTACGCAATAACTACGGTTCCGGCGATGTGGTTAAGCTTCGCGGCACCAATGCAGGCGGTTATCTTGTTCAGGAATTCTGGATGACTCCCACCAATAATTCATCCGATGTTAACTGTGAAATGGATATCTATAATAAGCTCACTCAGCGCTTCGGTGAATCACGTATGCGCGAGCTTGTTAACACCTATCAGGATAACTACTGGACCACTCAGGATTTTGATAACTGTGCGGCCATGGGCATCAACTGCATTCGTTTACCCTTCTGGTATTTGAACCTGGTAGATTTTAACGGAAACTATTTAAATAATTGCTTCCAGAGAATGGACTGGTTCGTGTCCGAAGCAGGTAAGCGCGGAATCTATGTAATACTTGATTTCCACGGCGCTCCCGGTTCTCAGAACGGAAGTGATCACTCAGGAATCGACGGCGGTGACAATAAGATAGGTGCATCCCAGTTCTTTTTCGGAAATAATGCATGGAATAACCAGCAGCTTTATTATGATATCTGGTATAAGGTAGCTCAGCACTACGCAGGTAATCCCACAGTTGCAGGTTACGACCTGTTAAATGAGCCCTATTGTACTTACAGATACAATTCAGGATATTCCGATGATTATCTTCATACAATGCTCTGGAATATCTACAACAACGCTTACAATGTAATCCGCTCGGCTGATCCCGATCATGTGATCATTATGGAAGCGACCTGGGATGCATGGGACCTTCCCAATCCTTCAAGCTACGGTTGGAGCAATGTCATGTATGAGTATCATAACTATCTCTATGATGACTATGACAATGCTGCAGGGCGACAGATTACTAATATGCAGAATAAGTTAAACGGCATCAGCAATCAGAATTACAATGTCCCGAGCTACATGGGTGAATTCTCATATTTTAATAACATTAATGCCTGGAAGCAGGGCTTACAGCTTCTCAATGATTCAGGTATCAACTGGACAACCTGGACTTATAAGGTAACGGGAAGCAACAATAACTGGGGGCTTTACAATCAGAATGTAAGTAAAGTTAATGTAGCTACAGATTCTTTTGACACTATTAAAAGCAAATGGTCTCAGGTGGGTCAGTCAAGCGCCAACACTGCTTTGGTAAATGCTGTTAAGCAGTACACTCCCGGGGTGGTTTCAGGAGGCAGCAACAGCGGAAACAGTGGGACAGTAATCTCAGACGGCGAATACTATTTCAAAGCAAGTAACGGTTCAGTTGTATGCGCCGACAATACAGGTGCAGACCCTCTTATTGCTAACCGCGGTTCCTACGGCGGAGCCTGGGAAACCATTCACATTGTGAATAACTCAGACGGAACTGTATCCTTAAGATCCGGTGCCAATAATAAATATGTATGCGCCGTAATTGACGAGCAGAATCAGCTTCTTGCCAGAAGCCAGAACATAAGCACCTGGGAAAAATATTATCTTATCAGACTTTCCAACGGTAATTTTGCCCTCAAGGCTTATGCTAACGGTAAATATGTGTGCGCCGACCAGAATAAAAATAACGTGCTCTATGCTGACCGTGACAGTGCTCAGGGATGGGAAACATTCGAGATTTACACTACCTCCGGCAGCAAAGTTCAGTAGTGAGAAATTAAATACCGGTTGCTTTTTCAGGGGTTAAAAAGCGATTTATTATTCCAAATTAAAGAAAGCCTTCGTGAAAACCATTTCACGAAGGCTTTTCAATATTTCTTCACTACCAGGTAATCTCCCGCAGCATGCCGTTCCGCATTACAAGGCGGTTTTCATCGGAATGAATATAATCATCTTCTTTTATATAGCTTTGATCGGTAAGAAGATATTCTGCTGCACCCATTCCACCTTTACTCGCGGCAAAACATCTGAATGTAAAGCCTTCCGGTCTGTAGGTATTAAAAAGAATCTTCATCATCATAGTGGTGGCAGCCTGAGCGCAGTGATAAGAAAAATATGTTTCTTCAAGGCTTTCTCTTATGCTTGCCTGTTTATCCGTAATAAATGCGATGCGCTTTAAGCCGTCTTTTTTAAATCTGCCGATATTTTCCTTAACGTACTCGGGAAGGTTACTTACGGCATCCGAGATCTCTTCGCTCAAAGCATGAAAATCAAGTTCATCCCTTATGCTCTTTCCTGCATTAAGGCTTTCTTTTTCCGGGAGAAAAAGAACCAGCATATCTATGTTATCAGTGCCATCCGAAGAAATCACTTCATGCCCTTCAGACATAAATTCTTCTTCCAAATCACGGGCATATTTATTATTTAATGTATTAAAAAGAATTCTGTATGCCATATTCTCTCCTGTATAATTCATCCTTGAAATAATCATAATGACCATGTCTGATCGCATATATCAGTCATCTGAAGCACTGACTCAGTCTTACGATCCGTTGTAAAGGCTTTATATGCCGTTTTGGCAGTATCGGAAGCTTCGTAGGGGGCGATATTCTTCTTTTCATCGCCTTCCATGTAGGTATTCACCCAGCCCGGATGGTAAAGTCTGAAAGTAAAGCCTTCCTTACTTAATGTATTAAACATAAGCTTCACTGCCATATTGAGAGCCGCTTTGCTCATGCCGTAACCGTAAGCATTTTTACGATGTGCAAGGCTCACCGATCCTGCTTCCGATGAAAAGAAACAAATCCGTTTCATGCCATTTTCCATGATGGGCAGGAATGCTTTTGTAACATTAATGGGGCCCACCGTGTTTACATGTATAAGGGCTCTTATATCTTCGGGTGAATCACCTTTAAAGATTCCCGCTACATTAATAAGCATATCAAGAGAATCCGTGATCTCTGCGGTCTTACGCACCGCATCATCTATACTGTCGGGGCTTGAAACGTCCAGTGGAACAATAAAAAGATTTTCGTTTTCTTTTTTAAGCTTTTCAAGATAATCCACGCGATCCATAAATTTTCCTGCAATGACCTTCCAGCCGTTTTGTAAGAAAATCTCGCACATGGCATAGCCTATGCCACGATCCGCGCCGGTAATAAACACTGTCTTCATCTTTAAATCTCTCCTGTACACCACTCGATGGCATTAACTAAAAGCCGCTTAAACATTGGATGCTGCCACACGGAAAGGATATGTCCCGGAGTAAGGACACAGATTCTTCCTTCTCCCAGGTACTTTGTGTATCCCGCAATCTGCACACCACCTGTTTCGGATTTTGATTCTAAGAATACTTCCACATCCTGAGCCGTAAGCTCAATCTGATAATGTTCATCTCGCACGTTAAAAGAAGATACTCCCTTTGTAATGGGATTTTCTTTTACCGGATATACAGTGACTTCACATCGTGCAGGATGCGTCACGAATTTGTTACCGATAAGTTCGGCATAATCCGGTGAAAATCTGTCGTCATAGGTGTTTCCTGCATGAACAGACAAGAGGCCTCCGCCGTTACGAACATAATCTTCAAATTCCCGGGGGCCGACTTCCGTAACGCCCTCTTCGAACCACTCTGCGGAATTACCGGATGTAAGATTATGTGACTTGCAATTTATGATAAGGGGATACTCCTTTATAAATTCCGGCGTAAGAATATCCTTGG
Organism: Lachnospiraceae bacterium; assembly: GCA_016283575.1. GTDB lineage: Bacteria > Bacillota > Clostridia > Lachnospirales > Lachnospiraceae > UBA1258. The sequence goes on along the minus strand of JAEEND010000007.1, from coordinate 242,099 downwards.
CATCGCGCACAAAATCAAACTCCGCGAAGCTCCCGTTAAGGTCTCTTAATCCTCGCTCAATAACCTCCGCAGGATGCCACATATCATCACAAAGCACCAGTATTTTCTTCATAAAACCCTCCGTACATTTTCTGTTTTAGCTGATTTCTTCCCTCTTATTTTATCACTTATACAGGCAAATCCCACGCTTTAGCATAAATTTTCTTTGTACCAATCATCGTATTGATACTGCACGGGATTTTTAGACTCGTGATACATTGAGATTTCTTTTCCATGCTGAAATTCATGTAATAAAATCAGCTTGTTTCCGTAATTCTCTGCTATAAGTTCTGCTCTGTTTTCAGGAATCCCGTTCTCTTTATAGAATTCAGCAACTTCACGTGGGGAAGGTAACAAATCAAAAGTCACTATATTCTTAAACTTCACATTTTTAAGTATCTTTTCTTCTGATTTGTAAAAAGAAGTGACCTTTCGCTGCAGAAGCTCTTCGCGGGTAAATGCTTTTGCCTTCAAATCGTCGTAAAACATACTGTTTCCACTGTCAAAAATAGGAGCTGTTCCAATTAATGAAAGCGTGTCCGAATCTCGCAGCACGCCGAAATTCATCAGATGTTCATCGGTATTACTTATTACAAAATCTGTCAAAGTCTGATAGTCCATGAAACGTCGAACAGCCTCATCATCCAGCCCATTCTTCACGCACAACCTTATATATGACTCATAGTCGTTAATATCATTTGAAGTTTTTTCGGACTCCATGACTTCATAGGCGGATATGTATTCAATATTCTGATTCGTAAAGGCTTCACACATAGAATACACACTTCCGTCTTCCATCTGCTTAATATCATATTGCGTATAAGTTACATCAGGATTTTGTCGTTTGTGTATTATTGTGGCAAGTTTTTCATTCACTGCCTGTTGACCAAAGCTTTTATAGGCCTGTTTTACAAGCACCGGCACGCTACCCGACAAATCCCAATACTTCTCCATCTGTCCGCCCAGGGAAGCATCGGGGCTGTAGGAAGTATCATTATGATAGGAAACTTTACCGTTATTATATTTTTGAAATTTATAAAAATTAATATCCTCGTACTTTATGTCTATGTCAAAGGGTTTTATCCAATATGCATCTGTGACTGACAACGCAAGATTCTTGGCGAGATAATCCTCATTGGTGGTAATGTCCAAGGAATTAATCAATGCTCTGATAGTGTCTCTATTCGCAGGAACAGCACGCAATTCCCACCAGCGTTTAATCTTTTTAGCATCAGCGTTGCCGAGAAATGGAGATATCCCGGCATTTAGATCTTTATAATCGACAAATCGCCCTGTTTCTTCATCGATTATCAACACTCCGCAGTTATCGTCTTTGTGCATCAAAATATATTCTTTCACAAGAACTTCTTACCTCCTCCCTCTGTATGCAATCATTTATAAGCAGTTCCGCATAAGAAATCATTATTTGAATAGGGCGTTTTGCATATATTTGTTCGTAAGTCTTCGTTTCAACAATAACGTCACCCTTTGAAATATATAAAGAAAGCCCTGAGTCTTCATTTTTCCACAAGTATCTGTATCCACGATAGTTACCGCTTACATTATTTCCACAATTAACGTCATTCAGGATATCTTTTACATCGCATACAAAATAAACACAAAGCTTATAAACGGTCTCGGCAGCGATATTATTTATGGCTTTTTTTCCTGTGGCCAGTTCAGACAAGGTGGTATAGGGAATACCGGTCTCCTTACAGATTCTGTATAAAGTTTTTCCTGAATCCAACACCTTCCGGTTAAATTTCGCATTTTGCATATTATTATCCTCAAGATAATTATAACGCGTTCACGTTATATGTCAATTTAAATCCTTGGCTGCTCACACATACGCAAAAACGACTCGGTGAATAAAGAAAAAGGACGCTATCTGCACTAAACAAATAGCATCCCAAAGTTCAATGAAATTCTTATATTAGTTTATCCCGACTTTTAGTCAAGTTCTTTTAAGCCTGTATAGAGCTCATAGTAACGACCCTTCTGGTTAAGAAGGTCTTCATGGTCGCCACGCTCGATAATTTCACCATGTTCAAGAACAATGATGGCGTTAGCGTTACGAACGGTTGAAAGTCTGTGAGCAATCACTATAGTAGTTCGATTCTTCATGAGTCTGTCCATACCATGTTCAATATGTCGCTCGGTTCTGGTATCTACGGAGCTTGTAGCTTCGTCGAGGATCAGGATGGGAGCCTTTGAGATCGCCGCACGGGCTATATTAAGTAACTGTCTCTGGCCCTGGCTTAAGTTGGCGCCGTCACCTTCCAGCATGGTGTCATAACCGTTTTCAAGACGCATGATAAAAGAATGTGCACTGGCAAGCTTTGCTGCCTCGATCACTTCTTCATCCGTTGCATCAAGTCGTCCGTAACGGATATTATCGCGAACGGTACCGCTGAATAAATGAGTATCCTGCAGAACCATTGCAATATTTCTTCTTAAATAATCTCTCTGATAATCTCTGATATCCACGCCGTCAATTGTGATAGATCCTGAGTTAATATCATAGAATCTGTTTAAGAGATTTGTAACAGTTGTCTTACCTGCACCGGTGGAACCTACAAGAGCTATCTTCTGTCCCGGCTTAGCATAAAAAGAAACATTCTTTAAAATAGTCTGTCCTTCCGTATATCCGAAAGTTACATCGTTAAGAATAACTTCACCCTTTAATTCCTGAGGAGCGATTGCCCCTTCCTTATCGGCAATTTCAGGCTCTTCATCCATAACTTCAAATACACGTTCCGCACCTGCAAGAGCGGAGAAAATTTCCGTAACCTGCATGGAAAGTTCATTGATGGGACGTGAAAACTGACGGGCATAGTTGGTAAATATTGTAAGACCGCCGATATCAAAGCCTCTTGCCACGCAGAGAATACCGCCCACCGCAGCAACTGCTGTATATGAGATCTGGCTTAAGTTATTCATGACAGGTCCCATTACTCCACCAAAGAAAGAAGCAAAAAGCTGCTTATTTCTAAGATCCGTATTGAGATAATCAAATTCGTCCTGGGCATCGTCTTCATGATTGAATACTTTGACGATTTTCTGTCCGCTTATGGTTTCTTCAATATAACCGTTTATGGAACCCAGAGCCGCCTGCTGTTCTTTATAATATTTACGGCTTTTTGTAGCTACAAACTTTCCGGCAAGTACCATTAAAGGCGCAAGTATTATGGTGACAAGAGTAAGCCATACATTGGTATAGATCATCAATGCCAGGGTACCTACCAGGGTAATGACACCTGAAATAATGGACACCATGGAATTGCTCATCATGTTACCTACGGCATCAACGTCGTTGGTGAATCGGGACATGATATCACCATGATTGTTGGTGTCATAGTATTTTATGGGTAAGTCGCTTATTTTTCTGTAAAGATCTTCACGAAGCTTCGCAAGTGCATTCTGAGAAACATTTACCATGATGCGCATCTGCAAATACTGAGCCGCAACGGATATCATATAGATGGAACCCATGACGATAATGCCCCTTAAAAGGGTTTTGACCGTTCCGGTACCATCTGTAATTCCGTTGATAACAGGCCTTAATATATAAGAGCCCGCAAGGCTTGTTACGGAATAAAGAATAACAAGCAACACTACTATTACGAGTTTCCAACGGTCTTCCTTCATATATGAAAGAAGTCTCTTCACCGTAGATTTAACATTCTGCGGCTTTTTGAAGGGAACTCCGCCCCTGCCCGGACCATGTCCCGGGCCTCTTCCACCCTTCTGAGGGCCGGCTTCGTCCATATTTTTCTTAAATTCCTCGTTCTTCTTATTATATTTTAATTCGAGGCGTGCACGTGTTTCTTCATTCATTATGCGCCCACCTCCTTCTTGTCCATCTGAGAATAATAGATTTCTTTATAGCTTTCACAGGATTCCATGAGTTCATCATGCTTACCGATACCCACGATCTTTCCGTCGTCAAGCCCCACGATCTTATCCGCCTCGATCACGGAAGTAAGTCTCTGAGCGATGATGATCTTGGTGGTTTCGGGACAATATGACTTTAAGTTCTCACGGATAAAGCGTTCTGTCGCAGTATCCACCGCACTTGTTGAGTCATCTAAGATTAAGATCTTAGGATTCTTAAGCATGGCGCGGGCAATACAGAGTCTCTGTTTCTGACCGCCGGACACGTTTACACCACCCTGACCAAGTTCTGTTTTGTATCCGTCTTTGAAGGTAGATACAAACTGATCGGCCTGAGCCATTCCCGCAACTTCACGTATATGTTCTTCGCTTGCTTCTTTATCGCCCCAGCGAAGGTTTTCCTCTATGGTACCTGAGAAAAGAACGTTCTTCTGCAATACCATGGAAACCGCTTCACGGAGATTGCGGAGTGAATAATCTTTGACATTAATGCCGTCAACAAGCACTTCTCCGGCATCCACGTCATATAATCTCGGGATCATCTGTACAAGAGTTGTCTTACCGGAACCTGTGGATCCGATAATGCCTACGGTTTCTCCCGATTCGATCTTTAAATTGATATTATCAAGTACCGCTTCATCGGAATCCTTATAATATCTGAAAGAAACATTCTTAAATTCAACAGCGCCTTCTTTTACCTCGGCTTCGGGATACTGTGCGTTTTCATCAGAAATATCCGTTTCTTTATCAAGAACTTCACGAATACGCTTTGATGAAGCCATGGCACGGGAAGACTGAAGGATCACAAAGGATGTGAGCATAAGAGATATAAGTATCTGGATCACATAGGTAATAAAGGCTGTGAGATCACCCACAAGCATGTCGCCCACGATAATCTGCTTTCCGCCGAACCATACAATGGCAAGGGTCGTAGCATTCATGATAAATGACATAAGGGGCATAACAGCAATGATCACCTTAAAAGCATTTAAGCCGGCATCCTTAAGGTCACGGTTTGTTTTTACAAATCTTTCATTTTCATAATCACCGCGCACAAAGGATTTGATAACTCTTACATTGGTAAGGGACTCTCTTATGGAAGAGTTCATGTTATCCACCTTACCCTGCAGAGCCTGGAATCTCGGGAAAGCAATCTTAAGTACGAATACGATCAAAAGGACCAGCACGGGTATGATCGCGAATATAACCATGGCAAGCTTCTTATTTAAAAGGTATGCCATTATAAGAGCACCGATGAGCATACCGGGAGCTCGAAGCATCATACGAAGCATCATATTAATAAGATTCTGCACCTGTGTTATATCGTTGGTAAGTCTTGTTACAAGAGAGCCTGTACTGAATTCATCGATATTTGAAAAAGAAAATGTCTGTATCTTCTTAAAAAGATCGTGACGTAAATCTCCTGCAAAATTAATGGAGGCTTTTGCTCCGAAATAAGCGCCTCCGATACCGCCGATACCCATTATGACGGCGGTAATGACCATATAAAAACCAATCTTTGCGATGGTACCGACATTTCCGTTAGCCACACCGTCATTGATTATCATGGCCATGAACTTAGGCATCAGCACTTCGCCCACTACCTCGCTGAGCATAAGTATGGGGCCGATTATGAAATACCCAAGGTATGGTTTTATATATTTCCAATATCTCTTCACGTTCAACCTTCTTTCTTTAATATTTAATCAGTTAAAGTTTATTGTCTGCAATTTCCATAGTCAACCGACATGCCCAAAGATTTATAGTTTTTTCACAAAGGATATTCTTTGTTTAGATTCTCATTAAAGGTTCCGATACGAAGCTGCCGGTTTCATTTTTCACTTACCTTTCATTATAGCAAAAATGTATTATTAACCAATTCGGTACCGATTCACATAAAGTTATTGACTTAGATAGTATTTTAAAAAAAAATGAATTTCAAATCCTTCAAAATCATTTTATCGCTTTGTCCCATTAAAGGGTCACGTGTCAGAAAATCCACATTTTCCACCGAGTTATCCACAGGTTCCCCTAAAACTTATCCACAATTTGACGTCATAGTCATAAAAATGCATGTCATTTCTTGCCAAAAAAGTGGAAAACAGGTCCTAAGGTCCCATCTACATAACACTAAATATTTACAACTTTATGTAATCCACTTTAGCGCGTTACTAGGACATAAAAACGTTTTAATAATGATTACAATAAATAGAAAAATCCCGATAATTTTTGGTTAATATTTACATTACTAAAAAATAATCGACTCGATATAATACATTAAGCGTGAGGAAAGTTGGAGTTTTACCTAGAGCATAGAGGAGATTTTAGTATGCAGGCAAAGATTTATCTTTCTCCCTCAATGATAAAAGATTTTATCAGAGTGACATCAAAGTGCGATTTTGACATTGACATTGCAAGTTACAATAAGTACTTCGTAGATGCTAAATCTATTGTCGGAGTTTTAGGACTTGATATGACGCATTCACTTACTTTGGTATATAATGGTTACAACGAAGAACTTGAAGAATTTATAATGTCACACAGAGTTGCATGCTAGTTAAATAAAGGTGAGAAACAATTGACTCCTGAATTTGTCTTAAGTAAGATGAATTCAGGAGTTTTACTATGCAGAAAAGAATATCCGTCCGGAACCTGATTGAATTTATATTAAGATCCGGCGACATAGACAACAGAATAGGTGCCGGCAGCGAAGATGCCATGGCTGAGGGACAGAGACTCCATAAGCAGATACAGAAGCGTGCAGGCAGTGACTATCGCTCGGAGGTGCCCTTAGCTTACACATACTCGGAGGATGACATCGATCTGACCGTTGAAGGCAGAGCTGACGGGATCATAGAAAATGAATCCGGGATCACTGTGGATGAAATAAAATGCACCTACGGGGATATCATGCATTATAAAGAAGCAAAGCCCCTGCATCTTGCTCAGGCGAAATTCTATGCCTACATTCTTTTATCCGAAAGAAATATTCCAAGCATTAAAGTAAGACTTACATATGTAAATATAGAAACCGAAGAGATTCGGTATTTTAACTATACTTTTTTATCTGAAGAGCTTCTTAAATTCACATCCGACGTATGCCACGAATATATTAAGTGGGCAAAGTTTTCTTTGGAATGGATCAACAAAAGAAACGATACCATTAAAGGTCTCCCATTCCCTTTTCCGTACAGAGACGGTCAGGATACATTGGTAAAGCAGGTATATCATTCCATATTAAAAGAAAGAAAGTTATTTTTAGAGGCTCCCACCGGGGTCGGTAAAACCATTGCCACAATGTATCCCGCAATTCAGGCCATGGGGGTTGGGCTTTCACAGAAAATCTTTTATCTCACTGCAAAGACCATCACCCGCACCGTAGCTCAGAATACCGTCGAAATACTGCGAAGTAAAGGCCTTACCATTAAGGAAATAGTCCTTACTGCCAAAGAAAAGATTTGTTTTATAGAATCTACGGAATGTAACCCCGTTTCCTGTCCCTATGCAAAAGGGCATTTTGACCGTGTCAATGAATGCCTTTTTGCCATGCTTAACGAATGTGACGACTATAATAAGGAAACAATTCTTAAATATGCCGAGAAATACAAGGTCTGCCCCTTTGAAATGAGCTTGGACCTTAGTATGTTCAGTGACATTATAATAGGGGACTATAACTACGCCTTCGATCCGCGAGCCAAGCTGAAGCGCTATTTTGAAGCTGAAACCGGCGATGAATATATCTTCTTAATAGACGAAGCCCACAATCTTATAGACAGAGCCAGGGAAATGTATTCGGCAAGTCTCGTAAAAGAAGATTTTCTTAAAATAAAGAATCTCACCAAGGATCATCTTCCTAAGATCTCAAAGCAGTGTGAAACCTGTAATAAAAAGCTTCTCACATTGATGAGGGAATGTGACGACTACACTCTTGAGCCCGCGATCTCCCCCTTCACGGAAAGCTTAATGCGGCTCTATTCCGCCATAGACAAGTTTTTGCAGGACGAACGAAGCATTTTAAATAAAGATAAGGAAAAAGTCCCCAAAGAAATAAAGGATGAAGTCTTAAACTTTTATTTTGAGATCGGCCACTTTTTAGAGATATACGAGCTTGTAAACGAAGACTACACGGTTTATGCCACCTTCAATGAATACGGGGATTTCTATGTAAAGCTGTACTGCGTTAACCCCCGCGATAATTTAATGGAATGCATGGCAAAGGCTCGCTCTTCCATTCTTTTTTCCGCGACACTTCTTCCCATCACCTATCACAAGAACTTGCTTGGAGGTGAAAAAGAAGATTATGAAGTATATGCAAAAAGTCCCTTCGATCCCGAGAAACGCGGCCTGTTTATAGCCCGTGACGTAACAAGTAAATACACAAGAAGAAACGATTCCGAGTATCAGAAAATTGCACGATATATCAACAAAATAGTATCGGAGCATGCCGGCAATTATATGGCATTCTTCCCTTCTTACAGCTTTATGTCAGAGGTTTACGCGGCTTTTGAAGATTTAGGTTTTTCCGAGGGAAAAGAAATCCTCATTCAGGAATCAAATATGTCGGAAGACGAAAAACAGCTTTTCTTACAGCGGTTTACGGGAAGTACCGAAGAAGTTTCTTTTAGCGATATTAACTTTAATATAGAGATAGAAGAATCCGATCCCCTTCTCGGCTTCTGTGTTATCGGCGGCATCTTCTCAGAAGGTATCGATTTAACTCGTGACAGCCTCATCGGTGCTATCATAGTGGGCACAGGATTTCCTCTGGTGTGTCTTGAGCGTGAGATCATGAAGGATAAATTCGATGAAGACGGCCAGGGCTTTGACTACGCCTACCGCTATCCGGGGCTCAATAAGGTGCTTCAGGCTGCAGGACGGGTTATCCGCACCGTTAATGATGTGGGTGTAGTGTATCTCCTTGATGAACGCTTCTTACAGAGCAATTATAAAAACCTGTTTCCAAGAGAATGGAGTAATTTTACACCCGTCACGCTTAATACCGTGGAAAAAGAAACAAAAGCCTTCTGGAACAGTAAGTCAGACTAATTTTTTCTTGCAATATGCACTGTTTTGTATTTTAATAAATAGGTGATAAATAAAGTGAGGTAAATGAAATGAAAACCGTCATTCCCAAGGACTACAGTCCTCAATTGAACCTTCACGATACTCAGATTGCTATTAAAACCGTGAAAGATTCTTTCCAGACATTACTCGCAGAGCGATTAAATCTTCTGCGTGTATCTGCTCCTCTTTTTGTGGATCCCATGTCAGGATTGAATGATAATTTAAATGGTGTTGAACGCCCCGTAACTTTCGGCATTAAAGAGCAGGATGAGCGAACAGCTGAAATCGTTCACTCCCTTGCTAAATGGAAGCGCTACGCTCTTAAAAAATACGGATTTCAGCCGGGCGAAGGCTTATATACAGATATGAATGCCATCCGTCGTGATGAAGATACCGACAACATCCACTCGATCTTCGTTGATCAGTGGGACTGGGAAAAAATCATCACCAAGGAAGAACGTAACATAGAAACTCTTAAGTCAGTGGTAAGAGATGTATATAAGGTACTTAGAAAGACGGAAAAATATTTAGCTATCCAGTACGATTACATCGAAGAAATCCTTCCTCATGACATTTTCTTTGTAACCAGCGATGAACTTCTCGAAATGTTTCCTGACAATACTCCCAGAGAACGTGAATACTTCATCACTAAGGCAAAGGGTGCCGTATGTATCATGAAAATCGGTGATACTCTTGAAAATGGCGAACGTCATGACGGACGTGCTCCCGACTATGACGATTGGTCATTAAATGCAGATATTTTTGTATATTATCCCGTTCTCGATATTGCTTTGGAGCTTTCTTCCATGGGTATCAGAGTTGATGCCAAGACACTTAAATATCAGCTTGAAAAATCCGGTTGCGAAGATCGAGCAAATCTTCCCTTCCAGAAAGCAGTATTAAAGAATGAACTTCCCCTTACCATCGGTGGTGGTATCGGTCAGTCAAGAATATGTATGTTCTTCTTAAGAAAAGCTCACATCGGCGAGGTTCAGTCATCTCTCTGGCCCGAAGAAACCGTAAAGCTTTTAAGCGAACACAACATACCGTTACTATAAAAACACAAGCTCTGCGATAATAATCGCAGAGTTTTTTATTGACAAATATTTCTTGGAAACTTATATTTATACATGTTGAAAAAAATATTGGCTAGGGGAGCATTTGCTGAGATCGAAACACATTGTTTGTTTCTTGACCCTCACTACTTGAACCGGGTAATGCCGGCGTAAGGAAGCATTTTTAGCATGGATTTCCATGCCCTACTCCCCTCCTAATCTAAGGAGGTTTTTTTATGCACTTTTTCTTTGAGCCACAGGATGGCTACTACTCACTCACATCTATGGGATTTACCATGTTCATTCTTTTAATGGTACTTTCGGTAATTGCCATAGCACTTATTTCAGGCAAAAAAAAGACAACTGAACAATCCGCATTTTCCACCAAGCAGGTTGCTTACTCCGGAATGGCCCTGGCTCTCGCCTTCGCCCTTTCCTACATTAAGCTTTTCCACATGCCCTGGGGTGGCTCCGTTACTCTTTGCTCCATGCTCTTTGTAGTTCTTATCGGTTACTGGTACGGTCCAAAGGTCGGACTTCTCGGCGCCTTCGCTTACAGCATTTTACAGTTTGTTCAGGGTGGCGGCGGATATATCCTCTCCTTCTGGCAGGTGATGTTTGATTATTTCCTTGCATTTACTGCTCTTGGCGTAGCAGGCTTCTTTTACAAAAAGAAAAACGGTCTCATAATCGGTTACGTTGTAGCAGTAGTTTTACGCGGTATCTTCCACTCTGTCGGAGGTTACCTCTATTGGATGGAATATATGCCCGATAACTTCCCCAAGGCTTTATCCGCAGTTTATCCTATTCTTTATAACTTTGCATACATCGGAGTTGAATGCTTAATAACAGTGGCTCTTCTCCTTATCCCCCCTGTAAAGAATGCAATCAAGCAGGTAACAAGAGACGCTCAGATATAAGAAAACGCACAGCGTAAGCTGTGCTAATAAAGGAGTATAATGGAATACAAGATTCCATTATCGGGCGAAAAACCACAGCTTACGCTGTGGTTTTTCTTACTTATACCTCACAAAGATGGTCCAGCCACCTTCGGTGTTCTCATCATATTCAGAGATAAGCGTCCATTTGTGACGAGCTTCTTTTTTCGTTATATCTATCTCTTCTTCTATGTTTCCCTTTACGTATACTTCTTTAGTCTCACCGGTATCGTTGTCCTTAAGAGTCAGCTTAAAATCACCTTCAGTTGTGTGAGCCTTTATTAAAAATCCCTTGGTGTATTTATCGGTATCGATTTCATCTTCAAATCTCCCGCTGACATCAGAGAAGACTTCTTTAACAAAGTTCCGCCCATGCTGTTCTTCATACTGAAGATGCCTGTTGCATCCTGTAAGCACTACACAAGCCATCATTAAAGCTAAAGTCAATATTTTCTTCATACTATACATCCATCCTCCATCCTTATAGTTCTTTTTGCATAAGCAGCTACTTCTTTTTCATGAGTTACTACCACGACGGCTGTTCCGCATTTATTAATATCTGTCAGTATCTCCATGATTTTCTTTGTGTTGTCAACATCAAGAGCTCCGGTCGGTTCATCGGCAAGAATAACTTGTGGCGATGAAGCCAATGCTCTCGCTATTGCAACTCTCTGCTGCTGCCCTCCTGACATTTCCCTGGGACGCTTTTCAAGCTGATCCTTTATGCCGAGTTGTTCTGCTGCCCAATGTATACGTTTCTTTCTCTCGCGTCGTTTTACTCCGGCATTTAAAAGCGGAAGCTCTATATTCTCATAAGCAGTATACTTATCCATCAGTGCAAAATTCTGAAACACAAAAGAAATGTAATTGGCCCTGAGAAGGCTCTTCTCTCTGTCGCTATAGGTATCCACATCTCGATTTCCTATGCGTACATCCCCCTCTGTTGCAGTTTCCATGCACCCCATAATGCTTAAAAGTGTCGTCTTTCCGGATCCTGATGAACCGGTTATGGCAACAAAATCCCCCCTGTTTATGGAAATATTAACCCCCTTCAAAGCCTCTATTTTCTCTCCCCCTGCCACATATTCTTTTTTAACGTCTTTAAGTTCAATTATCATGTCACGTCCCTCATCATCTCACATGGATTATATTTTTTTATGTATATAATTGACGGTATGCTGATGCATATTGTTGTAAGAATTACTATGCACAAAACCAAAGGCGTTGCCCAGTGATAAAAAGTACTCTTTAAAGGTGCTCTCATGTATTCCTGTTCGTTGGAGATAAGCTTATTCTCAGTTATAAAAGATAAAATAAATGCCAAGCCCATAATTGACAAATATTCTGTTATGGTAAAAGCGATTATCTGTTTTTTTGAATTACCGAAAGCCATTTTAATCCCAAATTCTTCTTGCCCTAAAAATATAAATGCAAGAATAATGGCTATTTCAGTCAATGCAGAGCATATCAAGACAGTTATAGCCAATTTAATCTGAAATCCTGCAGTGTCCTTATCTCTTGCCTCTTGTTCTCTAATTATTTCTCCAACATTATCAAGGACGTACTTTATATTTCTTTCATCTCCGGTCTTTTCAATTTCTTCGACTAGTGATGCGTCGACGTTACCTTTTATATAGTAACACCCGGTAGTTGATAACTGGGTCATATTATCGGTTTTATCAACATCAGGAAAGGAAACAAGAATAGAATCATTTATATCAACGACACGAGTCTTCCCATCCAGAAATCCATCCAGCCATTTTTCGTTTTCAATAGTCCCTTTTATTATGATTTTAGCTCCGGTCCTATCTATAGTATAAATTTGATCTTTTTCAAAAATATCTTTATATTTTCCTGAAACAAAAGCAGGAAGATAAGTGACTCCGTCAAGTACAAATGGCAATAATTCCGCTCCAGAGACAGAGAATCCAATTATATCCAGGTATTCAGGGTCCGTAAATATAAAATTGTAATTGTCTCTCCAATCTACACTGAGCTCATCTATTCCTGCATCGGTTTGTTCAAACCCTCCTGCCAATATATCCTTGTGAGATTTAATCGTTTCCTTGGTATAATTAATATCTTCGCCTGCGCTGGCATCGTCTTCCACGTATATTTCCTTCAACACATACAGGTCACTTGATGATTCTCCGAAATATGCCCCCAACTGCCCAACCTGCAAGTAATTATTGATTATATTTGTGGCAAAATAAAAACAAGTAAGAAAAGAAAAAAATGAAAATCCTAATACGATTAATGTTCTTACTCTATTGCGAAGGATATTTAGTATGAAAATCTTTATCATAATTTCACCGCCTTTGCCGGAGAAATCTTGCCAATCAATGACAATGAGAAGATTAATATCAATCCCGTCGCTATCAGTAATGAGCTTAAATAACCGGCAACTACAACAAAATACTGTCTTGAACTCATAAGTCCACCTGATGCAAAATATACTACTGACTGTATGCTCAATGTAAGAAGGGCAGAAATTCCGATAAGCTGAAACAGATCTTTAGATATAAGCATAATAATATCGCAGTTTGTTGCGCCAAAGGCTTTACGTATTGATATTTCTCGCCTTCTTATACTTATCCAATAGAAAGAGACTATTACAGCGTTTACCAAGGCGAAAAAATAAAGCATTGCTGAATATATGGCTTCTTTACTCTGAATCATGCCATATATAATGCCCTCATCGTTAATATCAGCCACCGACATCAGCGTTGCAGTAGGGATGCTTCTCGCTATATTTTGTTTAAACCTGTTTAGCATACACGCATATTCAACATCAGGAGCATCAGACTTTACATATATTGTTAATGACTTTCGCCGGATTTTCCCTGTGTATATATTAAAATAATCATCAGCCCTCATATGAAAGCAATTATTTTTATGCGCCAAATTCGGATTAACAGTCCCTATAACCTCGAAGGCCTCCCCTTTGCAGATTATTTCGGCCATGTCAGGCACATACTTTGATGGTTTAATAATCTGTCTTTCACCTATACATTTCACTCCGGTATTTGTAGGAACTTTAATATCTTCGTTTTGCGTCAAGTATATATCGGGCATAAAAGCAGCTTCTATATCATGAAAATATGCTATTGGTCCATTTACAATAATGTTCCCTATTTCGATTCCGTCCGCTAATGTTAGTAACTTCCCGGGTGAAATAAACTCCTCAAGGATGATGATAAATTGAGCCTCGTTCTTATAGTTGTAACTCTCCAATTGCTGCTGGCTTTCGATGCTTTTTGCAATAAACAAAAGTCCTCCGAAAAGCGAGAAAAACCCACAAAAGAAAATAGTTATTATAAAAAGTGAAGCTCTCCTGTATCTGGTGATAATTCTCATGTCTTTGTCCTTATTTATATATGAGCGCAAAACAACTAATTATTCATGAATGTAAAAAGGATATGCTTCGTATTCTACAGTATTATTAGAATTGTCAATAGAATGTCGACTTCTGTAACTAGCAACATCCGAGTGCGAATGGCTTACTGAACAAGAAGATGCACCATTTTTATAATCATAGCCTATCAAAGCTTTCTCATCCCACCATTCCAATCTTACCGCAACACGATAATTGCCATTGTTGGTAACGAAAGTAGTGCTGGCAGTGGCGTCATCATTACCAAATAATCGGTTTCTGAATGTTGTGGTAATAGTTGCGGTAGCATCTCCGTGATCAGCATGTAAGTTGGTGCTACGTGTTCCGGCATATGCAGATATCGAACCCAAAGCCAATACGCACAACATAATAAGTAGTGTTAACTTTCTCTTTCTCATTTTCATTTTTCTCTCCTTCCGTTTTGCGCTCATATAATTTTTCTTACCTAATGGCTTACTGACTGGCTTGAATAAATAGTTTTACTCTCTGTGCCGGTCGCTGAAGTAACCGTAATGTGAAGTTTGACACGATATGTTTTGTTTTTGTCGACCGTAGCAGAACCATTAAGGCTGCAATCAGAAGCGTTAACCGTCTTCTGCCAAGTCTTTATACTTTTCCATAGCAACACATTCTTTTCCTGTAAGTCGGCGACCAACTCAATTTTAGTATTAGAGCTTGAGGTTGCATGCGCATAACAGGTTACGCTTGCATTGGTTCCATTAATGCTTAGACCACAGTTTTCTCTTTCGATTTCCTGCATCAAGACATGAAAACTATCATCCGATATAGAATCGACAGGTTGAAAAAATACAGAATTAAAAACTGTAATCACAGAAATTATAACTGGGTAGAAATATCTCATTTTGTTTACCTCCTTTTAACCCTTCATTATTAGTAACGAATATCACGCCCGATTTGAGACACATTACAAAAAATATTTTAAAAAAAAGCATATCTCACTGATATGCTTTTTGATTAATAATTATATTCTCTGCAATTCTTATAAGTTCGTCTTTTTCCATCGCGCGTGCTGCAATCCAAATCACGCAGTTTTCATCAGACCATAGCAACTGTATGTTTTCGCCTTTTTCAATATATTCACCCTGTAAGTTGCCAATCATAATTTCAGTGACTATCGCATCTTCGGTATCCAAAATCATCGTTCCATTCGTTTGTTTAGAATATACATCTACTATAATGACGATATCCTTTGTTTCATCCTCCCTATTAACATACCGATAATAATAAGAGGAAGGTGATTCCGAACTGTCCACCAAGTCAAACCCATCCGTTATATACCCAAGCGTCACTGAATCAATCGTACACATATCAACCTCTGATGAATATCTGTATTCAGTCAACTCACTTTTAACTTTCTTTGCTACATTTAATATATTATCTCTATAGGCGTATGCTGTTGTACCACTTAAAAATATAACCGCCACCAGGCTCCATACAATAGCGGGTCTAAATGATTTGTAATTAACCTTATCCTTATTTTGACGTATCAGTTTCCGTATTTTTCTTTTGAATCTATGGGAAAAATCGTGTTCATATTTAAGATTATCCTTCATACTAAGGCTGAACCACTCATCACGGGCTGAGGACACATTTAAGTAGAGAAGCTCATCTGTTATTTTCATATTGAGGCCTCACTTTCTTCTAAAATCATTTCAAGTTTCCCCTTAGCCCTTTGCACCGTTTTGCGGACATTTGAAACAGTCATGGCAGTAAGCTCAGCTATCTCCTCGTCTTTATACCCCATATCATACTTAAGGAGTAACACTTCCCTGTATTTCGCAGGAAGGCTTACGATTGCATCCGCAATAACGTTCCCGCTGTGGTACTCTGAAATCATATCGGTTGACGGCACATTAACCCATTCTTCATCAAAAGGAACTGATTCCTTATTTTTCTTTACGCGGTACATATCAATTGATATGTTCTCAACTATAGTAACGAGATAAGCCCTTGTTTTGGGACACTTTATTTCAGATATTTTTTCAAAATGTTTAATTACACGTAAAAAAGCCTCATGAACAGCATCCTCCGCGTCCTTTTCATTATTAAGGATTTTGAAGGATGTAAAGTACATCAGGCTTCTGTATTCTTCATATAGTTCTATAAATCTGCTTTTTTCGTCTTCGTTCTCAAGTAATGATAATAGTAAAAGCATATTCCCCTCTAGCCATAGCTACATCTATAATAAACCGCTAAAGCGATTTATTATCGGTCGCTTTCGAATAAGTCTTTCTGACTTATTCGAGCTTAGTAAGTAAGTCCTCTTGTTGGCTGCATGAATTCTTCGAGGCGGTGAGTAAATACATCCATTGCAGCTTCTTCGTAGGCAACTGTTTTTTCCGAAGAACCCATGAGGTTCATGAGGTATTTGGTAAATAAGGGGTTAAGTATAAGCAAAGGTCCTATTATATAGGTGCCAAAGAAGTTATTCTTACGAATGCCTTCTTCTTTGGTGAGGGGGCTTAATCCGTCACCTCTGACAGTGTGGAATAACCCGTCAAATTCTCCGTAGGAATGAGTAAACTGACTCTTAAAACCGACAATATCGATATCGGCTTGCCTTTCTTCATCGATAAATTTCCCCACATAGAGAGAATTATAGCGGCTAAGCATTCTTCTTACCGCATGGGTCTTAAATATGCCAAGGCAAGGGATCTTACTTCCGTTATCACATTCTATATATTCTCCGAATATCTCAAGGGCATTACCTGTTATTAAGAAAAGCTTGCCGTCATTAATAAGAGCTTCAAGTCTTCCCTTGTAAGGTTTTAAGGCTTCCAGTACAAGCTCCTGGCTTTTTTCCGTCATAGTACCCATGTAGCATAAAGCAAAATCATCATGGGTAGCGAAATAAGGTTCTTCTTTTAAAGAAGTCTCGATTATATCGGCCCCCTTAAGGGAACGCTTTAAATACTCAATATTCTGAAGATCTCCATAGAGGTTACATACCTCAGGAAAAAGAATTTCTATCTTCATAACTAATCCTCCAGCTTCTTTGCCCGCTCAATAAGAATCTTTCTTACATCCTGGGTAATATCGAAGGAATCTACCCCGTGGAATACACACACAAGGTCATTCTTTTTAAAATCAATATTTCTTGCGCCGTCAAGCTCCGACATTTCTATTTTGATCTTGGAATCGGGAACACCGGCATAAAGAAGGCGAAGTCTGTAGTCACGGGCTCTGGGACCTGATACTACGATTTCATTAACATTTTCATCATTTAAGAATTCGAAATCGCAATCATACATCCAGCAGGTATTTTCCGACCAGTGAGCTTCATCATAAAGACAGTTCATCATAAGAAGAATGCTCTTTCTTCCGGGAAGACCGCGAACATAGTCAAAGGCTCTGGAAATTGCAAGTGCATTCTTTTCTTTTGCAAGCTGAGTGATGATGGAAACTGAATTAACTGTTACAAGCTTGTATCTTGATTCCACCACCTTGGAGTGCTTCATGTACTCTACGATATCTTCATGGCTATAGCCCATTTCACGGAAAAGAGCCGCAATGGCTACCATGTTGTAGATATTGAAAATACTGTCGTTGACAAATTCATAAACGCCGGTGCCGTTCTTATCGGTGATCGTTACTGTATTATTGTCTCTGTTTATTTCCGTAGCCGCATAATCGTAGTCGGGGGATTTAAAACCACAGTCAACACAGTGGCAACGACCGATGTGGTGATAGCGTAAATAATCGTATTCAAGCTTTCCTGCACATCTGGGACAGATCCTTATATCATTAATCAGGTTGATACATTCTTTAATATCCGTATCAAGCTTGTTGATACCGTAATATACTCTGGCATTTTCAGGTGAAATTCCACAGGAGATCAAGTCATCACCGTTTAGAATAAGCTTTGAGGTTTTCGGAATATTATCCGTCAAAATACTTCCGATAAATTCGGGATGTCCGTTTCTCATAATGGAATCTCTGAACAGATTGGTGATGAGCACATATTCAGGCTTCACGTAGGGGAAAATTCTGAGAGTGCTTCGCTCGTCGGTTTCAAATACCGCTGTATCGAATTTGGCCTTTCCCGTAAAGGTTGAACCTAAAATAAGCGCTGTTGTGATACCGGTTCTCGTATTTGAACCTGCTCTGTTACTGAGTATTTTTTTGCCTGATGCTTCGAACATATCACAGATCATATTGTTAACGGTGGTTTTACCATTGGTTCCCGTAACCGAAATAATATGTTCAGGCTTGCCGATCCGTTCAAGAAAATCCGGACACAGGTTAATTGCCACCTGTCCCGGATAGTTGGTGCCGTTATGACGGGTTATCTTTAAAATAACCCATGTGAGTTTAGCCATGTTAAGGGCAAAAAGAAATCTTAACTTACCCATAATAATCTTCTTTCTTTATTTTATGAATTTAAAAACTTCAGCAGATCATCGTATCGCTTCTCTGCTATCTCATAGCCTACATTGTAATAATGAAGCAAGGTGTCCTTATCGGATTCTCCGTTTGAAAGCTGAATGCCTTCAGGTCTTATTACAAATGCCCTTCCCTCTCTCTCAAGTTCAATGACCTTCTCTATGGAAGAGTTATAGAACATGGGTCGTGATGCTATGGACTGAAGAAGTCCTTTTTGCTTTCTGTAAGCGAATTTAACAAAACGGGAATTGTAGATATCCCCTTTATTTTTCTTTCTGTATGTCGCGTCTCTTGTAAGGACCACTATGATCTTATCCCAGCCTTCGTAAAGGGCCCTGTCAATGGGAATGGCATCTGCCATACCGCCGTCCATCATGGGCACTCCGTCAATATAGTCGATATGGGATAAAAGCGGCAGGGAATTCGCCACCTTTATGATATGGCAGAATTCATCCAAATCCTTAAACTCATCAAAATAAACAGCTTCACCTGTCTTACAGTTTATGGTGCTTGTGATGAATCTCTTTCCTGAATTTTTAAAGGCTTCAAAATCAAAGGGGCAGTCCCCCCATTCGCCTCGCGGAATCTTATTGAAGATAAGATCCATGTTGAAAAACTCACCATGTAAAAAGAAGTTCTTTAGTCCCATCATCTGCTTTGAACTCATGGGTTTTACCACGGAATCGATTATACGTCCCTTCTGTCCCGACACATAATTCATGCCGGCGTAAGCTCCGCCTGAAATAGCAAGAATATTGGGAATATCAAGTTTCTTATCAAGGAAAAAATCCATGACTCCGGCAGTGAAGATGCATCTCATCGCACCGCCTTCAAGGATTATACCTGTTTTGTTCATAAAATCCTGTTTATGTATCCGTTTGAATTAGCAAAAAAAGCCCCGGATACACTTAAAATTACGTGGTTTATTCTATCACTTATGGAGTTTTCGGTCAAACAAAGACTATTGAGTTTTTCAACGAAAAAGCCCCTTTTAAAGGGGCTCTAAAACTTATACTTCCACTGTTTTATTAAGAGCAAATGAATATAGAAGTTTCTTTGATACCGGTAACCCTGTGAGGCGGCTTATGGCCATGCCATAATAGTCAAGCTGGGTTTTGTAGCGATCTGAGAGCTCTTTTTCCGTATTGACCGAATCGGTTTTATAATCCAAAAGTACAATCGACCCGGCTTCTTCAAAGTATACGTCGATAACTCCCTGTATAAGAATGGTCTCATCTGAAGGGAAGCTTTCATCCACTTCCGACGCCTTCATACCAAGAACAAAGGGGCTTTCTTTATAGAGCTTATTATTTACGGCTGCTGCCTTCATGTGACTGAATATATCACTTTGTATAAAGATCATTATTTTAGATAATGAAACCTTCTCCATCTCTTCACGACTCAGTTTTTCTGCATTGACCAGTTCAGTCATGCAGCTTTCCAATTCCGTCGTATCGCTGTATTCTCTTGTAAAATCAAGAAGCTCCAGCACCTTATGGTAGGCAGTACCTCTGTCAGTACCCTTAACTTCTTCTTCCCCTCCCATAAACTTGGGAATATATTCTTCCGCCTCATTTTTCTCAAATAATTTAAAGGTCTCTTCTTCGGTATCAGCCATGGCTTTCATTTTCAATTCCGAAACCGTGGTCTTTGTAAATAACTTCTTTAGATTCTCATGAGGATATTTATAAGAAAGACGCTCTCTTATGATATTTAAGTCCCGGTCAGCATCAGGTGACACGGATGATTCGATCATGTCCCTGATTTCTTCACATCTTACATCTGCATCTATCTTATGCCCGGATTCTCTGCATTCATCCCATATATTAAGTGAAAAAAGCTTACCGTTATCCAATGCCACATTCTTGATCAGCGAAAAATAAGATTCGGTTTTTGCAAAAGAAGGACTGAACACATCCTCTTCTTTAGATACGGATCCAAACATAATGAGTTTTTCTTTTGCACGGGTCATTGCAACATAGAGTATTCTCAATTCTTCGCCGAAATTGGCAGCTTCCGCCCACTTGTTTATGTAATACTTCTTGACGGTCTTTCTTTTTACACGGCGCACCGGGTCCACATAATCGGTTCCGATGCCTCTGTCTATATCCATCACAAAAGAATTCTTCGCATCTTTATTGATAATATCCGAATCGATATCTCCCACAATGCAAATGGGGAATTCAAGACCCTTACTTTTATGGATGCTCATGATCCGTACGGAATTATCCTCTTCCGAGAAGATTCCTGCTTCTCCATCGTCCTTTTCAACTTTCTTAAGCAACTCGATAAATCTTATAAAATGGAACACGCCATGAAAACTGGTCTTACAGAATTCGGCTGCCTTTTCCGTAAGAAGATCGAGATTTGCGGTTTTCTGCTCCCCGTTTCTTTGGGCAGCCACGTAAAACCTGTAGCCGGTGTCGTCGACTATCTCTCTTATAAGCTCACTTACGGGAGTGTAGGCTTTCTTTTTTCGAAGCGCTTCTATCCTTTTATAAAAAGAAACAGCTTCCGCATCGTCTTCGTGGCGATCGATATATCCCTTAAGTTTTTCCCATAAATAATATTCTTTTTCCTCTGAATCCGCAGAGATCAGCGCGCATTTTTCATCGGTGAAACCTCCGAAGAATGACACCATAGTGCCATAAAGTGGCAGATCCTCCAGGGGATTATTTAATACCTTGAGTAGATTAATAACCTCTTTTATCTCCTGTGAATCATAGAATGCTCCTGTATTTTCCGCATGAAAGGGGATACCTGCTTCATTAAAGGCGTCCTTCAGAGGTTCTATATAGTTTTTGGGGCTGCGGAACAGTACGGTAATGTCTCTGTATGCGGCAGGATGCATAACTCCATCCTTTCCCTTAACAGGGAAAGAGCCCACCAGTTCTTCAATCCTGTCTGCTATGGCCTTTGCCTCCGCCTTACGCATTTCGGCGGAAAGACGCTTATCGGAAATAAGCATATTTATTTCCGTTTTGTTTATTTCCGTATCAGGAGCATCGGTAAAATCAGCATTGGCATAGAGATATTCATCTTCGGTATAATTGAGTCCTCCCCTGTCTTCCGTCATGATCCTTTTAAAGACAGCATTGACGGAATCAACCACTGCAGGTCTGCTTCGGAAGTTGGCCTTTAAATTAATGACACGGCTTGATGATTTGGTTTCATATTCAACAGCCTTTCCCATGAAGATCTCGGGACGGGCAAGTCTGAATCTGTAAATACTTTGCTTTACATCTCCCACCATGAATCTGTTGGGGCTGCTTTCCGACTCTCTTGAAATGCTTTTCAATATAAGTTCCTGAACCATGTTAGAATCCTGATATTCATCGATCATGATCTCAGAAAAATATTCTTTATAATCTTCTGCCACCCGCGTGATCGTAAAGTGATCCATATCCTCATAGTCATCGATCAGGATGTTAATGGCAAGATGTTCCATATCATTAAAATCAAGAACGCCCATGTCACGCTTTGTATCCGTGAAGCGCTTCATGAACTCTCTTGTCAGGTCGATCAACTTATCAACATATTTACCTGTCTCCGTAAGATCTTTGGCTATTTCTCCGGAAGAGCGGCCAAATCCCACGGCTTTGATCTTTTCCGCCTCATCAAAGCTATGCTCTCTCACAGCTTTACAATAATTCTTTATATCCTCGTCGCATCCCTTGGTGGCCGGCGAAAGCCTTTCCTTAGTAAGACCTCTTAAAAGAACGCTTGCCTTTTCAAAATCATTATTTCCAAAGGCTTCTTCGATTTCTTCAAACTTCGAAGCTTCTTCCGTAAATCTGTTTACATAACTCTCAACTCCGCCTTCGTGGAGTTTATCGATAGCATGCTCTAATTCGGACTTTAAACCCATGAATGTGCTTTTAAATAGTTTACATAAGTCTTTGCAGAAATCTGACGTAAGGAAGTCTCTCTTTGAAAAATCATAGTCGCCCCTTTTTTCTAAAAGCCATTTATCGGGCCAGGGATAACTCATGGCATAGGTATAGAGTCTTAAAATCTCAGTTTCTATCTTTTCATCATCTTTTTTACCCGAATAGGCATCCACCAGATCGAGAAAAATCTGATCTTCCGACTCATATGAAGCCTGAATGAGTTCTTTCAAAATATCTTTTTTGACAAGCTCCATTTCAAGTTCCCCTGCAACTCTCATGCCGGGGTCCACATCCACCTGATGGAAATGATTTCTCACAAGATAGAGACAGAAGCTGTCGATGGTGGTAATGAGTGCATTATGAATAAGCTGACACTGGCGCTCTAAATATGCATCTCCCGGATTTTCGGAAAGCCTGTCATTTAATGCTTTCTGAATTCGCTCCTTCATTTCTTTTGCCGCAGCATTGGTAAATGTCACCACCAGAATCCTGTCAATATCAATGGGACTTACGGGATCCAATACTCTCTCAATGATTCTCTCGACCAAAACGGCGGTCTTACCGCTTCCTGCAGCAGCGGATACGAGGAGGTTTTCATCTCTTGAATTTATGATCTTAAGCTGGTCATCGGAAAATTTAATTGCCATCACTTACACCTTCAAAAACAGCGTTTTTTGCTTCTTCCTGTGTTACATTATCGGTACGTCTGTATTTATAGCCCAAAGCCTCGTCAAACTTACAGATGCTTCTGTAATCGCAATGGGCACAGGCCGTTTCGTCCTTTATTTTTACGGGCTTTACCTCCGCAGAGCCGTTAATTATCTCTTTTGCAATGGAAACAGCCTTTTCATTTACAAAATTAAGAGCATTCTGCATTTCCTCGGGGGTTACCGCTTTGATGCTTCTTGCGGTTAAGGATGAACCACGTAACTTGAAGGGAAGCACCATGGAATCTTCAGCAATATCCTTATCAATGGCTCTTAAATTATCAAGATCCGAATTGGCGGAACCATCTAACTGAAGCTTCTTATATATTTCTTTATTTAATTCTTCCTGTGAAAGATCCGTATCTTCCTCCACGAAGGGATTCATCAATGCATAATAGAACATGCCGGAGGGAACGATCTCCTTGCCGGGATGATCCTTACTTTCTTTCTTCATGGCTTCCGATAAGTACATGAAAAGCTGTTGTGAAAGCCCGTTATAGATCCTGGTCACATCAAGGGACTGCTGTGAAGACTTGTAATCTATGATCTTCACATAGACTTTGGAATCCGTTGAGTAAACATCGATCCTGTCTATCTTTCCTTCAAGATATGTCTTGGGGCCTGCTTCATTAAGATCCAGATCCGACCTGAATTTATATTCAAAGAGACTTTCTTTAAACATGCCGCGGGATGCCTGGAATTTTAAGGTATCCACAGTCCTGTACAACACTTTTCTTATTTTTTCGGTTAAGTATTTCCGCTCCGCATCTTCTTTTAAAATGCCCTGTTCATACTTTTCCGCATATTCAGCCAAAGCCTCATCCACGAGAGTCTTTCCCGTTTCTTCATCGAAGTCTGAAAAAGAAAGGCCTCTTCCTATAAGTTTATTGGAAAAGCTTTCAAGGACACCGTGGCATACATTACCTAAATCCATGTAATTAAAGTCAAAATTTTCTTCCTGCTTTAATTTCATTCCGTAACGTAAAAAATGAGCGTAGGCGCAGTTTGCGAAAAGCTCCATGCGGCTTATGCTGAGTCTTATGATGCTTCCGTAAAGTGCTGCGATAACTTCCTTGGACAGATCCGTAGGGAAGTATTTGTAAAAGGCGGCTTCTTCAATTTTGTTATGTAAACCATCATCTTCTTCTCCTGCATAAAATCTGTGTAAGGCATTGGCAAAAGAAAGCTCCTCTTTATTATCCCCTGCATCAATACCCTCTCTTACCATGGTACGAAGAAGCTCGGAATAGACTCCAAGTCCATCCTTTTCATTCAGTATATTTTCAGGCTTTGCAGCGGTTTCCTGCACGCCTTCCTGTAGACCTTCGTACATTCTTATGATGGTATCGCATACATAGGACTTCTTCATGGAAGAACCATCAGTGGCTTTATCTGAATAAGAAATAAAAAGCTTCTGACTTGGTTTACATAAATACATATACAGATACAGTCTCTGAATATATATTTCTTCTTTTGCTGTTCTCGAAAGCTCAATTCCCCGTTCTCTAAGCACTTCTTTATCTCTTCCCGTCAGTATTCCGGTCTTTTCAGCGGCCTTAGGCACAAAGCCGTCATTCATGCCAAGGAAGAACAGCGCCTTTATATCTTTAAGTCTGGTTCTTGTTAAGTCACCCACCACCACTCTGTCAACATTTTCGGGAAGGGTTCCCACTTGGATCTCGTCAATACCGGCGGAGAATATATCATAGAATTCTTTTATGGAAAGCTCCTCATCGCCGATAAGCATGACAATGGTGTCAAGGAGCTCCATGATAAGCCTGTAGATCTGCTTATATTCACGGGCTCTCACCGAATCACCCGCTTCTTCAAACTGTGCGGCCATATTGCTTAACTTGGTGAAAGAATCATTCTTAACTATGAATTCATAGAGAAAACCCACCAATTCGCGGCAGGTCTTAAAGGGCTTATCGATAATCGAAATGTCATCAAAAATGCGTGCTCTTAAATCATCCTGCTTTGCCGCATCAAGTAAAGCCCTGTCCGGATCCTTCATGCCCCTTTGAACTCTTGTAAAAGGCTTCTTATAATTTCTTTTGCCTCTTAAATTAAGACTTGCAATATATTTATCAAAAGCATCCGTTTCTTCTTCGGTAAAATCGGAAAAACCGGAGCGTAAGAATCTGAGTACCGAATCATAGTTATAATCCTTAATAATGATCTCCATGGCGGATTCGATATATTCCACAAAGGGATTAAGAAGCACGGCGCTGGTACGGTCAAGATAAAACGGGATATTGTTCATGGTAAATTTATCCCACACAACATCACTGTAGGTTTCAAGATCCCCGGCGATAACCGCGATATCTCTATATGAATAATCATGATCTCTTACAAGCTCATCTATTTTTAAAATCAGATTTCTTACTTCATCTGAAGGATTTTTACATCTCGTAACGAAGATGTTCTCTACAGGACCCCTATATTTTTCTCCCTTAAATCTGAACAGATTCTTTTCAAGAAAAAGAAGGTCCGGGCGGGCGCTTAAACGCTTATTTTCGGAAGTGCTTAAATCCATGGTCTCCAAAACTTCCACGGAATCTTCCTCTGCGATTTTCTTAAGTCTCTCCATGGACTTTTTAGACATATAGAAAAGAGAGGTTTCCATTAAATCCGAATCGGGAGTTTCAGGCAAGGAAAGCTCGTAAGTTATGTAAACCTTCTCAGCGATTTTCAGTATCTCTCTTATGACTCTTTCCTGTATGGGAGTGAAGCCGGTAAAACCGTCAAATACTATTGTGGCTCCCTTCAATATATCCGAAGACTTGATCTTCTCAGCCAGGATTCCAAGAGTTTCCTCGTTGGTCACAAATTTATTTTTATTATATTCAGTGAAGGCTCTGTAGATTTTAGACAGATCGGAAAGCTTTAATCTGAGTAATTCATTGGTGGTCTCTGATGCTATTATGTCAACCGCATTTGGATCGAGGCCATATTGCATGAATTCAGAGATCCTTGATTTGATCTCATGGATATATCCGATCTTACTAAGATTCTTTCCAAGATATGGAAGACTGTTGCTTAAATCTCCGGCTATATGGCGGAGCACCAGGCTTTTTCCCGTATCATCGAGAGTGGGATGATCGGGATAACCTGTTTCTTCGAAAATTCTGTAAGAAAGACGCCCGAAACTAAGGACATCAATATTCATGATGCCCCCTGCCGGGTGTCTTTTTACAATATCCATCTGGGTTTGCATTGTGAACTGATCCGGTACGATGAAAAAGTATTTTTTTTCGGGGTTCTTCACCGCATCGGATATAACAGTATCCTGTATTAATACGCTTTTCCCGCATCCTGCAGGACCTGTAAGAAATTGTAGCATCCTTATACCCCCGATAAGCTTAATTATTGAGTAAATATACGCCGTGACGGCCGATTATATAGAGCATGTTGCCGTATCCCGTTACCTGGTTTGCATCTTCCGGAAGTGCAAGGGAATACTTTTGCTTTCCATCCTTGAAGCCGTATAATCTGTCTTCAACGGTCCATATTATTCCATCTTTATCTCTGTATGCGCCGTACTGACCTCTGTCCGCGACAACCGTTTCCGATACATAATTACCTTTACCGTCAACTGTCACTTCGATTACTCTTCTTCCCGCATCATCACATAAAAGTGCGGGCTCTCCGGGCCTGATCACATTAAGTAAAAGGCTTCTTCCAAGATCCACGGTCTTTTCTATAAGAGTTACGCCATCCGTTGCTTCATAGTATTCCGTAACAGGGCGCTCCATAACCTTATCAAACCATCCGCCGTAATCGAGTTCAGCAGGTCGCACGAACAGGGAATTTCCCGGTGCCGAAGTCTTTACGGGAAGCTCCTTAAAGGAATCGTAAGGTTTATTTACGTCCATGGTGTAAACCTTCTCACTTCTCTGATAGAACCAGGAAAAGAAGGGATGAAAGTTCTTTAAGTCATGCTCCTGGAACATGCTTCCGGGCTTCGTAACTCTGAGCGCGCTGTAATCAGCTGCCACAATAAGCTTTCCCGTTGTATCAAAAGCCAAAGCCGAAGGCACAAAGTGAATGCTCTGTACCGGAATAAGTGCCTGCTTTTCAAGATCATATTTAAATATGCTCTTAGAAAGCTTTTCGGCAAAATAGAGATTACCCTTCTTATCAACTGCGGGTCCCTGAATGAAATCGAAGCCGTCAAATAATTTGATAAGACCTCGCTTATCTAAATTGATCTCTTTCTTGATTCCCGAAACAGTGAGCCTTGCATAATCCGATGACTTGGCTGCAAAGCCTGAATTCACATCCTTAACCGTTACGGGGAATGTAAACTGCATCTGAGCTTTGTTATGCAGATTTATAAAGGTAATATCTTTTGAATCATAAAGCATTATGCCGTAATCAAAGTTCTTATCAACAGCCACCACTCTGAATAAATAGAAGGCTGCTATATAGATATTCTCGGAAGAAACTATTTCCATGGGAATACATGAAAGGCCTTCCGCCTTCTCTTCTTCTGTCTGAAGAGCATATATCTTTAAATTTTTAACATTAATTATCTTTATCTCATGGCGTACATGATGCTCGAGAGAAATCGCATACATGGTGCAGGGAGTATCTGTATTGGATACAAGAATGCCCGCTTCGGTATATGGGCTGCAGCTCCATACATCCTTAAAGGTACCTCCGCCGCCGTTTGTGATCCAAAGGCTTGAATACTGGAAATCCCAACGCTTATCCACATCGTAGTCCGCCGTTCTTCCGGGATTATATACCTTAAGATAGGGATTACTTCCGTCACGATACATATATCCGTGACCACCTAAGAGCTTAACATCATTAACATATGAATCAGCGGAAGCTGTCCATTTTAAGCCGACGGCCCTCGGATTCTTGCCCTTGGTATCTATACCGATACCATTGATAAGATTGCCGGCTCCCTTAGCTGATTCCACTACTGCCTTGGGAGAGCCGAAGCCTGCAAATCCGGGTTCGTCATCATCAATGACTATCTGAGTCGATATGGGATTTAAACCAATGAGCTTATTGCCGGGATTAAGCTTTATGGTATCTGTTACATGATAGATTCCCTGAGGGAAGAAGATAACATTTTCTTTTGCAAGTGCTTCTCTTATAGCCTCGGTATCATCGGTCACACCATCGCCGACGGCGCCGAAATCTTTTACATTGACCCATTCAGTCATGGAAGGCAGTGCCGGTATATCGGACTCAGGGATCAATTCGGAGATCTTGATATCACCTTTGTATGCATCCGTTGTGAGTTTTTGTATGAATTTAGGTTCCTTATCCGTATCGGAATATACATATCCCGCCACAAAATCACGTACAACATACTGGCGTTTCAGTATATTTACCCGTGTTTCCTTACCGTCATGATTTATTAATGTATGTACTTTATCACAGAAGATGTCCTTTAAATTGGTCTGCTGTAACACGTTATGCAATTTGAAATTAATTGCGGCTTCTGAGATATTAACAAATACACAGTCTTCAAGATAGAGTTTTTCCCATGCCTCAGCCCTGTAAAGGTCAAAGGCCTTCTTTGTATTCATGATGCGAAGCCTGAATCCCGTAAATCCCGTATAGGAAGTGAGGATCGCAGCTTCTCTCTGATTATTAAAGGTCGAATCAAGCAGTGCAAAGGGCCAGCCGGGGGAAGTCATGCGACAGATAAAGCCGTATTCTCCGCCTTCCACGGTGATATCTTCCATCTCATTGCCCACATCATACATCGCTGCAAGACCCGTTCCGAGATCAAAGTGACAGTGGCTTACAAAACCATGCTGGGCAAAATGTGCTCTCATTACTATAAGATTATCGTGAAGACCGTCAATCCTGAAATCTATATTGGAGACAGCGCTGTAAAAAGTACCTGCATTGGCATCACGCACATCTTCTTTTTCGGTATCCCTCTCTCCCACAAACCAAAACATGTATTTAGCTCCGGGATAGCCTTCAAAGAAGGTTTCCTGCATGTCTACCTTCTTTTCGGGTAAGGGCTCATCAAATTCTCCGCCGTCTTCCGGCACATAGAATAAAGGCCTTTTTTCGCCGTAACCGATCAAACGTACCGAAGGCGGTATCATTACCATGCTCTTTAATGGATACTCTCCCTCCGGAATAAATAAATTGCCATAGATCTGCTCACTTGTAAGCTTCTTAATGGCTTTTCTCAAAACAGGTCCCACATCTTCGCATGGGGAATCAAGCTCCGGGAAATTTTCTTTTGTAAAAAAAACACCCAGTTCATCTTTTACGGCTTCTTTGTATACCGATTCCTTACCAGTCCACATATATAACCCTCCACAGCAGATATTTTGGTAATAAATAAGCCCCATTTATGGTATGCCTTATGCTGCATATACATAAATTTTACCATAAAGTGAGGCTCAATCACATGACTATTATTGTATTTTACAGGAATAAAACCTGTTACTTTTTGGTTCCGAGGACATTGGGTTTTACTTCTTCATTACACCATTTACCTACGACCTCGGTAAGGCGTGTATTTTCTTTTGCAAAAGAAGTATTTACGCGACTCCATTCTTCCTTTATCTCATCGAATTCCTTCTTTTCGATATTTACGCCAAGGTCCATATCACTAGGATGATGGAAGAATCCCCAGTTTCCGTTTTTCGCCGTGGTCTTATATGTCCACACGGTCCAGTTGACACCTGCATTGGTAAGCAGGTCGAGTCCCGAATCCCAGGCATCGATGCTGTTAAAGTAGTTGAATTCGCCCATAAAGGAAGGCACATTGTAGTTGGCATAGTAAATACCTTCAAGCTTTGTGCGCATGCTCTTCCACTGGCCGTTTGCAAGATTATCATAGTCATCATAGAGATAGTTATGATACTCATACATCACGTTTTCCCATTCGTAATCATCGGGATTGGGAAGGTCGATGGCATCCCAGGTAGCTTCCATGATGATCACATGGTCGGGATCTTCTTTTCTTATTGTGTCATAGGCCTTATCGTAAATGCCCCATAATAATTCATGAAGCTCATTATCGGATAAGCCGTTGGGTCTGTTATATCTGTATGTGCAGAAGGGCTCGTTCATGAGGTCATAGCCTGCAACAATGGGATTACCCTTATAACGCTCTGCAATGACCTGCCACATCGCATAGAACTTTTCCTGATTGGCAGGCGCTTCATCTCCGAAAAAGAACTTGGATGCAGAAACCTTATCATCCTTACCGTCAAGGCCGGAGTGGTCGGATGCATTCTGAGAACCCTGAGCTCCGTGACAGTCTAAGATTACGTAAATTCCATGCTTACCGGCCATGGCGATCAATTTATCAAGTCTGTTAAATGCTGCCGCATAAGGATCTGCCGCCTTTTCATTGTAGCCGAT
Organism: Lachnospiraceae bacterium; assembly: GCA_016283575.1. GTDB lineage: Bacteria > Bacillota > Clostridia > Lachnospirales > Lachnospiraceae > UBA1258. The sequence continues at coordinate 211,358 of JAEEND010000007.1, read as the reverse complement.
GAAATTACCTTCCGTATCGGTTAAATCTCTGTAAAAGAAGGGAATACGCACAACATTGTCGCCCATCTCTTCAAGGAAGATAAAGTCTTCCTCAGTAATATAATTTTCCTGCCATACGTTAATTAATTCCTTCGCGCCTTCTTCTCCGAAACGTTCGGTAAGAACATTTATAATATCAGTCTGGTCAGATACATTCTTTGAAGTAAATGTGGGTGACATCCATAATTCCTGAATGAATAAGCCGCCGAAATTAACACCGCGCAAATTGACAATGTCGCCTTCTCCCGACTTGTTCCTTAAATCTCTTCCCGATGCCTTAAGAAAATCATCGGATGTTAATACGCTTTCAGCTAAAGTATCGATAGTTTCAGGCATTTCTACCTCCTTTTTACCACTGCAGCCCGCAAGAGTTGAAAGTGCAAGGGCAAGTGATAACGCTGTTACCGCAAATCTTCTAAATAAAACCATTTGTTACCTCCAAAAATCTAACGTACAATAGATTATATGCATAAAAACGTTTTTATGCATATGTCAATTTGCAAGAAAAAGAATCTCTATTTTCATCAAAACTATCCAAAATAGTTTATTATTCTTTAACTAATACCTGATATGATGTGCTTAGAAAGGTATGACCACTAGGCAAGACATCACGGAGGTATGACTATGAGTAAATTTTTGGTTGCGGGGATTACGCAGAAAGAAACTATCGTAAAAGTTAATCAGATACCTGTTCCATACAAGCCGGTAAGCGATACCACTCAGAGTATTCATTCAAGTATCGGCGGAGATGCATATAACGAAGCCATTGCTTTAAAATGGCTCGGTAATATGGTTGATTTCTTCACCATGATAGGAAAAGACGATGATATAAATATCATCAATCAGAACCAGAATGATATTAAGCTTTACACCGATTTCGTATTAAAGAAGCTGGATGCGACTCCCGCTGCCGTTATCTTCTATGACAGCACGAGAAAGCAGCAGCTTTTTGAAGACATTAAAAACCTGAGAGATACCTCCTATGACGTGAAGCTTTTTGAAAAACAGCTTCCCACGGCCGACATGGTGGTACTTGCAAATGCCAACTTCTGCAGGCCTTTGATGCAGCTTGCGCGGGAATGTAACAAGAAGGTGGCAGTCAATATCAGAAAGTTCTCCTATGAGACCGAAATCTATAATAAGTTCTTTTTGGAGAATGCAGACATTTTGTATCTAAGCGATGATGACGTTGATGAAGATCCTTACGACTTCACCAAGTACATCGTGGATAAATATGATCCGGAAGTTGTAATTCTGGGTCAGGGTGCCGACGGCCTTATCATATATTCAAGAAATATAGGTACCTATGTACACTACAAACCGGTTAAGACCAACGAGATAGTAAACACGGTTGGCGCAGGTAATGCCCTGTTCTCCTGTTTCTTACACTATTACAACAAAACCGGCGACTCAACTCTCGCAATTAAGAATGCCCTTCTTTTTGCATCCTACAAGATAGGATTCGTTGGAACCTCCAACGGATTCATGACGGAAGAACAAATCGAAACATGGCATGCACTTATTTGGAAGGATGAGAAGAAGCATCTTGATTCATGATCTGGCCCTTTGTGAAGGCGGTCAGTTTCACTGTAGCATTACAGTCGAAACAGGCCGCCTGTCATATTTTATGGACTTCTTTTTAAAAAGCAAGTAAAATACTAGGGGACCGATATACTAAAAATTCATCCCTTAGGAGAGCCCATGAAAGAAAAGCTATACACAATACCGTTAAACGATGCAGTCAATGCCAATGATGAATGTCCCTTCTGTTTTATAGAAAGAAATGTGGAGCAGGACTTATTGGACTTTGTGCTGGGTTCAGGTTCTTCATATATGGAATCCGATATCCGTGATCTGACGGACAAATACGGATTCTGCCGTGAACATATAAAGAAAATGTATGACTACGGCAATACTCTCGGAAATGCCTGGATACTTAAGACTCACTACAATAAGATCATTAAAGAGATGACGGACTGCTTCAATAAATACACTCCTGTGAAGGTTTCTTTAAAAGATAAGCTTTCAGGCGCCGACAATGTCACCAATTCCGTTTCCGAATGGATCCGCGCAAAGGACAGATCCTGTTACATCTGCGCGGAGTTTGACAAGATGTATGAAAGATATTTGGATACCTTCTTTTATCTATATAAAGAAGATAAAGCCTTCAAGGAAAAAATCCTTACGGGAAAGGGCTTCTGCCTTCACCACTTTGCCGACATATGTGAATACGGAGAGAAAAAGCTTTCCGAAAAGGAAAAGAAAGAGTTCTTCCCTTCTTTATTTGAAGTCATGAAAAAAAATATGGACCGTCTCTATGAAGATATTTCATGGCTCATTGAGAAATTCGATTATAAGAATAAAGATGCTGACTGGAAAAATTCAAGAGATGCCGTAGGCCGAGGCATGCAGAAGCTTCGCGGAAGCTATCTTGCCGATCCTCCCTACACTCAGAAGAAATGATATAAAAAGAAAGCCCGAAGTAAACCTTCGGGCTATAATTATCCATGATCTTCTATTTAAGAGCCTTATCCACTGTATTAATGAATTTGATATTTTCTTTATATAACATCTCGGCATTGAAAGAACCGTCCATAAGCATATTCTTCATGGTTCCCACAAGAGTGAACTCAAGCATCTTAAATAACCTGTCGGAATTGGCCTTTGAATATATATAGGTCATATCCGCTCTTGCAAAGATGGTTCCGATGGTATCTTCAAAGGATCTGCGGCTCGCTTCAATGGAAAGAACCGCCTCGGCGATATCTTCCGTTTTGCATCGCTCTAAGAATAAGCACATATAGGGATAGCTCTTCATAACCTGCATCTTGGCAGCTTCAACCTGACGCAGTATCTCTACATATGAAGTTTCACCGGGATCGATGGCTGTGGAAAGTTCCAGGGAATAATATCTGACACTGAAGTCATAAAGAAAAGAATATGCTCCAAGCTTGCTTTCAAAATAATGAAAAAGAAGGCCCTTACTGATATGAGCTTCCTTTACGATATCATCGGTACTTGCATGAAGGTATCCGTTTAGAGCAAATAATTTAAGACATGCATTGATGATTCTGTCCTGTTTTTCCTGTTTAAGATCAAAGAATTTTGCGTTCATGCTCCCACCCCAAATGTCTGTTAGTTGACTAGTGAAGTCGAATTTTATGGTATCACATATTTTCTGCCTATTCAATCGATTTTTAGATAATTTTTATGAAAAGTCCCTTTAAAAAAAAAATATGTTTGATATAATTAAAAAGAACCTATAACAAAAGGGTACTTACTTTAAGAGAGGTATACATATGGCAAAAAAAGGCGGTAAGTTATTAGCTGTCGCTGCTATCGCTGCAGCAGCTGCTACATATTACTATATGAAAAAGAAGGACGAAACCATTCCCGTAGACATGGAGGATGATGATTTCGATAACTTCAATGATGATTTCGATGAAGATGTTGATAGAACAAGAAGAAACTACGTGAACCTTGATTTTGACAAAGTCGAAAAGACTGTCAAGGATGCAGCCACTGTTATTTCCAATGTTGCCAATAAGGCAGCAAGCCAGGTAGGAAACATTCTCTCCCAGGCTGAAGGAAAGGTTGAAGAATTCTTCGATGACAGAAAAGCTCAGGCCAATATGCAGGAAAGCGGCGTGTCCGGTGATGAACTGGATGAAGCTGAAGTTAAGGAAGAATTTCACGAAGATTCCGATTTATAAACCCGGTATAAGTCGCTTAGCGATTTATATATGTACCACCCCCCAAATCGGTACAGCCTCATATATTCAGAAGAACTCGGCACCCCCTGCCGAGTTTTTTTCTTTTTAGAACCCCGTATTTTCGGGGTTTTTTCGTTGTTAACGAATAATTATCCCAAAAAACTCTAAGGCTTCGACATCCTCCGCCGATATAGATATTGCGCGTGAGAAAGAAATGGATTTCAGGAATAGAGTTCAAGGAGAAAAAAATGAGAAAGAATAATTCAGTTAAAATCGGAACAAAGTTAATCGCAACAGTATTAAGCCTTACATTAATGGCAGGAACAACAATCAATACTTATGCAGAAGAAATAAATACAGCAACAGCACTTTATGAAGAAGGACTTGCAGCTGTTAATGAAACAGAAGAAGCAGTTGCAAATGCAGAAGAAAAAATGAATGAGACCATCGAAGCTTTAGAAATGGTTCATGAATCATATGAAGACATCGAAGCAGTTGAAATGGCTCAGGCAGAAGCAGAAGCTTCCATCGAAGAAGTTGAAGCAGAAGTAAATGCTACCGTAGCTAATGCTGATGAAGCAAAGGCTGCATTGGAAGCAGCAAAGACTCAGCTTTCCGTACAGGAAGAAAAGAAAAACGCTCTTGAAGAGATCAAGGATCAGTACTACGGACAGTTAGTTTACCTCTACGCTACAATCGATGGCGGCAAAAAGACCGTTTACAACGAAGACGGAACACTTAATGTAGAAGCAAGCGCAGCAAACTTAACAGTTGCTGATATTGATAAAGTAGCAAACAAGAACGACGAATACTTATTCAGATTCGGCAGATACTTAACAAAAGAACTTGTTGAATACATGATCTTAAGCAGAGAAAATGTAGATGCCGAAACTGCTGAATTCACTTTCGGAACAACCGGTAACGGTACCGTTAAGAAGGGTCAGGAAACAGTAGTATTCACAAATGCAAAGGGCAACGACCAGGTTGCTTACAATACAGTTAAGCATGATATCGAAGGTAATGACGTAAAGCCCGGCGAAACAGAGGACTATATCTGGACAGGCATCTCCAAGGATGCAGGAAGAGCAAGCCACACAGAAGTTACCTACAAGGATAAGGATGGCGTTCTTCACACAGAATATTACAACTACGTAAGAAAGAATTCTCTTTACGACGAAACAGATTATGAAACAGGAAACATCTTCCTTGCAATCGTTAAGCAGAACGAATCCGGTGAATGGGAAGCTGTAAGAGTTGAAGACGAAAACAACTACGACGACTATCAGAAGCTTACAAACGCACTTATGGTTCTTAATCAGGTTGAAGATTACAACAAGGCAAAGGCAGATGTAGATGCAGCTCTTGCAAAGGTTTCCGCACTTGAAGAAAGAATCGCAACACTCTCCGCTACAGTAAATGCAGGAAAGGCTCAGATCGAAGCTTTAAGAGCATCTCTTGAAGAAGCAAAGGCAGAACTTGCAAATGCGGCAGAAGCTAAGAAAGAATTAGAAAACACTATTAACGAAGCTGTTAATGTAATCGAAGCAGCTAACGAAGAAGGATATGAAGTAGTAGCAGTACCCGCAGAAGAAGTTGTATCTCCTGCAGTTATCGAAGAAGCAGCTTTATATGAAGAAGCTCATGTGATCAAAAAGATCCGTACACTTGCTCCCATCGTTTCCGTAGCACTTACAGAAGCAACAGGAGAAGGAACAGCAGCAGTTAATGAAGCAGTTAACACCCCCGCAGCAGTTTCTAAAGAAGAGATCGAAGCAGAACTTGCAGATGTTGAAGAAAAGATTGATGTAGCTTACGATATGGAAGTTATCGAAGAAGAAATCTTATCCGACAGAACTCCCCTTGCTGACATCCCTTCACTTCTTGAAACAATGCAGAGCGGCTGGTGGAACTGGGTAATCCTCGCAGTAGCACTTGCTATTACATCCATTAGATATAACAGAGCTTAAATAATCCCAAGAGGATTATTTATGCGACCGATAATAAAACGCGACAGCGGTTTATTATAGAGCAAAGCGACCGATAATAAATCGCGAAGCAATTTATTATAATCCACGACAGTAAACTTTTTTCATAATAACCCTCCCCATACTTTTTCCCATTAAAAAACAGCGGTCAAAAAACCGCTGTTTTTTATGCATATAGGATTATAATCAATCGCAGTGCGATTGATTATCGGTCGCACGAATAATCCCGCCGGGATTATTCATGCTTAGTGATGGAACAATCTGATTCCGGTGAATGCCATTACCATATCGTACTTATCGCAGCACTCGATAACCGCATCATCTCTTACTGAACCGCCGGGCTCGGCAATATATTTAACACCGCTCTTATATGCTCTCTCGATGTTATCGGAGAAGGGGAAGAATGCGTCGGAACCGATGGTAACATCAGTATTCTTCTTAAGCCATTCCTTCTTTTCCTCTCTTGTGAAGACTTCGGGTTTAGTCTTAAATAACTTCTGCCATGTACCTTCTTTTAATACATCTTCGTATTCATCACCGATGTAAACATCAATGGTATTATCTCTGTCGGCACGTCCAAGGCCATCTGCAAAAGGAAGATTCATAACCTTGGGGCACTGACGTAAGAACCAGTTATCAGCCTTCTGGCCTGCAAGACGTGTACAATGAATTCTTGACTGCTGTCCTGCGCCGATACCGATGGCCTGGCCGCCCTTTACGTAACATACGGAATTGGACTGTGTATATTTAAGAGTGATCATTGCGATCTTCATATCGATAAGTGCTTCCTTGGGAAGGTTCTTATTCTTGGTCACGATATTGGAGAAAAGATCCTCGTCAATGTTAAGTTCGTTTCTTCCCTGTTCGAAGCATACGCCGTAAACGGTCTTTCTTTCGATCTCGGCAGGCTTATAATCCTTATCGATCTTAATCACGTTGTAGTTACCATTCTTTTTCTGCTTAAGGATTTCCAAAGCTTCGTCAGTAAATCCGGGAGCGATTACACCGTCGGATACTTCTCTCTTAATAAGCTTTGCAGTGCAGGCATCACATTCATCGGAAAGTGCGATAAAGTCGCCAAAAGAAGACATTCTGTCCGCGCCTCTTGCTCTTGCATAAGCGCTGGCAAGGGGTGTTAATTCGCCAAGGTCATCAACCCAGTAGATCTTTGCAAGGGTCTCATCCAAAGGCAGGCCGACTGCCGCACCTGCAGGTGATACATGCTTAAAAGAAGTAGCTGCGGGAAGGCCTGTAGCTTCTTTTAACTCCTTTACAAGCTGCCAGCCGTTAAAGGCATCCAGGAAGTTGATATAACCGGGGCGACCGTTTAATACTGTAACGGGAAGCTCTGTTCCGTCTTCCATAAAGATCCTTGAAGGCTTCTGATTGGGATTACATCCGTATTTTAACTGAATTTCGCTCATAACTGCTTGTCTCCTCTATACTATTTAACGTTCTTATTTACGATTCTTGTTTCTGTCTTGCCGGTCTCAAGCTCAACGGTTCTTACGAATAAAGAAACCTTGTTTTCTTCATTTAAGCTGTTCCATACAAGATCCGTGAATTCATCGATATTACCGGAAACTGTTACAACTTCGGGCTCTCCTTCAAAGCTGGGAAGGGGATTTTCATCATGCATATAGGTATGGATAAATCTTCCTTCGCCTGCCTTGGGCTTTTCGTAAAAGAAATTGTAACGGTTGCAGGAAGAACCATCTCCGTTGTTGCTCTTTAATATATTCATTTCATATGAGAAATCCTTGTTTTCAAAGTGAAGGATTCCGGAAATTCTGGGTGTGAAGTTGGGGCCATCGGGCTCGAATTCTCTCTGTCTTAAAGCCACATCAAAGCTTAAGCCCTTCTTTAAACCGTCATATACAGTATCAGTCTGATCGCCGTTGGTTACGATGGTCTTACTACCGAGAACACGTACCGGGGAATAGATAATAAGGCTCGGATCTGACATCTTGGAAGGATCGAAAGCTTCTGTACGGATACCTTCTCCTTCTTCCACAAATACTCTGTTACGTGAATTTACAGAGCGACCCATGATGAAATAAGCGATAACTGCTTTCTTTCCGTCTTCGCTTCTGCCGATAACGATTCCACGTCCGGGATAGGCGTTTTCACTTAAAAGTTTGGATAATTCAAATGTTTTCATGCGTTTTCCTTTCTTTTTAAAGAAGAATAAAGCTCGTCACATCTGTACTGTAAAGCAAGAAACAAAAAAACCGACGGTCTGAGCTTTATCGCCCAGACGGTCGGCATTAATTCATCTATACTCCCTGTGGTCAATTCCACTTCCGTCAGTCATATAGACCTTATACTGTAACTTTAAATCAGTTTTTCAAAAAAAACAATGGCTTAATCGATAAAAAATCAACCCTTGGCTTTTAATTTATTAAGCACTTCTTCCTTAAGGTCACGAGCCTTATCCTTTAAACGGGGATTTGCTGAGTTGGCCTGTAAGATGGTTGCGATCATCTTGGATGCCACATCGAAGTGGTCAGTCTTAAAGGCGAGGACGCCGATAAGAAGGTTTACGGTCATTTCGTCCATTCCGCACATAGGGAAGTTTTCTTTTGAAACAGCCGTCACAAATCCTTCATAGGCATTCTTGGTATACTCTGCTTCCATAGCCTTGGTCTTTGCATAATCTGCATGGCCTTCTCCAAGTTCTTCAGCCTTGGAGCGAAGCAGCCATGAAGACTTTAAGCAGATATAAGCCTTCTCACTGGGCTTTGCTTCTTTTACGATGGCATTTACAAGAGCCATCTTGTATCTGTCTATAGCTTCGTCATAGTTATATTTTTCAGGAAGCTTTGCCTGTCCCTTAAAAGTGGGACTGATCTTCTCTCTAATCTTCTTTCCCTGGCTCTGAAGGAGATGAGGGAAATAACGTGAAAGAGCAGTATATCCACAAACGGGGCACATGATAACGTCATATTTTACAACATCAACACCTTCATACTTGGGTCTGAAATCCATGTCGGTACCAAGAAGCTTGGCCTTGCCGCCCTTAACTGCGAGAGTTTTGAATGCAGCATCACATAAAGGACATTTCTCTGACTTTTCCAGAAGAAAATCCATTTCGGTCACTACATGAGCTTCCTTCTTTTCTTCAGCTTTCTTTTCTTCTTCAAAGAGGCTCATTCCTTCCAAACCGCCAAGTCCAAAGGATTCAAGACCTGATAATAATCCTTCTCCCATTTTATCCTCCTATTTATTATGCCTTGGGCAATACAAAAGAACTCTTAAGTGAGACAATCCTGTTAAATACGGGAGCGCCTTCTTTGGAATCTTTGCAATCAACACAGAAGAAACCGCTTCTTACAAACTGGAATCTGTCAAAGGGCTTTGCATCCTTTAATGCAGGTTCAACAAAGGCCTGACACTTAATAAGTGAATTTTCGTTTAAATATAAATCTCCGTTTTCATCATAGGTGGAGCCTGCCGCATCGGCCTTTTCTTCATCGATGATGTTTTCGTAGAGTCTTACTTCCACGGGAACTGCTGTGGATGCGTTAACCCAGTGGATTGTACCCTTTACTTTTCTTCCGTCGGGGCTGTCTCCGCCACGGGTTTCGGGATCATAAGTACAGTGTACCACAGTAATGTTACCATTTTCATCTTTTTCAAAGCTTGTGGCAGTTACGAAATATGCATACATAAGACGCACTTCGTTGCCGGGGAACAGTCTGAAATATTTCTTTACAGGCTCTTCCATAAAGTCTTCGCGCTCGATGTAAAGTTCACGACCGAAGGGGATCTCTCTCTCTCCAAGTTCGGGATTTTCAAGGTTGTTGGCTGCTTTAAGCATTTCAACCTGTCCTTCGGGATAGTTATCGATAACAAGCTTAATAGGATCCAATATTGCCATCATACGTGAAACGGAAGGCTTTAAGTCTTCTCTTATGCAATATTCAAGGGCTGCATAATCCGCAATGGAATTAGCCTTTGATACACCGCTCATTTCCACGAATTTTCTGATGGATTCGGGTGTGAATCCTCTTCTTCTTAAAGCTGCTATGGAAACAAGTCTGGGGTCGTCCCAGCCGTCCACAACGCCTGTTTCTACAAGTTTCTTAATGTATCTCTTACCTGTTACCACATTCTTAAGATACATCTTGGCAAATTCGATCTGACGGGGAGGCATTTTGTATTCAAGTTCTTTTACCACCCAGTCATATAAGGGTCTGTGATCCTCAAATTCAAGGGTACAGATCGAATGGGTAATACCTTCGATGGCATCCTCGATGGGATGTGCAAAGTCGTACATGGGATAGATGCACCACTTGTCGCCGGTATTGTGATGAGTCATGTGGGCAACTCTGTAAATAACGGGATCTCTCATGTTCATGTTGGGAGATGCCATATCGATACGAGCTCTTAATACCTTGCTTCCGTCGGGATATTTACCTGCCTTCATTTCTTCAAAAAGCTGAAGGTTTTCTTCTATTGTTCTGTCGGAACCGGGATCCTTTTTACCGGGCTCTGTAAGGGTTCCTCTGTATTCTCTGATCTCATCGGCTGTAAGGTCCGATACATAGGCCTTACCCTTTTTGATTAATTTAACTGCGCCTTCATACATTGCATCAAAATAATCCGATGCAAAGAAAAGTCTGTCTTCCCAATCTGCTCCGAGCCATGCGATATCCTTCTTGATGGCTTCCACAAATTCAGTTTTTTCTTTTGTGGGATTTGTATCATCAAAACGCATGTTGAACTTTCCGCCGTATTTCTTGGCAAGTCCGTAATTTAAGATAATACTCTTTGCATGTCCGATATGAAGATATCCGTTGGGTTCGGGGGGAAATCTTGTGTGAACGGTGTCATAAACACCTTCGCTTAAATCCTTATCTATTTCTGCTTCGATAAAATTTTTCGATACTCTTTCTTCGTCACTCATGATAAATATTCCTTTTTAAAAAATCTTGCGGCTTATTATAGCATAGAATCGTCACAGTTTCAAAAAATCATTGATTTTTTCACTAAAATAAGCTTCCGAATTCATGGTTCCGTAATTTGCTTCATAGAGCTTCTTTGATATAAAACCACCTGCTTTATCCCGTCTGCCGCCGCCTGTGCCTATTTCCTTGGTCAAAAACTCGCAAAGAGCGTCGGCGCGTACCTCTTTCACCGAAGATCTCACCGAGAATTTAAAGCCATCCTCCAGTGTGTTATAGCACACGCAGAAGTCCACCACATCCACCTGCAAAAGAAAATCCGCAAGAAGCCCCAGAAGATTAGGGTCGCAGGGATTTGCCTGCATTACGGAATATCTTCCGCTTTCATTATAGATGTTTCGAAGAAGCGCGATACCCGCAGTTTCAAGATCCGTAAGGGAAATATTGGCATGCTTCAGGCGATTGAATAAAGTACGGTTAATTTTAGCCTCATCACGCAGGATCTTATCTCTGTCACTGTAGGATTCACTGAACTGGTAGGTATCTGAATAAAGTCCGTAATATAAAGCGGTCTGAAGATCTCTGTCTCCTTCAATATCATAGCCCGCTTCTTTTAACATAAAATAAATAAGAGTGCCTGCACTGCCGCAGTTTTCTTCCACTCTGCTTAGCTTCGGGAGGGAAACTTCCGGAACATGATGATCGATCACGGCATAATCATCCGCAAACATGGTGGTCACGTTGCCGGCTCCGTGCTGACAATCCACCGTAAGAAGCAATCCTTCAAAATGCCTGCTCTCAACTCCCACATATTCTATCGGGATCTGAAGCTCATCGATCAGCATTCGCAGACTCACTTTGGTGATCTCAAATCGTCCGCCGTATATGAGATCCGCGGTAATGCCCTTTGATTCAAAGAATTTGAGCAAAGCAAACCCGGATCCGATAGAATCCGCATCCGGGTTGTCATGACATTGTATTGTAATTTTCCTGTATTTAAGCAAATCCTGAAGCTTCATGCCGGTTCACTCATCCTTTGGCTTCTATATACTTCTGTTCGAAACTGTCCTTGGTCATGGGTCTGTCAAAGAAGAAGCCCTGAACCATCTTAACCTTCATGTTGTCTAAAGCCTTGAACTGACGCTCTGTCTCGATACCTTCAACACAGACATTAACTCCGAGAGTCTCCGCAAGTTCAGCCACCATCTTGATAAAGGACTGTGAATAAGCATCCTCTGCCAGGTCACGTACGAAACTCTGGTCCACTTTTATGACGTCAAAAGGAATCTCACGTATATGATTAAGCGAAGAATATCCTGTTCCGAAATCATCAAGAGCCAGTTTACATCCCAGTTCTTTTAAGGCGCCGAGGATCTTCTTCATACGCTCCATGTCGTTGATGGCAAGACTTTCCGTAACCTCAAGTGTAAGGTTTCTGGGATTTATGCCGGTTTCTTCAATGGTTCTTTTTACAATATCTATAATATCGGTCTGTAATAACTGCACAACCGAAAGGTTTACATTTACTTTGTAATCGGGATGTCCCGATTCGTTCCAGTGACGGCAGGTGGTACATGCTTCTTTTAACACATAGTTACCGATGGGATTGATAAGTCCAAGGTATTCTGCCAGGGGAATAAAGTCACTGGGTGCAATAAAGCCAAGCTCCACGGAATTCCATCTTATGAGAGCTTCAGCGCCGATACATTTGTCGCCGTTCATGATATCAACAATGGGCTGGTAGTAAACTTCGAATTCCTTATAATCCTCAGCCATGGCGTCACGCATGTTCTTTTCCATATCAAGACGTTCCGTGGAAGAAGAAACTATATTCTCGGAGTATTCCGCCATACGGTTTTTACCGCTCTTCTTGGCTTCATACATGGCAATATCGGCCTTTTTGATAAGATCCTGAACACTGTCACCGGATTCAGGGAATTCAACGATACCCATACTGGTGGTACAGTAATAGTCCGCATCCTTAAGGTACCAGGGCTTGGCAAAAATATCTCTTATCTCCTGAATGATTTCGCGGAATCTGCCATAGGATTCCGGAGGAATGATGATGATAAATTCGTCACCGCCGATTCGGTAACAGGAATTCTCTATGCCTTCCACTCTCTGAAGAGAATGGGAAATAGCTTTAAGAAGCACATCGCCATACTGATGACCCAGACCATCGTTAATATGTTTAAAGTCATCAAGGTCAAGGTAAAGGATGGCACCGCGCATATTGTTATGCGTAGCGGAGTCGATATGCATTGCAAGATCTCGTTCACAGCACATTCTGTTATAAAGTCCCGTTAAGAAATCTGTATAAGCCTGCTGCTCGATCCTGCGCTGATAATTCTTTTTATCCGTAACATCATAAGCTGCGCAAAGCGATACCTTACGTCCGTCCACCCAGTTAATGTAAGTATAGTGAAGGTCGTACCACTTATTCTTTTCAAGATGATGCACTTCATAGATACCGCTTTCCTCATTGATTGGAATGGCATTGTCAAAAAGTGTATCGAGGCTTCCGTTCTGAAGCTCTGCAGCAAAGGTGTTCTTTAATACACGGTTTGAGAATAGGGGTGAACCTGTTTCTATATCACGGACATAGATAGCGGAGCCTACATTATCAAGTATTGCTTCCAGTGATGCATAGGAGCTTGCCAGGGAATTCTTCTGAATTCTCTTTGTAAGAATACTCTGAAGCACCCTCATGGCATCATATAAGAATTTAATGTCTTCCGTTTTCCATTTCTTTTCGGGAGCGGAATCCATGAAACATGCGTACATAGCCACGCCGTTACCGATCTGAATGGGAAGAACGCAAAGAGCCGTAATGCCCATCTTATCCATGAGCTCACGGTCCGCTGTCTCTATTTCCGAGTCAAAGGAAAGTACCAGGGGTTTTTCCGTGTACATGAAGTGAGGTCTCTGCTGACCCACGGTCTTATCAAAGAAAGGAACCACGCCCTGATTTATCCAGGAGGCGGCTATATCCATTAAATCCGAGCCACGCTTAACACGGCAGATCATCGCACAGGAAATATCGAGATAGGTTCCGATATGCTTTACGATATCGTTCATTACCATCTCGATTGCTTCACTGCTGTCAAGGAGCTGTACGATTGAAGAAATGGCTTCCACGCGCTTTAAATAATTCCTTGTTTCAGCTTCTTCATTTTTGCTTCTTCTGCTTTCTGCCTGAGCTGTGGCAAGTGAAAACTTAGATGAAAGAATCAAATGAGACATGTCACGGGCTACGTCCACTGCATCCAAAAATTCCTTGTAGGATATGGTCTTTTCGAATTCAACAGGAACTACCGCTCCGGGCATGCTGATATATTCTTCGTCGGTCAATACACCGAAGATGATCCATGTGATGATGGGGGTTTTATTGATATGTTCAGAAACGGCAGCGACCTTAATATTGGGCACCCTTGTATCTTCGACTGCCTGCACTTCAAGGTCATTGTCAGTAACCCTGTGGAATATGGCATCTAACTGTTCCTCTCCCACAAGTTCCTTGAGTCGTCTGTTATCTTTGTCATCGCCTGTCATTTCGCCTCTTGAATCCAAGCCGTATGCGTAAATACCCACTACCTCGCAAAAGCGAAACGCCATTCTTTCCACGATGACACGATCAAGCATAACGCTGTTCCCGTACAGGGAACTGTCAGTAATATTATGCAGATTCTCCACAAAATATCTCCCTATAACAAAATAGTAAGTCAAGCCATCCCCAAAGCCTAAACTCCTTATTATATTAACATAGCACGAGCAATGTTTCAATTAAATTTGTTTACATAAATCAGATTGCCCAAAGGTACCAAGTGCATAAATATGCGGAAATTCCGAGTTGAGTGCTCTACACAACAAACTCCCCCGGTTTCCCGAGGGAGTCATGATTAATTCTCTGTAGAATAGTTAGGTGCTTCTTTTGTGATATGAATATCGTGAGGATGTGATTCCTTAAGAGCTGCAGCGGAAATCTTAATAAATTTACCGTTCTGCTTTAACTCTTCGATGGTTCTGCATCCGCAGTAGCCCATACCGGAACGTAAGCCGCCCATTAACTGGAAGATTGTGTCTTCTACGCTGCCTTTGTAAGCAACACGTCCTTCAACGCCTTCAGGTACAAGTTTCTTTGCATCCTGCTGGAAATATCTGTCCTTGGAACCGTTTTCCATGGCAGCGATGGAACCCATACCACGATATACCTTGTATTTACGACCCTGGAATAATTCGAAGTCGCCGGGAGCTTCGTCACAGCCTGCAAACATGGAACCAAGCATACATACGTTACCGCCTGCGGCAATTGCTTTGGTAACTTCACCGGAGTACTTGATACCGCCGTCTGCGATAATGGGCACACCGTATTCTTTTGCAACCTTATAACAGTTCATGATAGCGGTGATCTGAGGAACGCCGATACCTGCAACAACTCTTGTGGTACAGATGGAACCGGGTCCGATACCTACCTTAACCGCATCGGCTCCTGCTTCGATAAGAGCCTTTGTAGCTTCGCCGGTAGCAACATTACCTGCAATAACCTGCAAATCGGGATATGCTTCTTTTACCATCTTTACGCATTTAATAACATTGGCTGAATGTCCGTGAGCGGAGTCAAGAACGATAACGTCAACCTTTGCATCAACAAGTGCTTTAACTCTGTCAAGGCAGTTAGCGGTAATTCCCACTGCCGCGCCACAGAGAAGACGTCCCTGGGCATCCTTCGCAGCAAGAGGATATTTAATGGTCTTTTCAATATCTTTGATCGTAATGAGACCCTTTAAGTTAAAGTCCTTATCAACGATGGGAAGTTTTTCTTTTCTTGCCTTTGCAAGGATGTTCTTTGCTTCTTCAAGAGTGATGCCTTCCTGAGCGGTGATAAGATTTTCACTGGTCATGGACTCTCTTATTTTCTTTGTGAAATCAGTCTCGAATTTTAAGTCACGATTTGTAATGATACCTACAAGCTTCTTGCCTTCGGTGATGGGTACGCCGGAAATCTTGAACTTAGCCATTAAATCTTCGGCATCCTGAAGAGTGTTATCGGGAGATAAAGAAAAAGGATCGGTTATAACACCGTTTTCTGAACGCTTTACTTTGTCAACTTCCTCCGCCTGAGCTTCGATAGACATATTCTTGTGGATGATACCGATACCACCCTGTCTTGCCATTGCAATTGCCATCTGATACTCGGTTACTGTATCCATTCCTGCACTCATAACGGGAATGTTAAGTTTAATCTTCTTGGTAAGATAGGTTGAAAGCTCCACCTGATTGGGAATAACCTCCGAATACGCGGGCTCCAAAAGAACGTCATCAAACGTAATACCTTCGCCAATAATCTGACTCATAAACGATCCTCCATAAATATACTGAAAATTAAAATTTAACTGATATTATCAAACTTGAACCGCTATGTCAATCCAAAAATGTCTTTCTGGGAGCAACATTTTTAATTAATTTCATCATTTCTTCATTGGGCTCAAAAACAATCTTCTGATTGTTCTCATAGTAGAATACAAATTTCTTTGCATGCTCTTCACCTGAAGAATAATCAACAGTCTTTACCTCACGGCGTCTGTAATCATCAAGATGGTATGAGCTTTCCGGAGCGATGATTTCCATCTTATCTACCTGAAAAGAAGTAACATGCTTTCTTTTCTCTTTATTATAGATTCTGTCTATGCTGATCTCCTTATCGATATAAAGATATTCGTACTCGATATTAACGCGCTGAGAAGCCATATAACCGAGAACTCCTGCGAGAACCGCTACGATTAATGCAGCCCAGTTAAAAGAAACAAAATAGATAAGGCCTGCAACCACGCAGACAACGTATGCTGCGATTTTTCCTGCCTGCATTGCCTTAGAGGGCTTTCTAGCCACAAGCTGTTCGATGTATGATTCACTCATTTTAAATCTCCAATCTATAGTATGTATTTATTATCTTTATAATTTAAACCCGAATCATCGAGGATACCACAAGAAGCTTTTCCCTGTCGGATTTCTTACTTATGATAGCAGAGTTTTAGCGTGAATAAAACAATTTTACATTTTTTTAGAAAATATTTAGATATGATAAGTTCACATTTTGCATATTTAGGCTATAATAGTTTCTGTTATTTAAAGGAGACAAGCTATGCCCGTAATCGACGATATCAGAGAAACTCAGGAAAGTATTAAATCAAAGGGTTTCAAATACCAGTTTAAATACTATGTTCACTACTATAAATGGCACGTAATAATAGGAATTATCCTTGTTGCATTCACATTCTCTCTTATTAAGTCCATTGTGACCAAGAAAGATGTTGCCTTTGAAGCGATTTTCGTAAACTCTCATCAGGCTCCGGAAGTTACAGCGTTTGCCGAGATGATAAATGTTGATCTTACCAAGTTTGCAGTAATATTCGATACCACCTACGATATTCATCCTGCGGAAGAATATGCGGACCAGTTATCCTTTGTAAATTCTCAGAAGCTGCTTGCCAACTTATCCATCGGTGAGATCGATGCGATCGTAAGCGACAAGTCCACTGCCGAATATTTAAAGAATCAACAGTTCTATGAAAATCTCGAGACCATATTCGGTACGGATTTTGTAAAGTCCATGAATAATGAAGGTAAGATCCTTTATTTAAGCTATGAAGACGGTGAGACCGGCGAAGTATTCCCGCCCTTCCCCGCAGGTATCGATATAAGTGATTCAGAGCTTATCAAGAATAATACTGATTATGACGGAAGCGAACCCGTATATCTGACATTTGTATTGGGACGTGAGAACCCTGAATATTTAAAAGCATTTTATGAATATATAAAATAATTCCCCAATTTGAATTCAGCCGACCTGTTAAAATACAGGATAATGTTTAAAAGAAAAAACAAACTTAAAAATCCCAAGAGGCATATAAAAGCCTGTTGGGATTTTTATTATCAATATATTGTCTTATCAATAAGATGCGCGCCGGTTTATATGAGTTTACGGATTTCATCGGCACCGTAATAATAGTGCTTTCCGCAGAACTGGCAGTTCACTTCGATTTCTTTGCCTTCGTCGGCCATTTCTTTTAACTCTTTCTTATCAAGAGAAGCAAGGCCTCTTAAGAAACGCTCCTTGGAACAGTTACAGTAAAACTCTGCAGGAGTCTTATCCTGAATCTCCATATCAAGGTCTTGTAATATAAGCTCAAGAATGCTTTCAGGTGTATGACCTTCTTCAAAAAGAGAGGTTACCGACTTAATATTCTTTAAATTCTCTTCAAGCTTATCTATGATCTCATCTTCCGCAAAAGGCATTAACTGCACTATAAAGCCGCCTGCATGCTTTACGGTATTGTCCTTGTTCATAAGAACACCCAAGCCTACTGTGGATGGTACCTGCTCGCTTACGGCAAAATAATAGGTCAGATCATCTCCGATTTCAGAAGTCTGTAAATCTATGGTTCCTACATAGGGATCCTTAAGGCCCATATCTTTAATTACAGTTAAAACACCGGGTCCCACAGCTCCGCCCACATCAAGCTTACCAAGGGCATTGGGAGGAAGCATTACATCGGGAACAAGCACATATCCCTTTACTCTTCCCTTTGAATCCGCCGTAACGGTAAGCCCTCTCGCGGGACCCGCGGATTTGATCTGAAGAGTAAGCAGATCTTCTTCACCCTTCTGCATAATACCCATCATGGCGCCACCTGTAAGAAGTCTTCCAAGGGCCGCTGTCATAATGGGGCTTGTGTTGTGGCTCTTTCTTGCCACCTCACATAAATCTGTTGTCACTGCTGCAAAAGCACGAATCTTGGTGCCTGCTGCCGTGGCTCTCACTATATAATCACTCATTTTCCCTGCTCCATGCATATTACCACTATCCGCTCCGTATCCTTACATACTTTCTTTTTAGAGTAATCATCGAAAGCATCTAAGAATATAAGGCCGGATCTCTCTATGAGATCCTTTATTTCATCAAGGTCATAGCCTCTTTGAATGTGGGTTTCGTCAAATCTTTTATAGAGTCCTTCTTTGTCTTCTTTAAAGAAGGTAATGTCATACTCATTAATGCATTCTTCTTCGTCATAATAATTATCCCATATAAAGGCTGCATCCTCCTTTACATCGGAAATGGTGGCATCCCCGATGGACTCATATTTTCTTTTGGTATTAAAATCAAAGATAAATATACCCTTGGGGTCGAGATAATTATTGCAAAGCTTAAAAACTGAAAGAAGCTCTTCCGGATCCGTAATATAATTTACGCAGTCACAGACACTCATGATGCCCATCACCGTTCCGTAAAGCTCAAATTCACGCATATCCTGATTAAGATAAAGTATCTCCTCGGGATTTTCTTCTTTATTTCTTGCTATATTTAGCATTTCCGTAGAGTTATCCACTCCGATCATATCAAACCCGCGGTCTCTCATACGTCTCGTCATTTCTCCGGTTCCCGCGCCAAGATCCAATAGGAGTCCATCGGAAATGCCATGTTCTTTTAGCTTTTCATGAATGAAAGACGCCCACTGATCATAGGGGGTGTCTTCCATAAATTCATCATATATACCGGCAAAATCAGTATAACTTTCCATTTGTTCACCTGTCTATATTAATAGAAGCCCTTCGCAAATTCACTAAACGAAAAGGGATGATAACGCTCCGAAGGCACCTAAGCTTGCAACAGTCATGATAACGCCTGCAAGTAATACGCCTAAGATTACGGAAAGAATGGTACTCTTAAAATCCATATCCAAAATGGATGCTGCAAGTGTTCCTGTCCATGCACCTGTGCCGGGTAAGGGAATACCTACAAAAAGAAGGAGGGCAACAAAAAGACCTCTTCCCGCCTTTGCTTGAAGCTTCTCCCCACCCTTATGTCCCTTTTCAAGACAGAAGGTACAGAACTTACCGATAAGCTTTTTGTCCTTGCCCCATTCCAGCACTTTTCTTGCAAAAAGATAGATAAAAGGAACGGGAAGCATATTTCCGATTATGATCACGATACTGCTCTGAATCAGAGGAAGTCCGAAGCCTGTAGCAATGGGCACTGCACCTCTTAATTCCACCAGTGGAAGCATGGATACCAGAAACACGATCACATATTTAGTAAAAACACTCATTAATCACACAATCTCCTATACTATTTTATCAAGCACTTCCATTACACGCTTCATTTCTTCATCCGTACCTATGGAAATTCGTAAATATTCCTTAATTCTTTCGCCGTTAAAGGCTCTTACCAGAATATTTTCTTCTCTCAATTTATTAAAGATATAATCTCGCTCCAGACTTTCATGACGGGCAAAAATAAAATTCGTCATGCTGTCAGGAAAAGAAAAGCCGCGTTTTTTAAGCTCCTTCTTGGTCCACTCACGGGTACTTATGATTTTCTCCGTGGTTTCTTTAAAATAATCCGGATCCTTGAGAGAAGCGACGCCTGCCTTAATGGATGGCATATTCATGGTGTAGGAATTCACCGAGAATTTCACATCCAGCATATATTTAATAAGCTTCTTACTTCCGAAGGCATATCCGATCCTTATTCCCGCCATGGAACGTGACTTTGAATATGTCCTTACAACCAGAAGGTTATCATACTTTTCTATAAGAGGAAGTGCCGATCTTCCGCCGAAATCAATATAGGCTTCATCGATTATCACTACGGAATCCGTATTCTTCTTAAGAAGCTCTTCTATATTTGAAAGATCTTCATAAAGACCGGTGGGAGCATTGGGATTAGCTATCACTATGCCGCCGTTTACTTTAAGATAATCATTTATATCAATGGAAAAATCTTCTTTTACCGGAATCTGCTCGTATGGTATTCCGTAAAGCTCTCCCCAGACATCATAAAAAGAATATGTAATATCAGGAAAAAGAATAGGTTTATCCGAGTTAAAGAATGTTAAAAAAGCCGTTGCCAGCACATCATCGGAACCGACACCCACAAAAATCTGATCTTCCGGCACATTATATGTTTCGGAAAGTGCCTTAACCAATTCTCCCACATTGGGGTCAGGATACTTTTTTAAATCGTAGCAATCAAATTCCCGCATCGCCTTATAAACCAAAGGCGAAGGTGGATATGGATTCTCATTGGTGTTTAATTTAATAAGATTTTTAACCCGGGGCTGTTCACCGGGAACGTAGGGCACAACCCTGCGCACGTTATCTTCCCACATATCAATCCTCTTTATGTAATACTTTTTATCAAGCAAAAAACATATAGTAAGAGTATATGTGGAAAAGACAAAAAAATCAACTTATCTGGATTTGGTCTTGCGGATAATCATTATTCCGAAGATGACGGAAATCAGTGCGATTAAAGAACCTGCGGTTAGAAGAACTATATCAAGAGTATGGTCCTTCAAAGCGTTGTCTGCATTGTCCCTTCCTCTTGTGACATCAGCCATACCAAGAGTTACCACTTCCGTTACGTCTCCGGCAATTGTAAGTTCTGATGATGTTTTATCAACAGAGGTCGGGTCAATGCTTTCTTTCCAATCACTGTTCTTGGCATTTTTTTTGATAATCGATATGGATTCAAAAAGCCCCGGGCTTTTCTTCTCGTCTGAACCGGTTGTTTTTGTGTCTCCGTTCTTCTTGGTATCGCCTAAGCTTACGGCATTGGCTCCTGTCTTTACTTTGCCGCCTGACTTGGTGTTTGCAGCGCCTTGGACTGCACTTGTCTTATTCTTATCCTGTGCAGCTTTTTCCGCCGCTGCCTTCTCTGCCGCTGCCTTTTCCGCTGCTGCCTTCTCTGCCGCTGCCTTTTCCGCTGCCGCCTTCTCTGCTGCTGCCTTTTCTGCTGCCGCCTTCTCTGCTGCTGCCATCTCCGCCGCTACAACCGCAGGGTCCTTACATGCGTTGGTTACTTCTATTGAGGCAGTTCCCACATTTCCGGCATTATCGCTTACGCTCACCGTATACGTTCCGTTCCTGCTTACATGCAGGGTTGTGGCATTGGATGCCGCTCCTCCGTTAAAAGAAACAGAACCTTCATTAACTCCCGATGCGTCATCCGAAAAAGAAACCTGCAGATCCACCCCGCTTTCAGAGTAACCGGCTGTAAGATTAACAAGACTTACGATTGGTGCAGCCTTATCGATATTTGAAACATTAACCGAAGCAGAAGCGGTACGGCCGTCACTTCCCGTTACTGTCACTGTATAATCGCCGTTTTCCGTTACTTTCACGCTGCTGTCCGAAACAGGAGAGCCTCCTGAAAAAGAATAGGGATCTGCCGCAAGAGAAAACTTGCTGCTTTTGATATTTACCCCGGCAGAAAGCACTACCCCGTCATTGGTCCAGGAACCGGTATCGGCAGTAAGTGATACTCCTGCTTCTTCGGCGCCGTCAGCCATTCCGCAGGAAAGCTCCCTGGCCGTATAAGTATGGCTTCTTGTGGTGGTGGGCACTTCATTGCGTCTGTAAGTACCGCACACCGGACATCTTTGCTGATAAGCCACGTCATGATTCGGTTCCAGAGCATTATCACAGCAATCCCAGTAAATGGTCTGATCAAAGGTCTGGAAGGTTCCGCAGGTGAAACAATGAAGATTAATGGTATTTTTGTCCGTTCTTATATGATGCTTGCTGCAGGTTTTGGTCTTTGTTACATAACACGCATCCGTATGCTTGTGAGTAAAAGAACCTGCATGGGCTTCCATGGGTAAAGTTAAAATGCCGAGCATGGCGATAGCCATAAGAAAGCTCAGTCCTGTAAATAATCTTCTTAATTTTCTGATTTTAAACATAAAAAAACCTCCGTTAAAAAAGAGCATAGTTTTGCTCTGATATAACTAAAGGTCTGTAAGAAAGAATAGTATCCCGCACTTAAATATGCAAGATGCTATTTATTTTTTTTATTAATTTTTATTTTTGATCTTTTCTTTCGGAAGGAAATCAAGCAATGACTGTGTTATCCGCAAAACTGATACCGGCTTTGAGATAAAGCCGTCAAAACCGTTCTGCTGGAACATCTTCTCAATACCCTTAACCGCATTGGCGGTAAGAGCGATGATCTTAACATCGCGGCCCTGGTCATTATCCAGTTCTCTGATCCTTCTTACACATTCCACGCCGTCCATACCGGGCATCATGTGATCCATGAATATAAGGTCGAACTGCTTAAGCTTCATGGCATCGATAGCCTGCTCGCCATCAGAAATAAGCACGGGATTGATCTTATATTTCATGAGAAGCTCCCTCATGATCCTTAAGTTGACCACATTATCATCAACAACCATTACCTTTGCTTCTGACGCATCAAAAGAAACTGCTGAATTCTCTTTTTTCTCCGATGTAAGAGCATCCATGAAATCGGCGCAGCTTAAGGGGAATCTTAAAATCTCACATTCCTCAAAGCAGTCAGCTTTTTCCAGTGTTTCCAGGATCGCCACCATCTTGAGATTAAGATGCTGTTCATGGAATTCTTCACCGGCAAGCACATCTCCTTCATAGGTATCAAAGAATACCATAGCCTTCTTTACATTAAATTTATCATCAAGGATCTCTTCACGTGTAACTGTTGTGAAATCAAGACCGAGCTGTGCAAGGATCGTCTTTATGATTCCGCTCTTGTGGAAATCACCTTCCACAACAAGAATCTCATCCTTTATCTTCTTAAGAGCCACTCTGAAGTTTTCCGTATTCTTTACGTCCTGAAGAACTTTAATTGTGAATAATGAGCCCTCCTGATACTTGGATTTAACGGTTATCTCACCATCCATCAAGTGAGCAAGAGCCTGTGAGATCGCAAGCCCAAGACCGGTTCCTTCTTTTTCACGATTACGCCTCTTATCAACCTGTACAAAGGCTTCGAAAAGTGTATCCAGATCCTCCTGCTTAATACCGATACCTGTATCCGCAACCTCCATTATGAGATACATCTTGCCGTTTTCCGTATACTCGCCCTTTACTTTCAGGGAAACACTGCCTTCTTTTGTATATTTAACGGCATTATTTAATACATTCAAAAGAATCTGTCTGATACGGCCCATATCACCGATCAGAGCATGTGGAAGCCAGGGATCCACGGTTATTGAAAACTCAAGATTCTTTTCCTCGGCACGCACCGCGATAATTTCTTTTACATCATATATAAGCTTCTGAAGTTCATATTCTTCGGGAAGAATGTCATATCTGTTGGCTGTGATCTTTGAAAAATCCAGCACGTCATTTATGATCTCCAGAAGGTTATTGGCAGATGAATTGATGGTTTCCGCAAAATCCCTGTCGCCCTTTGATATTTCATCCGATTCCATGAGAAGCTCCGACATGGCGCAGATTGCGTTCATGGGAGTACGTATTTCATGGGACATATTGGCAAGAAAGGTACTCTTTGCTTCGTTTTCTTCTCTTGCCGCCCTGTTTTCCATGGCCATTTTGTAGGCTGTGAGAATTGAGTCTGTAGCGGCGATCAGGATAACAAGAAGCATTCCTCCGTTAAGAAGGTCCGCATTTAAAGCTGTGGTCTTATAATAGAGGAACACTTCAACAATACCGAAAAATGCCAATGTTCCGCTGAATACAATAACAGTGACTCTTTCCTGACCCCGGCCATGGATTGCAAAAAGAATGGCTGTGACCAATGCCACAAGGCTCGCAACCACCACGAATCCGTGAGTTACCCATACCATGTTATAAAAGTTTCCGATGTTAAAAAACTGAAGTACGATCTGCACTACGATATTGCCCATAAGAATATAGGCAAAGGGCTTTATCAGTTTGGTGTAACGTTCTTTTTCCACCGTATCAAGATAAAGAAGGATCACTACGGGAACAAGGGCAAGTGACAGGAAGTTGGCTGCGGCAAAGCCTGCAATATTATCAACTGTGATCTGTGTCATCTTACATTCCGTATATTGATAAAAACCTATGGTAAAGGCGGATAAACCTGCATAGAAAGCTTTTTTAATGAATCCGGACCGTAATATCAGCATAGCGCCCACATATAATAAAAGTGTAAGTCCGATTATCATGGAAACACAGATGATGGAAAGGCTCACTATATACTTATGATACAAATGACCCGCAAGCTCCTTGGGAGTTCCGTAATAAAAAGAATTAAAGAAGTTCTTATAGGCATCATAGGGGCACTCTAAGCGAACCGTTATGGTTTTACCCACATCTTCACTTTTTATATGTATGAAGTTCCATATGGACCCGGGATAATTACCGAAGGCTGCATTTTTATTGTGTCCGTATTGATAGACAAGCTCATCATCCACATATACATCAACTATCTGCAGCGCGGATCTGAACATAAAAGAACCGTTATCGGGGAAATCTTCGGGAATGGTATTGGTAAGCACCACCGCATTCCCCGTAACTTCTATATTTTTATAATTAGGGAGGCTTGTTTCAACATATTCGGCGCCTGTCCACATGGTCCAGCCGTCGCTTAATTTCTTGACATTCTTATATTCCGAAAAGAATCCGACGCTTTCATAATCGGGTGTATCGAAGATACTTATAAAACCGACGCAAAGTAAGATCAGTAATATAACCACGATCACAGTGAATTCCGGTTTCTTTTTACCCTTACACAAATAAGAAATCATCCCTTGTACCTCTCTCTAAAAATGCCTCATTTTCATGAGGCATTTCTTTTTGTTTATAATATATCTTTACAATCCCGGCTTAATCCGGTTCACACATTAATTCTCCGTAAAGTTTAACACATTTTATGGCTGTATGCCATCCCTTTAGGAGTTTGGCTCGCTCTTTATCCTCCATTGTGGGAGTGAATTCACGGCCGAGATTCCAGTTTTCTCTGATCTCTTCTTTTGACTTCCAGAAGCCCAGTGCGAGTCCTGCAAGATATGCGGCACCGAGAGCAGTGGTCTCGATGCATTTAGGTCTCAGCACCGATTTATTTAATATATCAGACTGGAACTTCATTAAGAAATTGTTGGCGCTTGCTCCGCCGTCCACCTTGAGGGCATTCAGGCTTATGCCGGTTTCCTCTTCCATTGCCTTTAATACGTCATAGACCTGATAGTCAATGGATTCAAGAGTTGCCCTTATAAAATGTTCTTTCTTACAGCCTCTTGTAAGGCCCACTGCCATACCACGAGCGTACTGATCCCAGTAGGGAGCACCGAGACCCACAAAGGCAGGCACTATATAGCATCCTGCGGTATTGGGTACAAGAGTCGCAAATTCTTCCGTCTGGCGGGCAGATTCCACCATGCGCATTTCATCCCTAAGCCACTGCACCGCTGCTCCTCCCACAAATACGGAGCCTTCAATGGCATATTCAGGCTTATCTCCCGTGGAAGCGGCTATTGTTGTAATAAGACCGTTTTTTGAAAATCTCGGAGTATCTTTGGTATTCATCATAAAGAATACGCCGGTTCCATAGGTACATTTGGCATCTCCTTCATTAAAGCAGCACTGCCCGAAAAGAGCGGCCTGCTGGTCTCCCGCAACGCCTCCGATGGGAATCTCACCCTGGAGCACATAAGGATCCGTCGTGCCGAAATCCGAGCTTGAAGGCTGTACCTTGGGAAGCATGGACATGGGGATCTTGAAATAATCACAGAGTTCTTTATCCCATTCAAGGGTATTTATATTATAAAGCATGGTTCTGGAAGCGTTGGTATAATCCGTCGCATGAACCCGCCCCTTAGTAAGATTCCATATAAGCCATGTGTCCACGGTTCCAAAAAGAAGGTCTCCCGCTTCCGCAAGGCTTCTTGCACCCTCCACATTGTCGAGGATCCATTTTATTTTGGTGGCGCTGAAATAGGCATCGGGAATAAGGCCGGTTTTTTCATGTATCTTTTCGGCTATGGGATCTTTCTTAACTTCTTCTATAAAATCCGCCGTACGCCTGCACTGCCAGACTATAGCATTATACACGGGTTCGCCGGTATTCTTATTCCATACAATGGTAGTTTCTCGCTGATTGGTGATGCCGATGGTTGCGATATCCGCTGCGGTTGCATTGACAAGTGCCATTGCTTCAAGACATACCGCAAGCTGTGAAGACCAGATTTCCATGGCATTATGTTCAACCCATCCGGGATTAGGATAAATCTGCGTAAATTCACGCTGCGCCATATTTACTATATTGCCTTCTTTATCAAAAAGAATGCATCGGGAACTGGTGGTTCCCTGATCGATTGCCATTACATATTTTTTCATGCTGTAACCCCTTTAATTTTATGTAGTCCGGGAGTTTCTGTCCCGATCCCTTAAAAATTATATTATGTTTTTGGTTATAAGAAGATCTGAACCGGTGCCGAGAATATCTCTCACTACCACATCACCTATATGAGTGGGAGCTTCAACATAGAGATTATTAAGCTCCTCGGAAACGGGTATCACCATGTCCTTTGGTATTTCGGGAACTGTCTTGACAGATACCACCGTTCCTTCCCTGTTTACTACATTGACCGTTCCGGTCACAGTTCTTTTGGGGCTTATCACTTCATTAGTTCCATATATTCTGCCCTTCTCGCAGGTATTACCCGTAACAACCACGGAATCCGCATCGCCTTCGGTATAATTTACCGTAAGCTCACATCCCATGGGACATCCGATACATGTAAGTATTTTCTCTGCCATAAGCCCTCCTGTTTAAAAAACTCCGACTGAGCACCTTTACTGCAAGTTCACATTTAAAGTACACTTAAATTTATCCTGCCTATTCAAGCTGAATCTTTATTTCTTTTATATTCTCTTCAGCGCATATATCCTGTCTTCTTAGAATAACCTGTTCCATTTCACCGGGCGCCACGATTTTCTTCTTTTGCCGCCTGATGCACTTATCATCAAAATATACGCATATTTCAGGATCCTTATAAACATCCGTTACACGGAATCTGATGGTTAAGAGGTCTTCTAAGCGTTCTTTTCTGATGCTTACAGGGATCGTATATCTTACACCGGCACCGGGAACAAGCCTGATCTCATTTGTTGACCGAGCTGGTACTGTATTTAAAACATATGCTGCGGCACGCTTTCCCGCTTCTTTTGCTTCTTCAGATACAAAATCCACCAGATCGTGGACATGAAGTACATTACCACAGGAGAATACACCTGAAATCGAGGTTTCAAAGCTTTCGTCCACCTCTGCGCCGCCGGTTTTGGGATTTATCTTAACTCCCATAGCTTCCGTAAGTTCGTTTTCAGGAAGGAGACCGCAGCTTAGAAGCAAGGTATCGCATTCTATTTTTTCTTCAGTGCCGGGGATGGGCTTAAGATTTTTATCTACCTCTGCCGTTACCACATATTCAAGTCTTTCGCGACCGCCTATATCAATTACTGTTGTGGATAGCCTTAATGGTATGTCAAAATCGTTCAGACACTGCACTATATTTCTTTTTAGGCCGCCGGAATATGGCATGAGTTCAAGCACTGCATGAACTTTGGCACCTTCAAGGGTCATACGCCTGGCCATTATAAGACCGATATCACCGGATCCCAGGATCACAACATTTTTACCCGGGAGTCTTCCTTCGATATTTACTATTCTCTGAGCTGTACCTGCCGAATATACTCCTGCAGGTCTGAGGCCGGGAATATTGAGAGCCCCTCTCGGACGCTCCCTGCAACCCATGGCAAGGATCACGCTCTTACAATCTACTGTAAATATTCCCTGCTCTTTACTCATGCAGGTAACAGTCTTTGTATCGCCTTCAGCCCGTACATCGATCACGATGGTCTTAAGAAGCGTGTCAATGCCGTCTCTACGCTCCTCCACCTGTTTTATGAATCGTGATGCATATTCGGGGCCGGTCAACTCTTCTTTGAAGGTATGTAATCCGAATCCGTTATGGATACACTGATTAAGTATTCCTCCGAGAATTTCGTCACGCTCGATCACCAGTATTTCTTTGGCACCCGCATCCCTTGCTGCCACCGCAGCCGCAAGACCCGCAGGGCCTCCACCGATTATTACAATATCTTTTGTCATAATTTTCACCTATTCGAGTGTTGTGTTATGTAAACCTTTTCACCGGTTTATTTATCCTTATGAGGATAAGTATACTTTGAGTCAGGATTTCTCTTGGTAATATCATTAACATCCACTTCTAATTCACGAGCCAGTATTTCAATGGTCCTGGGTAAGCAGAAACCTGCCTGACACCTTCCCATGCCGGCTCTGACACGTCTCTTTATGCCATCCACGGTTCTTGCACCAAGGGGACGCTTTATTGCATCCACGATCTCACCTTCCGTTACAAGCTCACATCTGCAGATAACATTTCCGTACAAAGGATTTTTCTTAATTAATTCTGCTTTTTCTTCTGCGCTGCTAAGGGCCATGCTCTTTATGCCAACGCGCTTAGCTTTAAAATCGGCTTTTTTCACTGCATGAAGATCATAAGCGATCATATTGGCAAGATATTCGCCTATTGCGGGAGCGGCAGACAGCCCCGGAGATTCGATCCCTGCAGCTTCATAGAAGCCTTCCGCGGTTTTTCCAACGAGGAAATCATCCGCATCACTGTGAGCTCTTAACCCGGCAAAAGAAGTGATCACGAACTTGCCCGGAACGGATATGATGCTTTCAGCCGCCTTGTCGCTTACTTCTGCCAATCCCTTTCCTGTAGTGGAAACATCTTCCTTGTCATCGGTATCGAGAGCTGTGGGACCCATTAGTAAATTGCCATGAACAGTAGGAGTTACCAGCACACCCTTGCCTAAGGGGCCCGGAAGCCTGAATACAGTGGATGAAACCATATTTCCCACCTTTTTATCGAAGAGCTGGTACTCGCCCTTTCTTGCGGTAATTTTGATCTTATCTTCGCATATCATGTTATGGAATGTATCCGAATAGACTCCGGCCGCATTTACCACAGTTTCTGCGGTATATGTACAGGTATCTGTTATTATCTCGAATCCTCTTACTTCACCGGTATCGGACTGCTTTGAAGTAAGTGGCCTTATTTCCTTAACAGCCTCATTAAACTTAAATTCTACGCCATTTACGGCGGCGTTTTCCGCCATGGCAATAGTTAATCCAAAGGGACATACAATGGCTCCTGTGGGGGCAAAAAGTGCTGCCACGGCATCCTTATTGATATTTGGCTCTTTTTCAAGAAGTTTATCTTTAGTAAGTATCGTGATACCCACTACACCGTTTTTCTCTCCGCGAGCCTTTAATTCTTCTAATTTGGGAATTTCTTCTTCATTGAAACATAAGACAATGGAACCGTTTCTTTTATATGGAAAATCCAGTTCCTGAGACAGGGCTTCCATTTTTTTGGAGCCAAGAACATTAAAATAGGCTTTCTTAGTGCCCGGTTTAGCATCAAAACCCGCATGCACGATCCCGCTGTTGGCTTTGGACGTGCCTTCGCATACATCTGAGGCTTTTTCAAGCACCAGCACCTTTAAGTCATACCGGGATAATTCCCTTGCAATTGATGAGCCCACAACACCTGCGCCGATAATAACACAATCGTAATTCATAAACCCTCCAATATACAGTTGCCTTATTATTATTTTAAGTTATTTATGCGATAAAGTCCATTATAAGAACCCATGTTTTTGCTTAAAAGGGCACAAAAAAAGAGTCCGGAAATATACCACGAACTCTTTTTCTAATCAATCAATCTGGATGAAAGCTCTGCTTCCAGGGAAGCAATTTCATCTTTTACATTCCTTATGGATAATGAGACTTTTTTCTTGTCGTTCTCTGCCTGAAGTCTAAGGGACAACAACCTTTCTCTTAATTTGTTCCACTTTAGGAACCAAATGAGCGTCAAAACGCAAATAGTTACAATCAAGAATACCATAACACCTATGGCATAATAATTTCCGCGAGCGGGTATATCTGCCAATGGAGTTTTTTCGTCTTCGATTACCACATAATCATAGGTTAGAGCCGCAGAGCAGGAAACCTGCCCTGCAACTCTCAGAAACATCTTTAACATTTCTTTACCTGCTTATTATTATTTGCCAAGCTTATCAGCATTCTTCTTAACAAGATGACGTCTGTAGATTTCTGCGCCTGCACCACCGAAAGCGAGTACGATGAGCATCCACCACCAGGACATCTTAGCCTGTTCTTCCATTGTAGCAAGAGGAGTTTCTTCTTCTTCGATTACAACGGGTTCTTCTTCAAGAGGAGTTTCTTCTTCTTCAACTACTTCAACAACTTCCTCTTCCTCAGCTTCTTCAACTTCTTCAACTACGGGAGCTGCTGCAGCTGCTACTCTTCTAACTGCGGGAGTAACTACTGTTAATTCTTCAACAGTTTCTTCTTCAGCGGGCTGGTTGTAGTATTCCTGAATTGCAAGCCATCTAGCCTTTGATCTTGCTTCTTCATAAGCTGTACGAGCATCCTTAGCATACTTAGCTGCTGCAGCTGCTGCTTCCTGAGCTGTCTTCAGCTTAGCTTCTGCATCCTCTAATGCTGCAAGTGCTTCTGCGAGAGAGCCTGCTGCAACATCAGCCTTTAACTTCTTAACGAGATCTCTTGCTTCCTTGGCTGCTTTCTTAGCTGCAATTGCATCTTCCTGAAGAAGTGCTGCATACTGGTCAGCTGCCATAGCTGCTGCGTACTTAGCCTTTGCATCAGCAAGGTTGATGGAAGCACCTGCAAAGATTGCTGCTGCTTTTCCTTCAGCTGCTACTGCATCAATCCAATCGTTAACAGCTGCCTTAAGTTCGTTAACCTGCTTTTTGTATTCTCTTTCAGCTGCTGAGTACTTGCCTTCCCAGAAGCTTACATTTGCTTCTGCTGCTTCAAGACCTTCCTTAGCTAAAGCAAGTCTGCCCTTAGCAATATCTAAATCTTTCTGATAGTCGGTTTCCCATTCATAGTCGAAGAGTCCAACTACCTGAAGTTTTTTAGTTTCGTAGTAATCCTTTAATCTGTTGTATTCACGTTCAGCTTCAGCAAGTTCTGCTTCTTTAAGAGCTTTCTGACGCTTTGCTTCTTCAAGATTGCTCTTAGCATTAATCTTATCCTGTTCTTTCTCTGATACAACGCCCTGCTGAGTTTCAATATTCTGTGCATTTGCATCTGCTGCAGCCTTTGCTTCTTCATAGCTGTTGTATTTGTTTACAACATTAGAGTTGTCAGCATCTGCAATCTTATCAGCATAATCATATTCAACATATGAATTATAGTAAGTTACTGTGTAGTACGCAGGAGTAGCAGGTACTGCTGCTACAGCATCAGTCTTCTTAACCTGTGAAGTAATATTCGTGTAATTCTTAAGTTCAGATTCTTTAACTACTTTAGTATCCGTTGAACCGGGAGTAACGATGTGGTAGGTTCTGTTACCGAAAGAGTTACCGCTTACCTTAATAACTGTTCCTGAATAATACCAGGCTCCATTCCACTTAGTTATATTGTACTTTTGATTATATGAATCAACAAAATAGAAGGTAGTACCAGCAGCATAATCACTGGGTTTTACATTCTTCATGAAATTATGACCGGTATAAACAGTATCAGCAGCAGCTGTTCCATATGTGATTTCATATGTAGCTTCCTGAGCAGGAGTTCCTGCAACTGCTTCATGATATACTGCTGTATAATCAATACCCTCTGTTCCTTCAACACCATCAAGAGTTGCTAAGTTTTCTGAATCACCCTTCTGGTCGCCGCGCTTTCTTTCAGAAGTAGCTTCGAATACTTTTACAACACCATCTTCGGTGAATTCAGCAATATAAAACTTGGTTTCGCCATCCTTGGTTACTGAGAATACATCTGCCTGGCCGTCAACCTTTGCTACTTCGCCTTCGGTATTTTCGGAAATAACCTGAGCGATAATCTTATCGATTGTTTCGCTCTTTTCTTCGTCAGTTTTTGCTCCTCTTAATTCAACTTCAAGCTCTCTAAGTTCCTTAGATCCGCTGGTGTTAAATGCAGCTTCTGCCTGGCCTTCCTTTCTGTCTAATCCGGGCTGCTGACGCTGATAGGTCTCAAGAAGGTTCTTTGCTTCATTGTATGCACCCTTAGCATCATTTAAAGCTTTCTCAAGTGTTCCCAAGTAATGCTTTTTCTGGAACCATACGTAATAATCATATCCAACCTGATTTTCGTAATCAGAAATCTCTCTTTCCAATGTAGCAATCTGCTGTGAAAGTTCAGTCATTCTGGTATCTGCAGCTGCCTTTTTGGTTTCAAGGTTTGTAATTACCGCTTCTTTTGCTTCAACATTGTCTTCTGCGAGATCTTTTAAATCATAAGCTGCATCAAGTAATTCGCCTACGGTATCAAGTGCTGCCTTAGCAACCATAACGTCGCCTGCTTCGTCGATTACATCACCTGTTGCTGCAACGAGATTCTTGGTAGCTTCTTCAAGGTTATCTTTTGCGCCGTCGTAAATGAACTGTGCAAGGCTTAAGTTCCAGCCTGCTGCCTGAGCTGTTGTCCATGTGGCAATTCTTAATGCGTTAGCCTTAGCTACTGCATCTCTTGCTTCCTTAACTGCCCAATCTGCATTAGCTCCGCCCTTAGCGAACTCTTCATTAGCTGCTTCTGTAGCTTCATTAGCAAGTCTAACTGCTTCTTCGTACTGAGCCTTTAATTCTGCATAAGCGTCAGCTGCTTCTTTAGCATCCTTACCTGCTGTAGCTGCAAGTGATTCAAGAGCTTCTACTGAAGGAAGAGCCTGGTCTGCATACATATTTGCTGTGCCTGACTGCCAGTTTTCAGACTTACCGGCTTCTGCATAGAAAGAAGCATTGTCAAAAAGTGCAACTGCTCTGTCTACAACATTATCAAGATCAGCTGATTCTGCATCAACCGAATCCTTATTTTCATAATAATCGGAGAGCTGATCTGCTACGTTCTGCTCACCTTCGATGATATCCTGCTTACCATTTTCAACATGGTTTTCAGCCTTTGTGTCAGCGATAATAGCAAGTGTTTCATCGGTAACGATACCGGAACCGATAATAACAAGTGCTTCCTTAGCTACCTTTCCTTCTTTTGCTTCAGCTTCGTCTAAAGCATCCTTGGCATCAGAAATCTGATCCATGATGTTTTCTTCTTCAGCTGTTTCGTCTTCAGCTACTTCTTCGCCAGGCAATTCTTCTGTTACAGGAGTAACATTTTCATCAAGTTCATCAGCGAGAGCTGCGATAGGCTGCATCATCATTGTTGCGCTGAGACCGATGGAAATTGCCTTAATCACGTTTTTGTTTAAGTTCTTTTTCATTTTTTTCCCTTTCCGTTCTTAATTCCCCTAATAAATTAAGAATCAGTGTCGTTTTTGTTTTACACTAATAAAGACTTTGACATTCAGAAAAAAGGTTCACTAATTTCAAAAAATATTTTTTTATTTTTAAATCTTGGGATTATACACAAAAGACCCCTCCAAAAATGAGGGGTCTTTGTACATATTATTAATCTTTATTTATCTTCATCAAGTGCGATATGTTCAAACAGGTAACTTAACACATCCTGTGTAAACTTCTTGGCATTTAATGCCACAACTTTGGTGCCGTCTTCCTGTTTGTCTTCACGAACAACTTCAGCGTACATTATAAGAGTTTCGGCTACGATGATTATATCCTTCCCAAGTAAATCCTCGGTGTCTCCGGAAACCTTGACCGCAACTCCAAGAGGGCTTAAGTTAAGCACGTCTGCATAGATCTTATTGAGGCTGTCGCATACCACCATTACACTTTTAGCTTCATATTTAACACGGTTTATTTTTCTTCTCTCGTTCATTGTAACTTCCCTTTCTGCTTTTTACCTATATAAAGGCTTGTATTCAAATCTTACAATAGAGTTTCTTTAATGTAAACCTTGTAGAAAAAAAACCTTTTATATATAATAAATAGGTAATGATTGTGTAAAACATATGGGGAAGGAATTTACTATGAAAAAAAACATTCATTCTTACAAGGTCATCAAAATAATAGAGATGGCTTCTTTGGTTGTTCTTGAAGTTTTGTTTTTGACCATTCTTCTTTCTAATCATGTAATGCGCTCCAGTATCTACAGCGACAAAACCATTTTTACATTATGTGTCATGATGTGGATCGCCATGGTTATGAATTTTCTTTTTATTCTTTATGACTTCGTGAAATTACGCGAATTAAAGGTTCAAAATCATCAGCTGGAAAATCTTATCTATCTCGATGAAAAGACCGGTATTCCCAACCGTTCGGGTGTGGATATTCTTTTTGATACATTTAAGAGTCCCGAAGATATTAAGGATATGGGATGTGTTGTGTCAGAAATTTCCAATATCAGAGCCATTAATGAAAAGTACGGAAAAGTCTACGGCGACAAGATAATCTTTGATTTTTCAAAAATGTTTGAGGATGTTTCAAAGCTCTACGGCTTTGCCGGACGTAACGGCGGTAATGAATTCATAGCTCTTCTTAAAAACTGCAGCGAAGCAAGAATGCATGAGTTCCTGACTGCATTAAATAAGAGAATAACCGATTACAATACCCTCTCTGAAAAAGAAGTGGGAATTGCACTCGGATTTAAATATGTAATTAATCGTGACTCGGAATACAATACCCTTTCCGAGATGCTTGCTGCTGCCTACAAATTGCTTAGAGAGTAAAAATATGGAACTATCACATGAATATCTGGCGGCTCTTGTAGGCAGAACCCGTTCGGGGGATTCCGATGCTTTTGCGGAATTGTATTCCCTTACTTATCCTAAGGTTTATAACTACTGCAGAAATTATTTAAAGGATGAATACTTAGCCCAGGACGCCGTCCAGGAAGTATATATAAGTGCACTTAAAAACATCAACAAAATAAACGATCCAACCCTTCTTGTGGCGTGGCTTAAGCGCATTTCTTTCAATGCCTGCTACGATATCTCCAAGAAGATCCAGGGTGATACCGGTTTACTTGATCAGGAGCTGATGGAGGAAATATCAGACACATCTCTTTCATCAAACCCCGAAGCCTCAACCTTCTCCAAGGATGAGCACAACAGGCTCCTCACAGCCATCGGCACCCTTCCTGCCACGGAGCAGGAAATCATCAACCTTCGCTTTTATAAAGGTATGAAGATAGACGACATAGCCTCTCTTACGGGGCTCTCGAAAAGTACCGTTAAGCGAAGACTCATTACTTCAATTAACTTACTAAAAACAAAGATGAACGGATAGGAGGTGGAAGGATGTTTAGTAAACGAAACAATTACAAACTTGATGTTAAAACAGCTGACGATGTGTTACAGAACGTCTTTGCCGCCTGTGACGTATCGCCCAATACCATACCGCTTGATAAGATTTTAAAAAGGACAAAATTGAACCTTGTATCTGATAACTTACTTATCATACTGGCGGGACTTCTTTTGGCTTTTACGCTTTTGATTCCCACCACATTTCCTCATGAGGATTTCTTTATTTCCGTATCTCATGATTCGGACAGACCCTTAACAGTCACATCTCTTGATATCAGGGACAACGAGTTCAGTCTGAGCTTTGACGGTAACCTTCTTGATGTAAGCGCTTGCTTCATGACTGATGGACG
This sequence comes from Lachnospiraceae bacterium, assembly GCA_016283575.1. Lineage (GTDB taxonomy): Bacteria > Bacillota > Clostridia > Lachnospirales > Lachnospiraceae > UBA1258. Next base: position 175,300 of record JAEEND010000007.1, on the reverse strand, counting down.
TGACAGGATCATAGGACCCTCAGCTTATATAGAGGAAAAAAATACCATTCTTTTCCCCTTTGATGAGATGGTGGAATACAACATTTTTATATATGACGTTAATGGCCGCAGTATACACTTATTATTGACGCCTAACTCTCGATAATAGGAGTATCTACATGTCTTTAAAGAAGAAAATCCTTGTATTTATAACTGCATCGATGCTTTTCATAACGGCCTGCGGCGGTACGGGTAAGAATACCCCCTCTTCGCTTAATTTACATGAGGTGACTATCTCAAATCCCGAAGTAGATACTGCCCTTTCGAATTCCTCAGTGGTCATTGATACAAAAACCGGTCGTGACAATACCCCTGTGTGCTTAAAGACCACCGCACCCGGAACTCTTACCACGGGTAATGAGTATGCCATCGTGGATTATTCCAATGCCACCGAAGGCTATATCATGGTTAACTATTTAGGTTCCTGTGCGAAGGTAAAGCTCCAGATCACGGGTCCCAACGGCGTTACTTATACATATAATCTTAAGAACGGATTTGCTGCATTTCCTTTGACAAGCGGTGACGGGGATTATGAAATAAGCGTATGTGAAAATATATCCGGTAATAAATACTCTCTTTCTTACAGAGAGACTCTTTCTTTTACCGATGTTTCCGAATTTGGGCCATATTTATATCCCAACCAGTATGTTTATTTCGAAGAAAGCAATAAGGTTATCACCAAGGGCGCCAATCTCGCAGCATACTGCTCCAACGACCTTGATGTTGTAACCAATGTCTACAATTACATCACCAAAAATATCACCTATGACTATGAAAAAGCTGACACTGTTCAGAGCGGATATATATCTAATGTTGATGAGATACTTGAATCCGGCACCGGCATATGTCTTGACTATTCAGCTGTCATGACAAGCATGCTTCGCAGCCAGGGAATTCCCACTCGTCTTGAAGTGGGATATGTCGGCGTTGATATGGTATACCACGCATGGATAAGTGTCTACATTGAAGACATAGGCTGGTTAAACGGTGTTATTCAGTTTAACGGCGAAGAATGGTCACTTGTGGATCCTACCTTCGGCGCAAGCACCAACGAGAAGGTTCTTAAGGAATATATCGGTGAAGGTACCAATTATTCCGTTAAATATATTTACTAGTATTTCTAATCTAAAACGCACGGGGATTATTATGAAAAATCATACTCTATCATCTGAAGAACTTGCTTCTTTTTGCTCACAGATCTCTATCCTGCTCCACGCGGGTATTACGCCTGTTGAAGGCATCCGCATACTTCTGTCGGATACCGAGGACCCGGATTCCAAGAAGCTCTTACAGGGAATCATGGATGAGATATCAAAGGGTCACAACTTTTCCGAAAGCCTTGAAATAGTGGGAGTCTTCCCTCCTTATTTACTCAGCACCATAAAACTCGGAGAAGAAGCAGGCTCCATCGACGATGTCATGAGTTCTCTTGCGGATTATTATGAGCGCGAAACGGAAATTGCAGACAGCATTAAAAGCGCCATCACCTATCCTCTTATTATGATCGGCATGATGTTCATAATCATAATAATCCTGATCACCAAAGTACTTCCCATATTTAATCAGGTATTTACTCAGCTCGGTTCTGAGATCACCGGCTTTGCCGCATCCCTCATGCAGCTTGGAACGACCATTAACAACTATTCCATTCTTTTTGGCGGTATTCTGGTTGTTCTCTTCCTTATATATATCTTCTTTTCAAAGACCGAAGTGGGTCGAAAGTCCTGGCATAAATTCTCAGCCAATTTCTTTTTAACAAGAAAATTCAATGAGGAAATTGCCATAGGAAGATTCGCGGGAGGCATGGCTTTAGCAATATCAACCGGACTTGATACATTTTCAGGCCTCGATCTCGCTAAGGGGCTTGTTGAAAACAAGAACATTTCCGCCAAGATCGATATCTGCAGAAAGGCCATCGAAAAGGGCGACAGTCTTGCAGAAGGCTTAAAAGAAGCCGGTATTTTCAGTAATGTCAACAATCGTATGATCGCTGTCGGCGTTAAGACCGGCGAAACAGATGTGATAATGAAGAAGATAGCCGACGAATATGAAAAGCGCAGCGAAAAGAAAATGGGTGATATCGTATCGGTAATCGAACCCACTCTTGTAATCGTGCTTTCAGTTATCGTGGGTCTCATTCTTTTATCGGTAATTCTCCCCTTGATGGGCATTATGGCAAATTTAGGATAACAGTATGGCACGTTTTATCAAAAAGAAATCCCTGCTAAAAAGAATAAACGGTCTGCACTTTTCAATCGCTTTGTTTTTGGGCCTTCTTGTGCTTCTTATGTATGGTGTCACCAATCTGTCCGGCGATACTCTTGACAGAAAAGAAGAAGCTTTAAGAGAAGCTTTAAACAGAGGGATTGTAAGCTGCTATTCTATTGAGGGCACCTATCCTCCCAGTCTCATGTATCTTAAAGAGCATTATGGTCTTACCTATGATGAGAATGCTTTCTTTGTGGACTATCAATCCATAGGCGCCAATATTTTCCCCGACGTGACGGTTATAAGGAGGGAAAATAATTGATCAGAAAAGACAGCAAACGCTTTGTGGTAGATATATTATTTGTTTTGACCCTCTTCTCGGTATTCGCCATTTCCATGGTGTTCTTACTGGCCACAGGCTCCAATGTTTACAAAAATATAGTAAATAATATCGGCGTGAATTACGACGAGAGAACATCTGAAGCTTATATCATAAACAAGCTTCGACAGGGAGATGTAGGCGGCAATATCAAGATTGGAAAGTTTCATGATCTAAATGCCGTGATCATTGAAGAAGAAGTGGATAACATTATTTTTTCCACTTATTTATATTACGACGATGGCTTCATAAAGGAGCTTTACACAAGACAGTCACTGGATTTCGACCCGGACCTCGGTGATAATATTATTCCTGCCAAAGGATTTTCCATGGAGCAAATAAGCGATACTCTGTATTCTTTTACCATCCTTACGGAAAACGGCAAGGAAGAGAAACTATTTGTACATGTCAGGAGCAGCAAATAAATGCGCAAATCATCTTCAGGCCTGTTCCTTATGGAACTTATCATAGTGATCTTCTTTTTCGCGCTTACAAGTGCAGTCTGTATTCAGATCTTTGTAAGGGCGCATTTTGCCATGGAAGAAGCCAGGGATTTAAACTATGCCAATTCTCAGGTTACCAACGCCGGTGAACTTTTCTATGAATATGCGGATGATATTGATTCCATCAGACAGTATCTTCCTGAAAGCAGCGAATATGATATTGAACTGAAGCTCAGGGAAGATGATAAATACACTTATCTTGATTTTGCCTGTTTCAAAGCAGGGGATCATAAACTGATTTACGACTATACATTCAAAAAATACAAGCAAGAGGTTTTGGATTAATCCATGAAAAGAAAGAGATCGGAATTTTCCTTAAATGTCGGTACATCCTCCATACTTCTTATATTTGTAATGCTGTGCCTTGTTTCTTTTGCGATATTGTCACTGTCAAGCGGTCTTTCGGATCTGTCCTTAAGCAAAAGAGTGATAAGTAACACGGAAAGCTATTACAATGCCTGCGCACAGGCAGAGGAACAGTTAGAGGACATAGAGTTAACCCTGCAAAGCTTATATGACACGGGTATATCCAGAGCAGGTTATTTTGATAAGGTCGGTAAAAAGATGTCCTTCTCGATACCTGTTTCCGATATACAGGTATTGTCCGTTTCAATTGATATAAATTATCCGGATGAGGCAAAGAATACCTTCTATGACATAACAGAATTCAGGATAGAGACGGTGGGAAATCTCGAGTATGATGAATCCCTCCACGTATTCCGGTAGTGGACCTAGGGGACGGGGTTCCTGGTCCATTTTTCGAAAATGGACCAGGAACCCCGTCCCCTAGGTCCACCCCCGCCGGCACACACCCCCGCCGGCCAAAGCCCTTGGAACAGCCAAAACCCTGAACAAAAAAAGCCTGTGGCAATTGCCACAGGCTTTTATGTTTGGTATTATTCAGCATCTTCAGAAGTTGTTTCTGCTTCTGCTTCGTAAACTGTTTCTGCATCCATTACATCTTCAACAGGAGTTTCTTCCTTGGGAGCTGCTTCAGCTCTTCTTAAGCTTTCCATAAGGTCGTTGTAACGGCTGTCGGAACTTAATTCTACGTCTCTGTAACGCTTCATACCTGTACCGGCAGGAATGAGCTTACCTAAGATAACATTTTCCTTAAGACCGATAAGTGGATCGATCTTGCCCTTGATAGCTGCTTCTGTAAGAACCTTGGTTGTTTCCTGGAAGGAAGCTGCTGATAAGAAGGAGTTAGTTGCAAGAGCAGACTTGGTAATACCAAGGATAATTCTTGTAGCTGTTGCAGGCTCTTTGCCTTCTTTAACAAGTTCTTCGTTAGCTTCATCAAAGTCAAGGAAATCTACTGTAGAACCGGGTAAGAATTCGGAATCACCCTTCTCTTCGATTCTAACCTTCTTAAGCATCTGACGTACGATAACTTCGATATGCTTATCGTTGATATCAACACCCTGAAGTCTGTATACACGCTGTACTTCACGTAACATGTAATCCTGAACTGCGCCGATTCCCTTAATCTTAAGGAGATCGTGAGGATTTACGGAACCTTCTGTAAGTTCGTCACCTGCTTCAAGTACCTGGTCGTCCTGAACTTTGATACGTGAACCGTAAGGAATTAAGTATGCCTTGGATTCCTTGGTTTCTTCATTGGTAATGATAACTTCACGTTTCTTTTTATTATCACTGATCTTTGCAACACCGCCGAATTCGGCAATGATTGCAAGACCCTTAGGCTTACGTGCTTCGAACAATTCTTCTACACGGGGAAGACCCTGTGTGATATCGCCGCCGGCAACACCACCGGTATGGAAGGTTCTCATGGTAAGCTGTGTACCGGGTTCACCGATGGACTGAGCAGCGATAATACCAACTGCTTCACCTACCTGTACCTCTTCACCTGTTGCCATGTTGGCACCGTAACACTTAGCACAGATACCGTTGTGTGAACGGCAGCAAAGGATGTTACGAACCTTGATACGTGCGTTAGGATTGTCTGCTACGGGCTGTCCGTGAGAATCGATACCTTCCTTTAAGATCCTTGCAGCTCTTGAAGGAGTGATCATGTGATTCTTCTTAACGATCACATCGCCCTTTACGGACTTAATATCTTCACATACGTATCTTCCCTGGATACGATCCTTTAAGCCTTCGATGGTTTCTTTACCATCCATGAAAGCATAAACTTCGGAACCGGGGATCTCATCTCTGCCTAATGAACAGTCAAGTTCACGGATAATAAGTTCCTGTGATACGTCAACCATTCGACGTGTAAGGTAACCGGAGTCAGCTGTTCTGATAGCTGTATCGGAAAGACCCTTACGAGCACCGTGAGCGGACATGAAGTATTCGAGTACGTCAAGACCTTCACGGAAGTTTGATTTAATAGGCAATTCAATGGTACGACCGGTTGTATCCGCCATAAGTCCACGCATACCTGCAAGCTGCTTGATCTGCTGGTTACTACCACGGGCACCGGAGTCAGCCATCATGAAGATGTTGTTGTATTTATCAAGACCATCAAGAAGGTCTTTGGTAAGTCTGTTATCTGCAGCGGTCCAGGTTTCAACAACTGAACGATATCTTTCTTCATCTGTTACAAGACCACGTCTGAAGTTTCTTGTAATCTTATCGATGGTCTGCTGAGCTTCTTCAAGAATCTCAGGCTTGGATGCAGGTACGGTCATATCGGAAATTGATACGGTCATAGCTGCTCTTGTTGAATACTTGTAACCTGTAGCCTTGATAAGGTCGAGGGTTTCAGCGGTAACTGAAGCACCGTGAATATTGATAACCTTTTCAAGGATCTGCTTTAACTGCTTTCTACCTACATGGAAATCAACTTCAAGCTTAAGTGCGTTTTCAGCACTGTCTCTTTCCACATAGCCTAAATCCTGAGGAAGGATTTCGTTGAAGAGTAATCTACCGAGGGTTGTCTCGATTACACCTTCTACTGTTTCTCCGTTAAATTCAGCTGTTCTCTTTACGAAAATAGTCTGATGGAGGGAGATTTCTTTATTTTCGTAGGCAAGCATTGCCTCGTTGGTAGAATTGTAGTATCTGCCAAGAATATCGATCATGCGGCAAGCAACCACACGATTTCTTTCGGGGTCAACACATACCTTGATATGAGCTTCTGCATCAAGCTTGGGTCCCTTGATGGCTTCAACTGCAGCCTTTGCAGCATCGCCTTCTTTACCCTTAACAGCCTTTGCTACCTTATCCTGGTAATCATTGTAAGCAGCCTTAGCTTCGTCGATGGAAGCAAATTCTGCTACCACATCCTTAACGAATTCAGCATCAGATGAGAAATCTGCATACTTCTTCATGGTTAAGTAGTAGATACCAAGGACCATATCCTGTGAAGGAACGGCAACGGGGCCACCGTCTGAAGGCTTAAGAAGGTTATTGGGAGAAAGCAGTAAGAATCTGCATTCTGCCTGAGCTTCAACACTTAAAGGAAGGTGTACAGCCATCTGGTCACCGTCGAAGTCGGCGTTGAAAGCGGTACATACAAGGGGATGAAGCTTAATAGCCTTACCTTCTACAAGGATGGGCTCGAAAGCCTGAATACCAAGTCTGTGAAGTGTAGGAGCACGGTTAAGCATTACAGGGTGCTCTGCGATAACTTCTTCAAGTACATCCCAAACCTGAGGATCAAGACGTTCTACAAGCTTCTTGGCATTCTTAATATTCTGGGAGATTCCTCTGCCCACAAGTTCCTTCATAACGAAGGGTTTAAACAATTCAATGGCCATTTCCTTAGGAAGACCGCACTGATAAATCTTAAGTTCGGGTCCTACTACGATAACGGAACGTCCTGAGTAGTCTACACGCTTACCAAGGAGGTTCTGACGGAAACGTCCGCTCTTACCCTTTAACATATCGGAAAGAGACTTAAGAGGTCTGTTACCGGGGCCTGTTACGGGTCTGCCTCTACGGCCGTTATCAATAAGAGCATCAACAGCTTCCTGAAGCATTCTCTTTTCGTTTCTCACGATGATATCGGGAGCGCCGAGTTCAAGAAGTCTCTGGAGACGGTTGTTACGGTTAATGATACGTCTGTAAAGATCGTTTAAGTCAGATGTAGCAAAACGACCACCGTCAAGCTGTACCATAGGACGAAGATCCGGAGGGATTACGGGAACAACGTCCATGATCATCCATTCGGGCTTGTTCTTGGATTCACGGAATGCTTCCACTACTTCAAGTCTCTTTACGATCCTTGCTCTCTTCTGACCTGTGGATTCCATGAGCTCTTCTTTTAAAGCTACTGCTTCTTTGTCAAGGTCGATCGCCTGTAATAATTCTTTGATGGCTTCGGCACCCATTCCTACACGGAATTTATTGGAGCCGTAAGTTTCAACTGCTTCCTGATATTCTTTTTCAGAAAGAACCTGCATGTAATCAAGATTGGTTTCACCCTTATCAAGTACGATGTAGGAAGCGAAATATAATACTTTTTCAAGTACTCTGGGAGATATATCAAGTATAAGTCCCATACGGGAAGGAATTCCCTTGAAGTACCAAATATGTGAAACGGGAGCAGCAAGTTCGATACGGCCCATACGTTCACGACGTACGTTGGATTTGGTAACTTCTACACCACAACGGTCGCAGATAACGCCTTTATAGCGAATCTTCTTGTACTTACCGCAATGGCATTCCCAGTCTTTGCTGGGTCCGAAAATCTTTTCACAGAACAGACCGTCCTTTTCGGGCTTAAGAGTTCTGTAGTTTATTGTTTCAGGCTTCGTAACAATACCAAAATCGGGATCATCTCCACGTCTTGACCACTGTCTGATCTTCTCAGGTGAAGCCAAACCTATCTGAATGGCATCAAATGTCATAGGTTGATATGTGTTATTATTTATATCCGGCATTTATGGCGCTCCTTTACTGTTTTTTTCGGTACCGCTTATTCATTGAAATCGTCGTCGAAATCGCCTAAGTCATCATCAACGTCTGCGAAATCGTCTTCTGCTTCTACCAGTTCACCTTCATCGCTGAATTCCTGAACCTGATAACCGCTCTTAGCAAAGGATTCACGATCTCCATCGTTTCTTCTGTCTTCGCCTTCGAGATCTGTGCGATAATCGGTATCGCCATAATCGATAGACTCTGAAATTTCAATTTCAGTCATATCATCACGTAATACTTTAATGTCAAGACCAAGGGACTGTAATTCCTTAAGTAATACCTTGAAGGATTCAGGTATACCGGGCTTAGGAATGTTTTCGCCCTTGATAATTGCTTCGTAAGTCTTTACACGGCCGATAACATCATCGGACTTAACTGTAAGGATTTCCTGAAGGGTGTAAGATGCACCGTACGCTTCAAGAGCCCAAACTTCCATTTCACCGAAACGCTGTCCACCGAACTGAGCTTTACCACCGAGGGGCTGCTGAGTTACGAGGGAGTAAGGACCGGTTGAACGTGCGTGGATCTTATCGTCTACCAAGTGGTGGAGCTTTAAGTAATGCATGTGACCGATGGTTACAGGGCCGTCGAAGTATTCACCTGTTCTACCGTCACGGAGTCTTACCTTACCGTCTCTGGAGATGGGCACGCCCTTCCAAAGGCTTCTGTGTTCTCTGTTGTCGGATAAGTACTGAAGTACTTCGGGAAGTAATTCTTCGCCATGCTTACTTGTAAATGTATCCGCGTTCTTATCATATTTCGTTCCTTCTTTTTCAGCCTGAGCCTTAGCTTCAGCTTCATCGAAAGGAAGGTTTACATAGTCGTTGGCAAGATCCAGTGTGTCCATAATATCTCGCTCGTTAGCACCGTCAAATACAGGTGTTGCAACGTTGAAGCCAAGAGCCTTGGCAGCAAGAGATAAGTGAATTTCAAGGACCTGACCGATATTCATACGGGAAGGTACGCCCAGAGGGTTAAGTACGATATCAAGAGGACGACCGTTAGGAAGATAAGGCATATCTTCTACAGGAAGAACTCTTGAAACGACACCCTTGTTACCGTGACGACCGGCCATCTTATCACCGACGCTGATCTTACGTTTCTGAGCAATATATACGCGAACGGACTGGTTAACACCGGGTGATAACTCATCGCCGTTTTCTCTTGTAAATACCTTGGCATCAACTACGATACCGTATTCGCCGTGAGGCACCTTAAGGGAAGTATCTCTTACTTCTCTTGCCTTTTCACCGAAGATTGCACGAAGGAGTCTTTCTTCTGCTGTAAGTTCTGTTTCACCCTTAGGTGTAACCTTACCTACAAGGATATCTCCGGCTCTTACTTCCGCACCGATTCTGATCACGCCGCGGTCATCAAGATCCTTAAGAGCTTCTTCACCGACACCGGGAACATCGCGAGTAATCTCTTCGGGTCCTAACTTGGTGTCACGTGCTTCTGCTTCATATTCTTCAATATGGATGGATGTGTAAACATCATCCTGTACAAGTCTTTCACTAAGAAGAACAGCATCTTCGTAGTTGTAACCTTCCCAGGTCATGAAACCGATAAGAGGGTTCTTACCAAGTGCAAGTTCTCCGCCGGAGGTGGAAGCACCGTCAGCGATAACTTCGCCCTTTGCTACTCTGTTACCCTTGAATACGATGGGTCTCTGGTTGTAGCAGTTACTCTGGTTACTTCTCTGGAACTTTGCAAGCTTGTAATCTACAACTTCGCCGTTATCCTGTGCAACACGGATAAGGTTTGAAGATACATATTCTACTGTACCGCTTTCTTTTGCAACCACACAAACACCTGCGTCAACGGCTGCCTTGGGTTCCATACCGGTTCCTACTACGGGAGCTTCGGTCACCATAAGAGGCACTGCCTGACGCTGCATGTTTGAACCCATGAGGGCACGGTTAGCATCGTCGTTCTGTAAGAAAGGAATAAGTGCTGTAGCAACTGAGAATACCATCTTAGGAGATACGTCCATGTAATCGAACATGGTGATGGGGTATTCCTGAGTCTCTTCTCTGTAACGACCGGAAACGGACTTCTTAACGAATGTTCCGTCGGGGTTAAGTGCTACGTTAGCCTGAGCTACATGATAGTTATCTTCTTCATCAGCTGTCATGTAAACTACTTCGTCGGTAACACGAGGATTTTCGGGATCTGTCTTATCGATCTTACGATAAGGAGCTTCGATAAATCCGTATGTATTGATTCTAGCATAGGATGCAAGAGAGTTGATAAGACCGATGTTGGGACCTTCGGGTGTTTCGATAGGACACATACGACCGTAGTGCGAATAGTGTACGTCTCGAACTTCAAAGGATGCTCTTTCTCTTGAAAGACCGCCGGGACCAAGGGCAGATAAACGTCTCTTGTGAGTCAGCTCACCAAGAGGGTTGTTCTGATCCATGAACTGGGATAACTGTGAGGAACCGAAGAATTCCTTAACAGCTGCCTGTACGGGCTTAATGTTGATAAGAGCCTGAGGAGTAACTTCCTCGGTATCGTGTGTCTGCATTCTTTCTCTTACAACTCTTTCAAGTCTGGAAAGACCGATACGATACTGGTTCTGTAATAATTCGCCCACTGCACGGATACGTCTGTTTCCTAAGTGGTCGATATCGTCATCATGTCCGATGCCGTATTCAAGATGCATATTGTAGTTGATGGAAGCAAAAATATCTTCCTTGGTAATATGCTTGGGAACAAGGTTGTGGACATTCTTTCTGATTGCTTCAAATAAAGCATCATTGTCATCAGCGTACTCTTCAAGGATTGCTGCAAGAGTAGGATAATGAACAGCTTCCTGAATGCCGAGTTCTTCGGGATCGCAATCCACGAAGTTCTCAATTCTTACCATAAGATTGGAGATAACTTTTTCAATCTTTTCTTCGGTCTGAATATATACATAAGGAACTGCGGAATTCTGCATTACATCTGCAAGTTCAAGTGTGATCTTTGTGCCTCTTTCAGCGATCACTTCACCGGTAATGGGAGAAACTACATCCTCTGCAAGTACCTGGTTCTTTAATCTTGATCTGAAAGAAAGCTTCTTATTAAATTTATATCTTCCGACTCTGGCCAAGTCATAACGCTTGGGATCAAAGAACATGCCTTCGATTAAGCTCTTAGCGTTGTCAACGGAAAGGGGTTCTCCGGGACGAATCTTCTTATATAATTCAAGAAGACCATCCTGATAATTGGTGGCTGTATCTTTGGTGAATGAAGCTTCAATCTTAGCTTCGTCTCCGAACACTTCACGAATCTCGTCATTGGTGCCGAGTCCCAGTGCACGAAGGAGCACGGTGATGGGAACCTTTCTGGTTCTGTCAACGCGCACGTAAAAAACATCGTTGGAGTCTGTTTCGTATTCAAGCCATGCACCTCTGTTAGGGATTACGGTTGAATAATACAGTCTCTTACCGATCTTATCGTGTTCAATATTGTAATAGATACCGGGAGAACGAACCATCTGGCTTACGATAACTCTTTCTGCACCGTTTATTACAAATGTACCTGTATCGGTCATTAACGGTAAATCGCCCATGAATATATCATGTTCGATAATAGCTCCGGTTTCCTTATTGCAAAGACGTACTTTGACCTTTAAAGGTGCTGCGAAAGTCGCATCACGTTCTTTACATTTTTCTATTGTATACTTGGCATCATCCTTGCAAAGCTCTGCGCTTACAAATTCGAGACTTAAACGTCCGCCGAAGTCTTCAATAGGAGAAATGTCGTCAAATACTTCCTGTAATCCGTCTGTAAGGAACCACTCGTAGGAATCCTTCTGGACTTCAATAAGGTTGGGCATTTCCAAAACTTCTTTTTGTCTTTGATAACTCATACGTATATTTTTGCCTGCGGCAACTGAACGTATTCTGTTTTTTTCCATTGACATGCACCCCGTTCTTATGATTTAGCCTTTATTTATTCGTAAAAAAAGCCATAAAAAAACATAGCACTCCACAATAGAGCAACATACAGTATATTACAAATCAAAATGCAAGTCAACAAAAAAAAGCAAAGCTTTCAAATTTTTTTGAAAGCTTTGTTTTTTGCTATTTTTCGCGACTTCCACATACAAATTCATCAATTACCTCGTAAAGTTTATGGGGGTCTATGGGCTTTGAAAGATGGTAATCAAGCCCCGCTTCCCAGGAGGCCTGTATATCCGATTCAAAGGCGTTGGCTGTCATTGCTATGATCGGAACGGTCTTTGCATCGGCTCTGTTCATGGATCTAATGGCTCTTGTTGCCTTAAGTCCGTTCATGACCGGCATTCTTATATCCATAAGGATCACATCAAAGTAACCTTCCTCGGAATTGTTGAAGTATTCTATGGCTTCCGCGCCGTTATTGGCTGTAGTAACAAATATGTCCTTCTTTTCAAGAAGCTCCGTTGCGATCATCCGGTTTATATCATTATCTTCCACAAGCAAAGCCTTGATACCGCTTAAATCGATCTCTTCCGACTTTCTTTCGACGGACTTTCTTGCTTCACCTATTTCAAAAGGAATCTTCAGATTAAATTCGGAACCCTTTCCTTTTTTACTCTTTATCTTTATGTCGCCGTTAAATGCATCCATAAGACCCTTTACAATGGAGAGCCCCAGGCCGGTTCCCGCAAGTGTGGCTTCCACCGTGCTCACTTCCTGAGTGAAAGGTTCAAACATATGCTGCATGAATTCTTCGCTCATGCCAACGCCGTTATCCTTTATGATAAATTCCAAAAGAACATTTCCGTCTTTTCTCTCTATCTCGCGGCACTTAAATACCACACTTCCTCCCTCGGGAGTGTACTTAATGGAATTGTTTAAAAGATTGATCATGATCTGATTGAATCTTAATTTATCCGTTAAGATCACAAGGTCCGAAGGAATACTGTTTTCCATGGAAAGATCCACGCCCTTGTTTTTAGCCAAAGGAACGATCATCATATTGACGGTTTCCCAAAGCTGATCCATGACGAAGGGTTCTTTTACAAGTTCGATCTGGTCCGCAGCCATCTTGCTGATATCCAGCATATCGTTGATCAGCTGCAAAAGAAAATCTCCGGAATATTTTATCTTTTCAAGATAACCGCTTAAGGCCTTGGGATTGTTGATCTCGTCCTTCATCAATGTGGAAAGACCGAGGATCGCATTCATGGGAGTACGCATCTCATGGCTCATTCTTGTTAAGAAATCTTCTTTCGCCTTCATGGCGGTTTCTTTTTCTATAAGCGCTTTTTCTATCTTAAGTCTTGCCGCGTTATCCTTGTTGATAACATCGGTAATATCCTGCTTGGTAATAAGGATCCTGTTTTTAAGCTCATTAAGATATGAATGTTTAAAGAGCTTTTTAAGGACGCTTCCGTTTTCCGCGATCTCATCCACCGTGTACTGGAAATAACCGTCGGACATCAGGTGCTCCGATATATTATCATAAGAAGAAAGCTCCATGGCTCTTTCTACATCATACCGAGCCAGATTGTTTCTTATATAAGCAAGTCTTGTTTCTTCATAACTGTCACTGAATTTCTGCACAATGCCGTCGCTGTTTGCCGTAAACTGAACACAGTTTCCGTCGGCGGGGTCAAATACGTAGGCAGATTCATAAGGCTCCTTAATGAAAGCGCTTAAAATATCCGTAAGCATACGGTCATTGGTATAATCTTCACACATAACCGCGCAGTTTAAGTTCCCTGACATGGGATCACGTAAGAGCGAAATATCCATTACTATCCAGTAAAGCTCTCCGTCTTGAGCATTAAAGGGAAAAAGAATGGACATATTCTCAACCTTTTCCTTGTATGCCTTTCTCAGATTATCTTTGCTGAAGAAACGCTTAAACCTGGCTCTCTGCCCTTCGCCTTCGATACGCTCTGCAATTTCGCCGATCGCAAGGGTATAGCTCATGTCGGTATAAAGTCCGAGAATATTATTTTTCCGGACATGAATGATCTTTCCGTCATCAATGTCCATGGCAAAAGAAAAATACTTTCTGGTATTTTCGGCTTTACCACCGAACATGCTTACTCTTCGTCCCGTTTCCCATGCTTCATCACTGTCGGAATCAAAATATTCAAGGGATCCGCCGGCGATCCTTACTAATTCATTTTTACAAAGAAGATTCTCAAGACGCACATTGGATGCGGAAATGCCCACAACCATGACTACGAAGGCAGTAAGGATGTTACGCATCCACATTCCGGGGTCCATGACTTCCTCAGTGCAATAACTTATAATGCTTAGAAGAAAGCAAAAGAACACCTGGCTTATGACATGGTATAAAGGATTTAAAATGAGATACAGTGAATAGGCAAGAGAAAGTATTGCATACAGAGCAAATACATATTTGATCCTGTACACATATGCCGCAGATAAAAGAAACAGTCCGCCTACAAAAAGCCATACAATGGCTGAAACGTAGCTGTGTTCCTTAACAAAATCCTTGAAGATGGCCGTTGACGCTATAAGAAATGCATAGATCACCTCAAAGACAATGTAGTACCAGGGAAACTCCTTGGGAGAAATTATAAACCTTGCAAACAGGTCTATGGAAAGACACAGGAGAAAAAGGCCTCCGCCAAGCATGAAGCCTTTATAATTCTCCCTGTTGATCGTATTTTTATATTTTTTATATACTCTGAAGTTTAAGTATTGGAAGTTCATGGGTTTTCCCGGAATTATTTCCGCTTGATGATCAGGCTCTTAACTGTCAATCCGTCCTGACTGGCCACAAGGTTTACGTTAAACAAAGGATTTCTGATAAGACCAAGTTCAATAACATCGGTCTTTAAGCTCTTATCCGATCCGTTACGGGCAATGGCTCCCTTGGGAGACATATTCACGCTTACGGAAAGATTTATCTGAGCCATTTCCGTGCCTTCGATCTCCGTTTCAAGTATCAGGTCATAGGAAGATGCTTTATCGCTGGTAATCTGAATCTGATTCTTTACGCCCTTTGACATATCAAGTCTTGAAACATCAATAGGGGTTTCATCCATAACCTTTACTTCTATCACATTAACCTTTTCGGAATTTGATTCAAAAGGATTTATGTGTACAACCTTATCCTTCTTTCCTGCAAGACGCGCCATAGCATTGGACTTTAATGCATTTGATAAAAGTTCCTCGGCATTTCTTACCAGATCTTTTCTTTCGATAAGGCCGTTCTTAAGAGATTCCTTGGCATGCTTACTGTTTTCTGATTCTGCCACATTGGGATTAACCATATATACATCACCGCCGGCCAAAATCATGTATCCAAGACCGTCACGAATGCTTTCGCCGCCTTCAAGATTAAGAGGTGACCACCAGTCAGTCATGGTGATGCCGGTGAAGCCCCAGTCCTTTCTTAAGACTATCTGATTCAAGTCAAAAGAAGATGCGGTATGAACACCGTTAACAAGGTTGTAGCTTGTCATGATGCTGTAAGCGCCCGCTTCCTTAACTGCCATTTCAAAGCTCTTTAAATAGATCTCTCTTAAAGCTCTCTTAGAAATCACGGTATCTTCCGTGAATCGTCCTGTTTCCTGGTTGTTACAGCAGAAATGCTTGATGGTTCCTGTTACATTGTATTTATGCATACCCTTTAATTCTGCCACGGTCATGGTGCCTGAAACAAAGGGATCTTCGCTGAAGTACTCAAAATTACGTCCGTTAAGAGGGCATCTGTGAATATTGATGCCGGGGCCCAGTAAGGTGTCGATTTCGTCAATTCGAAGCTCCATACCGATGTATGTAAATACTTCTTCCACCAGCTCCTTATTAAAGGTGCAGGCAAGGGATACACCGTTTGATGTCTGCATTGCCACACCGCCCGTATCCATACGGATACCGCTGGGTCCGTCGGAACAGCACATGGTGGGAAGACCATGCTTTTCAAGTTCATCAGTTGAAGCGATGTACGCGCCTGCTGTACCGGGAGTGGCTCTTCCCGAACACATACCTTCGCCCTGGCATAACTCGATCAGATCTTCATCCTTTAATGAAGAAATAAATTCATCGAGAGTGATCTTCTTATCGTAAACATCCTTGAATTTATAATTAAGGCCTGCTTCGTAGGGAATATCCTTTAAGGCCTTTCTTGCTTCTTCGCAATGCTCTTTCTGAGAAGAAACACGCAAAGGCACATCTTCGTAAATCTTTTCGCCGTCTGCTCCCACCGCAAGTCTCTTAAAGCTTTCATGCGGTCCAAGTGCTTCGCTTACGGTTTCAGTAACTATAAGCTCCGGAATATTTATCTTTCCTACGCAGGTTGCTTCGCGAACATTCTTACCTTCGTAGATTTCATATTCACCGGGCTCAAGAACATATGAATTAAGATTTCCCGTGTATCCGCCGTCATCAAAAGAAGCCATTGCGGAAAAAGGAAATGTTATCTCTACGGTTACTTTCTTTCCGGGCTTTATTTCCTTGGTCTTTGCAAATCCCTTAAGCTCTCTTGCGGGCTTTGAAAGTTTTCCCTTCGGTGCCTTAACATAAACCTGACACACTTCTTTTGCAGGAAAAGCGCCGGTATTCTTCACTTCTACCACAACGCATACCTTGTCTTCTTCATGACCCAGTACGGCTTTATGTTCAAATTCCGTATAGGAGAGTCCGAAACCGAAAGGATATAAAACCTTTTCTTTTGCAAAGGTTTCAAAATATCTGTAACCGACAAAAATATCATCGGTATATACAAGCTTTTCTTTGTTTCCAAAGTCTTCCATGCAGGGGTAGTCGCTGATATTTTCTGCGATGGTATCAACAAGACGACCGGATGGTGAAAGTACACCTGTCAAAATATCGGCGATGGAATTACCGCCTTCGGCGCCTCCCTGCCATACATAAAGCACTGAAGAAGGATTAAATTCCTTAACCCACTTCATATCCATAACATTACCGGAATTAAGCACGATCACGCTTTTTGCGTAATTCTTACATACGGTTTCGATCATGGCGCGCTCATCACTTCTTAATAAGTAGCTGCCTTCACTTTCGGAATTATCCTTATCTTCGCCCGCAAGACGTCCTACCACAACAATGGCGGCAGTATTTCTTTTTGCATCCTCCTTAACAATCGCTTCATCAAGAGGCATTTCCACCTGGCTCCAGGGTTCTCCTGCCCAGCCGATACCTCTGTCGTAGGGATTATCAACAAGCCATGTGCGATATCTTTCCGCAATGCTTTCGTCCACCGCTACTCTTCCGCTGTTCTTTAAGCCATCGTAAACATTTACCACATAGGGCACATTAACAAGACCGCCGGAACCGGAGCCGCTCTTAATATAATCAAACTGAGCTCTTCCGTATAAGGCAACCTTTTCTTTTGGATCAAGCGGAAGCACATTTCCGTCATTTTTAAGTAAAACGATCCCTTCCGCGCCTGCAAGGCGTAAGGTCTCTGCATATTTTTTCCAATCTAATTTAATCTTCAACCCGCTTCTCCTCCTCTGTGTTTTTCTTTCTAAAGATAAGCACTTTGCTGAATACGTAATTTCCTACCATTACAAGCACTGAAGAAATGAAAATTTTAGCTATCCAGTAATTCATGGTATCAAGCTGGTCCTGGGTGTACTCGCGTCCCAAGCGTGTAGCAAGATTCTTAAGTCCGTTGGTAAATGGTATTACATTAACAAATATCCACATGATAAATACGTCAAGCACCCATGTTGATATACGGGAACCCGCAAATCCGAAGAACTCTCTTACGATATGGGGGTTTTTACTCTTAAATACCCACACTCTTGACAGTGGATATGCAAAAAGAACGCCGGCGATCCAGCTGATGGTATTGATGATATTATTCTGTATCGCTACGGTCGAATCCAAAAACAATGTAGCTACCCAGGCTGCAACCCAGGATACAATGGTTGTTAACACACCTACGATCAGGTAGGTTATGATTTCTTCGTATTTTTTAAAGAGATCCTTTATTTTATCAATTAATCCTCGCATTACTAAACAGTACTCCTTATGCAATTATGATATGGAAAAGAAAAAGAATTATTAAAAATACCACATTTACCATGGTGAAATATAATAAGTACTTTCCCATTTTAATTTCCTTGGACTGAGCGGCAATCTTATAGGATATGAGGCTTGCCATGGAAGCGATGAGAGTGCCGAGGCCGCCTAAATCAGTGCCGATTATCAGAGCCTTATAATTATCCGTAAAGCCCGATAAAAGAAGGGCTGCAGGAACATTACTTACAACCTGGCTCGATAATACGGCTGTGATAACTTCTTTTCCCGACACCATCCTGCTTAAAAAAGTGCTGAAAGCGGGGATCCGTCCCATGTTACCTATAAATATAAAGAACGCCACGAAGGTCATAAGCAAAGAATAGTCCACGTTTTTTAAATTTTCATGGTCTGCAAATAAAACAATTATTAAGGTTATGAAAAAGCTCATATGCCAGGGAAATATCCTGAGTACGGAAAGGAGCGCCACAATAAATAACATGATATAAAGAATGAGATTCACATGATATCTTGTCCGGCTCTTCATAAAAAGCTCCGTGAGAGTCACATTGAATACACCCTGCCTGGGAGTGTTTTGAGAAGCATTCAATGATGTCAGATCTTCATCTTCACTTTTTATACGAGCATTTCCGTTTCGAATAATCAAAACCGTAAGGCCCAAAGCAATAAGCACAAAGGACATTAAGGTGTAAGGCGCAGTGATAGCCGTAAATTCACCTATACCGATCTCCGCTTTTCCGTATAAATAAAGATTCTGCGGGTTACCGACGGGTGTCAACATGCTTCCGAGATTGGCTGCCACCGTTTCAAATACAACCGTAGGGATCATATATTTCTTTTTAACATCCTCATCAAGAAGCTTAAATGTGGTAAAAGCAAAGGGCACGAAGGTGATAAGCGCCACATCGTTAGTAATGAACATGGAAGAGAGAAAACATAAAATGGTGAGAGTAAATACCACTCCGCTCACTCTGTTCACTCTAGCTAACATAAGCTTTGCAAGCTTTTCAAAAATTCCGAGCTTTGAAAATCCCGCCACAACCACCATAAGCATAAAGAGGATTCCGAGAGTACGGAAATCTATATATCCTATATATTCTTTGTCAGGGTGCACAAAAAACATTGATATTACGGCAAGAAAGATTGCCACCGTAAGTACTGCTTCTTTTTTTACAAATTCTTTAATTCTGTTCATTTAATAAATCCGTTACTGCTTTTCTGTTTTCATAGCGGTAAACCTTGAATTCAGCATTTGTAAATACAAGATCACCTGCCGAGATTAAAGCGCTGTTACTTGTCTTTTCCGATT
This sequence comes from Lachnospiraceae bacterium, assembly GCA_016283575.1. GTDB lineage: Bacteria > Bacillota > Clostridia > Lachnospirales > Lachnospiraceae > UBA1258. Next base: position 156,004 of record JAEEND010000007.1, on the reverse strand, counting down.
CCTCCAAAGAAAAGATAAAGAAAACAGGGCCTTCGAAATAATCATCATTATAATATTTTGCCGGAGCCGACCACTTAAACTCCGTCATGTCGGGTTCATGTACTCCCGCAACCTGAAGCTTTCCATCAGATAGTTCCGTCATGATTCCCGCGTTCCAGTATGTTGCAAAGCCGAACTTATAGCCTGCTTCCGTAAGGAACTCACTTACTTCACGTCTTCCGGCATTTTTATCACTTCCCGCCATGCTGCCGATCTCCTTAAGGGATGCGAGCAAAGCGCACAGAAGAAGCACAGTCACAAGGGCCGTTTTGTCAAAAGAAAGGCGCCCGTATTCAAGAAATGCCGCAAGTAAAGGAAGCGTAAATATCATTACGGTAATATAGTATCTTGCAACAACCGTTGAATCCGTAAATACAAAAGCAAATGTATTTACGAAAAGTGTTACAAAGAAAAAGGTTCTGAGGATCAGAACTTTTTTATTATCCGTCTTCTTTACAAGCACTGCTGCCAATATCAAAAGCGCAGGAATAACAAAAGAAATCACCGTTATAACACCGCGAACGGACAATACCGATCTATTGTCTATGTATCCGAAAAGCATTAAGAAGCTTCCGATGGTACGCTGGATCCTGTCCATGAGCACGCCATCGTAAACTAAAATAAACTTAATGCCTTCATAGGTCTGGAATTGGAATGTCTTACTTATGTAAACTACATTTATGACATAACCCAAAAATCCGAGCACTGCCCCAACTAAGGAAACGTAGAAAGGATTCATGGATTCAGATGATAGTAGTGTCTTAAATGTATCTTTACCGGGAGTGACTCTCATGACCTGAAATTCTTTACTCTTGATCGCATATATACATGCGGCGATCACAAGCGGTCCGAGGATCGCCAGGAAATATCTCACGCCCGACATACCTGCAACAGTTGAGAGAAGTGCAAAGAAGGCCCAGTTTACAATGTCCGTAACAGGCTTTCTTTTTCCCGCATCATAAGAAAGTCGCAGGAATAAGCCCATTAATAAGAATACGATAATTATATGGGACATATAGGTATTTCCCATAAATACGTGAGCCATGACTGTTTCCGAAAAAGGAAGCATTAAGACAATGGCTGAGATCACCACATTCTTTCTCTGCAAATTAAGAGGCTTCATCATGTAGAAGTATGAGAAAAGCATGATCGCATAGAAAACAACGTTCATGATGAATCTGACTGCATACCAGTTACTTATGAATTTAAATAACGGAACCATTACGATCTGAGAATAAAGAATACGAAATTCCGTAGAATAGAACCAGTTCTTAGACGCTAAAAAGGCTCCTTCATCACTAAGAAGCTTTGAAAAAACCATCTCGGCGGACATATCCGCATCTATCCAGTTCTGTAAGAAAAACACGTTTAAGAGTATCAGGACCACACATGCAAAAAAAAGCACCAGGTCATACCAGTGGTTCTTTAGAAATTTCATAAGATAAAATATCCTTAAAGAGTATTAGGGCAAAAACGCCGAAGCGCCTTTGCCCATATGATCAATTATTCTATAATAAGTTCTTCCCAAGCATCTTCGGGAACGATAGCTATGTAGGTCTTACCTGTGTTGAGCTTGATATCCTCGCCGGTTTCCTTGTTCTTGAAAACCGTGAGCTCGTTTTCGGAAGCCTTGGACCAGGTAATGGGAACTGCCTTACCGTCTGTAATGTAGTAACCGTTGTTACCTGAACCGATCACGTTGTAGATCATGTAACCGTTCTGATCAAGCTGATTCATGACTGCTGAATAGATGATCAGGTTCTTGAATGAAAGTACATTATCATCATCAAGAGGATCTACGTGAGGTCCTGTCTGCTTTGATGAGAAACCGTCACCTGCTCTGTGAGCATATTCATGATATTCATAAAGCTTTGTATCGTCATTATAGTAAAGAGTTGACTCGTTGTGGGGGAAGGGAAGCTTGATGGTTTCTGCTGTTACTGCCTTCTTGTCATCATCAAGGCCTGTATCTTTACTGTTAAATTCAAAATGCTTTCCGGGATAGTATTCGTTGTATTCTACGTCTATCTTGGCATCATTGATTCTGTTTAAAATACTCTTATATGATTTTCCGCCTGCGGAATAGTCCTCAGCTGTTGCATATTCGGTATATTCATAGGACTTGCCGTTAGAGATACGGGCGAAACCGCCGCTTAAGTTGTTATTCCAGTCTCTTGCAAGGAAATCATTGATGTAGAAAGGGCCACCGTCATGAATAAGAATCGCATTGTATTCAGGGGTGATAAGTAAATTGGTGGGACGCGCACTTCTTACGTTACCAATATACTGAATGTTGTTGTAATCCTTAACGATACACATCATACGGGTGATACGTCCGTTAAGAGTTGAATTTACCATTTCGTACACGATATCGGCTGAGTTAACACCCATGTGGGGAAGAGCCTTGATCTCGTTGTCAACCATAACCGCTACGGGTCTCTGGTCTTTTAATTCTTCATCGATCCATTCGTTGGTAAGCTCGGATCTGTATTTTCCTTCTACGTTTTCTTCCTCTTCTTCGGCTTCAGCGGATTCTTCTCCACCGATGGTGATGGGCTCTTCGCTGATCTCGAAGGGAAGTTCGTCGCTGGCAGAGCTTTCTGCTTCTTTTCCGTTACCACATGCAACCATGGTAAAAGAAAGACATACTGCCATCATTAATGCAAGGTATTTCTTCACTTTATTTACTCCTTATTTCCGGCCTTAATCAAACTTGTATTTTACAGAGAAGTATTTCTTTTGCTGAATCATCTCTTCTTTTGTCTCAAGGCACTGTTTTATTACATTGCTGATACTTATGAACTGGTCCACAAGGGCGGGATCGAACTGAGTTCCGCTGGCTTCTGCGATCATGGCCATGGCCTTCTCGTGAGAAAAAGGCTCCTTGTAGGGGCGTTCAGATGTAAGAGCATCGTAAACATCCACAATACTCATAATGCGTGCAACAAGGGGAATCTCTTCACCCTTTAATCCGTCGGGATAACCTTTTCCGTCCCAGCGTTCATGATGGTAACGAGCCATCTGTCCCGCAATATGAGCGAATTCCTTATCAGGAATCCTTTCTTTTAAGAAATCAAATATATCACCACCGATTATAGCGTGATATTTCATCTGTGAAAACTCCGTATCGGAAAGTGTTGCGGGCTTCTGAAGCACCGCATCGCTTACGGCGATTTTACCGATGTCATGCAAAGGCGCACTTCTGCAGGCTCTCTTTACAAATGAAGGAGGCATTAAGTGCTTATATTGAGGAAGGGTCTTTAAATGGCCCAAAAATGCTGAAAAATAAATGGAAGTGTTCTTTAAATGTCCTCCGGTAACACCGTCCCGGGATTCTACGAGGCATGCAAAGCTTACGGTTATGACATCATACATGTCTTCCGTTTCTTTTACCTTTTTCTCAACTTCCGCTTCAAGGCTCCTGTTATATTCGGCAAGCTTTATCTGAGTTTCGATACGCTTCTTCATGACAACGGGCACAAAGGGCTTCGTGATGTAATCAACGATTCCTAAGTTGAAGCCTTCAACTTCCGCTTCGGGGCTTGTGTCAGCCGTTAAGAATATTACGGGAATGTCCTTGTAGGCGGGAATGCTCTTTAATTCTTCAAGCATTTCCATGCCGTTTACTTCCGGCATTATGATGTCAAGAAGTATGAGATCCGGTGTAACGGTCTTCAAGATTTCAAAAGCTTCTTTGGCGGACATGGCTTCATAAAGCTCGTAAGTGTCTTCAAGCACTTCACGTGCCGCCGCGTGGTTTAATGCAATGTCATCAACTATCAGTATTTTTTTCATGTACCCTCCCGACAAAGGTAACAACGTTAGTTAAATAAATTATAGCATTAATTATTAAAAAAAGTAAAAACTATTCAGGTTTATCCTTAAAGGTTTCTTCCAGTGTTTCAAGAAGCTCCTTGTATTGGCTTTGAGTAGCATGGGCATTGGTGGATGCCTTTTTGTGCGCCTGTATGGACATGGCGGATTTATTGATGGGCTGAATGGTACCGGCGCCGGCAATACAGCCTCCGGGACATGCCATGCCTTCCAAAAGATAGCCGTTATATTTACCGGCCTTGGCCATCTGCATAAGCTTTATGCAGTCACGCAATCCTTCTGCACGCTCAACTTTTATTTCTTTATCAGGATACATCTCATGGATGCAATTGACAACGGCATTGGCAACACCTCCGCTTACGGCGAAACCTCTTCCGTCACCACTGGCACCGTGCATTGTATCATCATCAGGCAATGATTTAAAGTCCACTTCTTTGGCTTCAAACATTCCCATTACTTCTTCGAAGGTAAGGACAAAATCCACATCGCTTCGGATGGATCTGCGGCTTGCTTCAAGCTTCTTGGCAGCGCAGGGACCTATAAATGCGACCAGGCATCCGGGATGTTTCTTTTTGATAAGTCGTCCCGTAAGAACCATGGGGGTTAAAGCCATGGAAATACAGTTTGCATATTCCGGAAACATTTTTTTCGCCATGACGGACCAGGCGGGACAGCATGATGTTCCCATGAAGGGAAGTTTATCGGGCACTTCCTCAACAAAGTCTCTTGCCTCCTCGATGGTACAAAGGTCAGCACCGATGGCTACCTCAACCACGTCCTCAAAGCCCAATGCCTTGAAAGCGGGGCGCATCTTTTCCGGAGTAAAATCAGGACCAAACTGGCCTGAAACAGAGGGAGCAATGGCGGCATAAACCGGCACTTCTCCTCGAATTGCCTGAATGACCTGGAAAATCTGTGCCTTATCTTCTATTGCTCCGAAGGGGCAGTTTGCAAGACACATTCCACAGGATACACATTTTTCTTCATTGATCTCAGCACGTCCGTACTCGTCGGAACCGATGGCATTCATACCACAGGCTCTTGCGCAGGGACGCTCCAGTTTATTAATGGCTCCGTACTGACATACGGAAACACATTTACCGCATTTTATACACTTTTCTTCATCAATATGGGATTTTCCGTTTTTGATGGTTATGGCACCTTTAGGGCATACCTCTTTACAGGGATGTGCAAGACAGCCCTGGCAGGCATCCGTCACCATGACCTTATTGTCGGGGCATGCATGACATGCGAATTTGATGACACTTATTAAAGGTGGCTGATAGTATTTTTCCGGTTTGACACACTCTTCGGCACCTTGTGTGACCGGTGCCTGCTCGGCGGCAGTTCTGGCGGGAAGGCCCATGGCCATTCGCATCTTTTCTCTTACAATGGCTCTTTCCAGAAATACACTGTCGCTGTATACGGAAACCTCTCCCGGAATAACTTTATACGGAATCTCTTCCATCTTGGAGAGATCGCCGTCTTTATATTCATAAGAAAGCCTCGCAACTTCCGCATAAACACGCTTTCTTAAATCTGTTACTGATGTATAGATACCTCGCATTGTTCCCTCACTAAAGCAATATATGCGTTTGATCAAAAGCCCGGCACATCGCGTGCATACTGCTTTAAACCATTATTACGCATTCTTTGCCAATTATATCACAAAGTTCTGACTTATGCGATAGTATCATTCTTTTTCGCCAAGGTTAAGGGTCTTAAAGCCCTCTCCGTGGACTTCGTTGGATTCAAGTACAATCAAAAATGCCTTGGGATCCGCTTCTTTTACCGCCTTCTGTACCACATACATTTCCTTATCACTGCAGGCGCACATCACAACCTGGCGGTCGTCCTCCTGAAATCCGCCGTAAGCCGGAAGAATTGTGGAACCACGCTGACAAACCGCATCTATGACATCGCAGATTCTTTTGCCATCGTCGGTGACGATCATGGTCATCTTGCCCGAATTAACACCGTACATCATCTTGTTGGCAACAAGAGCGATTATATAGCTCTGAATTATCCCGTAAATAATACCGTCAATATCGGAAAAAAGAACGCCACCAATAAGAATAATCGTCGTGTCTAAAATAAACATAATGCGTCCGATGGATACGTGGGGGTTACGGTTCTTATATGCCAAAGAAATAAAATCGGCGCCGCCGGTGGATGAATTTACCATGTAGATCATTGTATAGCCGAGACCGCACAATACTCCGGTACATATTGCCGCAAGGAGTCTGTCACCGTTATATGTGGGAAACAGCGGCGCAATATAGTCAATAACCAGTGACGATATGATCATGCATCGAACGGATGCCATGAAAAAGCCCTTACCGATAAGCTTATAGCACAATAACCCCACCGGAATGTTCATGATAATGGTAGAAAGACCCATGGGGATCCTGAATAGCTGATAAAGAATAAGGGCAATACCTGAAAACCCCGCCACGGGGAAATTGGCATTCACCGCAAAATTGTAGATACCCGTGGCGATCACAAAGGATCCCACGATCTCAGTAAGTATTTGTTTTAAAATAAATTTAGTTCTTTCGTTCATAGTGTTACCTTTTCCCGCATTTTCATGACAACGCGAGCAAAAAAAATCTTTTATTTCTTCCCAAGCTCCTCATATGGCACGAAGATCTCGATATAGCCTGCGGCGTAAGGTCCCATATCATAGGGCGGATAGTAGTAAATAATGCCGTCCTGCAGGAACTCGATGCAGCCCGAATCAAGAGATGTGTATTCGTAAGCATCATTATAGACAGTATCTTCATCAGATGCAAAATAAGGCATTTCATCGGGATTACTCTCTAAATAGTGCTCATAGTCTTCCCTTGTCTTTGCAGCGATCAATGCTTTAAATTCTTCTTCCGTACCTTCGAAGAAGTCCCTTATCGTAAGAACTTCACCGGTTGTCAGATCAAATAAATACTGATTTCTTTCGGGATATCCGTGAGCCCCGCCGCCGTACCAGTAGCCTGCCATCTGAACCGTCATGCAGTTATCTCTTATAAAAGAAACATCCGTAACCGACCACTCATCAGTAATGCAATACCAGGCGGGATGAATACTGTGCTCATCGCAGGTAGTTCCGTAATAATCTTCACCGGATTCAAGATCGGCATTCACAATATTTTCAGCCTGTTCCTTAAGATAAGCATTTATCTTATCGGCATAGCCGGAAAGTCCGGAATCAAGTATAAAGTACTCGGCATATTTATCGCTTAGTACAGTTCCACAGTCAGGACATGCATGAGTGCTTGCAGTATAAGAAACCTGTCCGTATTTTAAGATTTCAACTTCCGATACCTTAAGTCCCGTATCGGAAAAAGAAATACCGTCACCTGTTGCGTCACCCCTAAACCATTTTAATTCTGAGCCTTCAAGATCGATCATATAAATATTTCCGTCATAAATCTTAAAGCCTTCCACACCGGGACCGATGCTTACGCCGGGAATATTTTCTTTTTCATAAAGAAGGGTGTTGGTATCTTTAACGGCGTCATAACGATATATTGAGTTGCAGGTTACACCCTGCTGATCTTTTCCCTGAATATAATAATAAAATGTGTCGTCCTCTCTGCCGAGGAAAGAAAAGCTTGCAGCGGGACCGGTGATCGCTTTCTCGGTTTCCGATTGAAGATCATAGACAAAGGCCTTGGTGGTGCCGTCTTCCATATCTATTCTGGAATAAAGAAGCACATCGGGACTATAGTAAGCCATATAAACATCAGATGTACCCGGGAGTTTTTTAATGATCCCGCTTTCATCTATCAATGAAAGACCGTCATCCTGAGTTCCGATGATAAACTTGCATTCATCCATGGTTCTTTTTAAAGAAAAAGGATTGTAAGGTCCGCGAAATCTTGAGCCGAAAATGTTGAGCTTTTCGATGCGTGCTCTTTCAAGTATCGCTTCCATATCATTTTCTTTTTCAACAAAAGAATTTGTTTCTGCATCATAGATAAAGCTTTTTTCGGTCATTCCCGGATATTTTTCACTATCGTATCCATAGCTTATATCAATTACCAATTCGCCATCATAACAATCGACTGAATTTACATATTCGCCGGAGGTTCCCTGCCAGATGGGATAGATATTATGGTCGTCGATACCTACGGCATAGACTGTATAATTGTAGGTGCCGTCGCCTAATGTATTGACCCTGTCATTAAAAAACAAGAATCTTCCTCCTGCCGAAGAAAGAAGGCATCCGGAAAAAGAATCTTCATCGAATACACGATAGATTTCTCTCTCGCTTTCCGGAATGTTGTCGGAAATTTCCTGTCTATCGACAGTATCGATTAAGTTACCGTCGGCATCGATCGTATATATAAGGCTTGCGGTATCATACTGAGTCAGGTAGAAAATCTCATTCAGTTCGTTTGCTTCCTCTGAGACGGTTTCTTCTTTTGATACGGACTCTGCCACATCCTGAGTCACGCTCTCCGCAGGCACCTCCGCATTCTTGTTACAACCTGTAAGAGTAGCGATTGTTAATCCGATCAGGATGATTGTTGATATCTTTTTAAACATGGTCCCTCCTGTATGTATCACTGATTCATAAAGAAATCCGAAACAAGTGATTACCACGATTATATCTTAATTTTCGTCCATTTTCCCTGCTTAAATCTGATGGAGCCAAAAAAGAATCTCGACATCTGATCGGCAAGTATTCCCATCCAGACACCGTTGATCCCAAAGCCCAGCCAGTAACCGCAAAGATACGAAAAGAAGGTTCTTATTATTGTAACACTGATGATGGATGCCATGGCTGTATATCCCGTATCTCCGGCGCCTCGAAGGCATCCCATGTAAATAACCTGTGACACCTGAAATATTACGATCGGAATTATAATTCGGGTTATGCCGACGCCGATCTCTATGATCTTACGCTCCTCAAAGAATGCCGACATAAGAGGTCGTCCTCCGAAGAAATATAGAAAGGCAAGACATATCGAAATCACCATTCCCAGCATTCTGCAGGTGCGTCCATATTCTTTTGCAAGATCCTCGTCACCTTCTCCGAGGCTCCTTCCGATCAGGGCAACCGCAGTTGACTGTAGTCCGTCACCGAAGGAAAAAGAAAGGCTCATGATATTCATGCCCACCTGATGGGCCGCCATCTGAGCTGTACCCATATCTGCCGCCATCATGGCCGTCGCCATAAATCCGATACGCATTAAGATCTGCTCAAAAAATACGGAATAACCGACCCTTACCATTGACTTGAAGGATTCAAGGGAGGGAAGGATCTTATTCTTTATTATAAACGGAATGCTCACAAAACAATTCTTTTCAAAAAGAGAAAGAATGCTCATGACGCAGGCAACAACGGTACCAAGGACTGTTGCGAGAGCCGCGCCCCGTACGCCGAGAGCCGGAAATCCGAATTTACCGCCGATGAGAAGATAGTTAAAGATGATATTAACTATGTTGGAAGTCACATTGGTGCGCATGGTGATCTTGGTATTTCCCGCACCGCGCTGTGAAGCATTGACCCCCATTTGGATACAGTTAAAGATCATTCCGCCCATGATGATCCTGAAATACGCCGTGGCAGCATCGTGGGTGTCGGCATTGGATCCGCAGAACCTGATAACATCTCCTGCAAATACCACAAGCAGGACGCTTATGGTTGCTGCTGCCAATACAATAAAAAGAAGGGCGGACACCAGAATCTTATTGGCATTTTCACGGTTGCCTTCACCCTTTCTTCTTGCTACAAGAGCGGAAAGCGCCACATTTATCGCAAAGAACAGCGAAAGGCCCATAAGCTTTGGCTGCGTGGTAAGACCCACCGCCGCTACGGCATTACTGCCGAGGTCGCTTACCATATAGGAATCAATAAGAGCAACAAATGCAGCAAAAAAAGACTCTACCACAGCAGGCCAAGCCATATTTACAGTTTCTTTTAAGATTTTACCTTCGAAGCTTTGCATATATCACACACTTTTCTTTTTGGTATAGTAATTATATGTTCTTGATTGTGGAAAGGCAATTGTCCGAAGCGGATATTCATATTAAATTAAAACTTTCCAAGTGAATTATGGCTTCCCCCGGCGCCCCGTATCCCTATATGGAACTTCTTTGAAATTGGGATATGTATTTTGCATGGTTTCATGTGCTTTTCGGGTTTCGTATCCCTATATGATTTCAAACCTTATTTTGGGATAGATTCCTCATGCCTACTCGATGCTTATATTGTGATTGTATCCCAATATAAGCGAATTTCTTGTTTTGGGATAGAATTCATGATTCTTCATTCTTTATTACTTGCGATTGTATCCCAATACCAGTTGTTTTCCCTATAGGGATACATATCTTAATTCTCTACACCATCAGGATACTAACCATATCCCAATTCATGATATAATTCCGTATAGGGATACAATCAAACATGTCTATAGTAACAATTCGGGATATAGAACCATTTTTTGCAGCTATGGCATCTATTATAAAAAGAGGAGTAATCGGCGTGAATATTTCATATAGGAAACTTACTAAAGAAGATCTGGACTCATTCATACAGATGCGGATAAATCAGCTTAGAGAAGAAGGAGCCAAGGAAGATTTTGACCTTGCGCCTGCTCTTAAGGACTATTACGAGCGCCATATGGCTGATGGAACCTTTGTATCCTGGCTTGCGCTTGACGACGGTAAAATTATCGGAACAAGCGGAATGTCCTTTGTAGAGAAGCCACCGTATTTCGGATGCCCCAGCGGGAAATTAGGACTCCTTTCAAGCATGTTCACGGATCCTGCATACAGGCGTCAAGGCATTGCAAAAGAACTTCTTGACAGAGTAGTCACGGAAGCAAGAAACTACGGTTGCGGTGCAGTTCAGATTACAGCCTCCGACATGGGCGTTAAGCTCTACACCGCTTATGGATTTACCCATAACGGAAACTTCATGCAGTATAAGCTTTGAATAAATAAGCCGGTCGCATTGTATTGACCGGCTTATATTATTTTACAAATCGATTGTAAGTATGCGTCTGCATTCTTTCCTAACTTGAAATATCTCTTTTATCATAAATCCAATAGGCTGTGGCCACGCCGAGAACCGTAAGTATGATTCCAACTATGAAGGAGGAATCTTTAGGCTCAATTTCCGACATTATTTCGGATGCATTTGCAAAAGAAAAGGGGCCGATGAAAAGATAATCTTTCAAATCAGGCACCACACGCCCCATCAGATCAAATACATAAAACATCAGGGCTATGCCGATGCCTGTTCCCATTCGGTTCTTGCCGGAAAAGGCGGAAACAGAAAAACATATTCCCGCGATCTCTATGTTCATGAGAAGTACTCTCAACATGTAGGCAATGAATAGCGATGCTTCAATACCTTCTCCCATGATCAAAAAAGCAAGGCAATAAAGTAACGTACAGATAGCAGTGAAGGCCACTAACATTATCAATACGCAAAGGCCCTTGGCTGTTATCACTTTCTTTCTTGATACTGGCAGAGACAGAAGAAACTCTGCACTATGCTGCTCCTCTTCTTTTGACAGGATTCCGATAGCAAGTATCGATGCAAACATGGCACTTCCAAGTCCGTGAACCGTTCCTACTTCAGTAGCAAAGAACCCCTTGAGACTCGCGATACTTAGTGTGCTCATGCCGAATGCATCGGAAAAGGCGCCCATGTTGGAAAAAGCATCCGCCATATCCGCCATCTCCGTTTCCATACTCTGATATAAAAGGATGCAGACGAAGCCCATGCCGCCCACTACCAGGCTCCAGATCAAAAAGTTTTTAAGATTAAGTTTCAATTCTTTTGTCAGTATTGTTTTCATGGCTACCCCTCGTCATCATAAAAACTCAAAAATGTTTCATCGTCAATCTTTGGAGAATCAAGCATGGTGAGCCTTCCTTCACGCATGATCGCCGCATTTTTACAATACTTGTTAACTTCAGACAGCACATGAGTGGAAAGAAGACATGTAGCTCCCTCCGCCACGTACTCGTTTATTAATTCAAAGAAACGCTTCTGCATCAGAGGATCAAGTCCCCCTGTGGGTTCGTCAAAAATAAAAAGCTTAGGCTTATGCTGCATGGCGCATACGATGCTTACCTTTTTACGATTACCAAGAGACAGCTCTTTTATCTTCTTATGGGTATCAACTTTAAGGCGCTCGCAAAGCTTTCTTGCTTCTTCACTGCAGTCAAGGCCTCGTACATCCGCCGCGTATTTTATCACTTCCGAAACACGCATGTCACCATAGAACCAGGCTTCGGAGGGCATATAGCCCACATGCTTTAATATCTCTGTGTGATCTTTGACACTGTCCATACCAAGAATACTGATGCTTCCCGAGTCAATCTTCAAAAAGCCCAGCATCGAACGAATAGTAGTAGACTTCCCTGCCCCGTTGGGACCGATAAAACCGAATATGTCACCTTCTTTTATCTCAAGGGACACATCGATCACACCTCTGTTCTTACCGTAACTCTTGGTGAGATTTCTGATTTCAATGACATTGGTATTTGAATCCGGCATATAAAGCTCCTTTCCCCTTTATTATTTTCAGAATATCACATTAAAAGCCACCGGACAAACCGCAAACAAAAGTATCCCAATATGAGTCAAATCTTCATATTGGGATACACATCAGAAATCTATTATTTTATTAAACCACTGTTCTTAAGTAACAGCTCTACATCTGTTCCTTGAACTGCTTTTAAGACCTTCTTTAGTAAGAACTTTTCTTTCATGTTCAAAGGGAGTTCGGAAACATCCTTTTTATCAACTGCGTAGAAGCAGGCACGAAGCAGCTCTCTCACATCATACTGAGAGCCCCATACTTCAGGAACGCCACGGTCCACATTCATTAAGGTGTAGACTGCTTCCATGCCGGTACGGATGGAATACTCTGTTGTAAATATGGTATCTCTCGGTGTTTCAGCGAACTGACCGATAAATGCGAAGTTGGCAGAGCCCTTAGGTACAACCAAAGGTCGGTCTGATTCTTTTCTCGGCTGGAAGAAAGCATTTACATAGGGCATGTAACATGTGGTGGTATTGCAGCGATTCTTTGCATAATTTTCAATCTTATCTGAAGACACACCAATGTGATAGAGCCACTCTTCACACACTTCTTCGCCTGTACAATTACGCATTGCCTTTTTCACGAAATTTCCGGGCTTATTGGTGCTTAAAGCATAAACCCACACAAGAACGGTGTTTTTATCCTGAGCCTTGAACTGCGGCTGACGATTAATTGTCCAGGAAAGATACCAGTTATCGGTACTGTCCTTTACCGTTACGATACCGCCTGTAGTAACTTTACCGTCTCTGGGATCACGCTTACATACACCGATAATCTTTTGAATAATCTCTTCGTCGGATGTTTCTATGGTGGCGCTCATCCAGTTGGTTGCTTCGGGGTCTGAACAGAAGGTTTCAGGACGGCCGTACTCACCGTGCTTTGCCTGCTTTGCGATATTCTTCCAAAGATCCCAGGCTTCTCCGTATCCCGGCTTTACTTTTGAAAGATCCGGCGCAGTGGTCTGATCTCCGTAACAGGAAGTATCCGTACAGCTTCCGTTGGTAATGAACACAAGATCGTGCTCGCCAAGGTCGATACTCTCTTCTTTTCCTTCTTTTTCATAAATAATCTTTTCAGCAAGCTTCTTTCCGTTACGTTCTGAAATCAGCACGTTCTTGACATCTATGCCGTATTCAACCCTTACACCATGAGCTTCTAGATACTTAACTAACGGAAGAATCATGCTCTCATACTGATTGTATTTAGTGAATCTCAATGCTGAAAAATCGGGAAGTCCATCAATATGATGACAGTATCTGCACAGATATCTTTTCATTTCAAGTGCCGATGACCATCTCTGGAAAGCAAACATTGTCTGCCAATAAAGCCAGAAATTGGTGCTCCAGAAAGAATCGGGAAGCACTTCTGAAATCTTTTTATTTTCAAGTTCTTTTTCAGGTGTCATAAAGAGCTTGGACAAAGCAAGAGCCGAAGCCTTATCAAGTCCAAACTTTCTGTCGGTATGTGCGTCCTGACCGCGCTTCTCAGATGCTCGACATAAAGAATAATTGGGATCATGCTTGTTTAACCAATAGTATTCATCCAGCACCGAAATACCGGGTGTCTCAATGGAGGGCACATCGCGGAACAAATCCCACATACATTCAAAATGGTTGTCCATCTCTCGACCGCCACGCATGTAGAATCCCTTTCGTACATCTTTCCTTCCGTCACAGCTTCCGCCTGCAAGCTCAAGTTTTTCAAGCAGATGAATGTTTTCGCCCTTCACCTGACCGTCTCTTACGAGATAAAATGCTGCTGACAGACCTGCAAGGCCCGTTCCTATAATATATGCAGAAGTCTGATCTGCATATTCCGGCTTCTCCGGACGGGCAAATGCCTCATAAGTTCCTGCAGAATAATACATAACCATCACGCTCCTTTTTTATTGATGGCTTCAGTATATTCGGGTTTTTAAAGGCTTAAAATATGGAAAGTCGCCGCTTTGTCCTAATATCCAACACGAACTTATAAGAGTCCCTCTTTACGACATTTTCTTTCTTTTGTCTTATAAGGTATTTAAGCTTGCATTTTTAAGTGCCTGCTCAAAGGTTCCGCCAATAAGGGCGTTTAGCATGTCCATTATTTCTTTCGGGTCCTGCTGCATGTCTTTATCAATCCATTCCACAACGATGCCTACAAATCCGAATTTATAGAAATTGGCAATGAACGCCTTATCCTCATCACGCACCGACATCCCCCGGGACTTTTCTTCGATTACATTATAAAGAAGCTGATACGTGACTCTGTAAAGGTAATTGTATATATACTCTCTTGGTGTGTATCGATATATGTTGACGATAAACGCTTTGTCCTTCTTTATCATCTCGAAAATAGCTAAGAACCCTTCCTGCCAGGTGTCATATGTTGTGTGCTCCTTCAATGCTTTTTCCGCATCCATCTCACATATCCATTCGGCAAGTTCCAGGATGTCATGAAAATGATAATAAAAAGTCTGTCTGTTGATATCGCATTTTTCCGCCACATCCCCAACCGTGATTTTGTTAAAGGGTTTTTCTAATAATAATTCTTTCAACGCATATGCAATTGCAATCTTTGTTGTTGCTTTACTCATTGATGCCTCCCAATGTAATGCCCGTAGTTGTTGCTCACATTCCTCTGAATTTACGAACCCAACACCCACTGGGCGAGAATCGCATAAAGTTCACGTATATAATATGCAGGAAAAAGAACCGCCAGTGATTTTCCGGGAATGGTTGTATATTGAAGTCCAAGTTTCTTAGCGATGAGCCCCGCTCTGTAAAGATGAAACTCATTTGAAACAATGGAAATCTTAGGGTTTAAGCCTTCTTTTTCTATGATAGCTTTGGAAAACTGCAGATTTTCGTATGTGTCGCGAGATTTATCTTCAAGGAAAAGCCTGTCTCGGGAAATGCCCTTTCCCAGCATATATTCGGACATGCCCTCAGCTTCACTGAAAGGTTCATCCGGTCCCTGTCCGCCGGAAAGAACGCATTTCGAATCAGGATATTTGTTCATGAATTCAATGGCTGCATCAAGTCGCGCTTTTGTCATGAGGCTGGGGCCGGATGCATGGACGCGGCTTCCGAGAACCACCACTGTTTCGGTCCCGTCAGGCTTCTTAATTGCGCCACGGATCATGCAGATGCTTTCGATGATCACAAGGATTACTGTAAAGGCGATAATGACCGCTGCAATGTTGGTAATGATGCGACCGGGTTTCTTTTTCCTGAATCTAATAATAAGGGCTTTAAAGCGCTTCCAGAAAAGTCCAAGCAAAATAAAGCAAGTAAATACAACAATTCCCGTGGCGTTTCCGATATTAAAGATTCCATATTTGATTATGGGTAATACGCACCAGACGTCGCCTGCGATGCCAAGAAGTAAGAAAAATAAATTCACGGCAAATCTCCTTTTAGTTAAGTCAAGAATAGCACAATTTGACTCCTGCCTCAATTGAGTTATGGTGGTGGCATGAGCTTTGACTTCTTGCCTTTTTGAGTTATGTAAACCGTTGTATCGCATTGTAGATTACCACGTGAATTTGCGATACAGAACAGTGGTTTTCTTTGTGTTATGTAAACCATTTATCGCAATGTGATTCTCGTAACGAATTGCGATACAGAATCCGCGAATTCTTATCGCAGAATTGTTCCGCTTTTCGTATTGCGATAAATCAAATCAAAAACCCATGAAATTGTATAAATTTATATCGCAGTGTAAGCTCATATTTCGTATAGCGATACAACAGAAACAAGTCATATAGATACACGCAATAATTTGTCGCAAATTTGACTTGGATTTCATAATTGCGATACAGGCCGGAGCATGAGTTTCATGATATAATCACAAACAGAAGTGCTTAATACGGAATTGATTGCATAAGCACAAGCCGAATTGGCGGGATAAGCACCAAGGAGATTACCAATGAATATTTATATAGATTTCGATGACTGTATCTGCGAAACCGCAAGACATTTTTCCGGACTGGTCAAGGACATGTTCGGCATAGATGTACCCTATGAAAATATAAATTTCTTTGACCTGCAGAAGTCATTTTCTCTAACAGATCAGCAGTATCAGGAAATGATGGTTGAAGCTCATAAGCCTGAGATTTTACTTTCTTACGCTGAGACTCCCGGTGCCGGAGAAACCATTAACGGATGGATACAAAGCGGATTTGATGTGTCAGTGATAACCGGGCGACCGTACAGCGCTTACAAGGCTTCACGCAAGTGGCTTGATGAACACGGGCTTTCCGATGTAAAGCTTTATTGCCTCAATAAATACGGACGTGACGGATTTTACAAGTCGGAGGATCACAACCTGGAGCTTGAGGATTATTACAAGATGCATTTTGATTATGCGATTGAAGATTCTCCCCATGCCTTTAAGTTTTTTGAGCATTTACCGAATCTAAAAGTACTGGTATTTGACCGGCCATGGAATAAAGACTGCACCCTTCCAAGGGATAGCTACACCCGCTGTCCGGGATGGAAGGAAATTAAAAGTATTGTCGGGTGAAAACGGGCCCTAATGTACACATGAGTTGCAATCTCAAAGATTAAAAAAACAAGCCATAGCAGACACGCTATGGCTTTCGTATTTAAATTAATTATAAGAATATAGCAAACTCTGACAATGATTTGCTATCGCCCGAATACACCAAATGATTAGCAATTTTCTTCAGTGTCCCATTCCCCAAGAAACATGCCAGAGATGACAATTCCGATACTTTATTATTTTCAATAGCTCTATCAGCAATTTGATCTAATGTTTCGTCCGATAAAAATGGTGCTAAAGGGACTATATCCTTTATATTTGCAACATCAACTTTACTGACAAAGTCATCAAGAGTTTCATCATCAAGAAACGGCGCCAACCCAACAATAGCTTTTATGTTCAAAGTCTCATTTTCATTTGTTCTCTCCAGCTCCTTTTTAAACTCTTTGGGCGGAAGTATTGCCGCTACTTCAGTAAGCTCATTTGCAGAAAGCGGTTCCGGGTTTTCTTCGAGAACTTTCTTTACCGTATCGCCACAGTTATCATCGCCCAGCAGTTTTGATATTTCTATTCCCAGTAACTTTGAAATATCAGGAAGTTTAGCAATATCCGGCATTGTGTTTCCGCGTTCCCAATTTGACACAGCCTGATAACTGACTCCCAATATATCCGCCAATTCAAGCTGGGTCATGTTCTTTTCAGTTCTGGCATTCTTAATGTTCTTACCAACCTTTTTCATATCTAACATATTTTTACCATCCTTTTAGTTTGTAATTATCATCGGCCGGTGTTTTAACACAACTAAATTGTAGGACAAGAACCGAAAAAAGTATATCAATTGATAATTGAGTTTATAAAAAGGCACTCAAGCAATAATTGACCTTCTACTTCTCAGCACTTTTGCGAAACGTCTAAGGAGATAGCTAAGCAAATACAATGCTCAGAAGATGGTCCAGTCCTCGGTTTGTTGACAAAAGATATAACAAGATATAACATGAAATCAAAGATATAACAAGATATAACAAAATTCCAAAGATATAACAAGATATAACAAAGCAAAAAGAATGGTTCATGTGATGAACGATAACGCCCTCTAACTAAGCATGCAAGGAGGTTTGATATGCAAAGAAACTTTACAGCAAAAGACAATCCGTTTACTCTTCAATTCAGCTATATTCCACCCCAATATATAACCAGAAAAGCGCTTACCGAGGAAATCGTAAATGACCTTGAAAGAAATGTACCGACATTCAGGTGCCATTTTCTCACAGGCGTAAGGGGAAGCGGAAAATCAGTTTTAATGGCTGAAATAGCAAATACGATGGAAAATAAAGATGGTTGGATTGTTGTAGATATTCCGGATCCTACAGACAATATAATCGACGCACTCGCAAGAGGGCTGTGTCGAGTTCCCGAACTTAGATTGCTTTTCACCGAGGCGAAGATAGATGTCAGCGTATTAGGAATTAATTTTTCCGTCGAAAAAGCCGACTATATCGCATCAAACGGATTTGATGCCATTGATATAATGCTTAAGGTTTTGAAAAAAAAGAACAAGCGAGTGCTTGTAACTATAGATGAAGTTACATATAACAATGAAATCGGAAGTTTTTCCCATTCTTTATCTTCATATGCCAGAGCAGGATATGAAATATACGTTATCATGACCGGGTTAAAAGAAAACATCAAGGCAATAAAAAACGATAAATCACTTACATTTTTATACAGAGCTAAAGAACATGAACTTGAACCACTAAACATTACTTCCATAATCGCAACCTACAGCAAGGTGTTTAATATAAGCAGGGAAGTAGCCGAAACGTTGGCGTGGCTTACGAAAGGGTATTCTTTTGCATTTCAGGTGATTGGGTACATTTACTGGAATGCCCTCACGAAAAATAGTGAAATAAAAATAGAGGATTTGCTTCCTGAAGTCGATCAATATCTCGCAGAATTCTCGTACGACAAAATCTGGGCTGAACTTGCTCCTACGGAAAAGAAAGCAGTGATAGAGCTATCATGTACAGAAAGCGGAAAAGTCTCAGAAGTACGCGAAAGATTAAATATGGATTCACAAAAATTCGGGGTATATCGCGAAAGACTTATAGACAAGGGAATTATTGACGGAAAAGAATATGGCATTTTAAAGATAAAACTTCCCAGATTCGGGGAATATGCCAAACTTCATGGGGCAGTGCAGTAATCTATATGCCCCATGCTTTAATTACACTTCGAAAAGAGAAAAAAACAATTAGACTTTTACTCAGTTTCAAAGATTCATTTTCTTTTCCCAATCTTCTCTTGTCATAAGGTTTACGTGCCCCGTTCTTGTTTCTCCCATCAGAGGAACTGGCACATTCTCACTTACCCACTGATGCTTGAATCCAAGTTTCTCCTGGACACGCTTTGACTTCTCGTTACCTTCATAGTATCCGCACCAAACACGCGCAAGTTCCAAATCTTCAAATGCGTGTCTGAGCATTTCTTTAGATGCCTCGGGTACAAGTCCGCGTCCCCAAAACGGCACCCCAATCCAATAGCCCAGTTCCGCTTCGTCATCCCCCGGCGCAAGATCGTTGTGGTGAAATCCGATGCTGCCGACGGGAAGTCCGGTTTCCCTCCAAAAGCGTTTATAATTCTTTTTTCAAAATTATCCTGTCTTCCGTTCTATATTTTTCGTAGAAACCCTGCTTAAGGAAGAGTTTCACAGCAGTATTGTCTATGGCAATATCATCAAAAAGAATGCGAATACCATTTTCTTTAGCTGCGCCACAAAGAAGTTCAAGCCCTTTGGCGCCGTACCCCTTACCTCTGAATTTTGAATGAATAATAACATCCACAACATAACCGTCGTACTTGAAATCGTAGTGATATGCGATCTCTCCCACAAAGACGTTCTCGGCCTTAAGATACCTGTAATAGCGCTTATTTTCGTGATTTAAAATCCAATAATCGTACCAATCCTGCCAGTCTTCCTTAGGGAAAGGAATTGTTCCTCCCCAGGCGTGATTGTAGGACATTGTCTCTTCATCGGCCATAAGGCTTTCTTTAAAACATAACTCTTCCAGAGTTGGCGTCACCAATTCAACTTGAGGTCCGATGTGCTCCAGTGCCTCTTTGTATCTGTCAAGCAAGTCACTAATGGCATCCTCCGAAAGAACTCCCCGCTTTAAGTCGGAGGGGAGCTTACCATTTTCATCGTACTCGTAGTCCTTAAGCCACTGCCCGTCGGTGTAGTAGGCTTCGAGTTGCTCAATTTTCTCTTTCAAACAGAAAAGTTTATCCGGTGCTTCATTTATCGCCTGATTTGCCTCATCAAGGATGTTTTCCATCGTCTTTATTCTGTCAATTCTACTCTCACTCATATCCCCAACCTTTCGTTACTCTCACCTTCCATGACCGCGTTTCGATTTCTCTGATACTTGTTCGGAAGTAAAAAGAAATAACCGCCTCTAACCAAAGATCGCGGTTATTTCTTTTCGACCACATCTTGAGGGTCAACCGTTAACTACGGCAACACCCTTTTTGTATCTTCATATTACTTCAAGCCTTTATCATAGTCAAGAATACCGGCTTTTGTGGTATGATTACGAAGAAGAATTAAAGCAACGTCCGACTTACGTAAAACGAGCGTTGGGTCGATTTGATTTAATTGACGAATAAAAAGCATCCTCATAGCGAGGGTGCTTTTGCAAGATGGTCAGAAAAGTGACCATCTTGCAACAAAAAGAAGACTGAAAGGGATACATTGAAATGAATAAGATATACTGTTCCACAGGGGCGTTGCTTGGGCGCCCCAATAAAAGAGACTTCAATCTGCTTGAAGTGTTGTCAAAGGAGCTTGACTGTGATGGCTACGAGCTACTGGTGTATGACACCTGGTATCCGGCGGCTGACGATCTGATAGCTGCGATCAAAAGACTGAAACTGTCGATTCCGGTAGTGCACTGCGAAAAGGCACTTTCAGAAAAGCTGGCAGGAGCCAGAGTCTGGCTTGAAAACGGGGAGTATCCTCATGCGGAGATGACACCTGAAGAAGATGAAAAAAGCCTTGGGGAAGCCATTGAGGAATTCAAGATCAACCTTCGCCTGGCAGAGGAACTCGGAGCTCACAAGATGGTGTTTCATATGTGGAACGGCCTTGTATCAGACAAGCATATAGAACGTAACATAGAGCGTTTTGGCATTTTCAGGGAAATGGCAGAGAAAGCCGGAGTACTGCTCATGGCTGAAAATGTCATATGCAACACTTTTGATCCCCTCACCAATATGGAGGCTGCTGCAAAGAAGTACCCTGACATCTCATTTGTCTACGATACAAAGATGTCAGAGTTTCACGGTCAGACCATGGATGTTTTCAGCCCGGAGCATCGGTGGATGTTTGAGAAGGGACACGTTAAGCACCTTCACATCAACGACTACGATGGTGGCGTCATGGATTGGAGCAACTTTAAGGTGCTTCCTATCGGCAAAGGTCACGTGGATTTTACATCTTTTTTCAGGGAGCTCAAAAAATGCGGTTACGACGGAGACTACACTGTGGAGGCTACGGCCTTTAACAGAGAGGGCATCGTAGACGTGCATATGCTGAATGAATGCTTTGCTGACCTGAAAAAGCTTCTTTAGTACAGCTCTGACATGCACACACTTATATGCTGTTGAAACGATGTTTTGATCGTGGGCAATGCCTTCTATCAGCGCAAAACAAATACGATGGTCGGAAAAGTGACCGGCCTCCAACAATATGCTATAATACGCGATAGAATCAACATGGAGAAAAACCTATGCAAAAGAATGAAATCCTCCGTATTTACGGAACCGATTATAAAGACATGACAAAGCGCCTTCTTGATGAGGCAGAATTATATACACATATCACTCCCGGCGCCCGCATCGGCATAAAGCCCAATCTTGTAGCTCCCGTGCCCGCAGATTTCGGCGCTACAACACATCCCGAAGTAGTGGCCGGTATAATCGAGCACCTGAAGGAACACGGGTTTACCGATATTCGTATTATCGAAGGCTCCTGGGTAGGTGATAAGACCGAGGATTCTTTTGAATACTGCGGTTACAACGCTCTTAAAGAGAAGTACGGTATCACACTTGTAGATACGCAAAAAGAAAAATCCTACTCCGTACCCCATGGCGATATCTCCGTAAATATCTGTAACTGTGTGCGTGATGTGGACTTCATGATCAATGTTCCCGTGCTAAAGGGCCACTGCCAGACCAACATCACCTGTGCCCTCAAGAATATGAAGGGGCTCATTCCCAATTCTGAAAAGAGACGCTTCCACTCCATGGGACTCCACAAGCCCATTGCCATCCTGAATTCAGCAATCAAACAGGACTTTATTGTGGTTGACCACATATGCGGAGACCTGGTCAGTGAAGGCGGCGGAAATCCCTACTACTCAAACTGTGTTATGGCAGGTCTCGACCCGGTCCTCATAGATTCCTATCTTTGCAAACTCATGGGCTACACTCTTGATGATGTACCCTATATCAAGCTTGCGGCAGAAGCCGGCGTCGGATGTTCTGACCTCTCAACCCTCAGCATGCGCACTATCGATGGTGACGGTACTGAAAAAGAAGAAATCCTTCCAAGAACACACAGTCTCTTTAAGCTTAAAGATAAGGCTGAAGATGTAGATACCTGCAGTGCTTGTTACGAAAGCCTTATGGAAGCTCTCTCCCGTCTGGAGGAAGAAGGAATCCTTGACAATTTAACCGAGAAAATCTGCATTGGTCAGGGCTATCGCGGCAAGACCGGCGAATTTGGAATCGGCAACTGCACAAGGCTCTTCAAGCACTTCGTTCCCGGCTGCCCTCCCGACTCCGACGCCATCTACGAAGGCATTAAGGCATATGTAAATAAATGAGGTCTTTTTATAACTCAGGCCGGATATAAGTTCTTAGAATAACTTAATTGTGAAAAAAAAGAGAGATTCATCTCTCTTTTTTTTCACAAACCTCATATACTGCAAGTACATTACATTATTTTTGATAGTTACATCTTTCTTATCATGCTGAACATCTTCTTTTTGTTTTCGCCGGCTTTTCCGGAGTATGGATGTTCGCGCAAGCTTAGATTAAAGTGAGTGCTTCCTTCAAGGACTGTGGTGGGGTGGGTAAATTCTCTGAAGCCCCAAATTCCGTGGTAAGCACCCATACCGGAGTGACCGGTTCCGTTAAACGGAACTCCCTTAACCATTATATGCATTATCACTTCATTAATGCATCCGCCACCAAACTGCATTTTCTGCATAGTACGACGGGCCCACTTCTTATTCTTGGTGAATACATAAAGTGCAAGACCGTGTTCACGTTTTTCTATGGTCTTTATGAGATCGTCAATCTTATCATCATCAAACGGAACCACGGGTAAGAGTGGACAGAAAAGCTCGTGATTTACGATCCTTTCGCCGATTTCCACAGGGCAAATGACTGTAGGCGCATATTTGTGTGCTTCAGCATTTCCTGTTCCGCCAAATATTATACGATCTTCATATTCTTTTGCTTCGGCAGCGCACTTTTCATAAGCAGCTCCCGTTATAAGCTTTGGATACTCAGGATTGTTCTCTGCATTTTCGCCAATCTGCCTTACTATTTCTTCTTTAAGGCATTTAAGAAATTCATCAGCAACTTCTTTTGCCACAGCAACCTGATTAATGTTTATACAAATCTGACCCGAATTTAATATCTTAAAGAAAGCAACTTTTCTGGCCGCATCCCGAAGGTTTGCATCTTTTCTTACGATGCACCAGTTTCCGGTTTCGCCGCCAAGTTCAAGCGCCACGGGGGTGAGATTCTTAGCCGCCATTTCCATTACATGCACGGCAACGCGGGGACTGCCGGTATAGAAAAACTTATCAAATCGCGTTTCGAGACAGGAGTCGGCAACATCATGACCGCCCTTTATTACCTTTACGTATTTTTCTTCAAAAGCATATTCTACGATTTTTTCTATGATATCCGCGCAGGCAGGCGCTTTTGAAGAAACCTTGATAACAGCGGTGTTTCCCGCGGAAAGAGCTGCCTGGAGCACACCGATTGAAAGCATGATGGGAAAATTGAAGGGCGCGATTATAAGTGCTGTTCCGTAAGGCATCTTGTTAACGCGCGTCACTACACTTGGAAAGCTGAGTATGCCGCTTAAATGCCTTTCAGGCCTTGCCCATTTTCGGGTGCCTTTAATGGATTCATTGATCTCTATAATGACAGGAAGAATATCGCAGAGATTTGCTTCCACTGCGCTTCTGCCTAAATCTGCATGGAGAGCCTCTTCTATCTCACTTTCAAAATGGATCAGCGCTTCCCTCAACTTCTTAAGCTGTCGAATCCTGAAATTTACATCCAGTGTTTCTCCCGTTCTAAAATATTCCTGTTGCTTTGCTACGATTTCTTCAATTTCCTGTTTTGTCATAAGCTACTCCTTACTTCACTTTTTGTGTGCCAAAAATGGACCAGGAACCCCGTCCCCATAGTCTACAGTTATTTTGAAATCATTATCCTACAGTACATGACCCCGCGCAAGGTTTTTAGATGCATCTCGTTATTTACTTTGCTCCCACTCTGAAATTTTCAGAATTGCGTATCATTTATATTCTTTTAATCGAAAGTGTGTTATAATTATTTCGTTCTTATTTTTCTATATTTCTCATCAATCCGCAAGGAACAATACAACACAAATAATTTACGACATCATGCAAACAGGAGGGGGACATGAAAGTCAGAAAATTCAGAATTACTTTTCAGATCATTATCGTTAATGTAATTGTTTTACTGGCCGCGATCATTATTCTCGGCATCGTTTCCATCAACCAATCCACCAAGAGCATCAAAATACTTATTGAAAATCGAATGCTTGATCTTTCAAATACTGCTGCCGCAGGTTTGGACGGCGAATACTTGAGCAACATCACTGAAGCCGATGTGGGCAGTGATAAATATAACTCGCAGCTTAAATATATTTCCGTTTTCCGCGACAACACAGATCTTGAGTACATTTATGTCATGCGACCCGTAAGCGGTTCTCTGTTCGAATATATCGTTGACGCCGACCCGGAAGCCCCGGCTGATTTCGGTGATGAAGTAGAATATACCGACGCTCTCGGTAATGCGGGAAATGGGATTGCTGATGTTGATAATGAGCCCTACGAAGATGAATGGGGCCGTCATTACAGTGCATACAGCCCTATCCTTGATAATACCGGTAACGTAGCCTGTATCGTGGGTGTAGACTTCAGCGCCGCATGGTTTGATGAACAAGTTGCTGAGCATGTGCGTAAAATTGTTCTTTTGTCTATAATCATCGTTGCAGTCAGTATCCTGGCAATGCTTCTGATATGTGCGAAGCTCAACAAAGGCTTCAAGACACTTAATGATAAGATGGCTGAGATTGCGGACGGTTCAGGCGACCTGACAAAAGAAATCAAGATGACCTCCGGCGATGAATTCGAGGTCATCGCTAAAAACATGAATACCTTTATCGGTCAGATTCGTGAAATTATAACCGGGGTAAAAGAAACCGTTGATGTTTCAGTTTCCGCATCAAATGAATTATCATCCGGCACCGAGCAGGCTGCAGGCACCATGACGCAGCTTTCCGAGGCCTTTAATAAAGTATCCGAGGGTGCTGTTTCGCAGGCACGTGATGTATCGCGAGCCTCTGAAAATGTATCCATGATAGTTTCCCGCCTTTCAGACATGAAAGAGACCATTGAAAAAGCTACGGAATGTACCGGAAACATGAGTAAGAATTCCAGCGAGGTATCCCATAGTTTTGATGTCCTCATCCGTTCCATTCAGGATTCCATGCGCGAACTTGAACAAGTGACAAAGGAAATGAGTGCCGTCGGTGAAGCCGTTGATACAGTTATTGAAGCCGCCAACATCATCAACGATATAGCAAGCCAGACAAACCTTCTTTCTCTTAACGCATCAATCGAAGCCGCCAGAGCGGGAGAAGCCGGAAAGGGCTTTGCGGTTGTTGCCCAGGAAATCGGTTCACTTGCCGTGCAGTCCGATGAATCCGCCGCTTCCATTAAGCAGGTTATGGATGAATTAAAGGTTCAGACCACCACAGCCATTGATCTTGTTAACAAGCTGAATGTAGTAATGAATGAGCAGGAATCCTCCAGTAAGGATTCAAAGACCTTCTTAACCACCCTCTTTGATGACATAGAAAATACCAAAGAAAACTTCAATGATATCAGAGTCAATGCCGACGATATCAGAACAGCCTGCGATACTCTTAACGGAACCATCGAAAGCCTCTCCTCAGTTTCCGCAGCCAATGCTTCTTCTGCTGAGGCTACAGCAGGCTCGGTAAAAGAAATTACCGACATCATAAATGATGTATCCGGTAAAGCCGACAGCATTAAGTCCATGTCAGACCACCTCGGCGATATGGTAAACAGCTACAATACCTGATGCAATGTCTTACAGAATTTAAAAACGGGAGCCCTGAGGCTCCCGTTCCTTTTTGAATATGTCCGCTTCCCTTTATTATCAAGGGATCGGTTCTTAGAAGTTATCTTCTTCTGTAGCATTGGAATAAACAACTGTAGGATTGTTATTTGAAAGTGTTACATAAAGTTCTGCATTTGTCTGGCCCATGTAAGGTGTTACAAAGAAGAGTGCAAGTAATCCAAATGTAAACGCGCTTAAAATGTTCCATCCCAAGAATGAAAGGTCAAGTACAAATGCGTTCCACTTTTCGCCGTCCATCATCTGTCTTGAACGATCAAGTGCTTCTCTGTAATCCATTTCAGGATTTTCAGCAAGAAGATAATCAACCATGCGATATTCGTATGATTTGATAATACCGGGAATGATGAATAACAATGACCAAAGGATAATGAATAAGTTCTTTATTAATTCAACCGTAACAAGATTCATGTAATTTGAATCAAATACTGAGAATAAATCTTCAATCTTTCCTTCACTGTTGCGATTCTTTAATGTAAATCTTGTGATACCTACAGTTAAAGGTCCTGCCAAAAATACTGCTGCTGCAATACTTCCCACAAAAGGGATAAATCCTGCGACAAAAGATGCACAGCCAACAATAAGTCCGAAAAGTACCCATGCTCCCACTGAAATCCAGTAGTTACCAAAAAATGAAGCTTTACCTCTTTGTTTTAATTCTGCCCTAGTCCACATAATTTTTCTCCTGTTCCGCTGCTCTGCAGCATTAATTTTCCTTTATATATGCTTATGCGTTCTTCACGCTCAACACCATTTTACACCGCGGGCCGCAATAATGCGACCCACGGATCCTTTTTAGACTTCAGTATCTTCAGCCTTAACCTTTTTTGATTTCTTTTCTGTGTCATTTACGTTAATATTTAATGCTGCACCGTTAAGATTCACATTCTTATTAACCTTGGCATCATATGTTCCGGCTCTCATGATTTCAGTGAAATCAACGCCTGTTGCCTCTGACATTGTATCAAATACCTGCTTCATGACGATGGGAAGATTACCGGAAATCTGTCCCGCACCACTGTTGCCATCGCCGGTTCCGTAGATATTGATCTTATCGATCTGTCCAAGAGGCTTTGCGATTTCAGCAGCCATCTGAGGCATGATCTTGATCATCATTTCTGCCATAGCAGCGCCGTTATACTTTTTGTAGGCTTCAGCCTTCTTTTCCATTGCGGCAGCTTCAGCTTCACCCTTGGCTCTGATAGCAGCGGCTTCAGCTTCACCCTTTGCCTTACTTGCAGCAGCTTCTGCTTCGCCCTTGGCTCTGATACCTTCAGCTTCCTGTTCCATCGCATATTTCTTTGCTTCAGCAGCTTTTCTTTCCTGCTCGAATGCAGCCTCAGCTTCCTGGATCTTCTGATACTTAGTAGCTTCAGCCTGTTTTCTGATGGTTGCGGACAACTGCTGTTCCTGAACCTTTACTTCCTGCTCTTTAAGGATTGCTTCTCTTTCTGCCTTTGCGATCTGAGCATTTACGGTGTTGGTTTCAATTGCTTTCTGCTGTTCCTGTTTCTGAATTTCGTAAGCAGCATCTGCAACTGCCTGCGCAGAGTCTGTTTCTTTTTTAAGTTCTGCTTTTTTAATAGCAAGGTCACGCTGCTTCTGAGCAATTTCAAGGTCTGCTGCGATTCTTGCGTCGTTAGCTTCTTTATCAGCTTTTGCCTTTTCAATTGCAACTTCTTTTTCCGCAACTGCCTTGGCAATAGAAGCATCCTTCTTGATCTTTGAAGTATTGTCGGCACCAAGGTCGGAAATCAAACCATTCTCGTCGGTAACATTCTGGATGTTACAGGAAAGAATCTCGATACCCAGTTTAAACATATCCTTGGAAGCCTTTTCCATAACCTGATCCGAGAAACTGTCACGGTCCGTGTTGATCGCCTTTAAAGCAAGAGTACCGATGATCTCACGCATGTTACCTTGTAATGAATCCTGAAGGTCATCAGTAATCTGTTCAGGTCTCTTGTTAAGGAAGTTCTTGGCTGCAAGCTGTATTGCTTCGGGACTTGTGCCGATCCTTACCTTTGCTACCGCATCAACATTTACGTTAATGAAATCGTTGGTGGGTACTGACTGCTCTGTCTTGATATCTACAGTCATCTGTCCGAGATAAAGTTTATCAACTCTTTCAAGGAATGGAATCTTAATACCTGCTCGTCCAATCAAGATTCGAGGCTTTTTGTGAAGACCGGAAATAATGAATGCTTTATCCGGAGGTGCCTTCACATATCCTGCAGCTAAGATGCCAAGTAAAGCAACTACTGCCAAAATAATGATAAATCCAAAGTGTTCCATATTAACCCCTTCCTGCTACTTATGTAGCAACGCTTGTTTTGATATATTTAATGTATCATTCCATACAATGGATTTCCTTAGCTATGAGTGCAACTTAAATACTCATATTTGCACCCCGCGGGCAAAATAGATTATTTATTTTTCCAACTGTTATTCACTCACTCTTTCCCATCGTCTGACAGTAAATTCATAACGATTTATGGAAAAAGAAATACCATCTTCTGCTTCAAAAACAGGACTCAATTTCGGTGCTTCGATTATGTCATTGGAAATAAGCCATACCGTATTTACCTGATCGAGCTGATCCCATCCCGTGAAGGTCTCATCAAGAGAAAAGGGAAGTCCCGGAATCTTGTATCCATATATCATATAGGACTCGGGCTCTCGATAAATCGACAGGATAGCTGACCAATGGTCTCCGAACATGATCCGCTCATCGGATTCAAGCTCTGCCGGTACGGTTTCCCGGAGAATCTCCAAACCGCTGTCATCATGATATTTATAAAAATCCCTATAAGCTCTTACGCCGAAAATAACCATACCGGATATCACGATGAAACATACAAGACCGGTAATAGATCTGATCATGATTCTTTTATTCTTTTTACCGGCATAGGATAGCCTTCCGCAAAAAGCTTTTGTCTTCTCAATTAGAATATTTATTGCAAGCGCTTCGCAAAGCCAGATTGCTACAAAAAGCGGGAATCCGTAGCGCCCATAGAACTGACCCGTATACATAAGGAGTGGTACGCCTATAAATATATATGTTGCGGGAAGAAGAAAAAGCAGCTCTAATACCACTGCGCTCTTATTTTCTTCAACCAAGAAATCCACATGTCGTGTAAGAGGCTTTTCTTTCTTTTTACTGATTTCTTTTGTGAGTGCCTGTATAAAAAGAACGATGCAGGATAAAAAGAGAATTAACATTCCGAATCGCACTCCCCATCCGTCATCACGCATATCGCCCGCAAAAATGGATGACTTCCAAGAGCGGAGAATCTCCATA
Organism: Lachnospiraceae bacterium; assembly: GCA_016283575.1. GTDB lineage: Bacteria > Bacillota > Clostridia > Lachnospirales > Lachnospiraceae > UBA1258. Next base: position 126,289 of record JAEEND010000007.1, on the reverse strand, counting down.
TAGAATTCATGATCTGAAAGAGGGTACATGAGGCCTCCCTCAACGGATGTACGGTCATTAAACTGCGCAAGCATTATACTTAACCAGGGAATGAAGCTTACTCCTGCAATAATTCCGGAAGCCATAAATTTTAGAGCTTTTGCAAAGCGTCTGTGCAGTATGAGCTTTATGAAAAAGAATATGTAAATAAACATTACCATGGTGGTACATATGGCATGTTCATACATTGTAAGGATCGCCAAAACAGTAAAGCCCGTAAAGTAAGGCAAGTCATTCTTTTTCTTCATATCTGATGACTGATCGTCGGGAAGAAAATAGATCTTGAAACCCGCAAGAATAGTGCAGGTTACAAGTAAAAGTCCCAGAGTATACATTCTTGCATTTCCCACCTGAGTGATCATGGCAGGCGCAATGGAACTGATGAACACGGTAAGAACTGTGGTGCGTTCCCCCAGATATTTAGGGAGAGCAGTATTTAGCACACCCAGAAAACCGATCGCGCAAATGGCAGAAAAAAGCTTAGCGCTGTAAATTGAATCTATTGGAAGCAGGTTAGCAAATATCTTTACAATAAAATAGTACATGGGTGAATGAACATCCATGGACGTAATATCAATTATTTCTTTAAATGAATGGGAAATCATTGAGACGGTGTAGGCTTCGTCAAACTCACAGGAGAGAGTCCATGCAAGATAAATATAGAAAGCGCCAACCAGCACGATATATAGAAAAGTAAACTTCTGCGCCTTAGTCATTTAATATCCCTCTCATACACTGTAATAATGCCTAACACTTGAAATATTGTAACATAAAAAGGCTCCCGAGAAAACTCTCGGAAGCCTTAATTTTACTATTTGGGTTGGGCTGTTCGCTTTCGATTACTCAATAATCGTAGCAACACGGCCTGAACCTACGGTTCTACCACCTTCACGGATAGCGAAGGTAAGACCCTGTTCCATAGCGATGGGGTGAATAAGTTCGATAGTCATTTCTACGTTATCACCAGGCATGCACATTTCTGTACCTGCAGGAAGGTTACAAACACCTGTTACGTCAGTTGTTCTGAAATAGAACTGAGGACGATAGTTGTTGAAGAAAGGAGTATGACGTCCACCTTCATCCTTTGTAAGAACGTAAACCTGAGCAGTAAACTTCTTGTGGCAAGTTACTGAACCGGGCTTAGCAAGAACCTGACCTCTTTCGATGTCAGTTCTGTTGATACCACGAAGAAGAACACCGATGTTATCACCAGCCTGAGCTTCGTCAAGGAGCTTACGGAACATTTCGATACCGGTTACAACGGACTTCTGAGTTTCTTCCTTGATACCGATGATTTCTACTTCATCAGACATGTGAAGTGTACCACGTTCTACACGTCCGGTAGCAACTGTACCACGACCTGTGATTGTGAATACGTCTTCTACAGGCATAAGGAAAGGCTTATCTGTATCTCTCTGAGGATCAGGAATATATTCATCAACAGTAGCCATGAGTTCCATGATCTTGTCGCCCCATTCGCTGTTGGGATCTTCAAGAGCCTTAAGAGCGGAACCCTTAACGATAGGACAATCATTGAAGCCATATTCTTCAAGCTGTTCGGTTACTTCCATTTCAACTAATTCGATAAGTTCAGGATCGTCAACCATATCGCACTTGTTAAGGAATACTACGATGTAAGGTACGCCAACCTGTCTGGAAAGAAGGATGTGTTCCTTGGTCTGAGCCATAACACCGTCAGTTGCTGCTACAACAAGGATAGCACCGTCCATCTGAGCTGCACCGGTGATCATGTTCTTTACGTAGTCAGCGTGTCCGGGACAGTCTACGTGAGCGTAGTGACGCTTTTCTGTCTGATATTCTACGTGAGCTGTAGAAATTGTGATACCTCTTTCTCTTTCTTCGGGAGCCTTATCGATGTTTTCGAAGTCTACCTTTTCGTTACCTGCTACTCTTTCAGCAAGTACCTTTGTGATTGCTGCTGTAAGAGTTGTTTTACCATGGTCAACGTGTCCGATTGTACCAATGTTACAATGGGTCTTGGTTCTGTCAAAATGAGCTTTTGCCATTTTTTAATTCCTCCTAGTGAATTTAATATGTTATTTGTTTTCTTTTATTTTCTTAAAACAATACCACTGTTTTAAATTATATTAGAGAACGTGCACTTTTTCAAGTGATTATTTACTTGCCTTTGCAGCAAGAACCTTTTCGGAAACATTCTTCGGAACGGGTTCATACTTTTCAAAGAACATTGAGTAGTTACCACGACCCTGTGTCTTAGAACGAAGGTCTGTGGAGTAACCGAACATTTCAGCAAGAGGAACATAACCTCTAACCATCTTACCACCGCCGATATCTTCCATACCTTCGATACGTCCACGACGGGAGTTAATGTCGCCGATTACATCACCCATGTATTCTTCGGGCATTGTAACTTCTACCTTCATGATAGGCTCAAGAAGAACGGGAGCTGCCTTCTGCATAGCTTCCTTGAATGCAAGTGAACCTGCAATATGGAATGCCATTTCAGAGGAGTCGACTTCGTGATATGAACCATCATAAACGTTAGCATATACACCAAGTACGGGGAATCCGCCAAGGATACCGGCCTTGGTAGCTTCTTCGATACCTTCGCCGACTGCGGGGATGTATTCCTTAGGAATAGCACCACCAACAACGGTGGATTCAAACTTGAAGGTTTCTTCTGCGTTGTAATCCATGGGCTCGAATTTAACTTTACAGTGACCATACTGACCACGACCACCGGACTGCTTAGCGTACTTGGAGTCGATATCAACGGCCTTTGTAATAGCTTCTTTATATGCAACCTGAGGTGCACCTACGTTAGCTTCTACCTTAAACTCTCTTAAAAGTCTGTCTACGATGATTTCAAGGTGAAGTTCACCCATACCTGCGATAATTGTCTGACCTGTTTCCTGGTCGGTATGAGCTCTGAATGTAGGATCTTCTTCAGCAAGCTTTGCAAGAGATTCACCAAGCTTACCCTGGCCTGCCTTTGTCTTGGGCTCGATTGCGAGCTCGATAACGGGTTCAGGGAATACCATGGATTCAAGAATAACAGGATGCTGTTCGTCACAGATTGTATCACCTGTTGTTGTGAACTTGAAACCTACTGCAGCAGCGATATCGCCGGAGTAAACCTTATCAAGTTCCTGTCTCTTGTTTGCATGCATCTGTAAGATACGGCCTACACGTTCCTTCTTATCCTTTGTGGAGTTGAGAACGTATGAACCTGCATTCATTGTTCCGGAGTATACACGGAAGAATGCGAGCTTTCCTACGAAGGGATCGGCCATAATCTTGAATGCAAGAGCGGAGAAAGGTTCTTCATCGGAAGAATGTCTTTCAACTTCATTGCCGTCAAGGTCAACACCCTTGATCGCGGGAATATCTACGGGTGAAGGCATGTACTCGATAACTGCATCAAGTAACTTCTGAACACCCTTATTTCTGTAAGCTGTACCGCAGCATACGGGAACTGCTGTACATTCGCAGGTACCCTTTCTTAAAGCTGCCTTAAGCTCATCGTTGGTAACTTCTTCACCTTCAAGATACTTCATCATAAGGTCGTCGTCTAATTCACAACACTTTTCGATGAGTTCTGTGTGATAAAGTTCAGCTTCATCCTTCATGTCATCGGGGATATCGCAAACTGTGATATCATCACCCTTATCATCATTGTAGATGTAAGCCTGCATTTCAAATAAGTCTATGATGCCCTTGAATTCATCTTCTTTACCGATAGGTAACTGAATGCAGATAGCATTCTTACCAAGACGGTTCTTGATCTGTTCAACACATGCATAGAAATTTGCACCTAAAATGTCCATCTTATTAACGAAAGCCATTCTGGGTACGTTATAAGTGTCAGCCTGACGCCATACGTTTTCAGACTGAGGCTCAACACCACCCTTAGCGCAGAATACACCAACGGCACCGTCAAGTACGCGGAGTGAACGTTCTACTTCTACTGTGAAGTCAACGTGTCCGGGAGTATCAATAATGTTGATACGATGTTCAAGAGCACCAGCCTTGGGCTTGGTGTGATCCTGTAATGTCCAGTGACATGTGGTTGCTGCGGATGTGATTGTGATACCTCTTTCCTGCTCCTGTTCCATCCAGTCCATGGTAGCAGTACCATCATGAGTATCACCAATCTTGTGGTTAATTCCGGTATAGTAAAGAATACGCTCAGTAGTTGTAGTCTTACCGGCATCGATATGAGCCATAATACCAATATTACGGGTCCGCTCAAGCGGATATTCTCTTCCAGCCAATATTTTTTCCTCCTACTGAAATTAGAAACGGTAGTGAGCAAACGCCTTGTTTGCTTCTGCCATTTTGTGCATATCTTCTTTTCTCTTAACTGCAGATCCTGTGTTGTTGGCTGCATCTAAGATTTCGTTGGCAAGACGTTCTTCCTGTGTCTTTTCTCCACGCTTACGAGAAAACATGGTTAACCAACGAAGTGCTAATGCCTGACGACGATCGGGCTTAACTTCGATAGGTACCTGATATGTAGCACCACCGATACGTCTGGCTTTAACTTCGAGAACAGGCATGATGTTGTTCATAGCCTCTTCAAATACTTCAAGAGCCGGCTTGCCGCTCTTTTCTTCTACGTTAGCAAATGCTCCGTATACAATCTTCTGAGCTACGCTCTTCTTACCATCAAGCATAATGTTGTTGATAAGCTTGGTAACTACCTTGTCATTGTATAAAGGATCAGCTAAAACTTCTCTTTTCTGAATATGTCCTTTACGTGGCACGGTTCTTCCCTCCTTATTCATTCGAAAAATTACTGGTTTTCGTGAAGCTTTCGCTTCAAAAATAAATCATAGGTACTCACAACGTGTACTAATCCCTTTGTGTACGTGCGGTTATCTTAAAAACAAGAATTCCAACACTAATTAGTCTTTGTGGTACTTAGTTTCGACAAGACTTAATTACTTGCCGGCCTTAGGTCTCTTTGCACCGTATTTGGAACGAGCCTGTTTTCTGTTAGCGACTCCCGCAGTATCCAAAGTACCACGAATAATGTGATATCTTGTACCGGGTAAGTCTTTAACTCTACCACCTCTTACCAATACAACGCTGTGCTCCTGAAGATTGTGGCCTTCACCGGGAATGTAAGATGTTACTTCAATACCGTTGGAAAGACGAACTCTGGCAATCTTACGAAGAGCTGAGTTAGGCTTCTTAGGGGTCTTTGTCTTAACTGCTGTACACACACCACGCTTCTGGGGAGCGGACTGGTCTGTTGCCTTCTTGTGAAGAGAGTTGAAACCCTTCTGAAGAGCAGGAGCTGTTGACTTTGTTACTTTAGTCTGACGACCCTTTCTTACTAACTGATTAAATGTAGGCATTCTTTGTTCTTCCTTTCTATAATAGTCGTGCACTTTGGCACACAAATAAAAACGCACTTTTGCGCACGCTCAATAATTATACGTAGGCAAAAGTGCTTTGTCAAGTCTTATTGTATCTGTTATTTCCTGGGAGCCATGGTTTTCTGCTGTCTCTTCTTAAGTTGCTTCTGAGCACAGTAGCGGTCAACCTGGGGATAGTTTCTGGTAAAAGAGCATCCGTAGGTTGTTCGCTTGCCATCATCCACCACTCTTACCACTCGTCCGGTAACGTCAAGATTGAATCTTGCTTCACGGTCTTCAAAGAAAATATGAACCTGATCCCCTCTCTTGTATTCATGTTCTTCATCATCCCTTACGGAAAAAGCAAAACCGCCGGCGCTTATGTCTTTAATAAGTACCTGAAAGCTTTTTTCTCCGGGAATCTTCACAACCGTACCGGTTTCACCGATGAACACTCTGAAGGAATTTCTTCTGTTTAAACGAACTCCTTCCATCTTGCTTCTAATGCAATGGTAAACCTCTCCCTGGAAGGTTTCTTTTGAAATGGTAACAGTCTTCCAAAAATACGGAACCTCATCTTCTCTTGCAACGATCATCTCAATGCGAAGATCGGGAACATTAAAATTAATAATGGTATCATCATGGGTAAATGGATGAACCATTATGCCGTCCTCAGTTGCAAAAGCAGGATTGGTCTGCAGATTCACACTCGTGTTACCACGGATAACAGCAATACTTATGACGGAATCTTCTGATATTTCGTCAAGCCTCATAACTCATACATCCTCAAATTATAATGTCTTGCCGGTAAGCAAGTTGTAAGCAGTTAAATACTTCTCAATGGTTTTTTCCACGATCTCATCAGGCAAGGTCCAGTTATGGTCTTTGTTGGCCTTAAGCCAGTCGCGGGCGAACTGTTTGTCAAAAGAAGGCTGTCCATGGCCGGGTTCATATTCATCAGCGGGCCAGAAACGTGAACTGTCGGGAGTAAGAACTTCATCACCAAGCACGATATCTCCGTTTTCATCAAGGCCGAATTCGAATTTGGTATCAGCAATGATGATGCCCTTGGTAAGTGCGTAATCAGCACATTTCTTATATATTGCAATGGTTAAGTCTTTTAATTTTTTTGCATATTCCTCGCCATGACCGGGGAACTGCTTTTCAAGGTAATCGATGCTCTGTTCATAGGAAATGTTTTCGTCGTGATCACCGATCTCTGCCTTTGTGGAAGGTGTATAAATGGGTTCGGGAAGCTTATCGGATTCTTTTAATCCTTCGGGAAGTCTGATACCGCATACGGTTCCGTTTTCCTTGTAGCTTGCCCAGCCGCTTCCTGTGATATAGCCTCTGACGATGCATTCAACGGGAAGCATTGTAAGCTTCTTTACCATCATGCTCTTTCCGTCAAATCTTTCGTTTTGGAAAAATTCAGGCATATCCTTAACGTCAGTGGATATTACGTGGTTCTTAACGATGTCCTTGGTAAAATCAAACCAGAACTCGCTCATCTTGGTAAGAACTGTTCCTTTCTTGGTAACGGTGTTATTCAAAATAACATCAAAGCAGCTGATTCTGTCAGTTGCGACTAAGATAAGACTGTCTCCGTTATCATAGATTTCTCTTACCTTGCCTTCTTTAAAGGGCTTAAACTCTTTCATGGCAAAATTCCTTTCAGAAATAATAATACCCACCCAATCGCTTTATGGTTTTTTTACTTGTATGCATAATTCTTTTTCATTATAATTAAGTAACATTCAGAAATCAAGAAAGGAAATGCTTTAATGAGCGAAGAATATGAATCAGTCTGTATTCTGTGTCACCGCTCGGAGTCAAAGGCGGGAAAGATGTTTTATCTTCCCGGAAATCTCTGTGTATGTGCCGACTGTTTACAGAAAACAATAGATATGGCGGAAACCATGGCCATCACCCCCGACATGTTCTCGGGAATGGGCTTTTCCGTGCCTAAGTTTAATGATACGGATACTTCCGATAACGGAGGAGATCCCGCAAACCGTAACGATATCCCGGCCCGCATAGAAGAAGCAATAAAGGCCGATAATGACGAGTGTAGAAAAAAGGCTTTGGAAAAAGAAAAGGCCGAAACCGAAGACGGTACCGCTACCGAAGATGAAGCCGAGGATGAAGAAACCGATCCCCGCAGAATGAACGGCTTTCCCAATATAAGCTTTTTAAATCTTTCGGATTTACAGCAGGGCTTTGCCGGAATGCGTGCTCCCAAGAAAAAGAAGAAGCCTCTCGAACCCATAGATCTAAAGAATGTGCTTCCTCCTCATAAGATAAAAGAAAAGCTTGATGAGTATGTGATCGGTCAGGAGCAGGCAAAGAAGATCATCTCCGTTGCGGTTTACAATCACTATAAGAGAGTCGCTACGGGAACTATGGACGAGATTGAGATTGAAAAATCCAATATCCTGATGATCGGTCCCACAGGTTCCGGTAAGACATATCTTGTAAAGACCCTGGCGAAGCTTCTTGATGTGCCCCTTGCCATCGCCGATGCCACAAGCTTAACTGAAGCAGGTTATATCGGTGACGATATCGAAAGTGTTGTATCGAAGCTCCTGCAGGCAGCCGATAATGATGTGGAGCGTGCAGAACGCGGCATTATCTTTATCGATGAAATAGATAAGATCGCAAAGAAAAAAGAAACTCATTCCCGAGACGTATCCGGCGAATCCGTACAGCAGGGAATGCTTAAATTACTTGAAGGCGCCGAAGTGGAAGTGCCAATCGGTTCTAATTCAAAGAATGCAATGGTTCCCTTAACCACAGTGAACACAAGAAACATTCTTTTTATCTGCGGAGGTGCTTTCCCGGATCTTGAAGAGATCATCAAGATGAGACTTAACAAGCAGACTTCCATAGGTTACAACGCAGAGTTAAGAGATAAGTACGATAAAGATAAAAATATCTTATCCAAGGTCACTGTCGAAGATATTAAAAAATTCGGAATGATACCTGAATTTGTAGGTCGTCTCCCGGTTATCTGTACTCTTGAGATGCTTGACAGAGATATGCTGGTTTCCATATTGAAGGAGCCAAAGAACGCGATCCTCAAGCAATACAAAAAACTTCTTAACTTAGATGAGGTGGATCTTAAGTTTACTGATGAAGCCCTCTATGCAATAGCCGACAAGGCAATAGCGAAAGAAGTGGGAGCACGAGGCTTAAGATCTGTTATAGAAGATTTCATGCTGGATATCATGTATGAAATACCTAAGGATAAGCAGATCGGTACCGTTACCATTACCAAAGAATACATAGAAGGTACCGGCGGCCCCGTTGTAGAAATGAGGGGATAGAATCCCGAAGAAATCAAAAAAGACCATCGCATTACGCGATGGTCTTTTTTATTTATTCATCATCGGATTCTGCATTCTGAAGATCTCCGAATACATCCTTGGTACCGAGAGTAACATCAATGGTCATCTCATTAAATGAGCCTTGTTCAAGTCTCTGTATCGTAAGTGTTACGGAATCGCCGCCTGCATAGTAGCTTAAAAGTTCCTGAAGTCCTGTAAGACTTGTTACTGTCTGTCCGTCAATCTTGGTGATAACGTCACCTTTGTAAATGCCTGCTCTTTCTGCCGGAGAATCCTTATAAACATCGGATACATATGCTCCCTTAGGATAACCCATCTGATTTACAAACTGACTGTAGTAATCATCCTGGAGCCCCATGATTCCAAGGTAACCTCTTTCATTTTCAGCAACCTTATCCTTGGTCTCTCTGTTTGAGAACTCACCGATAATACCGATTACATCATTGATTGGAATTGCAAAGCCCATGCCTTCAACTGTGTCTCCGCCAATCTTTGCTGAGTTAATGCCGATTACTTCACCATTGATATTAAGGAGCGCACCGCCTGAGTTACCGGGGTTGATTGCCGCACTGGTCTGAATCAGTGTCTGGTTATTGGATTCATCAATTGTTCTGTGAAGAGCGCTGATTACACCTGTTGTAACTGACTGACCATATCCTAAAGCATTACCGATGGCAATTGCGGGTTCACCCATTTTAAGAGAATCGGAATCTCCGACATTTGCTACCTTAATTGCTTTCTTGGTTTCTTCTGAAAGGTCCGCCTTATTAACTGCGATAACCGCAATATCGATATCAGCATCAAAGCCCTTTACATAGGCTTCTGCAGTGCTGCCGTCAGCAAACTGAACAGTAAGCTTAACATTATCTTCTATTACGTGGTTATTGGTGGCTATGAAGAAGGCTGTATCGTTTTCTCCGATAATAATACCGGAGCCGTTGCTTTCTCCGGCCTGTTTAAAGCCTCTTCCAAAGAAATCATATACGGTTTTTTCTACTGAGTTATTAACATTTACCATGGAAGGCATTACATCTTCCACAACTTCGGTTACGTCGGTAACTATGGTTGTATTGATTCCGCCTTCGGATACTGTCTGTCGATTTCCCTGTAAGTTCTTGACATCCTTTTCAAGGCTTGCGATCTCATCCTGTACATTAGTATAGGCCGCTTTGTTTATCTTATCGCCTGCCAGGAAATTAACACCGTAGAATCCTGCTCCGGCAAACATGCCGAAAGCAAGTCCGATGGCACATGCCGACAGGAATTTCGGCATGAATTTCTTTTCTTTACGATTCTTGGTCTTTTTCTCGGCTGTTCTATTTTCAGTATTATTGTTCGCGCTTGTTTCAGATGTCACATAAGAAGGTGTTGCCGTTTCATATGTAACGTCCTGAGAATATTCATTTAATCTTTCTTCATCCATAATGTTGCCTCCTTAACATCTTTATAAGACAGATTCTAGGCACAAAATGTGTCACTTTTGTGATAAAAAAATATTCTTTTTGTGAAAAAAATAAACTTTTTATAATCTACTTTTTGGAAAGAGGATTGTCCTTGATCATTGCAATCTCTGCTTCGCTGCGGCCGTAGCCTGCGCGAGCATCGAGAGTGCTTCGGTCACGGAGTCTTTCATCCCGCTTCCAGTACTCTTTGCTTCCGGTAAGCTTATAAATGGTTGACATGGGTAGCTGACGATATTTTCTTCCCTTTTTATAATTCTTTTTCTTGGCCTTTTCGATTTTTTTGTAGGCCTTGATCTGCTTTCTGTCTTTAACCTTTGATAATGCCTCCAATGTGGCTTTATAAAGGATCTTTCCGTTTTCTTTGAATTTTTCCTGAGCATATACTTCAGGATGCTTCGCATGGGATACTCCCAGGTCAAAATAATACTTCTCGTATTCTTCAAGAGTTCTGTTATGGGAATAGAGAACCTTAGCTTCCGCTACATAGGAAATCTTATAGCCTGCATTTATAAGTGCTGCTCCATAGAGAATATCTTCATTCAAAATGCCGTGATTACTGAAGCCGTTAAGCTTATCGAATACGCTCCTTTTGTAGAGTGCGGCGCCGTTTGAGATGAAATAAATGTCAGGTCCGAAGGTATTAAGATCCTTGTCGGAATATGTGTGAGATGTTTCAGGAAAAAGAAACTTCTTCTCGGAAGCCGTGATAATATCGGCATCTTCCGCAGGCAACTGGCAAGCGTATGTTACGCCTACTTCACTGTCTTTTTCGAATGGTGTATAGAGCGCCTTTAAGAAATCTCTGCCAACAGGCATTGCATTCTGGGAAACCATTAAAAAGTAGTCCGCATCGGATAATTTCACGCCCATGTTTCTTGTCTTACCGCAGTCGAATTCCAGCTTTGAAACATGACGTACTTCTATATTGTTATGCTTTGCAAGAAAAGTCTTTTCGTAGGCGATCCTTTCAAAGTATTTCTGTTCCGTATTCATTATTATGATCTTGTTGATGGGAAGGCTCTGATTGCAGAGAATATCGAGCATCTCAAGAAAATCTTTGCCGGGTTTGTAGGTTGTGATTATTAAATCGATTGTCATAATTACCTCGGAAAAAATATAAATAAATCTCTTTGCACAGGCCTCGGTTGAGGCATTAATGCACTTAAAGGGACCTATAAAAGGTCCCTTTAATAATTTACACCATTATTTAAAATAAGTCCACGTCATTACGATAAGGATTACTAATTATTCATCGCTGTCGTCGCTGATGTCAGCGTTAGGATTGAATACTCCGTCAAGGTAGCTGTGGGTCTGACTGTAAATAGCATCACTGAATGTTGAAACATTGGATGAAGGTGTGTATTCGTTGTCATCAAATAAGAACTGATGAAGCCAGATTACGTTATCGCTTAAGTTAACAGGGATTACACAGCTTCCTGCGGAACCGATCTCACCGGTGGTAATCTTACCGGAAGTGGGGAATCCGCCTTCATCTACGATGCTGTATTCTGTAATGTTCTTTAAGATTTCAAGGATCTCGGTCAAATCGAGAGAAGTATAAACTTCACCGAATACGTTGTTACAGATCTTGATAAGTGCGTCGGGAGACATGGTCTTTGCTACATCAAGACATGCCTTGATAACTTCTCTCTGACGTTCTGTTCTCTTAAAGTCGTTACCGGCTGTATATCTTACTCGGCAATATGCTACTGCCTGTAAACCGTCGATCTTCTGTAAGCCTGTTTCAGTGATAGGTGTGAAGGAACTGATGTCATCCATGGTAGTTACCATCATGGACTGATAGTTGTTGATATGTGCAAGTTCATCTTCTTCAACACTTATATAAATACCGCCAAGAGCATCTACGATATCTCTTACGCCTTCAAAACCTACGGTCATGAAATCTGTAATATCCATATCAAGGTTTGCATTTAACATCTTGATCGCCTGTTCGGCACCGCCGTATGCATAAGCTGCATTACACTTACCATAGTTCTGGCTGTTACCCATCTGATTTAAGTATGTATCACGATAAATGGATACAAGCTTTACCTCGCTGGTTTCAAGGTTGATGGATGCGATCATGATTGTATCGGTACGGGTCTTGCTTGAAAGAGCACCTGTACGTGAGTCTACACCGAAAAGTGCTACGTTTCTGTAACCCTTCATGGTTTCATTTTCTTTTACTTCTTCAGGAATTGTGATCTCGATCTCAGATTCATTGATATCGATGGTCTTTACGCCTTCGTTACCTGTTCCCTTAAGAACAAACCAAAGCACGCCGAGGAGTGCTACAAGAACCAAAAGTTCTATTACAAAAATAATGATCTTACCTGCTGCGCTTTTCTTTTTTTTCAAAACGAACCTCCAAATACTGCCTTAGGGCTTTATTTCTATCTTTCGTGAATTAAGCTCCGGGGATTAATCTAAACCTGTCCAAGCTTAATCCTTATAAATCATACAACCAAACCCCGGTATATACAATTTAATGTTTTCTTAATTTTCTTAACATTTGTGTAATTTAAGGACTGACTTTTACTTGTTTCCATGATCCTTAGGACCTGTTGTACATCGGGTCAAAAAGAAGCTTGTACCCTCGTTCCCTTGCAATGCGTGCAAACTGCAGGCTTTTGGCAATGGCATTATCATCCGTTAAGTCTTTTAAGATTTCTTTGTATTCTTTTCGAAGCTCAACTCTTGGCTTTATATTTCTTAAATCAAGAGCATATACATCCATGGTGAGATGAGCTCTGTGGAAATATCCGGAATAGTGGGCATTCATGCGATTAAACATGATATTTCCATCTTCATCATAAATCCCGCCCGCTATTTTGCCTCTTTTTATGATAAGGCCGCCTACGGCGCCGATATCGGGACGAAGCTCAAATATCTCAGGAACACGTCCGAAATCCACTTTATAGAAGCCTTTATGTAACAGTTCCTTCACAGGGCGGTCCGTGATGCTTTGAAGAGCTCTTAACCCTGCAGTATATGCATACTCCTTGCTTGCAGGATTGGAAGCCGTGGATGCGTCATGGCATCTCCAGTGGTAAAGCACGCGGTTTATATGAAGGATCTTTCCATGCTTTTCATATTCTTTTGCAATTCTTAAAAAAAGGTCATAATCCTGGGAGCCGTCATATTCTTTTCTAAGCTTAAGGCGCCTTAATACATCGCTTTTGATCACTGCGAGATGGCAGATGTAGTTATTTGAAAATAAAAGGTCCTTATTATAGTCAGGCTTAATGTGGGGATCAAAAAAAGAAGCTGTTTCCGCATCGGTCTTATCTTCATCGGAATAGATAAATTCAGGATAATCTTCTTCCATGATCATGCGGGCGTTTTCATAGAGCGCATCTTCCGTAATGAGATCGTCATGATCCAAAAGAACCATGTAATCTCCGGTGGCTTTATCGATACAATAATTGGTATTATCGGAAATGCCGCCGTTTTTTTCGATTTTAAAATACTTCACCCTTTCATCGGTAAAGGATTTTATTATCATCTCGGGACTCTTTGTCTTAGATGCATCTCCCAGAATAACCTCAAAATTCTTATAGGTCTGATTGAGACAGGAATTTATGGTCTCGCGAAGGTACTTTTCAGGTGTCTCGTAAACAGGTATGAGAATGCTGAATTTTATTTTGCCTTCACGGTTTAATTCGGAATTAAACTGATTCTCTCTCGCTACGGGGGTAAGATTTTCATAATGATAAGGAACGCCTTCCCTATAGAAAAGGCGTTCCTTTACTGCATAATATGTCTCTTTTAATCCATTTCTTTTTAAGTAATTAATGGTCTTGCTTAAATCTGACATTGTAAGCTCCCCAGAATTAAAGAACACTCTTTAAATCTTCGGTAAGTTTCTTAACTTTCTTTTCGGCATCTTCAAGGTCCGTACCCTTAACACCCATGTAGAACTTGATCTTGGGTTCTGTTCCTGAAGGACGTGCGCAGCACCAGGAGTTGTTGTCAAGGTCGAAGTAAAGCACATTACTCTTGGGAAGACCTGTCTTGGTCTTTTCGCCGGTGGTCATGTTGATGACTTCGTCTTTTTCGTAATCTCTGAAGGAAAGTACCTTGAGATCGCCAAACTGCTTGGGAGGATTGCTTCTTAATGCTTCCATCATTTCTTTGATCTTAACGGAACCGTCCATACCCTTTAATGTGATGGTGTATAAGTCTTCTTTGTAATAGCCGAATTCCTTATAGATGTTAAGCATCTGATCCCAGAGAGTGATGCCGTTCTTCTTGCACCATGCCGCTACTTCACAAAGGCACATAACAGCTACAACGGCGTCCTTATCGCGGGCGTGTGTACCTGCAAGGCATCCGTAGCTTTCTTCAAGACCGAATACATAGTTATTATTGAACTTGCCTTCTTCAAACCACTTAATCTGTTCGCCGATGTACTTGAAGCCTGTAAGAACTTCGATAAGCTTTACATTGTACTTTTTTGCGATGGGATCTGCCATATTGGTGGTAACGATGGTCTTAACCATGGCAGGATTTTCGGGCATTGTATTATTCTTTGTCTTTTCTCTTAATAAGTATTCTGCAATAAGCATACCGGACATGTTTCCTGTAAATGAAACATAATCCTTGGTCTTTGTATCATAGGAATAGATACCAAGTCTGTCGGCATCGGGGTCTGTTGCAAGCACAACATCCGCGCCAACTTCTCTTGCAAGCTTAAGAGCAAGAGTGAATGCCTTGGGATCTTCGGGGTTAGGATATTCAAGAGTTGTAAAGTTGGGATCGGGAAGTTCCTGTTCAGGTACTACGTATACGTTTTCGAATCCGAGTTCTTTTAAGATTCTTCTTACGGGCACGTTACCTGTTCCGTGGAAAGGTGTGTACACGATCTTAATGTCCTTGGCAACTTCCTTGATGATCTCGGGATGTACGATCTGCTTTTTAAGTTCAGCCATGTAAAGATCGTCAATATCCTTACCGATCACGATGTATAAGCCCTTCTTTACAGCTTCATCCTTATCCATGGTCTTAACCATGTTGTAATCTGTAACATTATTTACTTCTGTAATGATATCTTTATCTCTGGGTGCGGTAACCTGTGCGCCGTCTTCCCAGTATACCTTGTATCCGTTATATTCGGGGGGATTGTGGCTGGCTGTTACAACAATACCTGCCGTACACTTCTTGGTTCTTAATGCAAAAGAAAGTTCGGGAGTAGGTCTTAATGCATCGAATACATAAGCCTTAATGCCGTTTGCATTTAAGCAAAGAGCTGCTTCATCGGCAAATTCAGGGGACATGAAACGTGAATCGTAAGCAATTGCTACGCCCTTATCCTGCGCACCCTGCTTTAAGATGTAATTGGCAAGCCCCTGGGTTGCCTTTCTTACTGTATAGATATTCATACGGTTTGTGCCTGCGCCGATGATTCCGCGAAGACCGCCTGTACCGAATTCAAGATCCTTATAGAATCTTTCATTGATCTCTTTTTCATCATCCTTAATGGATAAAAGTTCTGCTTTGGTAGCTTCGTCAAAATAAGAGTTTGTGCACCAAAAATCGTACTGTTCTTTAACTGTCATAATTATCCTTCCTTTTCCTAATTTTCAGGTATCTTTACGCTGAAATCACTTCTGTCCAGAGAGAAATTCACATTGTAGTAGGGATCGCCTTTTTCAAGGACTTCCTTCCACTTTTCTCTGAAATGACGGGATTCGTTATTATAGCGCTCTGCCTTTTCACCCTGATCGTCAAGTCCTCTTGAAATGGATTCATAGTGATAGAGCTCTGCAAAGGGAGTGAAGACATTCAAAAGTCCCTTTTCCCTTAAGCGTAAACAAAAATCAACATCATTTAACGATATTTGAAAATCTGTGTCAAGACCGTTTAACTCATCATATAGGCTTCTTTTTACAAGAAGGCAGGCGCCGGTTACAGCAGTCACGTTTTGCGCATAGCACAGACGGCCCATGTAGCCTAAGTTGTCCTTGGGCATTTTGTAGTGAGTATGGCCCGCGGTTCTGTGAGCACCGAGTCCTATCACCACCCCTGCATGCTGAATGGTCCTGTCTTTATAATAGAGTTTCGCACCAACGGCTCCCACATCGGGACGCTGAGCGTACATAAGCATCTCCTCGATCCAGTTAAGGGTAATAACTTCGGTATCGTTATTAAGCAAAAGAACATATTCGCCTGTAGCTTCTTTTACACCAAAGTTATTAACGGCTGAATAGTTGAAGGGGCCTTCGTATTTTACCACCTTCACTTTTTCGGACTCTTCCATAAGGTCCTTATATAGATCAAAGGTTTCTTTTTCCGTGCTGTTATTCTCTACGATGATGATCTCGTAGTTTTTGTAGGTGGAGCGTTCGATGATCGAATTCACGCATCTCTTTAAATCAGAACTGTGATCCTTGTTGGGGATAATGATGGAAACAAGGGGTGTCCCGTTTAATTTATAGCGGATCTTAAATATGGTTTCAAAGGCTCTGGTGCCGGTGATCTTAAAATCGGTGAAGCCATGCTTTCTTAATGAATCGGCAACAGCTCCTTTCGCTGCATCGATCGCATATTCTTTTGCGGAAATATTGGATGCCACACTTCCGGGATGACATCTCCAGTAATATAAAAGCTTAGGCACATGCGTTACTTTTTCCGCCTTGTCGGTAAGCCTTAAGATCATGTCATGGTCCTGGGAACCGTCGAATTTACTTCTGAAAAGCTCCGTGCCATCGAGCAAAGTCCTTTTAAACACGCTGAAATGACAGATATAATTATTGGCACGAAGATTGTCGGGAGCGTAATCCGGTTTAAAATGCATTGTAAGCATGTGGTTAATGTTACCGCTCTTAAATGTGGTCTCGTCACAATAGATATAATCTGAGCCTTCTTCATTGATGGCCTTTGTATAATAGAAAAGAGCCTCGGGATGAAGAATGTCATCATGATCGAAAAGGCCTATATAATCTCCGGTCGCAAGCTTTAAGCATTCATTGGTATTGCCTGAAATTCCGTAGTTTTTTTCAAGGCGCATGTATTTAATACGGGCGTCATCATAGGATCTTACTACCTGTTCAACATAGGAATGCTTGTCATCGGAGCCGTCTGCCAGGCACAATTCCCAGTTCTTATATGTCTGCCAGCGAACTGAATCTATCATTTCGCGAAGCATTGTTTCATCGGTATTGAAAAGAGGCACGAGAATGCTGTATAAGGGCTTTTTATCAAATTCGAAATTTTCTTCAAAAGCGCGTCTTTCGCTGTCAGGAAAGCTCTTTGTTCCATATGCTTCTTTTGCTGCCTTTTCTCTCTTCTTATAGCCAAGCTTAAGTTTAAGTCCCCTTAAACCGCCGACAGCTTTAACCCGTCTCAGGGCATTGATCACTCTGTGACCCATGCGTCTTACGGGAGCGCTTGCCTTCCAGATGGGATTTTCCGTTATTCTTTTTAGCTTGGCGGAAACCTCTTCCTTTTCCTCCATGAGCTCAGAAAGCTGCTCCGCAAGAACGTTATTACGCTCAAGTTCTTCTTGATAAAGCTTTTCAAAATCCATTTATCGCACCACCAAATATTTATTGGAGAAAATGTAGAGCTTTTCTTTGGAGAATTTCTTTTCAAAGATCACTCCCACTCTGTAATCTCCCGGCTCCAAAAATCCCGTGGGGATCTTTAAAGCAAAACCGGACATGGCTACGTTTATTTCCGTGTCGCAGTTTGTAAGCACATCCTTTCTTAAAGAGCCTTCAAAATCAATGGCAAAAGAAACCTTGTCGGTAGAAAGAAGCATGCGCTTTTTGTATAGAGCATTATCGGAGCCCGATACATAGGTAAAGCCCTGAAGATAAAGCTCTTTGTTATCTGATTTTTCTTCGTATATGTATTTATTTAAGGGACCTGCATATTCAACGGAAAGTTGTACACAGGGTTCCTCTCTGTAGGCGGAGATATCCACCGCTTTTTTGCTGCTTGCCTTTTTTACGGCTCTTTCGTATTCATACTCATTGCCCGCTGAAATACGCACATCCAGGCAGTCGGTATTTAAATACTTGGAATAGAAAGGATCGTAAAACCTGAAGAAGGGATGCATGTTAAAGAGCTTTTCTTTTTCATCATTAAGTCTCTTGATGGAATATACATCCGTGTCGCGTCCCCGGGTTACGGATTCCTTATGATAAGCATATATATTATTTAAAACCACGTTCATGTAGCCGGATTCATAGAGCTTATAGCATAAATCCATGTCGTTGAAGGCTACCTTCAAAGCTTCATTCATGCCCTGTACCTTCTTATAAGCATCAGCCCGAACCATAAGCATTGCGCCGGTTACGGAAAGAACGTTATTAACATGACGGTTAAAGCCGTGATAATACTCCAGGGTGTCATCAAGGAACTGAAGCTTGTGAACCGGGCCTATTCTCGTATTAACGACGCCCGCATGCTGAATTCTCGTGGAATCAGGATAAAGAAGCTTTATTCCGCAGGCACCGGTAAACTTTAAAAGAACCTGAGAAAGCATCT
This sequence comes from Lachnospiraceae bacterium, assembly GCA_016283575.1. Classification (GTDB taxonomy): domain Bacteria; phylum Bacillota; class Clostridia; order Lachnospirales; family Lachnospiraceae; genus UBA1258. The sequence goes on along the minus strand of JAEEND010000007.1, from coordinate 107,602 downwards.
CCTGAAGTGTATTTTTATCAACTATCTCTATGTCATCATTTAAGAAAAGAAGCGCATCTCCCGTTGCTAGATTTGCCCCGTGATTACACATATGGGCAAAATTAAACTCCATGGGCATGTATTCGTATCTGAAATTATATGTATCTCTTAGATCAGCAATCCTTTTTTTCGTGCTGTCACCGCTTCCGTTATCAACTACTATCGCTTCTAATGAAATACCGGAAAGATTGCAGTTATAAAGGGATCTGAGGCATGATTCCAGGAGTTCAGGGTTATCTTTGGATGGGATAACAGCCGTTATCTTTACATCTCCGTCCGTAAGCTTTTCCTGCAATTCACCGGAAACCACTTTAGTTAAGTGTCTTGCGGCATCGGAAGGCTTAAGACGGTTTAATTCGAAATTCTTTACATGGATCAGGATCTCATCTATGTGACGAACGGATTTATAAACGGAACGCTCGCTTTCAAAGATATACTTGATCAATGTATCATATATGCTTTCAGCACCTTCTTTTTCCCTGTCAAAAGAAATGTCTCTGAATGAAACACGCCTTAATGCAACTATATTGCAAAAATAGAAATGATCCAGAAAGGTGTTGGGCGACCAGTCGGGCTTAAAGAAAGGATTTTCCCTTGTTCCGTAAATGCTGCGGCCGTATTTGGTGGATTCGGACTCATCAAGACGAGCCACATCCTCGTCACCGTATACAACGGAAACTTCCGGATTTTTAAAAGCTTCCACAATAAGCGGCAGAGCTCTTTCGGTAAGTTCACCGTTAGCAAATACGATTATGTCCTCAAGATAATTTCTTAAAAGAAAGTTCTTTGATACCTTTGTATAGGGCACGATCCGAACAGATACATCTTCAACTCTCGCAGCATATGAAAGCTCGGAAAGTTCCGTATTGACACTGTCTCTGCCCATGGCATCAAGAGTCATATCGAAGGATTTAAGATTCGTCTCCTTCTGCCTGATCCATTCATCAAAGGTAACCGTGGACTCGGATACTTTTCGGTAATAATCCGCCACAGCCCTCTTATTCAGTTCCTTCTTTAAAAAGTCTTTTGCAAAACCCATAAGTCACACCATTAAAACCATTTGCGCTTCATACCCTTAATCAGCTTTTCAGCATGTTCCGGCTTTAAGGGCATTATTTCCATGTCTATATAAAAGAAGTTCTCCTTATCATGAATCTGACCTGCGAAATCAAAGATAAGATTCGGGTCATCTGTTGCAAATAAGAAACTGTCATCCGATATTCTCACGCCGTTACAGGTCACAAGCTTCTTATGTTCGATGGGGTAATCCCTGTCATTTATCTTTACTTCCTTAACAGTAACGATGCAGGACGAATCCAGCGGGTCAAGTCTCAGTTTAAGATCACCGGGTTCAATATTAAGTAATACCCTTGCTTCATCGTCCGATACATATGCGTCCTCACAGTAAAAAGAATTGCTTTCGGAGAATGAGCCCCTGGTATCGGCGCGATATACTTTAAATTTATAAATATGTTCCCGGCTCATACTCTTTTCGCCATAAGGAATGGGATTTACGGATTTACGTCCCATAGTATCTCTTAACTGCATCAGAGTGAGATTTTTTCCGCGTACACTTTCCTGAAAAGCTGCTTCATCATTTAAAATATCCTGCGCAGCTTCAGAAGATAAGCCAAGTTTCTTTATAATTAAATCTTTATTTAATTTTTCTCTTTCAGGATTTTCCATAAGGTAACATGCGTAAGCTCTATAGGCTGTTTTCTTCACCGGCAGCGCCTTTTCGACGCACCACTCATAATCCGTAAGAGTCCATTTGTCGCCTTTAACAAAAATATTTGAAAATACTACGTCAAGATCCGTAAACTTATATTCATCATTATAACCGATGATCTTTATGAAACGTTCAAAATATCTTTGCGCTTTTTCCTCGTCATCTTCAATGAACAATGCTCTGTCCATTAATTCGGAAAGAGTCTCTCCGTCCACATATTCAAATCTTGCTACAGGAATATCGCTTTCATCGATGGTGCATCTGTTTATGGATAATCCGGAGCCTGAATATTTATCAAGAAGCTTAGCTTCATAAGCTTTCAGATTCCGTATATGGTCATATGCATATTTTGATAACGGGCGTTTTTCTACTGTGAGATTGCCGTTTTTATCTTTTTCAATGGTCGTATAGATACTGTACTTTCTGTCTCGCTCATTGGAGAAGCGGGCATAAACCGTATCCATCCCGCCGCCGATCATGAACATATAAGCATTGGCAAGCAGTGCGAAGCTTCCGTCACGAACCGCTGCGTCAATGGCTCTTAACTCATTAAACAAAACCATTCTGTCGCTTTGAAGATTGTTTATGTTCTCGGCACACTCACCGGGCTTTGGCATTCGGTCACCCGAAAACATTGTACGCATAAATCTGTAATCGGGATAGGGAAAGAAAAGCTGGTAATCCGAAAATCCGCACTTACGTATTTTATTTACAATGCGATTAAGGGTGTATGCATTTTTATCCCTGCCTTCAATGGAGGTAAAATAGTCCTTTTCGCTGCCATATTTGTTTCCGGACAAATATTTAATCCCGATTTTATTTTCACATAAAAGTACTATTCTGCCCGTTTCCGAAATGAGTTCCGATATGAATTCAAGATCTGCGGGGTCTTTTATAATGATCCAATCAAACTTAGTATTCAAATCCGCCGCAATACATTCAAAAGCCTTCTTTTTATTTCCGGCATAAACCGTCAAGCCCGGATTTTCATAAAACCGCTCCGTTAATATACCGGCTTCATTCAGGTTTTCTTCCATGACGGTGATATTGTCGGTCTTCTCAAAGAGTCCGACAGTAACGGCTCCTGTTCCCGCTTCTGCCTCAAGCACTTTTTCTCCCTTTTTTATGGGAAGTACTCTTACGATGTTGGCTCTGATATCTGACAGGTTTTCTATGAAATAATAGTCCTTTTCTTTTTCACAGAAAGCGGCATATTCCAGGGGAGAGGCATTCTTAATACAGTCATAGAGCTTCTTTTCTTTATCGGAAAAATCCTCTATGCCCACCGCCTTGTTATCTACATATTTGATTGTGGCTTTTCCTCTGATCTCGGTAATCATAATCAATCCTTAAGCGCTTTACTTACCTTGGTATCGCTCATCATATCGTAATAGCCCACGGTATCTTTGTCTGAAATTACCTGGACGCTTAATGCATAGTACATTCTGTGATAAACAACAAATGTATCACCATCATAGCCTGTACATCCAAAAGACATGATATACTCTCCGCCCTGAAGATTCATGTTCTGCGTAAAGGTGATATCATAATCATCACCGGCCTTTGCTTCAGCTACGAAGACCTTCTCGTACATTGTATTGGTACCGGTTATTTCAACTCCCTTGGCATTTACAAATTTATATGTGAATATGGGATCCTTAACATCATGTTCAAAGTGAACCCTTAAATGTATGGTAAACTTGCTTCCCTTGATGATGGCCGTAGTCTTTGTGCCGTTTTCATCCGTGAGATAATAATCTTTTATGAAAGCATCACCGTTACCATATTCCAGTAATTCATGATTCTCTGTCTCAAAATCGATCTTTTCTTTTTCTTTGGCATACTGTCCTACAAGAACCTGCTTGTAGACATCTATCATTTCCTTGGGCTTACCTTCGGCAAGCTTTTCTCCCTTATTTAAGACCATTACCCTGTCACAGTACTTGGAAATGGAGCTTAGATCGTGGGACACAAAAATAATAGTCTTTCCGTTAGCTTTAAATTCTTCAAATTTATGATAGCACTTTGACTGGAAAAATACGTCACCTACAGAAAGAGCTTCATCAACAATAAGTATCTCGGGATCGATATTTATTGCCACAGCAAAAGCAAGTCGCACAAACATTCCGCTTGAATAAGTCTTAACGGGCTGATAAACATAATCACCGATATCAGCAAATTCCAAAATAGAAGGAAGCTTTTCATCGATTTCCTTTTTGGAGAAGCCCATCATGGTACCGTTTAAATAAACATTCTCGATACCATTGTATTCCATATTGAATCCGGCACCGAGTTCAAGCAGTGCGGAGATACGTCCGTTAACCTCGACGGAACCCTCCGTAGGATTTAAAACACCTGTTATTATTTTCAATAACGTGGATTTTCCGGAGCCGTTGGTTCCGATGATTCCCACGGTCTCACCCTTGTATATGTCAAGGCTCACTCTCTTAAGAGCATAATGGGGTTTATATAACTCTTTTTTCTTAAAGAGTCCCAATGCGTCTAAAACACGGGCTTTGTTGCCGTTATACAGCTTATAAAGTTTTTTGACATTGTCGATTTTAATGGCTGTTTCTTGTGTCATATTTTGTCTAATCCTAATTTAACTTTTATAAAACATCTGCAAAATGGACTTTTAATCGGGTAAATAATCTTCTTCCGAGGAAGTAGAACACTCCCACGAAGCACCAGAAATATAACGTATATTTCCAATCATGGAAAAACCACTTCTGTTCACATATGGAGGTTCTGTACCCTGATATTATGTAAACTAATGGATTTATCTTTAATATCATCTGCCATGTGGGCGAAAGCTTACCGATATTCCAAAGAATAGGTGTTGCCCACATTCCTATCTGAAGGATTATTGATATGATCTGGGATATATCCCTGAAGAATACCATTATTGCCGATGTGATATATGAAAAGGATAATATCAGTAAGTACAGGCATATGCTGTAATAAACTATCTGAATGGTATAAATGGTGGGATAATAATGATATACCGATGCGATCACAAGCAATACCACAGCAAAGAAACCATGAATAAAGGTTGCTGCAGTTACCTTTATAACGGGCAGTATATCGATATTAAAAACCACCTTTTTTACCAGATAATCGTATTGGGTAAGGGCCAGAGTTCCTTGCATTAAGCCCTCAGAAAAATAGAACCAGGGAACGAGCCCTGCTGTAAGAAAAAGCACGTAGGGGATTGGTGTATCCCCTGCTACTGCTTCGCTTCTTGACTGAAAAATCTTATCAAAAACTATATAATACATAAGCACGGTTATTACGGGCTGTACCATTGCCCATACCGCACCTAAATAAGATCCTGCATATCTTGTTTTAAAATCGTTCTTTGAAAGCGTCCAAATAAGCTTTCTGTTACTTTTCAAATCTATCTTTGACATAATCTGCAAGTGTTCCCCACTTAGGGTCCTTTTCTGACATTATAAGCTTTGTGTTTTCATCCATGGGCCATTCAATGCCGATCTCAGGATCATTGTAGATAATTCCGCCTTCATCATTGGGATGATAGAAATCCGAACATTTATAAACAAATTCAGCATAATCGGAAAGAACCAGAAATCCGTGAGCAAAGCCCTTGGGAATAAATAACTGCTTCTTGTTATCTTCCGTAAGTTCAACTCCCACCCACTTGCCAAAGGTCTTTGAACCTTCACGAAGGTCAACACATACATCAAATACAGAACCTTTTATGACTCTTACGAGCTTATCCTGGGGGAAGTTCTTCTGAAAATGAAGGCCTCTCAGTACACCTTTGCAGGAAGCTGACTGATTGTCCTGCACAAAATCCACATCAATACCGGCTTCTTTAAAGTCTTCTGCCTGGTAGGTCTCCATAAAATATCCACGCTCATCGTTAAATACCCTGGGTGTAACGATCTTAACTCCTTCTATAGGGGTATTCTCAACTGTAATCTTCATAAATAACTCCTTATCTATATCTTATACTAAGTGAAACATCGCCTTCAATACCGGGAAGTTCGCCCTTTACGGAATATTCCCAGAAATCAAAGAACACGTCATTGACAGAGGGTTCTCTCTTCAAATCTGAGATCCACAAAGTATACTGTTCAATTCTGTCTGCATCAAGATTGGTTTTAAGCCAATTCTTTGATAAATAAACTCCGCTTTCGTATCCTGCGTTTTTAATGGTTTCACAGAAAGCCTCGGCAACCTCGGTGCGGGCCTCCGTATCAAGATTATCGGCTCTTCCCATACCGCCTGCGCTGTCGCATCTTATAAATATGGGATATGTGATGTTAAGATCTTCCGCCATGGTAAGCACGGCGCTTGCTTCTTCCACGGCTTCCACACGGTTAACTGCCTGAGTGAAGAAATAGGCTCCCACATCAAGGCCATGGGATATCGCCTGCTTTGCGTACTCTTTAAACTTACTGTCTTCCACCAGCTTGCCTGAAGAAGCTCCCCTGTATCCTGCTCTCAGGATCACAAAACGAACGCCTCCGTCATATAAAGCCTGCCAGTCCACATTTTCATAATCACTCGATAATGTTAACCCGTAGTAGCAGCTGTCCTTTTCAAAAGAACCTATTTCCGTATACTGGTTACGGGCGCTTTCATCAAGGGAAGTAAGTATCATTAAATCGTCCATGTCTTCATTGACTTCGGACTCTCCGTAGATCTTATATCTTATATCAAGTATCTTGGTATAGCGGACTTTATCATATACCTCCACAACGGAAGGAACTTCGGGTACGTTCATGCCGGGAACAGGTTTTAATATAACGGAATAACTGCCTGGCTCAACTCCCGAAATGATAAATAAACCGCTTTCATCTTTATTTACAAATTCTTTTTCCTGATTTTTTTCAGGTCCGGTTATTACAAATTCAAAAGGAATATCTTTGTAAGGTTCGCCGTCATAGCCAAGTACTTCGATGTGAATGTCCCTTTCAACACTTGTAACTCTCATGGAAAGAGTATTCATTTCTTCTAAAATACGATTGGCTACGGTAGTTTCTTCATCATCAAAGAAATCTTCGTTGTTTCTCCAGCTGTAATAGTCCGTGGTTTTAGCGGGGGCTTCCACGGAAACCTCCTCGCGCGTTACATCGGCTTTCTTTTTGTAAAAAGAATCCTTATTGGCGAAGCCTACGATGGCAAGCACCATAAGCACGCCGAAACTTGTAATCAAAACCACCTGTCTTTTCAGCCTAGAGTCCATTTGCAACCTCAACAAGATATTTGCCGTAATCGGTCTTCATAAGAGGCTCGGCAAGCTTTAAAAGCTGTTCTTTTGAGATAAAGCCTCTCTTATAAGCTATTTCTTCAATACAGGAAATATAGAGTCCCTGACGCTTCTGAAATGCTGCCACGAAATCAGCCGCATCTAAAAGTGCATCATGATTACCGGTATCAAGCCATGCAAAACCACGGCCGAGCTTTTCAACCTGAAGGGTTCCGCGACGCAAATATTCATTGTTGATACTGGTAATTTCGATCTCGCCACGCTTGGAGGGCTTAACATTCTTAGCGATCTCCACTACGTCATTATCATAAAAATAAAGTCCGGGGACAGCATAATTACTCTTGGGATTTTCAGGCTTTTCTTCAATGGATAAAGCCTTTCCGGTTTCATCGAATTCCACAACGCCGTATTCTCTGGGGTCACGTACATAATAACCGAAGATCGTAGCGCCGGGAGTAGATTCCGTACGCTCCAAAGCCTGTCTCAATACTCTTGAAAAGCTCTGGCCGTAGAAAATATTGTCACCGAGCACCAATGCAACCGCATCATTTCCGATGAAGTCGGCACCTATGATAAAGGCATCTGCAAGGCCTCTGGGAGTTTCCTGAACCGCATATTCAAATCTCATTCCGAGCTGACTTCCGTCGCCGAAAAGTTCTTTAAATACAGGCAAATCTCTGGGAGTAGAAATAATAAGTACTTCCCTTATTCCCGCAAGCATAAGAGTTGACAGGGGATAATAGATCATGGGCTTATCATATACAGGCATGATCTGCTTGGATATAGCCTTGGTAAGTGGATAAAGTCTTGTTCCGGATCCTCCGGCAAGGATAATACCTTTCATAACGCCTCCGTAATTACATCTTATACATTTCGCTTACGTATTTCACATAGTCACCGCTGGTTACATTTTTCATCCAGTCTTCGTGCTCGAAATACCATTTAATGGTTTCCTTGATACCATCTTTAAACATGGTTTCGGGATACCAGCCAATTTCTTTTTTGATCTTATCGGGAGCGATGGCATATCTTCTGTCATGTCCCTTTCTGTCTTCCACATATGTGATAAGGTCCTCGGATACATTCTTTTTACGAGGATCGGAATCGGGAAGCATTTCGCGTAAAGTATCAAGAATAATGTGAATTATTTCAATATTCTGCTTTTCATTGTGTCCGCCAACATTGTAGGTTTCGAAAAGCTTTCCGTCATTGATCACCATATCGATGGCCTTGGCATGGTCCATAACATAGAGCCAGTCACGCACATTCTTGCCGTCGCCGTATACAGGAAGCTTCTTTCCCTGAAGCGCATTATTGATGATAAGAGGAATGAGCTTTTCGGGGAACTGGTAAGGTCCGTAGTTGTTGGAGCAGTTTGTGATGTTGGCAGGGAATTTATAAGTATCCATATAAGCCTTAACAAGCAGGTCTGAGCTTGCCTTACTTGCTGAATAGGGGCTGTGAGGCTGGTAAGGTGTGGTCTCGTAGAAGTAACCTCCGTCTTCTTCAAGGGAACCGTATACCTCATCGGTGGATACATGTAAAAACTTCTTACCTTCCTTGTACACTCCGTCGGACACCTCCCAGGAAGCCTTGGCATTGTTAAGCATTACTAAAGTTCCGAGAACATTGGTCTTAACAAATACTTCGGGATTTCTGATGGAACGGTCCACGTGGCTTTCAGCCGCAAAATGAACAACATAATCTATATCATTCTTGGTAAATATTTCTTCCACAGCTGCCGCATCACAGATATCGGCTCTCACAAAAGAATAATTCTTTCTGTTCTCCACGTCCTTTAAATTCTCAAGGTTACCAGCGTAAGTAAGCTTGTCAAGGTTGATGATCCTGATATCATCACCGTATTTATTAAACATGTAGTGGATGAAATTGGAACCGATAAAACCGGCGCCGCCTGTTACAAGGTAAGTCTTCATAAAATCTCCTTAAATTTCAATGTGTTTTGATACGCGAAAACAATCCCTGTATAAATCGGGATTGTTTCGTGGCTTTCTATAAAAAGATATCTCTTTAACTTTAAAGTATAGTACCTTAAATCTTTATGATTTTCTTAATAACCCACATAGCTTAGATCAAGATCCACGTTACCGCTGATACCGTTGATGGAGCCTGCATCGGAATACTGCCACATATCATATCTTGTAGCGGTATATGTAGGTGATGATGCATACTGGGCAAGCCAGATGGTATAGTTGGTAAGTTTTGATGCGTTGATCTTGTTGGTAAACCAGGACTTATTGGCATAAACACCGGCCTTATATCCTGCGTTGGTTACAGTCTTACAGAATGCTTCGCAGACTGCTGTACGCTGGTCTACCGAAAGGTTGTTGGCACGTCCGCCTGCAGGTACGCCTTCCACATCTAAGAAAATAGGATATGAAAGCTTATATCCCGCAACCTGTGAAAGCGCCATTGAAGCTTCTTCTACGGCTTCCACTTCGTTGATTGCCTGAGTAAAGAAGTATACGCCAACCTTAACTCCCGCTGCTGTGGCATTCTTGATATTGGTTGCAAACTTTTCATCAGAAATAAGTCCGCCCTGTGTATATCCTCTGTATCCGCATCTGATGATGGCAAAAGAAACACCGGACTTTGCGACCTTGTTCCAGTCGATGGTACCGTTAAACTTGGAAACATCGATACCAAAAGCTCCTGTTCCGCTCTTTAATACGCCGTCGGAACCAAATACATATTTGGCACCTAAAATAACCTGTTCGCCGGTCACCTTGTTTCCGTTGGTATCAAAGTAGTAGGTCTTTCCGTCAATTGTCCACCAGCCGTGGTAAATATATGTAACTGCAGATTCTACGAAAAGATCTACATTCTTGTAGTAGTCTGCATAAACTGCCTTACGATAGTTCTTACCATCCTTAACATAGAGCTGTTTTCCGGACTTGTCGGTAAGAGGTCTGTTGTTCTTTGCAGGATCACCATAAACGACTACCTTCATTTCAGCCTTAGCACCAGCGTTGTCAGTTACTTTAATAGTTACTTCTGCGCCATTATCGGTGTCCTTTGCCGCAATGGCTTTAACAACGCCCGCATCACTAACCGTTGCAACACTTGTGTCACTAGATGTCCATGTAAAAGTAGCATTGGAAATTGTATCTGTCGCCTTAAGTGTAAAACTTTCTCCAACAAAAAGTACCTTCTTAGCAACATCTAAGGTAAGTCCTGCTTTAAGGACTGTAATTTCTATAGTGCCTGAGGCAGGTGAGCCTCCTTCAGGGGTAACTGTACAAGTAATAGTTGTTTTACCCTCTGCTTTTGCTACCACCTTACCATTTGCATCAACAGTAGCAACAGCCGAATTAGAAGAACTATAGCTTGGCGTACCATAACTGGTGCCCGATGGCGTAACACTAACTGTGTAAGTTATTGTTGTATATGTTGCCAAAGTTAATCCTTCCACTGGAACATATATTGTTGTGGGATTAGCCGCAAGACTAACTGTTGCAACAGGAGTCGAGTTTTCTCCTCCTGTACCACCATTTCCACCTTCATTACCGGAACCACCTTCATTGCCGGAACCGCCTTCATTGCCTGAGCCACCTTCATTGCCTGAGCCGCCTTCATTGCCTGAGCCACCTTCATTGCCTGAGCCGCCTTCGTTGCCTGAGCCACCTTCGTTGCCGGAACCGCCTTCATTGCCTGAGCCGCCTTCGTTGCCGGAACCGCCTCCGTTACCATTTCCTTCATCTGGGTTATTTGTAGCACTCAGCTTCTTAAATCTGGTAAGAGATGCGCTGGAAAGAGTTACCTTAGGATCAACTACATTACTCTTATCAACCTTGGCATAGCCTTCGGAGCTGGGAACCTTCTCTGTCATAACAAACTTAACTGTATCGGTAAGTTTGGATTCAACCTGGGTCTCATTTTCCTTACTGTCTTCCTTGGAAGTATCGATCTTACTTCCGTCCTTGATCTCGTTGGAGACATCAACCTTCTTGTAATCAAGCTGGGTCTTAACGGTTACGGAAGTTTTCTCAGTAGAGAATTCATACATTTCCTTGTATCCGTCAAGAGATACAAGCTTAATGGAATAAGAACCGCCGCTAAGATCGGTCTTATAAATAATACCGTCCTTATCATCATCAACCCATTTTTCGGTTTTTCCGCCGGGAGTCGTAACTTCGATTTCAAAGGGAACAGAACCGATAAGCTTGTTCTTGGAATTTACAAACTTAACCTTCAGGTCCTTAAGAACAGAAGTTGCTGTAAGAGAAACGACCGTGAAACCGTCTTCGTCGGCTTCATCATAGTCATAATTTTCTTTTGCTTCATAGAGATCGGCAAGTCTTGCAGCTTCTTTACCGAATATCAGATTAATATTCTCCTCGCCCACGATGCCTATCTCTTTAAAATCAGCGCCTATCTCAGCAAAGTCCGCAACCTCCTGAGTTCTTGCTTTTCCGCCCACAAATGCAATACCTATACCGATAAGCACAAGAGCGATAAGCGCACCAAAAGCAAGTAAAAGTCGGTTTCCGTTACTTGATAAGAAGCCTGCGAGTCCCGCATCGTCTTCGTCATCATATTCAACAGATTCCTCATCAAAGTTATCTTTTTCAACTTCAACATTTTCTTCAACGGAAGATTCGTCGTTGTATTCTTCGTAGTCTTCTCCGTCTGCAAGGGTTTCTAAAGGTTCTTCCTCATATTCATCCTCAAGGATTACGACCTCTTCGCCCTCTCCCCATAACTCTTCGTCTTTAACCATGGTTCCTCCAATTTGTATCTGTAAAATGGCCCGGGGCCATAAGACTGCATTCTGTGACATTGTATCATTTTTCATCTGTGTTTACAAGTTAACGCAGCGGACCGCAGCCTTAAGAAACCTTGATTTTTCGTTATCTTTTTTGAATATTTTCTTAATCTTGCCGTCATGGGTTTATTTTTGCGATTTTTGATAGTAAACTCATACTGAATTTAAAGAGAAAGGATTCTTTATGAAAGAGAAAAATATATTGTCACTTGCCAATAAGATCATGGTTGGCATCATGCTCTTAGTTATACTGATAATCGTATTCCTGTTAGCTACATGGAAAATAAGAAACAGAGTTGAAGTAGAAATAGAAACCGATGAGACGGCTTATGAAATAGAGAACATGGACTATATCTACTATCAGCCCATTAAGGATTCGGACGGAGACGGAAAGCCTTACATCCTTGTTATCGGAAATAATGCTTTACAGTGCAGCGATTCAGACCTTCTTCTTCCCGATTACATCGAAGAACAGACAGGCTACAAGGTAGATTATTTGTATGCCGACAATTCCACATTTTCAGACAAGGTAAATATGGAATTAAACTATGACGAATGGACGGCATTTTCCGCTGTAGGCATTGTAGATGCCCTTGTTTCCAAGGATTTCAGAAAACAGAACGAATATAAAAACACTCATATCTATGTTCATGGCGAAGAAAATCAGGAATACTTCAATAAGGTGTTAAATACCATAGATCTCAATGAAGTGGATATCGTCTTATTCTCATATTCCTTGAATGATTTCTTTAATGGCGTACCCAGCGGAGAAATATGGGATCCCGGATATCCGGAACGAACCTTTAACGGAGCTCTCAGGCATGTTATCCCTTCACTACAGAAAGCATATCCTCACTTAAGAGTCATGATGACCACACCCTACCTTGCATACGTACGTAATGATGACGGAAGCATTCAGCTTGCTTCATCCATGGTTGTATCACATTACAACGGTTCCAAAATGGCTATGGATATCATAGATTATTCCGTAGAAAACAATACCATCTCCGTAATCGACAACTACTTCTACAAGATCACGGAAAAGAATGTCACCGAATACGTAGATGGCTTCAACCTTAACGAAAAAGGCCTCAAGCTTGTGGGCGACCATATAATTGAAATAATAAACCAATAAAAAACCTGGAAGGGCTTTGTATAAACTGTTTTCACCCCGCTCTCGCTTCGGTCCTCGCGTAACCGCGCTAAGCTCGAAAGAACCTCGCTAAGCGCAGACGCTGTGGAGAGGTTCAAACATGTTTATACAAAGCCCTTCCTTTATCTTCTTACAGCCTTTATTTCGATTATATCGGTCGCCTAAACGTAATAACCCCCGGCAGATGAGATGATGCCGGGGGATTTTTAAATGCAAGAACGCGAGGACCGAAGCGAGAGCGGGGTGAAAACAGTTTATGTAAGCTACGCCCTATTAAATTATTCTTTCGTTATCTTTCCATCTTTCACGCGGTAGATCATATCGCATTTTTCGATGGTCTGTAATCTGTGAGCGATTATGATGAGGGTCTTTCTGCCATGGAGTGAATTGATGGATTCCATGATTGCAGCTTCCGTATCGTTATCAAGAGCGGAGGTTGCTTCGTCAAGTACAAGGACTTCAGGGTCATTGTAAAGGGCTCTAGCAATACCTATCCTCTGGCGCTGACCGCCGGAAAGACGTATGCCGCGCTCGCCGATTTCCGTATCAAGTCCCTCCGGAAGGGATCTTATAAAATCATCCAGGTGAGCTTCTTTTAACACTTCCCAGACTCTTTCTTCACTCATTTCTTCTTCGGAAACACCGAAGGCCACATTCTGTCTGATGGTTCCGTCCAGCATATAGATCATCTGAGGGATATATCCGATGTTCTTAAGCCATCCTCTGTAATCATCCTTGATATTTACGTTGTCGGCGTAAACGCCGCCACCTTCAAGTTCAAGAAGTCCCAAAAGAATATCCACAATGGTGGTTTTTCCTGCGCCGGACTGTCCTACAACGCCCACTGCCTTTCCGATGGGAATCTCCATCTCGGCATTTTTGAAAATATATTTTTCCGTCTTGGGATACCTGTAGGTAATATCTTTAAGGGTGATCCCCTGCTTAACGGGAAGCTTTTCGGATTCTTTTAACACAAAGCTCATGTCCGTATTTTCATCGGAAATATCCGTAAGAAGATTGTCGGATACATTCTTTAAGAAGGGCTCAAAGAATGAAATCGCATTGATCTGGTTATTGATCTTATTGGCCGAAGGCATAAGCTTCATGGCTGCGAAAGCAAAAGCACTTAAAGAAGGCACCTTGGTGGAAATATCCTGACCTGTAATAACCATGACAAGCAGATATCCTATCATTCCGCTTATGCATACAGTCTCGATCAAAAGCTTCGGCGTGTTATTGTATAAAGAATATCTTTCAACGGCATTGACATATCCCGTGCCGCATTTCTTGTATTCATTGATGAAATACTTTTCTTTTCCCGTTACCTTGACTTCCTTGATACCCTGCACGATCTGGGATATCCATTTAAAAAGTCCTGCGTAAAAATCCTGATTTTCCTGACCGGATCTGTGCATCACGGGCTTTAAGATCTTGGTTATCACTATCATGGTAACCAGCAAAAGAATGCCGATGATAACACACATTAAAGGCTCCACCAGGAATATCATCACGATAAGAGATGCTGCCACAACCGCTTCGGATGCTATGGTAAGCAGGGACAGGATCAGACCGTACATGTTATTTACGTCACTTGTAATGGATCTCTGCACCACTGCGGTATCAGCATAAAGGTAATACTCATAGCCACGCTTTAAATAGCTCTTAAGCATCTTTTCAGATGTGTTGAACTGATTTCTGTATACAAATGCGTACTGGACCTTCCATTCCAGAAATAAATATACATTTTTAAGAATAAATGCTCCGATCAGTAATACCATGGATACAATAGTAAAGGTCTTTACATCCTTGAATCCGAAGGCATTATAGAAAAAGTAGACGAACTTATTCTTTTCAAGAGATTCGGGAGTGATGATGGCTGTTACAACGGAGAGTACCAATGCGATACTGGCGGTTTCAAAGGCCGCGCCGATGATCATTAACGGGACAAGCCCCACCATCTGAAGTTTCTGTTTTCTATCTAAAAGCACTCGAAGCTTCTTTAAAATTCCTATCATAAATACCTCGATTACATTTCTTTTTCAGAGAAATGCATATTGATTAATGTCTGTTCAAAATCCCGTCGGTTTTTGGTTGCCATGGTGGAAAGGATCACGCCGGAGAAGAAGCACTGGATCGCCGCCATCAATACAAAACCGCAGGTAATGAGAGTGGGAAATCGCTCTACAATGCCGGTTTCAAGATATTCAATGAATACCGGGATAAAGAAACCTGCTGCCACCAAAAATAAAGCAACTGCAATGGTCGTAAAAAACTGAAACGGCTTGTAGTTTTTAAATAATCTTATGATGGTGCCGATTACCTTAAGACCGTCAGAATATGTGGAAAGCTTTGATTCGGAGCCTTCCATACGGTCGCGATATTCAACTACCACATTTCTTATGTCCATATTGTTATAGACAGCATGAATGGTCATCTCTGTCTCAATTTCAAAGCCCTTGGACAAAATGGGGAAGGTCTTTGCAAAATTAAAGCTGAAAGCCCTGTAGCCTGTCATGATATCCTTTATCTTAGTATGGAACAGGTGATTAATGGAAAAACGCACAAAGGAATTTCCAAAATTGTGGAAAGGTCTCTTATTTTCCGTAAAATATGTGGAAGAAAGTCTGTCTCCCACCACCATGTCGGCCTGTTCATTTAGAACAAGATCGCACATCGCGCGTGCATATTCCATGGGATATGTATCGTCACCGTCCACCATGAGATAGCATTTTGCATCTATTTCGCGGAACATTCTTCTTATAACATTTCCCTTACCCTGTAAATATTCATGACGCACTGTGGCACCCGCTTCTTCTGCGATCTTCGCAGTGTCATCCTTGGAATTATTGTCATAAACATAAACTGTTGCATCGGGAAGCGCATCTTTAACATCCTTAACAACCTTACCGATGGTAAGTGCTTCATTGTAGCAGGGTACTATAACCGCTATTCTGTCCATAAATCCTCCTGATCGTCCCAAAGGCCGATATATGCTGTATTGTCCAAATATATGTCATAGCCTTCCACTGTGGTCACATAGGCAAAATCATAGTCCCACAAACTGTCCGTAAAAAGCTTATCTTCCGAAATAACGAGATAGGGTGTATCGGTTCTTCGAAGCTCCTTTATGAGGCTCTTCGTGTCTATTATATCTTCTCTTAAGAGTTCCTGTATAGGGCTTACTTCACGGTAATTGGTGATGAGGGAAGCTCTGCCGTAGGTTAAGAACACGACTGAAGAATACTGGCGCACATTGGATACCAGTTCCTCCGGGAAGCAGGCTCTGATCTCACGCCCGGGAACTTCGATCTCTTCACATATCTTAACGACCGAATCCGGCACATGGTAGATATTTTCCGCCGGCGAGTAAAAAGGGCTTCCATAGGTATATTCCCCTGAAAAAATAAGTAAAAGAACCGCTCCCAAAAATGCAAAATGTCTGAAGCCGTTTTTAGGAAGCATGGAAATCGCCGTAACGCACGAAAAGCACACCACAACACCCATGGGAATGAGCCAGAAGATCCTGTATAAAATCTCCGAGTCATCGCGAAGTGATGTATACACAGCCCAGATGGGCATGAAATATATGACTAAAACCACCAAAGGAAAATAAAGCAGCATGTGCTTCTTGTAATCCTCATCCAGCTTAAAAAACAAAAATAACAGGCACAGGAAGAAAAGCTCCAGAACCAGTCCCGAGCCTGAGAAGGATGCCATATTTTCAAATGCTTTTTCGTAAAAAGAAAATACTGCCTGCATCTTTATCCTTCCACAAAATAGATAAGTAAAAATATAATATTAGGCAAAACAGGAAGACAGAGTAAGAAAATATTCTTAAAGCCTGCCTTTCTGTAAATCGCATAGAGCACAAAAAGTCCAAGCATGAGAGGCGCAAGAATATTGGCAAAAACACTGGTAAGAGCCGCACCGAGCATGGTCAATGTGAGCATGCAGAAATGTGTAAACTTAAGCTTCTTTATATCTTCCGCAATCTTTAAAAACATTAAGAATAAAAAGGGAAGAATGATATTCGCCAAAGCTTCTTTTCCCTGACGGGAACGTGTAAGTAAAAAAGTCTCCGCCGTGCTCGTCGAATAATTACCGAAGATCACGAAGATCGCAAGCAATGATAAAAACATGTAACGCTTCTCACGATCTTCTTTAAATAAAATCTTTGAGATCTCATAGTAGATCAAATACGTAACCAGAATAAGGACAGGTGACAAAAATATGTGGGCCACGGTAGCCGACTTAAGTCCCGTAAGCCTTGCGACTGAAGCTATTATCATGGGGAACGGCGCGATCACGTATCGGTAATTTAATCCCATGCCATCGCCCATGTAGGGATTTCTTAAATACATAAGATCGGACTGATCTGCGACCTGTGCCGTGGCTATGTAAAAAGCATCGTCACCGTCTGCATACACATAGAAAATCGCTTTGTAAATCTGAAAAAGAATCAGTGCCAGGAAAAGCCCCAGGTAAATGATCTCTGATGTTGATAAGTAGTACACTTCTTTTGCCGGCACGAATCCCTGCTTTTTCCTGCGGACAATATTCAGTACAAAGAAAAATACCGAAATCGCCATAAGGATCGAGTATACCGGTATCAATACGGAAAGCATTTGGGTAAGGGTCTTTTCTCTTATGATGAAAGGAACCGCTACCGCCTGGAAAACAGCGAAAAAGAAGATATATCCTTCCACAAGGCATAACGACAAGGAGGCCTCGCTCTTTTTATCAAAGAAGCCAAGCCCCAATATGGCAGGTACAACCGTAAGTATTAAAATAGTCATTAAGCACTGTAAAAAAGTCATGCCCGAATCCGTTTCTTATTTAATCTCGCTCCCGGGTCTACTCCGAAACAGGAGTGAGTGTTTCTTTATTATTAAATAAAACCTTTATAAACCATAATCCGTAAAGAATGGTAATAAATAAGCCTCTTCTAAAGTCAAATCCACGGGGACTTATCCACCACAGGATCAGTGCGATCAGCGTTGATATGCATAAAACCGGGATAAGACTTTTTATGTTCTTTTTAAAATCCATAAAAAGCGCCAATATGCTCAATACCAGAAATCCTGTAAAAGAAAATCTGTAATAAAAATTGGAAAAGCCCGGTGCAAGCTCTGAAAACTGCTTCTTTATCATGGGTAAATCCGTGTTTCTTACGGAAAACTTTTCTATGATCATGGGGGCGTAAGGAGTAAATGTATACTCTAAAATTTCAGCCGTATTACGGATCAGTAAGTCCTTCTTCCATATTGCGAAAGCGCTTTTAGAAAGCCAATAATAATGATATTCTCTCTCGGCTTTATCGGGATATTCTTCCTCAATCCAGTTTCCGAGCTCCGATATCATCAAATCGGGATTGGTATCTATATGAACCAGTTCGGATCCGTGAACCGATACCAGATCATTCCCAAGGTAGTATCCGAATTCGGAAAGATGGCCGACTAAGGTGTGATTCGCAAGTAAGAACCCGGGGGACTTCTCACACGAAGGAGTTATTTTAGGCATCGCGAAGCAGATCGAAAATAACACCACGGGGATCGTAGTAACATACAAAGCCCTGAATAAAACCTTAAGCCATGAACCTTTCCCAATCACTCTTATGAAAAAGAATGCTAATGCCAAAAGCAATATGAAAAATAAACCGCTCTTTACGAAGCCTGTTTCTTTAGCATTAATCAAAAACCACATAAGGCCCATTACTATTTGGGCAGACGCCACGATATAAAAGGCAATTCTCAGTATTCTTTTATAGGAACCCTGATTATTTTCCATAGAATGCTTTTACCTTCGATACGATATAGTCTACCTGACTTTCTTTTAATCCATAGTACATGGGAAGTCTTGTGAGACGTTCACTTTCTTTGGTGGTATATACATCTTCACCGTTGAATCGGCCGAATCTGATCCCGGCGGGTGCTGAATGAAGAGGCACATAATGGAATGCGGAATAAACACCGTATTCAAGCAGATAATCGATCAAAGCAGTTCTTTCGGCAAGATCCTTGGCCTTTACATAGAACATGTGACCATTAGCCGTGCAGCCTTCAGGAATAACGGGAAGTTCAATAAGTCCCGCATCACGCAGATCGGAAAGTCCTTCCATATATCTTGTGAAAGATCCCAATCTCTGCTTGTTGATCTCGTCCGCAAGCTCGAGCTGTGCATATAAATATGCCGCGTTAAGCTCGGAAGGAAGATAGGAAGAACCAAAATTCATCCAGGTATATTTATCAACCTGGCCTCTGTAATACTGGCTTCTGTTGGTACCCTTTTCACGGATGATCTCCGCTTCTTCAATCTTTTCCTTATCGCGGATCAGAAGGGCTCCGCCTTCACCCATGGAATAATTCTTGGTCTCGTGGAAAGAAAAACAACCGAAATCACCGATGGAGCCTAAAGCTCTGCCCTTATAGGTTGACATAACACCTTGAGCCGCATCCTCTATTACATAAAGGTTGTGTCTCTTGGCAATGTCCATAATGGTATCCATTTCGCAGGCAACTCCGGCATAATGAACAGGAACAATAGCCTTGGTCTTGTCAGTTATGGCTGCTTCTATTTTGGTTTCATCAATGTTCATGGTATCGGGACGGATGTCCACAAATACGATCTTTGCGCCTCTGAGTACAAAAGCATCAGCCGTTGATACAAAGGTAAAAGAAGGCATTATAACTTCATCGCCCTCTTTGATATTGGTAAGAAGTGCCGCCATTTCAAGAGCGTGGGTGCAGGAGGTAGTGAGAAGAGCCTTGGCTGTACCGGTTCTCTCTTCTAACCATGAATTATCCTTCTTGGTAAATTCTCCGTCACCACAGATCTTCTGATTGGCCACGGCTTTCTTTATATAATCCATTTCTTTTCCCGTATAAGGAGGGACGTTAAATCTAATTGCAAATTCCTGCTTTGTCTGGATCATGTTTTTATTTGTATCGCTCATATTAATTTAGCTCCTTCGGAAGATATACTTTAAACATATTGTTAGCATAGACTTCCATATAATCATATTTATCTAAAAATTCATTAAGAATTTCTTTTTTCACTTCGCTCCCCGGGTTCTCGCCAACTATAACGGGAGGGGCTGCCTCGCCCTTTTCAATGGACATATTAAGAGCATCCATGTCTTCAATAAACTTCTCCGCGGAGAAGGATTCAAGACTCGGCCATGTGGTGGAAATGGCCGGAGGGCTTTCAAGGTAAAAGCTTAGTCCGGGGCAATCACCGTATAATAAAACCGGCCTGTTTTTTAGTCCATTCTCATTCCAGATCTCTGTAACACTTTCAAGACGTTCAGCATGAATAGCTGTCGTTCGCATGCCAATATAAACATCATTATCCACTGCCACATTCATCTTACCGTCGGCGCCGTCTCTGAAGATATAAATTCCTCCGCAGAGAATACTCTGGAAAAAGAAAGCAAATACAAAAACCGCCAGCGCAAATCGGGCAGGTCTAAAATGATCCTCCGGTGCAAATCGCATTAATACAAATAAAAATGCGGGAATCACAAAAAACATGTTATTGAGATTAGAATATATCTCATTGTTGCTGCCAATGGGTGTTATGGCAAGAACAACTCCGGCTATCAGTGCTATCAGCTTCTCTTTATTGGTAAAAGAATTCTTTCCTGAAAATATTACCATTAAGAATACTATAACCGTAACTAAAGTAAAAACAGCTCCCAGGTTATAGACTGATTCCAGTGTATGATAATTAAAGTTAAAAATGTTCTTTTTATATTCGTAAAAAAGTGAAGCAAGCACAAGGATTGCAACTATTGCATAGGCATATATCTCTTTTAAAAGATGCTTTTTAATCAAAAGTAAATCCATCAAAAGAGCGATCAGGATTACGATCAGAAAGGGCACAAAAAATCTGAAGGCCTTAATATAAGCCTGTATGATCAAAAGAACCATTCCGTAAGGGGAATAACCCGTAGCCTGATCCGTCATGGAAAAAAGCTCACCTATGCCGGTAAAATACTCGCCAAAGCCTCTTGTACAAGCGATCAGAATCACTCCCGGTATGAAGGCAAGGAAAAAGCCCAGAATACATGTAAGTGTTTTACCCGCGATTTTCTTTATATCTTCTTTTTCCAGGGCAAAATAAATCCAAAGAGGAAGTATCAGCGCACATTCCGCGATATTGGGTAAACGGACAAAAAAGTTACATCCCAAAGAGAATCCTGCAAGTATAAGATAAAGATTTCTATCTCTGACAATGCCTAAATACAAAAGCACTGCTGCCGTGAGAAAGAAGAAATAAGTAAGGTAATTATAAAGCGTCGCGGTAGGGCACCAGGCAAGACCAACTGCAACTACAGCGCCCAGAAAGCTTAAATTCCTGTCTAATTTTATTTCTTCGGTATAGGTAAAAAAGAAATAAGAAATAAGACCTGCCAAAGCTTTGAAAATACCTGTGTAGATATTAAGAAAAAGCATTCTGTGCCCAAATGGTAGCTTGGTAAAAAGATTTCCCAAAAGGTTTGCATAAAAGGTGGAATAATACCACATGCCGTCCAGCTTATTTATATTTACAAAGTTACCGTAACTGTAGGTGGTATCCGTAATGTCTCCGCCTTTATTTACCTTGATATAAGCATAAATAATGATGAGCACGGGAAAAAGAAAAGCGGTGATTCGCTTATAGGATTTGCTGTCTATTAAGTTTACATAATATTTTCTAATTTGCTCCATTATTCACCGCATTATCTATATTTTTAAGCAAGTCAGCAAGCTTAGTCTTATTGACTGCAAGTTTACATAACTTAAAAATCTGAATTCTTATATAATCTGTAAATGTACCTGCAACGTACACGATCAGGCCTATTCCAAAGGAAGCAAGAATAAACATGACAGGATTATAATCAGAAAGGTCGTTTACGTGAAGCCATTTCTGCCATTCAAATCTTATAAGCTCATGCTCATGGAATAAATATATGCCAAGAGTCATGGGGCTTAGAGCGCATACAATCTTAGACAGACGTACGCTCATTTCCTTTTTATGAAGGAAAGTTGCAAATAAGCCCATGGCTGCAAGTAAAACAAATATATGATTATAATGATAAGAAACCGTACTGATAAAATTAAGCTTTCCTGTGTACTTTAATACCATTTGGATTGCAAAATACTCTAAATAAATTAAAGCCGTGGCTCCTGCAAAAACAGCCAAACCTTTTTTATAACTATCAAGCCATTTTATTCCGTAAAGTCTCATGTAAGAAGCTATTAAAAATAGAGTCAAAAACCACTCTATGCTGTAGCCGTTATCTTCTATTCCGGGTCTGAAGGGTACTATGGATTTAAAAATGCTTAAGTAAATAAGCATAAGCCAGATAACTGTCAAATGTGCTTTTTTACCGATAGCTCCTACACCTGCAGCTAACACCGGCATCATGCAATAGAAAATGCAATATACCGATACATACCAGTAAACACCCATGTGAACCGGGAATATTACTTTCAATTTGTCATTTAATGCCATATCTCCCCAAGAGGTTAAGCCTGTGGCAACGGCAATTGCGAACACAAGAACACCATAAAACATGGTTTCAAATATAAGCTCTAAAAGTCTTCCAATTTTAAACTTGGCGGTAACAAGAAAATAACCTGAAATCAGCACATAGATATTGATACAGGAAATGCATATAGCTTCGAATATAGCCACCAAATGAGCGTTTATGGAGCCATCCTCACTTAGAGGTACCAAGAGTCCACTTTTTCCATACAAGTGAAGCATGATCACCATAAAAGTTGCCACCATGCGAAGGAGTTCAATATTTCCGTTTCTTTTTCTTTTTACAGAAGTATCTCCCATTAAAAAGCTCCCTTTAAATTATCAGTAGTCTCGGAGACGATATACCGGGGACGGCCCTTTACCTCTTCATAGATGCGGGCAATGTAGTGACCTATGATGCCGAGGCTCAGCATGATAAAGCCGCCGATCAAAAGTATCAGCAAAATAACCGTGGGGAAACCCGGTGCAGCATCCTTTCTGAAGTATTTGATCAGTGTCTGAACAGCTAATATTACGCTTCCGATAATTGAGATCGTGCCTAAAAATGTCACGATCTGCAAGGGCAGAGTTGAAAAGCTGGTGGCATTATTTATCGCATATTTAAGCAAGCTCGTGAAGGACCACTTGGTAGTTCCGTGCATTCTCTCCTGCACTTCATATTCAAGCTTGGTGGTCTTAAAGCCAACCCAGAAGGTAAGCGCTCTGAAGAAAGTATTTCTTTCAGTCAGATTAAGGAGTACGTCCACTACTTTTCTGTCCATAAGCTTATAATCGGAGGTTGCTCTCATATCGATCTTTATGAGCTTACTCATAATGTCATAAAAAAGTCCCGCTGCAGCTTTGTGGAAGATGCCTTCTTTTCCCCTGGAGGATTTTACGCCTTCAACCACTTCGTATCCTTCATGCCAAAGCTTAAGCATGTCGGGGATAAGTGTGGGGGGATGCTGCAGATCGCAGTCAAGAACCACTGCAGCGTCTCCGCTTGCTGCGGAAAGTCCGGCAAATATGGCAGCTTCTTTTCCGAAGTTTCTGGAAAAAGAAATTCCCTTTGCATGCGGATTTTCACTTGAAACCTCTCGGATCTTTTCGTATGTTCCGTCTTTTGAACCGTCATTTACAAAAAGAAGCTCGTAGTCTTCGCCTGTTTCGTCCATTATCTTTGTAAGCGTATCCGCGGTGATCTTTATATTTTCTTCTTCGTTGTAGGAAGGTATTATCAGTGATACCATAGCGTCTCCTATTCGTTTTTATTTTCAGTCTTGACTATCATGATTCCGTCGCGGATCACGACTGAACCTTCTAGCGGAAATGCGGGCATTTCCTGATACCAGTCTTCATAATAATACTGATATTCGTCTATATCCACGAAATTTACTTCCGTTCCGAGATAGTATTTAAAGAATAAAGCGTAGTTTTCAGGGCGATATATCAAAAAGTCTCCGTTTAATCCGATCATGCTTTCGGTAACGGGACCGGTTATATCCGTAACGGGATAGTTTTTGTCACCGATAACGCCGATCATATACACGGGAATTCCGGGATAATACCCTTCCGTAGTTTCCATGCGATCAAGAAGTCTTACGGTATAGGCATATGTTTTTTCATATTTCTTATTCAGATTTGAGTATGCGATATTATCCTGAAGGGCAAAGCAGAAAGAAGAAAGCGCGCCGGCAAGAAGCACTGCCCACAAGAGGCCGTTTTTCATGTTTCCGAAGCTGTATGCATTAATTGCTCTGTCTGCTATGGATAATCCCATGATATAAATAAGCACCCACTGATATCTCATGAGAAGGTGATAATTTACTTCAGGAGAGATCACAAAGATCACATTAAATGCGAAGGGCAAAGCTATGGCAAATACCGCCAAAGCTATATAAAACCAGGGGTTCCTATAATACTTTCTTTTTATGATAAGTGCTGTAAACGCTATAACGGACACCGCCATGAAGCATAAGAATAAAGCTAATGTAAGCGCATTCGTAAAAAGCACATTACCTTTTATCGAAAAGGTTACAAAATCTGAAACCATGGATCTTAAGGTATTAATTAAATCAAAACCGCCGGCGGTTCCGAGAGAATCAATCCCCTGATAGGTATCAAGTTCTTTTCCCTGAATCTTAAGAAGTATATTAAGGAGCAAATAATAAAGTCCTGCGCCGATAACTCCCATGTAGAGATATTTAAGAGAATCTGTGATCCTTTTAGTAACGGTTCCTTCGCCGGGCGCAAACAAGCGCACCATCACCATGTACATGGAAAGGACTATGGCAAGGGGAAGATAGGCCTGATAGATGCCCATGCTGAAGGAAAGCGCAATGCCTCCCAATAAAAAGCCCCATTTATGCGCCTTTACAAGATATACGCTGAGAATCGAAAGAAGCACTCCCAGCATGTATCCGTCCATGGTGAATACGTATGCAAAATCAGATGCGATCACGGGAAATGTCACAAGGAGTGCACCCGTCAGACCTGCCACAAGGCTATTCTTTATATCCAAGAGCTTCACCAATATAACGGCAGCGATCCCGAGATAAATAAGCGAAAGAATCCCTGTGAGCCAGGGTATGAAATAATATGATGAAATACCGCATGCAAGGCCTAAAAACCATCGGCCGGATGTGATCATGTTCTGATCGAAATACATGCTCTGTAATCCATCATGGTTGGGAATTTCAGATACAAGAGCCGGCATGTGAGTAAGGATACCCACCGCAAGGGTCGTAAGTAACGCAGTCACTCCCACGTTTCCAATCCGGTTCTTTATTAACTTTACTGAGTCTTTTGGGCTATAAAGTTCCATATCGTTGCAGCAATCTCTCTGTTTCCTTCCGTATTAGGATGTAATCCGTCAAGAAGGTATTGTTCATATGTATTTTCATTTATCTTAGAGCCATGAAGATTGTCGATCACGGGAATTCCGTATTCTTTTCCATATAAAAGCTCTGCATTTACATAGTCTTCAATAGTTCCGCCCCCGTCGAAACTGTAGTTTAAAGAATTTCTTTCATCCCCGGGGAAAATATCATTAAAGCAGGGTGTCAGGATTATTATCTCAGCATGAGGAGCTGCCTTTTTAAAGTTTTCGACTGTTTTCCGAAGACTTTCATAAAAGCTTATTTTATCCTCTCCCTTTACGCTGACACCGCTCAGATAATCATTGGTGCCGGCCTGAATTATAATGTACTTTGTCTTTTTAATATCAACACGGCCGAGTTCTTTTACCGTGTCTTCAAAATAATATCTTGCGGTTAGCTTTTCCGGGAAAGCCGCCATAGTCAGTCTTTCTATATCGCCGGCCGCAAAAGCCTCGGATATTTCATAGACCGAGTAAAAACCTTCTTTTTCACCGGGAGTCCCGGAATCCATACCGGTAAGACATGTTCCTCCAAACGCAGCGTTAAGGCACTTAAGGCCTGATTCTTTTTCCAAGAATGCGGTGACGGAATTCTCGGTTCTGTCATTACCTATAATGCTGTCTCCGAAAACTATTACATCGTAGGCTTTCTTTTTACCGGAAAAAGAGATGGTGGCAAGAATGATTATTACCGCTGCCAGGGCGATCGATAAGCAAGCCTCAAAAATCAATCTATTTTTCTTCATGTACTATTTTCTCTCGAATTACATACTGAGGAGAATTGTTTAAGCTTATGTAGATCCTGCCCACATATTCTCCTATCATGCCAAGCATCAGCATGATCATACCGGCAGTGAATACAACTGCGCTCATCAATGCGGAGTATCCCATGGGGATGTCTGTGTAGATAAATCTCTTGATCACTGTATATATGCCATAGATGAAGCCCATAAATGCAAAAAGCGCTCCGATGGCAGTGAAGATACGTAATGGCTTTACGGAAAAGGCGGTGAAGCCGTTGATCCAGAGATTTAAGAGCTTCGAAAATGTGTATCCGCTGCTGCCTACTTCTCTGTTTCTGTGATGTACGGGAACATTAACGATATTCTTGGTGCTTCGAAGCACAAGGCCGATCACGTAAGGGTAAGCATTTTTATAATTTATCATGTCATTAACGATGAATCTTTTTACACCGAAATAGCTGGATACAAAAATATTTTTGGGTTTTCCGAGCATCACCTCCGCCATTTTCTCATTCATGAATGTACCGAAATTTCTGAAAGCGGAGTGTTTCTTTTTATCATAACTTGCATATACGGCATCGGCGCCGTTGTTAAGAGCATCGATCAGTTTATGTACTTCGTTGGCAGGAGTCTGACCGTCATCATCAAGGCAAATCACATAGTCGCCTTTGGTCTCTCTCAGGCCTGCCATAAGGGCGGAGTGCTGACCGAAATTGGTAGAGAAATCAATTCCCGTTATGTTCTTATTCTCTCTTACAAGATCCTTAATGGCTGCAAGAGTATTATCGGGGGAAGCATCGTTAACTAAAATAATTTCAAAAGAATATTCAGAAAGCGCAGCCATGGACTCCTTAATCTCATCCACGACGCTTTTAATTGTAAGTTCAGACCTGTAGCAGGGAATAACAAAACTTATGAGCATACTTTTCTCCTAAAGGCCCTCTTTTCCATAGTAGGGCATCATATAATAGTATACTCTTACTTTAGATTTTTATAAAGAAAATAATCGATAGAATATATTTAGATTTTCTTAATGTGGACCAGGGGGACGGGGTTTGTGGGCCACATGGACCACAAACCCCGTCCCCCTGGTCCAAAAAAGGGAGAGCGGTGCTCTCCCTTTTCATGTATTATTTCACGAGGCTGTATGCATCTTCGTCACATACAACGATAACATTTGAATGGAACTGAAGGATGGAACCCTGGCACTGAGGAGTTACGGGGCCAAAGAAGGAATTCTTGATAGCCTCTGCCTTGTCCTTACCGCTTGCAAGAAGAAGGACTGTCTTTGCATGCATGATGGTTCCGATACCCATGGAAAGCGCCTGCTTCGGAACATCATCAGCTGAGGCAAAGAAACGCTTATTGGCATCGATGGTGCTTTCTGTAAGATCAACTACGTGGGTATCTTTTACAAAAACATCGCCGGGCTCGTTGAAACCGATATGACCGTTTCTTCCGATACCGAGAAGCTGTAAATCTGCATAGCCGAGTGATGCTACCTTGGCTTCATATTCTGCACATTCTTTCTCAGAATCAGCTTTTGTACCGTCAGGTAAAAAAGAAGCATCCTTACGTAAATTTACATGATCAAAAAGATTGTCATGCATGAAGTAGTAATAACTCTGGTCATGTTCTCTTGAAAGTCCCTTGTATTCATCAAGGTTTACTGTTGTGATCTCAGAAAAATCAAGCTCCTTATTTTCATATTTCTTAACAAGTTCTTTGTATGTACCGATGGGAGTGGAACCTGTTGCAAGGCCCAAAACCGAATCGGGTTTCATAATAATCTGTGATGCAATGATGTTTGCTGCCTTACGGCTCATCTCATCATAATCTTTAGCTACAATAATTCTTACGCTCATGATAAAACCTCCTTATAAGCTCTTCTTTGATAGTAACACAGGGATTTACAAGTTAAAGTCATTTTAACCAATTAGGAAAAATAAAGCAAAAAAGCACAAGAAAAAACAATCTTGTGCTTTTGAATCTTTATAATACTTTAGAAAGAAACTCTTTCAATCTTTCGTTTTTGGGATTACCGAAAAACTCTTCCGGTTTTTCATCTTCCTGGATGACACCGTCATCGATAAAGACAACACGGGAAGCGACTTCTCTTGCAAAACCCATTTCATGGGTTACAACCGCCATGGTCATGCCGGATTCCGCAAGTTCCTTCATGAGCTGCAATACTTCACCTACCATTTCAGGATCGAGAGCTGATGTAGGCTCGTCAAAAAGCATTACATCGGGATTCATGGCAAGGCTTCGGGCAATGGCAATACGCTGCTTCTGACCGCCGGATAACTGGCCGGGATAGGCATTTGCTTTATCGGGAAGTCCGACACGCTCAAGCAATCTGTCAGCAACTTCTGAAGCTTCTTCTTCGCTCATTTTTAATAGTTTCATGGGTGCGAGCATTATGTTCTTCTTGACCGTCATGTGGGGGAATAGATTAAACTGCTGGAATACCATTCCCATCTTCTCGCGAAGAAGATTCACATTACAGGACTTATCGTTAATCTTATTGCCTTCAAAGAAAATCTCACCGTCGGTGGGTTCTTCAAGAAGATTTAAGCAACGTAAAAAAGTGGATTTACCGGAACCGGAAGGTCCGATTATAACAAGGACTTCACCCTGCTTAATGGTTGTATTTATTCCACGAAGTACCTGCGTCTTTCCGAAGGTCTTCGTGAGATTCTTTATTTCGAATAAAACATTATTATCTGTCACCGGTATGTAACCTCCTCTCTAATTTAGACACTCCCATGGTTAAGAATATTACCAGGGTGAGGTAGATAAGAGCAACGGTAATAAGAGGGAAGAATGCTTCATAGGTACGGCTTCGCACCAGATCTCCTGCTCTCGTCAAATCGTTAAGTGCCACATAACCGGACACGGATGTCTCTTTTAACAGTGTGATAAATTCGTTGGCAAGGGCAGGAAGAACATTCTTAAAGGCCTGAGGTATTATGATATACCACATGGTCTGACCATAGGTAAAACCAAGGCTTCGGCCCGCTTCAAACTGACCACGGTCAATTGATGAAATACCGGAACGCACGATTTCCGCAACGTACGCACCTGAGTTAATACCGAAGGTAAGAATCGCTACCAAAATCTTATTGTTACTGCTCTGCATGATTACATAGTACATAATAAGAAGCTGAACCGTAGCAGGTGTTCCCCTTATAACCGTAAGATAAATGTTTGCTAAAACATTAAGAAGCTTAAGCTTTCCGGTTCTCTCAGATGTCACCTTAATAATCGCAATCAGGAAACCGATGACAATACCGATACAAGCAGCCAACGCCGCAATAAGAAGCGTAATCTTAAGACCATCGATAAAGTACTTGTATCTGTCATCAGTTATAAACGTCTGTGTAAATTTCTGAATAAACTCTTCTTTCAAAACCAAATCTCCATCTCGTTAAATTAATACCCTCTGAAACAATATACCATATAAATGTGTCTTCAGCCGTCTCCTCTTAAGTTCTGCGATTATATATCACACCGCAAGATTCCAAATCACTGCCGGAATATGTTTCTGTCCCGGTTCTGCGATTGTGTGTCACACCGCGGTTCTCAGCTATCCCTTCTGCCAGATGCTTCTTACAGGTTTTACGATTATGTGTTATGCAAGCAGACTTTGTTGAGCCGTCGATACTTAGCGAGGTATTTTCGAGCTTAGTATCGTGACGAGCGAAATATAAGCGAAAGCGGGTCTGCGGTATGACACATAATCGCAAAACCGAAACCGCAAATATCAGGAGCGAAAGCGGGTCTGTGGTGTGACACACAATCGCAGAACCGAAATCGCAAATATCAAGAGCGGGGGCGGGTCTGCGGTGTGATATATAATCGCAGAGCCCCAAACACAAGAAGACGGTTGAGCAAAGCCCATCCGTCTTATATGTTATCAAAAATTCCGCCACTAGGGAATGCCCAAATGGCGCCTCCCGGCCTTCCCGTATGCGTGAGGGTTGGCGATTTTCCAGAGGAGAAAATCACCGGGAAGGCGGGAGAATTTTTGGTGTAACCTGCTTATTTATTTTTACGAACGATGATAACCTGAGTTGCAGTTGCATAAGAATCGGTGAAATCGATGTTCTGAAGACGTTCTTCGGTAACAGTCATGCCTGCAACACCGATGTCTGCCTTACCTGTCTGAACAGCTGCGATGATGGAATCAAATTCCATATCTTCGATCTGAAGGTTATAGCCCAGGATATCGCATACAGCCTGCATCATTTCAACGTCGATACCTACTACATTACCGCCTTCATAGAACTCATAGGGCTCAAAGAAAGCATTGGTTGCCATGGTAAGTGTACCATTTGCTCCTGTATTGGATTCATCCTTAACGTAAGGGCATGTACCCTTCGTGTCATCGCCGATGTAGTTCTTAACGATAGTATCGATTGTGCCGTTGTCCTTGAGAGTCTGAAGAGCTCCGTTGATGCTTTCGGTAAGATCTTTATTTTCCTTGGCTACAGCGATCGCATATTCCTCAAGAGCGAAGGGCTCGTCTAAGATTTCAAGCTTGCCTTCATTCTTGTTAACAAAGGCCTTAGCCGGCTGTTCGTCGATGATTACGCAGTCAACCTTGCCCTGAAGAAGAGCCTGTACTGCATCGGTTCCCTTTGAGAATCTCTCGATCGTAGAACCTTCTGCTTCGTAATCCGATGCATAAATATCACCGGTTGTTCCAAGCTGTACACCGATCACTTTTCCGGGAAGATCATCAGCTGAGAAAACTGTGTTTTCCTTTACGGATCCGCCACATGCTGTAAGTGTAAGTGCTACAGCGGTAATTAATAAAGTTGAGATAATTTTTTTCATTTGCGCCACCTCTTTGTTACTTTAGTCTGTTAAATTCCTCTGCATGATGTGATTATATGACCTAGTTTAAATTTATGCAATACTTTTTGCATAAAAATACACATTTTTATCATTTTACATAAAAAAAGCCACGGTTTATGCATAAACCATGGCTCATATTCACAAAAGAAATGTATAAATCCTTCAATTTCAAGTGAATAAATATGTATATTTAAATCGAAATCGACAGGGAAGTGATTCCCAATGAAACAAATTCTTCAGCCCAATCCTGGTCCGTGGCAAGCTCTCCGCAGATACTTACATGTATACCCGCTTCTTTTCCCGCATCCACAACCTTCTTTATGGCGGAAAGCATTTTTTCTTTTTCGGAAGAGCTCAATTTACTGTTGGCAAATTCTTCACGGGAAATGCCAAGTAACAGGTGGGACAGATCGTTGGTTCCGATGGAAAAGAACTGTACTTCCTTGGAAAGCGCCTTTATGTTATCAACGGCTTCCGGAGTCTCAACCATAATTCCCAGCTTGATGTTGTTTCTGTAATCCTTGCCTTCTTTTGTAAGTTCACGCTTCACTTCCGATATAAGAAGATTCACCTCTCTCACTTCCGAAACGGTTCGGATCATAGGGAACATTATATGAAGATTACCGTATATGGAAGCCCTGTATAAAGCCTTAAGCTCGGACTTGAGCATCTTCTTTTCGTGAAGTGCGAATTCGATGCCGCGCATATTCTTGGGAATATCCACATAATCAGGCACCTTGTCGGCTCCGAAGTCGATGGTTCTTATTACTACGGTTTTTTCGCCCATGCGAACCAGTGCTTCTTTGAAGATTTCAAACAGTTCGTCCTCGGTGGGAGGATAAGGGCGCCCGAAATATATGAACTCGCTTCTGTAGAGGCCCACGCCCTCAGCGCTGTATTTAACCGCCTTTTCAATGTCGGCATTAGTACCCACATTTACAAAATAACGGCATTTGGCATTCTTTTTCACAAGCAGATAACTGCTGTCCGAATTAATAAAGCAGTCGCTTAGCTTCTTCTGTGAGAATTCTTTTAATATATTGGGATTAGGTTCCACGTAGACCATGCCGGAATTGGCATTCATAACGCAGTGCTTTCCCTCCGCATCCTGTATATCGCAGCATACGAGCATGGGGACCTGACGGCCGCGTGCCATAATGGCTGCATGGGAGAGAGGGCTTCCCTTGGTAAGGACTATACCCTTGACTCTTCGAAAATCAAGAGCCATGAATTCTGCGGCGGAAATGGTTTCCGCAAGGACGATAACGCCCTCCGCTCCTTCTTCGGGTTCCTTAATGTCCGTGTTCTTTTCTTTTTTCTTAAGAGCGGCAACGAGCATATCCTTTATTTCCTTGATATCCTCCGAGCGCGCTCTCATATATTCATCTTCCATGGACGCGAATTCTTCATAATAACGCTTTCCGATGGTCGTTACGGCGCTTTCCGCATTCATGTGTTTAAAAGCGATCAAATCAAGAATTTCTCCGATAAAACTTCCGTCACGTAAGAACATTCTGGTGACTTCAAAGACCCTGGCTTCGTCAGGTCCCAGTTCATCGAAGGTTTTACGTTCCAGCTCCTTCAACTGACGGTCCACGGTTACGCGAGCCCGCAGGAAGCGAAAGCGTTCACCCTTAAGAGACTTTTCGTCCTGATCGATAAACACTTTTTCTTCATCGGTAGCATTGTTGATCTCCGTGTGAATCCTTCGGATTATTCCAAAGGCCGTACCGGTATGAGCAGTAGTTCCCCTATAGATTCTCACTCTGATTCTCCTAATTCATGGTATTGTGACTTACGCTTTTAACCTCGCCATTTTCTTCAAGAAAATCAATCAGCTTTCCCGTAGGAAGTTCGCCGCTGGTCCTCACAGTAAGATTGTAGCTTACGACTCCTTCTTCTTCATAATTTATCTTGGAATCAAGAACCTGGCCGTTGAAATCCTTTATGAAATTTACAACCGCATCCCTGAAACCCTCTTTGGGGTTCTTAAGAGAAAAATGGATATGGCTTGTGTAATAAGCGTCTCGTCCGAACTCAAATCTGTGCATAATAAATTGTATAACATAGATAATAACGGTTGAGAAAATTCCCAGGCCATACATTCCCGTGCCTATTGCAAGACCTATTCCCGCAGTAGCCCATACCCCCGCTGCTGTGGTGAGACCCTTGACGGAATTGTGAGTGTGAAAGATTATTCCGGCTCCCAGAAAAGAAATTCCGCTGACTGCCTGAGCCGCTATTCTCGCAGGGTCTGCATCCATATCCCCGAATCCGTATTTGGATACTATCATGATAAGGCAGGCTGCCATACATACAATGATATGGGTCCTTACTCCCGCCTCCTTAAAACGTCTGCTGCGCTCCGCTCCGATAAACAGTCCGCACAGACAGGCTACAATGATTCTCAAAAAGAAGCCTCCGTATTGCCAGAGAGGAAATCCTCCTGCATTAATATTCGCAAATCGGTAGACAGTATAGAGAAATTGCATAACAATCCTTCCTTCTTTTTTAAATCGTATACACTAATAGTCTACCACGATAAAGTGCAATTTAATAGGTTTTGAGGAAATTTTCTGCTATACTTACTTAATAATACCCTGTGCTGCGAGGTGCGAAATGGCTGATTACGGCAATATCCCCGTGGATTTCCTTGATAGAATGAAATCCCTTTTAAAAAATGAATACGAAGACTTTGCTGCCTCCTTTGAAAAAGAAAGATATCAGGCTTTAAGGATCAACCCTTTAAAGGCAGGAAAAGAATGCATTTTTGATTCATTTTCCACATTGACCGGTGTCCCGTGGGAAGAAAACGGATTCTACTATGACGGAAGCCTTCGCCCCGGAAAACATCCTCTTCATGAGGCAGGGGCTTACTATATCCAGGAACCCAGCGCCATGTCGGCAGTTGCCGTGCTTGATCCCAAAGAAGGGGACGTAGTGCTCGATCTTTGCGCTTCTCCCGGAGGAAAGACCACTCAGATAGCAGGAAGGCTTAATAATACAGGACTTCTTGTTTCCAATGAGATAATCAAAGACCGCGCCAAGATCCTTTCTCAGAATATAGAGCGTCTCGGCGTGAGAAATGCCGTTGTATTAAATGAAAGTCCCGAGAAACTTGCGTCCTGTTTCCACGGCTTTTTCGATAAGATCCTGGTTGATGCTCCCTGTTCCGGTGAAGGCATGTTCAGAAAGGAAGATTCCGCTTCAAAGGAATGGAGCTTGGAAAATGTGGCGCTTTGTGCCGAAAGGCAAAAGAATATCTTAGAATCCGCAGCTACCATGCTGAAAGCGGGCGGAAATCTCTGCTACTCGACCTGCACCTTCAGTGTGGAAGAAAATGAAGGTGTCATCTCGGAATTTTTAGATGCTCACCCCGAGTTTTCAATTTGCGAGTCCCCCTTAGAGGATGCAGGTTTCTTTTCTAAAGCCCGCCCGGAATGGCTAAATGAAAAAAAAGATGATCTATCCCACGCTTTCAGACTCTGGCCTCATAAACTAAAGGGCGAGGGACATTTTGTATGTCTTCTTAAGAAAGCAGGTTCTAAAACCGGGAAACCGGATGTAAGCGATAGTGGCAGCAAGAAAAAGATAGGCAAGGAAGAGTCCGTTCTTCGCGAGTTTCTTCTTAATGAATTGAAAATAAAAAAAGAAACCGTCGATGCTTTATTTAATGAAAGAAGCATTGTTTCTTTCGGAGAGAATTTATATCTGACTCCCTCCGCATTAGCAAATCTTAAATTTCTAAAGACCGAACGCCCCGGACTTCATGTTGCCATTGATAAAAAGAACCGTCTTGAGCCTGCCCACGCTCTCGCCATGAGCCTTCGTCCCGAGGAAACCGATTCTTTTGTGGATTTAAGCGACTCCGATGCCATTAAATATTTAAAGGGAGAAACAATAAATGTCTCTCCCTCATTAAAAGGCTATGTACTCGTTACTTATAAAAATGTATCAATGGGATTTGGGAAGGCCGTTAACGGCATTCTTAAAAACCACTACCCCAAGGGACTCAGAAGAGAAACCGAAATAAATTAAGGTTCATCGTAACTGATCCACATGGCGGGTCTTATTCCGTCATGAACTTCTCCAAGATAATGACCATATTCTCGAATGGATCCGTCAGCAGCAACGTCCATGGCTTTGGTATCCTTGCCGCCGCGGTCTCTTAACCACCACCAGGCAGCTCCGAGACGGGTCTTTTCTTTTTCCTCATCCGTTAATGAATCGAAATAGTCATCCGAAACCGCATATACCTCATGGCTTACAGCGTAAGCAGTGGCACCTGCCACCATGAAACCGGTTTTCTTGTCTTCATCATCTGCAAAAAGCTCTTTTTCCAGTGATATGGCTTCCAAAGCTTCTTCCTTGCTAAGTAAGAAAACCCGGTCGCTGGTCTCCGCTTCGTCGGTGGTAACAACCTTTTCTTCTCCGTTTTCATCAATAACAGTTTCTTTTTTATATTCCGTTACGGTTTCAAGAATTTTTTCTTTATCGGCATCGGAAAAAGCAGCATTATAAAAGTCGTTATTAAGAACCTTTCGTATGGAACTGTCCTTCCATGAAACACTTCCGAAATCTTCGTTAAAGGGATATGCATCCAGCACATTGTTACTTAAGATAAGAGCACGTCCGGCTTCTTTTTTAAGTACGATCCACTTAATGCTTTCAGCTCCGTCACTTTCAGAACCGTTCTGCTCGTATTTTCCGAGATAAATATACTCGTGGCCGGGGCTTTCGGGAGTCTCGGTAGCTTCTTCCGGGTCTTTTACTTCTTCATTATTTAAAGTCTGCTCGCTTTCGCCGGTCTCTGAATTTATGGATCCATCAATTGATTCTTCCGTAATGGAAACGGAAACTGTATCCGTTCCGGAAGCAGATCCGCGGGATGTGCTGCAGCCCGATATCAAAAGCACTGCTGCCATTAATACAGCTATTCTCTTTATATTCTTAACTAAGGATTTCATGATTACTCGTTATCGTCACCGTCCGCAATGTCATCAAGCATATCGCCGTCCATCATCATTTCACGGTTGACTACCCTCTTTAATTCTCTCTCAGCTTCAACTGCATCGGAAAGAGCCTTCTTAACATCCTTGGACTGCTTGATATTCTTTATCTCAAAGCACTTAAGAGTCCTGTCGGATGAATGCACTTCAATGGAGCCGAGACCGAAAAGCTTCTGACCAAGAGTTCTTTTTAAGCTGAGATCGAGAATTCTGTAAAGGCGAACCTCATCTTCCTTGCTTGTAAAGAAACCTGTGTCAATATAAAGACGGTCCTTGGTAAGTCGGTATTTGGTAAAACTCCATGGAAGGCCCAAAAATGCGCGCTTTCTGTCCTTCCAGATAAAAGAATTGCTGTCTTCCGCATTGTATTCCTTGTTAAATCCCATGGTATGATCCTCCCTTTATTGGTGTGGGGATAAACCCCTTATTTACAATTCAATATCAAGCTCAACCGGGCAATGATCCGAGCCCTGGATGTCGGCGTGGATCCCTGCATCCGCAAGCTTTTCTTTTAACCGCTCTGAGCATAGGAAATAATCGATCCTCCATCCCACATTCTTTTCCCTTGCATGGAACATATATGACCACCAGGAATAGGCATCGGTCTTATCGGGGTAAAAGAAACGGAATGTATCAATAAAACCTGCATCGAGTAATGCCGTCATCTTTTCCCTCTCTTCATCGGTAAAGCCTGCGCTTCTGTGATTGGTCTTCGGATTCTTTAAGTCTATTTCCTTGTGAGCAACATTCATATCCCCTGTTACGATTACGGGCTTAACTTTATCAAGTCCCATCAGATAATTTCTAAAATCATCCTCCCAAACCTGTCTGTAGGAAAGGCGCTCAAGTTCCCGCTTTGAGTTCGGCGTATAAACAGTTACAAAGAAAAAGTCTTCAAATTCAAGAGTGATAACACGGCCTTCGTGGTCATGTTCATCTATTCCCATGCCATAGGTTACCTTAAGAGGCTTAATTTTACTAAAAACCGCGGTACCGGAATATCCCTTCTTTTCAGCATAGTTCCAATAAGAATAATAGCCTTCTTTTTCAAACTCTATCTGGCCTTCCGAAATCTTAGTCTCCTGAAGGCAGAAAATATCCGCATCTTCCTTATCAAAATATTCTGAGAAACCTTTACCGATGCAGGCTCTCAGACCATTAACATTCCATGAAATAAGTTTCATTATCAGTATTTACTCCTGGTCTCTTTGGAAATGTATGAAGTTCTTTTTAAGGTCTCATACAAGGATAATCTTACCAATTAAGCGGCTTCTTGTACAGATATAACTTAATTGCCTATTAACTGATAGGTATTATAACTATTTTATCGATTTTATAATTTCCGCCCCTGCGGAGAAGGAGGCTACTTTGAAAATCAAATCACTGAAACTTAAATTTGCATTTATAGGAATACCGATAATCCTTCTAATTGGTGCTCTCGTATTCGGAATGGTCAAGATGACTTCGGTTGTTGAAAACAACATGCAGGACGTACTTTACAACCGAATTTATATTGCCAATACCAACATAATTAACGGCGAACGTGATATGTACCAGGCTTTGGTCGCTGCCATGGAATTACATGATGCCATGACGCAATCAGATGTGGATGATAACAGACATGGTTACGAAGTAAATCTTAAACAGACCCGTGATCACGTTGCAACTGCCGCAGAGCTGATTAAAGAGGATCCTGACGCATACAACAATTACACGCTTCAGTACCTGGCAATCGCAAACGGCTTCACCCCCGAAACCGACGGTGACGGTTATCTTACTGATACAAGAAAATTCCAGGATCTTATAACACAGTTTAGCTCCGAGCTCGATGCTTTTTGTGAAAGCTATGACCCCGAAACAGGTAAGGGCGATTACGCCGCACACATAGCTCACTTTGATAACTGCGAAGAATATATCAATAACATTAAAGACTTTATCGATATGTATGCAGTGGCTCAGTTAGACAGCTTACAGGCTAAAAACTCAGGAGCTTTAACAAAAGCCATCATATATGCCACAGTATTGATCACCATTGTAGTTGTTATCTTTATCTACATAGTACATACCATTCTTCAGGGTGTCAGAATCACCAAAAAGAATATGCTGGAACTTGCGGACAAGAATCTCGCATATGAACCCGAGACGGTTAAAGGATACGATGAAATCGCTCAGATGGCAGATGCTTCCGTTACACTCTTTAAGAGTCAGAACGAGATTCTGCATCTTATCAATGAATCATCGGATAAGATAACAGATGCATCCGAGTCCCTTACAAAATCCTCTGAAGATGTTAAAAATACCACCAACGAAATTACCACTGCCATCAATGATATAACTGCAAAGATTTCAGCACAGGCCAACGAAACCGGCGAGGCTTCGGAACAGACCAAGGTTCTTGGAGAAATCGTTATTAACAGTAACAAATCAGCAGAAAACCTTGCTAACGTAAGTAAAGAAATTGAAGCAGCCACCAACGACGGTATGCATGTGGTTGAAAAGCTTCAGCATGATACGGAAGCAAATGACGTAGCATTCCAGCGAATCTTCGATGCCATCAATGATATGACGGAAAGCGCTTCCAAGATTGGTGAAACCTCTCAGCTTATTTCAGACATTGCAAGTCAGACCAACCTTCTTTCTCTTAATGCTTCAATCGAAGCTGCAAGAGCAGGCGAAATGGGCAAGGGCTTCGCAGTCGTAGCTGACGAAATAAGAGCACTGGCCGCTCAGTCCGCAGATGCGGTTAATACCATCGACAGCATGCTGGCAGAACTTAAATCCTGTGTGGATCAGGCTACAGAGCAGCGTGTACAGGTTGAAGAAGCTGTTAAGACCCAGACAGAAAGCGTATTTGCTACCGGCGAAAAATACAGACTCATCGTTGAAAAGGTTAAGGAGATCAATAACGAAGTATCATCCCTTGACTCTCTCAGCAACGAAATGGATCGAAGCTGTCAGGTTGTTGTGGACGCCGTTAACAATCTTACGGAATCAGCTTCGGATGTTGCGGCAAATACCGAAGAAACCGCCGCTTCCGCAACCTTTGTACAGTCATCAGTTGATAACATTGCTGAAATAACAGCAAATACTCAGACACTTGCAGAAGGCTTAAAGAAGCTTCTCAGTGAGTTCAAATTCTAGAAATGAGCTTGAATAATCCCGGAGGGATTATTCAAGCGATGACAATAGACCGAAGGTCTATTGTAGAAGCGATGACAATAGACCGAAGGTTTATTGTAGAAGCGATGACAATAGACCGAAGGTTTATTGTAGAAGCGATGACAATAGACCGAAGGTCTATTGTAGAAGCGATGACAATAGACCGAAGGTCTATTGTAGAGGTGGGAATTAAAGCTATGAGGCGCGGACTATAGACTTACTTGAGGGGGTCTATAAAAGGAGACAAGATTATGAATTTCAAACGTATCAGTACCAAGATGCTCACCTTAATCGTGCCCGTTATGATAGTAGCCTTAGTGCTTCTAACATTAATCAGCACCCTCACCAGCAAAAAGAGCCTGACCATCAAGGGCGAGGAAGAAATTCTTGCAAAACGTGATGCTGCAGCAGGCGAGATCACCGCAGAGCTTACACAGATTACTTCTGCGGCATCTTCTCTCGGACAGACCATAGGCGTTGCCTACAAGACACTATCCAGAGATGAGTGTATGAATCTGTTGATCTCAATGCTTGAGAATAACCCTATTGCCATCGGTAACGGCCTTTGGTTCGATGCCTATGCTTACGATCCTGCAGAAAAATTCTATGGGCCTTATGCTTACAGAGAAGGTTCTACCATTAAGACCACAATGGAATACAGTACTGCCGAATACAACTATCTGGAACGTCCGTATTATCAGGTGTCCTTCGGGCAGACTGCTCCTGTAATTACAGACCCTTACTATGATGAAGGTCTCGGCACTTCCCTCTCCACCTGTACTGTTGCCATGTATGATTACGCAACCAACAAATACATCGGCTGCGCTACAGTAGGTATTTCTCTTTCAAAAGAAATTGAAATCGTAAACAATATAAAAGTCGGAGAAACAGGTACCGGTATTTTACTTTCCGCATCCGGCGGTTATATAGCCGGTGTTGATGAAAGTAAAGTTACAGCAGGCGAACTTATCACAGATGAAGCAAATCAAAGCCTTGCAGCCGCAGGACAGGAGATATTAAATAATGACTCCGGAAAAACATCTTATGTAACAGATGACGGCAAGAAAATGTTAGTTTATTACACCACACTTTCTATAGGCCAGAAGCTTGCAATACAAATTACGGAAGAAGAAGTAAATTCCGTTGTGAAGTCACTTACCAATCAGATGATCATCATTTGTGTAATAGCGATCCTTATTACAGCTTTGGTTATCTATCTTGCAGTAAGAAGTATTTCCGGCTCCATAAAGAAAGTACAGCACTTCTCCAACGCTCTCGCAGATGGCGATTTCTCTGTAGAAGAGCTTAAGGTAAAGGGCAAAGATGAAGTTGCGGTTATGAGCGAATCTCTTAACACAATGTATCACAGCAACAAAGATATCATATCTAAGATTGCTGATAATTCCCGCTCCATCGGTGATTCCAGTAAGAAGCTGAGCGATGCATCCAAGGATTTACGTTCTCAGTTTGATGAGATCCAGAAATACATGAACGAAGTGAACGAAGCAATGCTTTCTACCAGTGCAGCCACCGAAGAAGTTAATGCATCTGCCGAAGAAGTTAACGCTAACGTAAATATGCTTGCCGCAGAGACAGTTTCCAACATGGAAATGGCACAGGGCATCAAAGATAAGGCTGCAAAGATTGAAGAAGAATGTAAAGAATCTTCCGCATCAGCCAACAAGCTGTCCAAAGACTTTGAAGAATCCTTAAGCTTAAGCATCAAGGATGCCGACGTAGTAAGCAATATCAGTGAACTTGCAGAAGTTATTTCAGGTATCGCAGAACAGATTAACCTTCTTTCTCTTAACGCTTCGATCGAAGCAGCAAGAGCAGGTGAAGCAGGTAAAGGCTTCGCGGTAGTTGCTACTGAAATCGGAAATCTTGCAGGAAGTACCTCAGAAGCAGTATCCAAGATCCAGGATACCATTCATCAGGTACAGCAGGCATTTGAAAAGCTTATAAAAGACGCTCAGGGGCTCTTATCCTTCATACAGGATACAGTTAATCCCGACTACGAGAAATTCCTTGGTGTAGCAAACCAGTACGGTGATGACGCAGGAACATTCGAAGAGTCAGCAGCCAAGATAAGCGAAATGTCCGGTAACATCAATGTGATCATGTCCGAAGTAACATCAGCGATCCAGAACATAGTTGAAGCTACTCAGGAGACCAGTGAAACCAGTAAGAACATCCTTTCATCCATCGAAACCGTTGGTGAGAATGTAAGATCCGTTGATGACATGGCAGATTCACAGAATGTTATCTCTTCCGAACTTGATTCCATGGTAAGTAAATTCAAATTATAAACCGGCCGGAAATAAACATAAAAGAAAAACCACCCTCGGGTGGTTTTCTTTTATACTTAAATTTATTATGCCTTTGAATACTTTCTTACAAATTCATCCATGGGAATCGGCTTTGAATAATAGAAGCCCTGTAAAAAGTCGCATCCCAATCGTCTCATTTCTTCTGCCATATTCTCATCTTCTATACCCTCGGATGTAATACCGAAATTCATGCTTCTGAAGGCATTTATCATATTGGGAAGAATGGCATCGGGTTCTTTGCAGTAAGCCCATACAAGACCCATATCAAGCTTTATATTAATGAACGGACACTTCTTTAATCTTGAAAGGTTGGAATATCCCGTGCCATAATCATCAAGCACGAATTTAAAGCCCTTTCCTTCCATTGCCTGAATCTGCTTCTGTAAGAAGTTGTCATCTATCATGGAATCTTCCGTAATCTCCAAATGTATCATTCCGGGATTGACACCGTATTTAGCGGCGATCGAAGCATATCTTTCGCCAAGGTCCGATCTCATAAACTGTACGGGGGAAAGATTAACATTTATCCATCTGACGCCCATGGCTTCAAGATCGTTCTCTTTCATGAATTCACAGGTT
The DNA here is from genome assembly GCA_016283575.1 of Lachnospiraceae bacterium. Lineage (GTDB taxonomy): Bacteria > Bacillota > Clostridia > Lachnospirales > Lachnospiraceae > UBA1258. The sequence goes on along the minus strand of JAEEND010000007.1, from coordinate 65,591 downwards.
TTTTCAAATACCTGCTCCCCAAGCTCGTTGATACGTCCGTTGTTCTCGGCAATTGGAATAAAGATTGACGGAGGAATTATCTTCCCCTGCGGATCCCTTATTCTTGAAAGAGCTTCCGCTCCCACTACGGTGCCGTCCTCTGCGCTTATTAAAGGCTGTAAGAACACTTCAACTGCTTTATTCTCGATGGCAGCTTCAAGGCTTCTTTTAACACTTGTCTCACGCTCTGTCTGAAGTATTTCGGTATCCGTTATTTCCACCGGCACGATGCTGTCCATATTGTCAGCCATTACCAGCGCCGAAGCAATTGTATTTAAAATAATATCAGAAGAATCAATGTCATTACTGATCTCGATGGTTGCAAATCCTACGTCAAGGTATAGCTCAACGCCTTCTGCCCTCCAGGCTTTTTTGAACCGCTCTGCCACAGTCTCACACATCTTTCTGAAGTCCGAATCCTTGGGGCAGAGAATAATATATCGGCCACGCCTGTAGTAAAACACGTTGCATCCCTTAAAGGTTCTGGTTAAATATCGAGCTATCAGGAACAATCCTTCGTCCATCTGTTTGGTGCCGTAAATATCTCGCATCTCATGATATTTATGGACTGTAACACCTAAACATCTATGCTTAAAATGTCCTATATTTTCTTCTATATATTCACGTAACGCTCTGCTGTTAAATATCGCTCCTCTTAACTCTAAGCTGTATTCGGGATTTTCGAATGCAAGATACACAGCAACGATCGCCATCAATACAAATGTATCCATTAAGAGCATTCTGGGTAAAAGAATTCTTACTATAAGGCCTGTGGCCACAATGAAATTATACAGGAACAGGCAATATCTCTCGCGTTTTCTTTTAAGATTATTTCTTTTTACTACGAACAAAAGATAAGAAAGTATCAGGTAAAAGAATGCACACATGTAAAGAATGTTGTAAAGGGAGCCCGAATGATAACCCGTGTCGTCAATATAGAACACAAGCCTTGTGAAAGGCGAAAATAATGCCATCAACACGCTGAAATAATAAGGAGTTCTCACAAGCTGGACCACCATGGCCGAGTCGTTTTTTCTTTTATCCAGAACACTTACATTAAATGCGTACATTATCAGTGATCTGGTATAAAAGGCTATGAAAAAGAACATGTTAAGAAGGGTGATCAGCCAATTATCATAGTCCTGATAATTATTATCCATATGACTGGAAACAAGGTCAGATATCATAACTATGGTCTCTATAATGACCATCTGAAGAAAAACGCGATTTCTGCGCACAGTGAGACGCGGAAGCGAAAAATAGAAAGCTAAAATAACAAGAAGTATGAGTAAAGCCGGTATTGCAAAACTTAAATTCCACATAAACAGTTCCTCATAGATAATTTTTTTTATTACTTCTATTATATCTAATTTATTATACCGAAAATTAAACTTTTTGACAATAAAGACGTTTTTTAGAAAATTCTGTCAAGTTTATTATTTTTTGTTGATTCGAACATGTATAATATAGTTATGGATTCAATATATACATACTTAAGATACAGGAAGGACGAAAGCTTTAACACCCTTCCCCTCAATGAAATAGACATATTGTTATTTAATATTCTGGCTTACCACGATTTTTCCTGGATAGGCTCTGAAAGAATGCGCCTTAAAGATGCGGCAAATCTGTATTTGGGACGTAAAAATGCGGATCCCGCCCTTGACAGTATCGATTACAGAAAAAGCATCCTTAAGCTCGCAGCATCGGGAAAGCGTTACAGTAATGTCTATATAGAACGCCCCCGGAAGGATATAAACGAAGAAGAAATAAAGACTTTCTATGCGATAACCTTCCATGTAATGCCCTTCACAACAGTTGTTGCATTTCGCGGAACGGATGACTCCATCCTTTCATGGAGAGAGAATTTCACTTTCTTTTACAAAAATCCTACTCAGGGCGAGACCGACAGTCTCAATTACCTCTTTAAGGCAATGAGAAATCCCTTTAATCATGTGATCGTATCCGGACACTCAAAGGGCGGATTTCTTGCTCTTTACTCATCCATGAACATTCCCGGCAAGATGAAGAATCGCATAAAGAGTATCTATTTATTTGATGCTCCGGGAATTCCCAAAGACTTTTTTGATGAAGATAAATATAACGAAGTAAAGGACCGGATAAAAGCATACGTTCCCACTTCCTGCGTTGTGGGTAATCTCTTTGAACCCATATATAAAAAGACCATTGTACAGGGTGTCGGCGCTCCCTTTGTGATGCATGACATCATAAACTGGTATGTGGGTCCCGACGGGATAGAACGTGCCGGTGAAACGGATGAATTCAGCCATTCTTTTTCGGATTCTCTGAACAGCGTGATTGCTTCCGTATCCCCGGAAGAGCGTGAAGATGCCATAAGTGAGATCTTTAAGATATTTGATGCCGCAGGCATAAAAGCCATGAGTGACTTTAATAAAATAAATGCTTTATCCGTCTTTAACGGCATCGCCGCCTTCACTCAGGCATCGGCAGGCGCCAAGAATTTTATTAAAACCTTTACTCAGATGATGCTTAAGCAAAAGAAATGATCAAAAGCCCGAAGGCGTATTCCTTCGGGCTTTCTTTCAACTGATTCATTCTTTCACGAACATAGTTCTTATTGCATTCAATACTGCGATCACCATTACTCCCACATCGGCAAAAACGGCGAGCCACATATTGGCAAGTCCAAGGGCTCCGAGGATAAGGCAGATAACCTTAACGCCGATGGCAAAGACTATGTTTTCTTTTACGATTCTGAGGCACTTACTTGAAATCTTCAGGGCTGTGGCGATCTTCCTAACATCATCATCCATGAGCACCACATCCGCAGCTTCTATCGCCGCATCTGAGCCGATGGCTCCCATGGCAATTCCCACATCAGATAAAGTAAGTACGGGAGCATCATTGATACCGTCTCCCACAAAAGCAACTGTTTCTTTATCAATGTTTCTTGATTTAAGAAGCCCCTCTACTATGGAAACCTTATCCTGAGGTAAGAGCTCTGCGTGGAATTCATCAACTCCCACTTCATGTGCCACTGCTTCAGCGGTTTTCTTAACATCTCCCGTAAGCATTACAGTCTTATTTACGCCTGTTCTCTTAAGCTTTGCGAGAGTTTCTTTTACCCCGGGTTTAATCTCATCGGAGATAACTATGTAGCCCATGTAGCGTTCTCGAACTGCCACATAAAGAATGGTGCCTGTTTCAGTAGCTTCGGTAAAAGAAATACCAAACCTGTCCATAAGCTTTCTGTTTCCGCAGAGAGCGGTTTCGCCGTTTACTAAAGCTTTTATGCCCTCACCGCGGATTTCTTCGATTTCGGTCACATCACATTCATCGGTGATTTTATCAAAAGCATCCATAACCGAAAGAGCCACGGGATGGTCTGAAAACTTTTCTAAGTGAGTAACTAAGTGAATCAACTCTTCTTTTTCGGAGTATACGGGAACAATCTTTGTTACGGTAAAATTTCCCTTAGTAAGGGTTCCCGTCTTATCAAATACCACGGTTTTCATCTTGGCAAGAAGCTCAAGATAATTGGAGCCCTTTATTAATACGCCATGCTTTCCGGCACAGCCGATGCCTGCAAAAAATGATAGGGGAATACTTATCACAAGAGCGCAGGGGCAGCTTATTACAAGGAAAGTAAGGGCTCTGTAAATCCAGGTTCCGATTTGGAAGTTACCGGTCATGAAGTAAATTACAGTAGGAGGAAGAAGCATAAGAGCCAATGCAAGGTACACTACGGTAGGTGTGTAAACTCTTGAAAATCTTGTAATAAACTTTTCCGTTTTGGCTTTCTTTGAACTTGCTTCTTCTATAAGTTCCAAGACCTTAGCAACCGTTGAGTCAGCATATTCTTTTGTAGTCTTAATCTCTATAGCGCCGGTTAAGTTAATGCAGCCGCTGTAAATTTCATTGCCTTCTTCAAGAAAAGAAGGTACGGATTCACCGGTCAATGCCTTTGTGTCAACAGATGTATTTCCCTTTACGATAATGCCATCGATGGGCACTTTTTCACCGGGCTTGCAGAGAATAGTGCTGCCTACGGGAACATCTTCGGGATCCGTTTCTTCGGTTTCGCCGTCTTCATTGACGAGATTTGCATATTCGGGCGCGATATCCATTAAGTCGGTGATATTCTTGCGGCTCTTTGAAACCGCGTAGCTTTGAAACCACTCACCAATCTGATAAAAGAGCATTACGGCAATTGCTTCTCTGTAGTCATTGCTTCTTTCATAGAGAGCAAGAGCAATTGCTCCGAGAGTTGCAATGGCCATAAGAAGATTTTCATCAAAGGGCTGTTTGTTCTTGATACCTTTAAAGGCTTTTATAAGTACGTCATAGCCGATTACAAGATATACCGCCACATAAAGAATGAGTCCAACAATCCCTGCGGGCTTGAAGATTTCAAGAGCTATGACAGCGAGTGTTGCAATTATTATTCTTATTAAATTTTTCTTTTGCTTTTTATTCATAGATACCTCAATCAAAGAATATTTCGCAATCGGATTCTACTTTCTTACAGTTTTTAAGTACTTCCTTTATAACTGTATCGGGATCAGCATCCTCTTCAAATTCAAGCTTCATCTTAAGGGTCATGAAGTTAACGCTTGCTTCTTTTACCCCGGGGGTTTTGCTTGCTGCAACTTCCATCTTATCTGCGCATGCTGCGCAATCCACATCTATTTTATAGGTCTTTTTCATAAGAAACTCCTTTCGTAAATCGGAAACGATTAAATGATTGTTTAATTGTTGATTACATATTAGCACTTGAGGTATTACATGTCAATTAAAAAATAAATATTTAAATAATTGTTTAATCGTATTGAGTTTTGAAGCTCCCGGATTTATACTTTAAATATAAGTATTGATAATGATTCCAATTGATCCATAAATCGTTTTAACAATGAAGGGCGAAGACCATGACAACTCCTCATAATCATCATGATGAAGAATTTTCAAAGAATATATTGGAAACCATGCCTTCCGACGAAGCCGTTACTTCCGTATCCGAAGCCATGAAGCAATTAGGCGACCCTTCCCGTCTCCGTATCTTCTGGATTCTCTGCCATACCGAGGAATGTGTGATAGATATTGCCGCCATGACTGAAATGACCAGTCCCGCGGTATCCCATCACTTAAGACTATTAAAGACTGCCGGTCTTATCGAAGCCCGCCGTGCAGGTAAAGAAATGTATTATAAAGCTTCCGACACTCGTTTAGTGCGGAAGCTCCATAAAGTCATTGAAGAAATTGCGGACATAACCTGTCCTGATTAGTTACATGCGAAGCAGTAATTCTTTAAATACTGTTTCGCCGTTTTCTTTATAAAATCTGGGGACTCTCTTGCTTACTGCGCATACTATTTCGTATGGTATGGTTCCTGCTGTTTCAGCCATTTTTTCAACGGGATTATTCTCTCCGAAAATCTCTATTTCAGAGCCTACATCCACACTCATCTTATCCGTAAGATCGATCATGCACATATCCATACAGATCTTTCCCAGCTGTTTCGCGAAGCCCTCTTCAGTATAAACTTCGTATCTGTTTGACAGTGCTCTTAAAAAACCGTCTGCGTATCCGTAGGGAAGCACGCCTACTCTGGTTTTCTTTTCCGTCACAAATATTCCGCCATAGCTTATTTTCGTGCCGGCAGGATATATCTTTACGGTACTTACTGTAGTCTTAACGCTCATGACGGGCTTTAATCCAAGCATCCTCGCAAATTCCCCGTAGCCGTAAAGCAAAAGTCCCGGGCGCACCATATCAAGATGGGTTTCGGGTCTTAATACCGTAGCTCCGGTATTGGCGCAATGCTTTAATTTAAATTTCTTTTGCCATTTATCTTCTACGCTCTTTATGACATCCGTAAACAGTTTAAACTGGTGGTCGGTGTATTTCTTATTTTCATCTCCGGGTTCATCGGCAACCGCAAAGTGAGTGAAGATACCCTCTGCATCAAGTCCGGGAAGATTGACGGCATTTAAGATGCCTTCTACACCATGGCCGAAATAGTCGCCTTCACATATGTAACCGAGACGAGACATACCTGTATCAACCTTAATATGTATTTTAAGTGTCCCGCCGCATCTTACTGCTTCTTCACTGTATTCAAGAGCCTTGGCTTCACAGGTAACTGCCTGGGTAATGTTATTCTTTATAAGCTTATCCACCTGGTCTTTGGGTGTGTGACCGAGTATAAGAATGGGCATGGTGATCCCGTTACTTCTGAGTTCCATGGCTTCATCGATGCTTGATACCGCAAGATAATCGGCACCTGATTCCTGAAGTTTTCGTGCCACCTGAACGGAACCGTGTCCGTAAGCGTCAGCCTTAACAACTCCGAGAAACTTAACTCCCGGTCCGATGTGAGCTCTTATCTTTTCATAATTATATTTAAGGGCGTCCAGATTTATCTCAGCCCATGTTCTTTTTAGCGTGGATTCCATGTTATCGCCTCTTTTTATAACATTTTTTCTGATTATACTCTTTATTCCGGGTAAAAAAAAGCGGTACTTAAAAAAGTACCGCCCGGGAAATCATGAATATTCTTTAGAGCCATCCGCTTTATTTCCGTTACAGAAGCGAATATCCGAAACCGTTACAGAGAGCATCAACCGGCTGTTTGTTACGGCACATGGGACAATCATCGGGTCTGTAGTTAATATAATCCGGCAGATCCTTGGGACCGTAAAGAGAATTGACGGAAATATCCATTACTCTGGTAGCCGCTGAGAATATTGCGGAAATACCCATTACAGAGCCGCCGTAATAGTTAATGGACTGGATAGCTTTCTGAAGAGTGTTACCTGTTGATACCGTTGCAAGAAGAAGCAGAACCTTCTTTCCCTTTACCATGTGCTTACTGTTCTCACGGAAGATAATGGAACCTCCGGAATCATATTCGGGAGATGCGATATAAATTGTCTGGTGGTTGTTCATGGAGTGAACTCCTGCCTTTGTGAGCTTGTTTGCAAGATATGCACCTACAACCTCCATATTATCTAGGCACAGTATGGTATCGACAATATCAGTTACCATGTAAGCCTGAGCCAGCTCTTCGCCTGTAGCTCTTGCTTCACGCTGACGTGACTTCATGTCCGTTAAATCCATGTAATAATTTACATGGGAGTTGGGGGTGATAAAATGTCCCGGAATGTATCTAAGGACAACATCCTTATTGGTAGCATAATCAATCTTTTTGTAATCCTGCATAAGCACTCCTCCTCGCTATTCACTTATGTATATATTATACTAAATTTTCACACAAAAGAAAGTTTTTTGTTGAATTTTAAGATAATCTTATGGTTTTTCATTAACCGTCTCGCCTCTTTTATATCATCCCCGGGATTCCGCCCTCTAAAACCCCCAAGAATCGCTTTCTTGTTGACAATAATCCCAAAGGAATCTAAACTAATTAAATAGCTATCTCTAAGAAAATAAAGGAGTTTCACAATGGAAAGAGAAGAATTTTTAAGTGTCTACAGACACTCCATGGCTCATGTCCTTGCGAAAGCCGTAATAGCAATTTACGGAAACGAAGTACAGTATGCCATCGGACCCCAGATCGCAGACGGTGCATATTATGATTTTGTACTTCCCGAAGGCAAGACCATTACCGAAAGCGACTTCACTAAGATTGAAAACAAGATGCGTGAAATCCTTAAGAAAAAAGAAGCTTTCACAAGACGCGAAGTGTCCAAGGAAGAAGCTCTTGAAATCTTCAAGGATCAGAAATATAAAGTGGAGTTAATCAATGACCTCCCCGAAGGTGAGACCATCACCACTTACACTACCGGCGATGACTATATCGACTTATGCCGCGGACCTCACGTTGATAATACACAGGAGCTTTTAAATGTTGCATTTAAGATTCACTCCTGCTCCATGGCTTACTGGAAGAACGATGCTAAGAAGGACCACATGCAGAGAGTTTATTTCTATGCATATCCTTCCAAAGAAGAGCTTGCAGAGCACATTAAATGGATTGAAGAAGCAAAAGAAAGAGACCACAAAAAGATCGGCGCTCAGTTAGAGCTTTTCATGTTCCAGGAATCCGCACCCGGTATGCCTTACTGGCTTCCCAGAGGATGGGAAATGTACCAGGCACTTCTTAAGTATTCAAGGGACCTTCAGAGAGATCATGATTATACAGAAATCTCCGCTCCTCTTATCAACAATAAGAAGCTTTGGCTCATAAGCGGTCACTGGGCTCACTATCTTAACAACATGTTTATCGTACCCGGTATTTCCGGTCATGTTAAAGCAGATGTGAACATTGATAACATCATGGAGGACATTAACGACGAATCTCTCGGAGTTAAGTCAGATACCATTGAAGCAGGTTCCGTAATCTACAATCGTGAGAACGTGGATACGATGGCAGCAAAGCCCATGAACTGTCCCAATGCCATGATGACATACAAGAGAAAGACTCATTCCTACAAGGAACTTCCTATTCGTTACAGCGAATATGATGTTCTTCACAGAAAAGAAAAATCCGGACAGATGAACGGTCTTTTCCGTGTTCAGGAATTCCGTCAGGATGATGACCATACATTTGTAATGGAATCACAGATTAAGAATGAGATCGCAGACATCATCGCGATCGCCGATGAAATCTACAAGACCTTTGGTGTAACCTACCGTGCTGAATTCTCCACACGTCCCGATGACTACATGGGTGACCTGGAAGTTTGGAACCGTGCGGAAGCAGCATTAAAAGAAATTCTCGATGAAAAGTACGGCGAAGGCGGTTATGAGATCAACGAAGGTGACGGTGCTTTCTACGGACCTAAGATTGACTTACAGATTAAGGACGCTCTCGGACGTGAATGGCAGTGCGGTACTATCCAGCTCGATTTCCAACTTCCTCACAACTTTGGTCTTACTTATACAGCAGCTGACGGAAGCTTAGAGATGCCTGTTGTAATCCACAGAGCGATCTATGGTTCACTTGAACGATTCATCGGTATCATTATTGAAAACTTCAAGGGAAGTTTCCCCTTCTGGCTCTCACCTGTACAGGTTGACGTTGTGCCCATCAGAGTTGAACATAACGACTACGCAAAGAAGGTAGCCGATCTTCTTAAAGCAAACGGTATCCGCGTAGAAGCAGACTACGAAGACAAGAACATGCGTCAGAAGATTAAAAACTTCAAGCCTTACAAGGATCCTTACATCCTGGTACTCGGTGACAGCGAAGCTGAAAATAACACCGTTTCCATTAACGTAAGAGGTTCCAATCAGCAGGTACAGAACGTACCCCTTGATAAGTTCATCGAAGCATGTAACAAGATGAACGCAGAACATACTCTTGAATTAATGCAGGAATTCTAAAAACATCAAAAGAACCGGCCAAGGGCCGGTTCTTTTTTAATCTCAATGTCACTCCGAATATACCTTAATCCATTCTTATTAAAGGCTTCATATCAATGTAAAAAGGCATACAGCAAAATCACAACTCCCAGGATGATCCTGTAATAGCCAAACACTTTGAAATCATGCTTTTTAATGTAGCTCATTAAGAACCTGATTACGAAAAGTGAAACTATGAATGCAACCACCATGCCTGTTGCAAGGATCATTAATTCAGTTGCCGTAAAAGAAAAACCGAATTTTACTATTTTAAGAAGGCTTGCTCCTGCCATAACCGGGATTGCAAGATAAAAAGCAAATTCCGCCGCAGCAACTCTGGAAATACCAAAAAGAAGTGCTCCCACGATTATCGCTCCGCTTCTTGAGGTTCCCGGGAAAATAGCGGCTATCATCTGGAAAAGACCGATCATAAATGCAAGCTTATAATCAATTTCTTTTGCTGAATTAATCTTTGCTGTTCTTCCTTTATAAACTGTTTCGATAACAATAAAGGCAAGTCCCACCAAAATTAGCATTATCGCTACTGTTACGTAGTTATAGAACATGGCTTCAAAGAAGTCATCGAAAAGAACACCTACAATGATCGCAGGAATGCAGGCAACAATTATATGAAACCAAAGTGAGAAAATGTCTTTTTTAATATAGGAACCAAAGCCCTTGTCAGTTAAAGGCGCGGTATTATTCTTTTTACCAAAGGGCCAGATCTCTTTAAAAAAGAGGATAACTACGGCTAAGATAGCTCCGAATTGAATCACCACTTGAAACAGTGAATAGAATTCCTCCGAAACATCAAGCTTAAGAAATTCATTAAGAAGGATCATGTGACCGGTGCTGCTTATGGGAAGCCATTCGGTGATACCTTCAACAATGCCGAAAAATACGGCTTTTAAAAACTCCAACATACCAATTCTCCTTAATCCGACAAATCTTCGTCGGCTGATATTATTATTGTAAAGCCTTCATACATTTCATTCAATTCCGAATAAAGAATCTTAAGGCCTTCACTTCGATTTATTTCAAAGCTCATTACCACATCAAAGCGCATGTTCTTTTCCTTGATATCAACATAAAAACCATGCATCTGCAATGCCCAGTCATGGGACATGACTTTTTCAAAAACCTTATTTCTTATATCAGCGGCTTCATCATCCCTGGTGTTAAAAGAATATACGCCTACCCCCGTTAATACTATGCCTGTTTCCGTAAAGACTCTGGTCTGAATGCGCCTTGTAATCACGTCCACATCTTCAACCGTCATGGTGTCGGGAAGCTCTATATGAACAGACGCATAGTCCTTGTTAGGTCCGTAATTGTTGATAAAGAGGTCGTATACGCCGAGAACCGCTTCTTCTTCCATGATGAGGCTCTTTAGTTTTTTCGAAAGTTCTTTATCGATTCTTGTTCCCAGAATCTCATTGAGAGTTTCCATCATCATTTCACACCCGGCCTTTATGATAAAGCAGGAAATAAGAGCACCGATGTATGCCTCGATTGAAAGGCCTGTTTTTATATAGATTATTGCGGCAATAAGTACCGATGTAGAAAGAACCGCATCAAAAAGTGCGTCAGAACCTGAAGCAAAGAGGCTTCCCGAATTAACATCTTTACCTTTTTTACGGGTATATAAGCCTAAGAATAGTTTCACGAAAACACCGATCACGATGATCACAAGAGATATATAGGAATAATCGGGGAATTCCGGCTTAAATATCTTCTTTACGGATTCAACCATGGATGTTAAGCCTGCATAGATTACTATGGCTGCCACAAACATGCCTGTAAGATATTCGATCCGACCATACCCCAGGGGATGCTTTTTGTCCGCAGGCTTTCCCGCAAGATAGGTGCCTATAATGGTGATTATTGATGAAAGGGCATCCGATAAGTTGTTAACCGCATCAAGAAGTACCGAGATTGAGTTAGCAGTTATTCCGATCACTGCCTTTACGCCTGACAGGAGCACGTTAAAAAGAATGCCTATTAAGCTTACTCTGACTATCACTTTTTCGCGATTTATGATGCTTTCATCATAGAATACTTTGTCCTTTTTCATGTTATATCCTCATATTAAAATACTTTATATGCTTTCTGAAGGCCGAGACCCAAATCTGTTTCCACAACACCGAAAGCCTCATAATCAAGGCCTTTATAAGCCTGTGAATCATTCTTGAGCAGCGGAAACGGTAAGATTATGTTTTGATTTAACATTTCAGATACTGTCATTTCTTTCTCTGTAAAACTGATATCGGGGATGCTTCTTAATGCATCTAAAAAAGAACGATAGTTATCTATCCTCACTGGGCATAAATTAATGCTTTTAGGCGGATCCTCCATCTCGCATATTTTTACTAAGATCTTAGCTCCGTCCCCTACAAAAGTAAGTTGAAAGAACCCTGTTGCATCTTTTGGATAAGGTACTTCTCCGTAGTTTTTAATATATTCAAAAAATACCGCTTCCCTCGGCGCATAATTGGCAGGGCCATAAAGTATGGCAGGACGGACCGAGGTATATTTTATGTCCTTTTCCATAGATACTTTCTTTAATTCGTTTTCAAGCAATACCTTTCCCTTTATATAATCTCCTTCAGGACCATCCGGGAATACATCGGTAAATTCCGCGTCATCTGAAAGAGTTACCTCGGGAACTCTTTTATATACATCCACCGTGCTTATGAATATATATCTTCCAATGGAAAGCCCCGGTACATTCACTATTCTTTCGATATCTCCGGGATTATAGGCGCAGAAATCCACACAGATATCAAAGCTCATACCGGATAGTTTCATTAAGGCTTCTTCGTCATGTCTGTCCGCTGCAATTTCTTTAACTTCCGGAAGATTTATCGGTATATTTCCACGGTTTAAAATTGTTAAATTATGATTTACGCGGGCAAATTCAACGAACCATCGCCCGAAGAAGTAGCTTCCGCCTATTACAAGGATTCTTTTTCTCAATGGACACCCCTTTCAAAAGGTCTTTAAATAATTATAGCAAGAAGAGATTAAATGGGGTAGGCAGAGCTCGGATGGTTCTTTAATAAATTGCTTACAGTCTGTATTTACAATTTAGGTAACAATATTTTTTTACATGAGGGTAAAAGCATGAGTAATAGCAAAAAAGGAACGACTTACATTGCAGATGGTGGTGTAGTAGTAAGAAAGGTTGATACCTTTGGTAAGGTAATATCCGTTTTGTGTGGTATTGTGACCATTGCACTTATTGTTTTAGGCATCATGGCTTTTGTAGCGTAGGAGGTGTTTAATACCATGGGAAACGAAGAATCCAAGAAAAGACGAATATTTGAGATCGTAGAAGCTTCCAAGGCAAGGGATTTCGCAAGCCGTGCTTATGATACCATGATCGTAACCGCGGTTATTGTGGGACTGATACCCCTGACTATTAAAAGCGAAAATATCTTTACAAAGATTATAGATATTTTCACTGTTTCGCTTTTTATCATCGACTATATAATAAGGCTTTATACATCCGACTTTAAGATGGGGTATAAGAGCTACAAGTCATATATCGCCTATATATTCACACCCATGGCGTTAATTGACTTTATGTCCATCCTTCCCATCCTGGCAATTTTCTTCCCGGCTTCGAAGATCCTGGCATTGACCCGTGTGCTTCGTGTAGCCAGAGTGTTAAAGGTTCTCAGGTACATGAAGACTATGCGCACTATCGGAAATGTCATGAGACGTATCAAAGGACAGTTAGTGGCCGTGCTTTTGCTGGTAGTAATCTATACCATATCAGCTGCACTTATAATGTTCCAGACAGAGCCCGATACTTTTAACACATTCTTTGATGCTCTTTACTGGTCGGCTATTTCAATTTCAACTACAGGATACGGTGACATCACACCGGTTACCGATATAGGAAAAGCCATAGCAGCTCTGTCATCCCTTATCGGTGTCGCGATCATCGCTCTTCCAACCGGTATCATTACCGCCGCCTACACAGAAGAAATTAAAAGACAAAAATCAAAGCTGGAGTTATAACTCCAGCTTTTTCTTTCGTTCTTTTCTATAGGAATTCTTTTCCCGATTCTTATTTAAATCCATTATATATCCGGCCAACGCTCCGGCGATGCTACCCGCTACGGCACCGTACAGATGCTTCGATACAGGAACCGAAGCCGCAATTCCGATCATGAGACCCACACAAAGAAATGTAGAAAGGTATCCGGGCGCCTTTTCTTTTGTCATTACTACGGAAAGCTCACTCTTCCCGTTTTCTTTGAATCCGATGCTCTTAAAAAAGTTAAGCGACGACAGATCGTCATCATCAACCAAAGTATCCAGGAAATATATATCATAAAGAAAGGCCCACTCAGCCATGGCGCCGCAGGCTTCTTTAAAATACCCCAATCGCTTGTATGTTTCATCCATCTCCGAGGTAAAAGAAACAGCCTTTAATTCATCCGTGCCATTAAATGAAAAAGAACCTATCTTCTTTGATTCATCTTCTTTTAAAACAATATCCCATGGCGCATACCAGGGCTTGTTTTCCGGATCTTCCTCGCATTCCGAGATAATGCGGGTAAGCTCTCTTTTCTCCTGCTCATCGGTACATACAATGAGCTTCTTATTGAGTTCCTCCACCGGCACAAGCTTGATCTTTAGATGCCTCGTGCGCACAAGATACTCGTCTCCCCTTTTCAATTTCATAAAATTCCCCTTCAAAAGCCAAACCCTTTAGATTCAGCCCTTCGCGTTATAACGCTTTAAGCATTTCCACCATTTCTTCAAATGAACCCCGGGGTCCGTCCCAAGGGTGCTTTTCACTTTTTATCATGGTGTCAGTTACCAAGAAACATGAAAAACCGGCCTGTGTTGCAGCGTACATGTCTTCGTTTTCGTCATTTCCTATCATGAGACATTCTTTTGGATCAAGATTAAACTTCTTGCAAATCTCCGTAAAATACTTAGGATTTGGCTTGCAATAATAATCCGATTCATAGCTTGTAACAAGGTCAAAATCATTTTCTTTTAAATCAACCCAGCTCATGCGCTGACGCTGTCCATCCATTGGAAAAAGCGGATTGGTGGCAAGTATTACATATTGAGACTTTTCTCTGGCGGTATCAACCGCAACCTTAGCTAAAGGATTATCCTCCACCACATTCTTTACATGTCCGAATTCGTTTCTGTAGAAGTCTAAAAAGAAATCATTTACCGCTTCTTTTTCTATGCCTGTTTCTTTGGTAAATCTTTTCCAGAATGTTTCTTCGTTGGTGCAGTTTCCGTCATTCATCACCATGTCTTTGGTGCCGGCCCAGATAACCTTTATGAGGTTTTCGCCGTCTTCTATGCCATTTTCCGCTGCTTTTCTACATATTCCCTTAAAATATTCCCGTGTAAACACATCATAATCCATGGGAATCAATGTGCCGTCTAAGTCAAACATTATTGCTTTATATTTCATTTTAACTGCCCCTCTTTCTTTTTCCCGCTAATTATAACATAAAGAAAACCCATAAATACAGAGGATTTTATGGGCTTACCTAAACACATTAAAAATCCTCCCTGCCAGCTTCGACAGGGAGGGATATTTTTGATTTAATTATGCTGTTGCGGCATCGCTTGAAAGTTTGAATACTGCCACTGCTTCGCTTAACTCTCCTGCGATTTCCTTTAAGTCGGCTGCGCTGGTGGAAATATCCTGAATGGACTGTGCCACAACAGTGGTGGATGCAGAAGTTTCTTCCGTACTTGCAGCATTTTCTTCTGCAATTGCAGAAAGATTTGATACGATATCGGTAACGGAATTTCTGGATGTATTAAGCTCTTCCATTCTGTCGGAGATTTCCTGTACCTGCTTACGTGACTTGTTGATGCCTTCGGATACTTCGGCGAAGGTCTGTGAACTTTCATCCACAAGTTCACTCTGCTTATCCATAATTTCTTTTACTTCATCCATGGTCTTAACGGCCTTTTCGGAATCGCTGATCAAAAGTTCTATGATATCTGCAATATGCTGTGCAGAGTCATTACTCTGTTCAGCCAGCTTCTGAATCTGGGAAGCAACTACCGCGAATCCGCGACCCTGCTCTCCTGCTCTTGCAGCTTCGATCGTAGCATTAAGAGAAAGAAGGTTTGTTTCTTCCGCAATGGATGTAATAAGATTAACGGCTTCATTGATCTTCTTGGCAGATTCATTGGTGGTATTGGTCTGCTGATAGATGATCTCAACAGCATCCTTGGCCTTTTCATTGATTTCACCAAGCCTCTTAAGAGTGGCATCCGCAGATGTTCCGCTTCCTTCCATTTCGTTGGAAACATTTGCAAGAAGTTCCAGTCCGTCATTGGCCTTTTCAATCATTTCGCCCATTACCACAACCTTTTCGGATGCGTTGGTGGTATCGGCAGCCTGGCTGGTTGCACCTTCTGAAATATCGTTTACTGCATGATCTATCTGTTCGATGGTGCCCGCTGTTGCTTCAGCTGATGTCTGAAGATTTGCAGCAGCTTCATCAACCAATTTACTCTTATCTACAATGCCCTGAACAATAACGCTGAGACGTTCCTTAAGATTCTTAACGCTTCGTGCTATTTCGCCGGATTCGTCCTTGCGTTTTACAAATGCGTCGGGAACTTCCACCGTTAAGTCGCCTTCTGCAACCTTTCCGAGTGCAGCTACGCCACCCTTAATGGATGTGGAAATCTTGGTTGCTGCGTAAAGTGCCACTGCGATTGTAAGAGCCGCAATTGCCAAAGCAACAATCACTACTATTACAATAGCATTGGTTGCAGCCATAGTGATCTTAGACTGAGGATATCCTGCAAACACCATACCTACCGGGGTTATGGAATCATCGGAACTGAGAGGAATATAAATAACGAAATACTTATCGTTACCGATCTTGACATCCTCAGCAGAATACTCCTGCCAGTTAAGCACTACCTTATCGAATACTTCGGGAGAAACTTTGGTTCCCACAAGGCTGTTACCCTGTTCATCGGTAGTGGAGGTGGCATAACGCACGTCCGTATAAATAAGGGTAGAAACTATACCGGTTTCATCTCTTATCTCATCAAGCACCTCTGCATTATCGGAGATACAGATATCACCATTGTAAAGTTTCCCGTCTTCACCTACGTGATATGCATTCCCGCTGTAGCTTGCAAAGTCATCACGAAGAGCGATCGCTGTTGCTCTCATAGAGGACTGAGCCTGCTTTTCCAATGACGAGGTAATGGATACAGAAGATGCAATTCCCATAATTATTCCCATTATAACTACAGGAACGATCGCGATTAACAAAACCTTAGCTCTCAGTTTCATAAGTCAGTAAACTCCTTTCAAGTTTAGGTAAAATAGTTGAATGGCCTCCCTTACTTCATCATGGCCTTTAATGGATTTATATTTTTTGCTTCATCACTAATAAGCTTGGCATTAACCCTAAGGTATGTCTCAAGCTGTTCTACTTCATCCGGTTCAAAACCGTGATTTTTGATTATTTTGCATTCGGGAACACTCCCCTCTGCGCTTTTCTGCCCATCAATAAACATAATGCAAATATGTCTATC
The DNA here is from genome assembly GCA_016283575.1 of Lachnospiraceae bacterium. Classification (GTDB taxonomy): domain Bacteria; phylum Bacillota; class Clostridia; order Lachnospirales; family Lachnospiraceae; genus UBA1258. The sequence goes on along the minus strand of JAEEND010000007.1, from coordinate 48,653 downwards.
GTCCTCACTTCCGACAAATCCCGATACGATCATCTCCATACTCCTCTACCTCCAACCCTCATTAAATTGTGTTTTAAGTTAACTGAATAAGTAATAATCATGGTTCTCCCGTCATTTCAACAGAATAGACTCTGTGTCCCCCCGCAGCATAATGGTCATCTATATAAGCAGTGGTAACAGTGCCGTTCTTGAAGCTGCATATGGAATGCACTATTTCAAATTTAGCCATCCTCCGGGTGCCGCATCCATATGAAGAATCGAAGATGTCTTCCATTTTTACCACGCCGTATTCAGGGATGAAATAGAATCCGTCAGCTTCAGCCTCCAGTTGGTCGAGCTCATCCAGAACCTTGTAGCCGGTAAGCTCCGTTACGGCATCAGCCCTCTCATCCGACAGGCCGATTATCTTTTTCTTTTCGCAACACTTCTTCTTGAACATAAAAATACTCCTCATAGAAAGTTGCCCACGAAAAAAGTATATCAATCATGTGTTAACCTATTGTAACGAATGTTTTTCTCTTAAATTTTTAGGATCTTCTTATAATATCCATCCTTAAAAAAGGTGCAGACTGACTCGTCAATGCCGAGAAGATTCTTATCTTTTCCGATAAGTGAAAGGCCCGGACAGCCGCCTGCGCATATGTCACTGTATCCACAGTTACCGCATACTGCCTTATTAAAAGTCTTCCGCTCATCTATGGTATGGCTCATAAACTTACAAATATCAGAGTCAGTATTCTTTAGAATATCCCCTATTCTTTTTTCTTTAACATTGCCAAAAGAATCATGAAACTCATTAATAACGGATGATATTTCAAGACATGGATAAATCTCGCCATTTGAGTCAACAGCCAGTGTTTTCGCGGCATGAGAGCATATCGGTCTTTTTGTGTCATTTTCGCTCTTCACAAAGTACGGCATCAGGATCTGTTTTTCAGCCTGTGGATTAATGCTTATGAATCCCCAGAAATCAAGCAGCATTTTTCGCGCCTTACTTAAGTAAAAGCCTGTAATATCAAGGCATTCGTCATAGTACTCTTTAAAAGTTAAATCATAGTTTAGCCCATTTTCAGACCATCTTTTGCTCCGAGCCGTTCTTATCAGCCTTGCTTGTGAGACCCCGATTGAATCAAGATACTCAAGAGTTTCACCTATATATGGAAGGGTAAGCTTATTTATCTGAATCTGCGCATAGGTTCTGAAGCCGGATCTTACGGAAAGCTCCAATGCCTTTTTAGCTGCCGCCTCCGCTCCCTCACAGTTTCTGAATGTATCATGGATGCCGATACCATCAAGAGATAATTTTATGGATGGATTTTCTCCGATCTCTTTTATTTTTATAAGAGTCTCAGGATTCAGCAGGACTCCGTTAGTATTTATTTCCAGAATGCCCATGTGTTTTTCATGGATCATCTTTACTATATTTAAGAAATCCGGGTGAAGTAACGGTTCGCCTCCCGTTAAAACAAATCCCAGCACACCTGCCGAAGCTGCATCATCGGTGATCTTATCAATTTCCTGCAGCGTAAGTTCTTCCGTGCAGCTTCTTCCTGCGGAAGCGAAACAATGCATGCAATTTAAGTTACATCTCTTTGTGATTTCAAGATAGATTTTCGGAACAAATCTGTTCTCATAAGAAATATGACTTAATCCCGAAGCTTTCAGCTCCCTAAAACGAGCTTCGCTTATTGGGATTATGTCGAAAAGACCTTTTTTTCTAAGTCCGTATGGAAGATTCGAGTACGATACCAGCATTTCTTTTTCCATAAAAATCCTCACCTTTACCTTAGTCATTATAAACTTAAGGGATTAAATATTATGAAAGTGTTGACAGCAATCTGTTATTGGTGTATATATAACACATAAACAGTTAGGAGGTGCCATGAAACTCGTAAAATCAGATGTGCCGATTTACAGACAGATATCGGATTCATTCAAGGCTGACATTCTTGCAGGACGCATAAGCGAGGGTGAATATCTTCCTTCTATCAGAGAATTGGCCAAGGACTTAAAGATCAGTGTCATTACCACCATGAAGGCTTATGAAGAATTACAGCAGGAAGGACTGGTAACAAGCGTCCAGGGCAAAGGCTTCTATGTAAATGCCCAGGATTCCGAAATGCTCAAAGAGCAGCATCTCAGAAAGGTCGAGGAAGCGCTTAATACAGCAATTGCCGCCGCTGATGTTGCAGGCATGGCAGATGAGGAATTGATCGACACACTTAAAACACTACTTAGCATAAAGGAGAATTGACATGGAATTTAATTGTTCGATTAAAGGAGAAAACCTTGTAAAAAAATACAAAAACTTCACAATGAGCATTGACGAATTAAAAATACCTGCCGGTTTTTCAACAGCACTTATCGGAGAAAACGGTGCCGGAAAGACCACTCTCTTAAACATCCTTGCAGGTATCAAGCTTGATTATAAAGGAAAGCTTACTTTCTATGGAAAATACGATGATAAAGACCGTGAAAACGACCCCTTTGTACGTGAATCCATCGGATATGTAGGCACCGACAAATATTTCATGCCTCAGTGGACGGTTAAACAGATAGACGGTTTTTCACAGCTTTTATTTGATAACTATGACAGAGATGCTTTTCTGAAGATATATGATGAACTGGCTATTTCCGAAACAGGCACATACAACCCCGGTAAGAAGATAAGCTCTCTTTCAGACGGTAACAAAGTTAAATTAGCTCTTGCTTCCGTCCTTGCAAGGGACACAGACATGCTTATTATGGATGAGCCCGCATCTCCTCTCGATCCCCTGATGCGTGATAAACTTTGCGACATGATCAGAGAGTACATGAGCAAAAAGAACGGCCGCACGGTTTTCTTTTCCACACATAACATACAGGACATGGAAAATGTCACCGACTACGCCATCATTATGGAACATGGAAAGATTGTTGAAGAAGGTTTCGTGGAGGATCTAAAAGAAAAGTATGTTCTTGTTAAGGGCGAAGCAAAGGATGAAGAAGAAGCAAGAAAATATCTTTATTCCTGTTCAGGCAGCAAATACGGATTTGAAGGCATCGCACTAAAAGACAACTTAGATAAGTTTGACAACATGGATGTAGTTGTTGAAGATGCCAGCCTTTTCCAGATCAGTGTTGCTATCATGAAAAAGAACTCAAAAGTAAAGTAGGTGACAGCATGACAGGTAAAATAAAAGCTTTACTGAATTTCACATCCTTTACGCCCCTCATGGCGAAGATCATCGGTTCAGTCTTGCTGTTGTTACTATCCATAACAGCAGGGATCGGTCCGGCCGGCGTAGCTGTAATAATAGCCCTTGCTTCCATGAATCTCATGGTCGCGATTTATATAGACTATTTTGTTTTCGGCGGGATCGCAGAAAAGCATTTGGGTCTCATGACATATATAAGAACATCATTCAAAGGTGAGAAATATATAAAAGATGCATTGGTAGCAGATGTTATATTAAGATGTATCCTGATATTTTTACACTCCGTCGTATTGCCTGAAATAGGTTCACTGATACTTATGCAGAGCTTTCTCACAACGGAAACCTTAATAAATTTTGCATCTCTCGGAGCAATAGAAACGATAGTCATAACGTTGGAATTGATCTGTGAGCGCAAGTGGATCAAGACATATTCCACCATTGTGTTAGTGTCAATGACATCTGTTATTTTAAATTCCGCACTCATGGCGCTTACCATGCTGTTCTTCGATATACTCCCCGGAATTCCCGCAGGACTGGGTGTTCTGGCGATACTTGCCATATTTGCTTTTGTTACAATAACACTACTTATCAAAGTATGCCTTGCGGGTTACCGCTCCGGCAGCTGCGACACATAAGGAGGTCACATGATCAACGATATTAAATTAGGATTTAAGTTATTTCCATATACATTAAACTATAAAGGTTTAAGATTTTCGCTGATCCTTTTTATTATCATCGGATTAGCTTTTGAGGCAGTAGGTTTCTTTGCATACCTCCCTACTTTAGCAACTCTGGGTGCCTACTATATTGTCCTTGCGTCTCTCTATTTCGTTCAGGGCATTAATCAGATGGAATATAATTATTTATTCTTATCGAGCCCTAAAAGAAAACGTATCATTACAAGAAGCGAGACTCTGGTTTCCTTTGTATGTCAGACAGTTGCTCTTATAATCTTCACGATATTAAGAACTCTGGTAATCTTTCATCAGAAGGATCCCGAAATTGCCCTGAGCTTTAAGTTCGGATTTTACGCTATTGCCTGTGCGGTATTTATTCAGAGTTTTTACTTAAGTATTTACTATAGATTCCCTGTTGCAGGTTACCTTCTTATCTTACTTATGATAGTGCCAATGGAGATCATCATCATATTTGATAAGAACCCCAACATGTTTATGGCACTGAAAGATCTTCCCTACTGGCTGACAGTTTTAATACCTTTTATAGCCTTGATCCTCGGAAGCCTATTGAATGCATTTATTGCATCACACATTTATAAGATACCAATTAAAGAATCTCTTCTTAAATCTTCTCTTTCAAGAGCCACAAAATAAAGATACGGATTCATAGGATGCAAAAGGGGACTTACTTAAATGTAAGTCCCTTTGATTTTTAACACTTTTCAGCAATCAATGATGCAGTCTCCGATATATTAAACCGCCTCACTTTTCGTGGGTCCTTCTTTTTTCCATACCATAAAATATGTATAGGCCGCGGCGCCGAGAGCAATCACCCAGATAATGAGCTCAGTAACCCAAATGGGAGCTCCCTTCAGGTTAATATATGCAGGAAGGCAGTCCATAAAGAAATGCGCAAAAAGGGCGATACAGAAGTATTTGATCTTTCCGGGATTAACTACGCCATGCCATACAAGAACCGATAAAGCAATCTGTAAGATCAAAGCAGCGATACGTTCAACGGGGGATGCCAAAAATGTTATGGGAGCAACAGTCTTTAACTGCTCAACCGCACCGTTTACGGTCGCAAGGGAAATACTGTCGAGACCTGCCGTAAGCTCTCCTATTCTGTCCGCATTTATCATGAAAGCTAAATAGAAGTTCTCGATCATACCGAGTCCCAGGATCATAATAAACTCAAATCCGCCATGACCGATACCGTAAGTGATCGAATTAATCCTGTCATCATGAAATCTCTTCATGAATCTTTTCATTGTAATGAATCGGCCAAACTCTTCAAAGAGTGCTGCCATAATCCCCCCATATATTGCATACAGAAGAAGATTGCCTGTAATAACGCTTCCCAGAGGTGACATGGCCACGATTCTGTTTATAAAACTTTCCAATACAAAAGCAAACAGATACATGGTGCAGAGACCCATTGCTAACGGCTGTAAGTTTACATGATATTTCTTTTTCATGTAAATTACCAAAGCTATCGGCAAAAGAAAAGCAAAGACGATATTGCATGCCATAATAATAACGCTAAGTGATGGTACCATATTTGTAACTCCTCAATGTTTTTTCTTTAGTATAACATACTCTCGAAGTTTTTTTACTTTCACATTTGTTAACTTATTTATAAAAATAGTTGACAATGCATTTTCTTCCGTCTATACTCTCCATGAAAAGAAGGTCGCATAAAAATTACCGCGACTAAATATATCTTCGAAAGGATCTTGTAACATGAATAAGCTTACACCCAAAGAAATGACCATTGCGGCCCTGTCCACAGCCATTATGTGTATTGTCGGCCCTTTAACGATCCCCATCGGACCCGTTCCCGTAACACTTATTAACTTTATAATATGCCTGACCGTTATTGTCATCGGCGCACGTTCAGCAACCATAAGTGTTGCAATCTACTTACTTATAGGTCTTATCGGACTTCCCGTATTTTCAGGCTTCTCCGGAGGACTTGCAAAGCTCGCCGGTCCCACGGGCGGTTATCTCATAGGCTATCTTTTCATTCCCGTTATTGGCGGTATTTTCATGAAGATCTTCAAGGAAAAATATATTTTTACCGGTCTCGGATTAATTCTTGCCACTGCTGTACTCTATTTTTTTGGCACTCTTTGGTTTATTATAATGATGAAGTGTGATGTGGCTTACGCTCTTACAATATGCGTTCTCCCCTTCATACCTTTTGATCTGATTAAAATTGTCCTGGCGATCATTGTAGGATCTGCCATCAAGAAGGCGCTCAAATTCCAGAGGTAGTCAATGTCCAAGAACGTAAAAGAACAAGTTCTTACCATATTAAACATGCATAAAGGAGAATATAAGTCAGGCGAAGAACTGGCTTCCGGCATCGGTGTGTCCCGTACCGCCGTATGGAAAGCCATAAACACCCTGCGTGAACAAGGCTTCAATATCCAGGGTTCCACCAAGTCGGGTTACATTCTTTCTCAGGATACCGATATTCTTGATAAGGAAGCGGTTAGCTCATCCCTTTCTCCCGAAGCCCGTGGTTTTTATGAAATTGAATGCGTTAAAGAAATCGATTCAACCAATGATGAGTTAAAGCGTCGCGCCTTTTCCTGTGAAAAAGAAGGTCTTACCGTAATAGCCGAGTCGCAGACCAAGGGAAAGGGGCGTCGCGGAAGAAGCTTCTTTTCCCCCGATGATACGGGACTATATTTAAGCGTGCTTCTTCGTCCCAATCTGTCCGTTGAAGATTCTGTTCTTATTACTACTCTTGCTTCCGTAGCAGGTGCCAAGGCTGTTGAGGCAGTAAACAGTTCACTTAAACCCGGAGATGTAAAGATAAAATGGGTCAACGATCTGTTTTTAAGAAACAAGAAAATATCGGGGATCCTTACCGAAGGAAATATCTCCATAGAAACCGGCCGGCTTGATTATGCGGTTCTGGGGATCGGCTTTAACATCGAACCTCCCAAGGACTCCTGGCCCTCTGATATAGAAAAAACTGCCGGCAGTATTTTTGATAAAAAAGCGCCGGCCGGAACAAGAAATGCTCTCTCCGCAGCATTTCTTGATGCTTTCTTTTATTACTACAAAAAGCTCCCTGAGCTAAGCTATCTTGATGAGTACAGAGCTCGTCAGATTTCCATGAATAAGGAAGTCCGTGTTATTACCGGAGCCACAGAAAGAAAAGCCAAATGCGTCGGTGTCAACGATAGATGTGAGCTTTTGGTACGATTTGAAGGTGACACGGAAGATACGGCATTAAATTCCGGTGAGATAAGCATAAAGCTTTAAATTGAGTTTAAAGAAATCAATATTCAGACATAAAAACGCCACTGAAAATTCAGTGGCGTTAATTTTTCTATATATTATACGGTAATGATGATTCCGCCTTCGTTGGCATACATTGTACTGATACCTCGCATATCGACGATCACTACCTTAACAAATTTAGCCTTTTCAAGAATCATATCCCGGATTCTCATGGCTCTTTCCGGAGCATTACAATGAGAGATCATCAATGAGCGATCGGCTCTTCCCTTTAAGTCGTTGATAACATGCTCAACCATTCTGGAAAGTGCTTTTCTCATGCCGATTGCCTGGTCCAGCTGCTCGATCCCGCCCTTTACACCGATAAGCACGGGCTTAATGTTAAGGGTTGTGGCAACCAAAGCCTTAATACCGCTGATCCTTCCGCTCTTTATGAAAGTTTCAAGAGTGTTAAGAACGAAATAAGTCTTAACAGTATCTCTGAATTTCTCTATTAATTCAACAATCTCTTCAAAAGAATGTCCTTCTTCTTCAAGTCTCAAAAGTTCCATTGCAACCTGAACCTCGCCGACACTCGCCGATTCCGAATCCACTACATGAATTTTTAATTTTCTTCCATGGGTTTCTTCGAAAAGATTGGCTGCAAGAACCGCACTGTTATAACTTCCCGAAAGCTTGGATGATAAAGTTACCACAAATACATGGTCTTCTGCCTTGTTATATTCATCCATATAGGCTTCAGGTGAAGGACATGCCGACTTGGGGCTTTCCGGACATTCGGCGATCCTCTTTATCAAATCAGCCTGGTCAAAGGTATCATCATCTATGATCGTGGCATCGCCCACCTGAATGCTAAGAGGTACAAATCCGAATCTTTCATCACTTCTGTACTGTTCTTCCAGATCACAGCAACTGTCCACTACAATTCGATAATTACAACTCATTTTATTTCTCCTGATTACTTTACTCGGTTGCAATCCTTTTACACACGCTTCTCTACCATAGCATAAGCCCCGGATTCTGTAAAGTCTCTCGAATAATGGCATACAGTTTGTCTTTCAAAACAGGCTTGGCAAGATAGCCGTCAAATCCTTTTCTGCGATACATCGATTCAGCCTCCGCTCCGGCATTGGCTGTCAGCATGATGATGGGCGTACCCGTATTCAAGCCTTCGCTCCTTAATCGTTCAAAGGTTTCTATTCCATCCATATCCGGCATCATGTAATCCACAAAAATAATATCAAATTTCTCCTCACGGGCTTTCTCTATACCCGACATTCCTCCGGTAGAAAGTGTAACCTCCGCATTGGTGCTCTTAAGAAGGCCTTTAAATACCGACAGGTTTACCTTATTATCATCGATGCACATGATCTTCTTTCCGGCAAGGTCCGGAGCTACGTCCCCGGGTGTTTCTTTTTCAAGAGCAAATTCATCCTTGTAACGGATAGCAAGATCGTTCACCTTTAACGGAATCCTGATAAATACCGAGGTTCCCTGACCAAGCTTTGAGTCTATCTCAATGGAGGCATCCATCTGATCCAAAAGCTTCTTTACAATGGAAAGTCCGAGTCCCGTACCCTGTATAAAACGATTCCTTTTTTCATCAAATCGCTTAAAGGGATCGAAGAGATTCTCCATTGCTTTCTCGGAAATACCTATACCCGTATCGGTTACAGAAAAAAGAAGGTCATCGTCCATATATCGCATCTTAACTTTGACGGAACCTTTGTCCGTATATTTAATGCCGTTTGATATGATATTCTGGAATATCTGCTGTATCCTGATGCTGTCGCCTTCGTACATACATGGCATCTCGGCATCTATATCATACTCAAGGGCAAGCCCCTTCTTTTCCGCCATGGGATTAGATGTTGCCATGATATTTTTCATAACCCGCCTCATGTCAAAAGAAGCATATACTATACTGAATTCACCCGCTTCAAGCTTTGAATAATCCAGCATGTCATTCACTATCTGAATAAGGGTTTCCGACGAAGAAAAGGCTTTTTCCACGGTTTCTCGCTCTTCTTTTTCAAGTTTCCCGTCTTCTAAAAGAACCTGCAGCAACCCTATAACACCGTTTAAAGGGCTTCTTAATTCGTGACTGAGAGATGCTGTAAACAATTTCTGGGCTTCATTTCTTTTTTCAAGAGTCTCGGATATATGCTTTAAGTTCTCATTGGCATGACGGAGATCTTCATTACTTTCTTCAAGATGCTTACTGAGATTATCCGCCTCGGTATCAGCTATAAACTCTCTTACACCCAGAACATATTTAATTACACCGCCGGTAAGAAGAATCAGACCGAAAATAACCACATTTACTACGGTGGTGCCGTTATAATCACCTTTTTTAAGTACCACCACGATCCAGTAAAGACCTACGCAGCAAAATGTAAAATACAGAAAATAATGGACAAGACTATGATACAGAAAGATTACGGAAGCGGCAAAAACCATGCATACCGGCAAAAACTCGATCTTACCGCTGTACATATAGATATACACCACATGGGCAAAGGACCAGGCCAGGTATATCAGTACACCCAGCACAATAACATACTCAAAGAATACTGCCTTTTTCTTTTTATCTTTGGTGAAGATATTAAAATAAGTAAGAAGACTGATTATAAAGATGAATGCAGAGATAACCATTAAAGCAGTGAAAATCAGGATGTCACTTTCGTGAAAGTAGAAAATCCTGCCGGCTAAAACCAATGCTACCATCGAGAAAACAAGCATCAAAAAAGAAATCCAACATGCAAAAAATACCTGCCTGTCGGTGTAAGCTTCTCTAAAAGCCACATAGTGTGCTCTTTCTTTTTTATATTTCTCAAACAGTTTTCTGTTTTTAACTGTCATGTCCCCTCCATAGTACGCCCGTGGTTTATCAAACTATCGGTTTCTTGATATTATTATATCATTTATTATTAATAAAAATTAAATTATCCGCCAATAAAAAAAGGGCATCCTTTCGGATACCCTTTCTTAGTCAGATTATTCAATTGAGATCAATCTGTCTGCCGGCAATTCCTTCTTGGCTTCTTTCTTAGGAACAAGAAGTGTAAGCACACCCTTGTCGAATTTAGCCTTAATATCTTCTTTTTCAACAGCATCACCTACATAGAAGCTTCTTGATACATGACCTGTATATCTTTCGCGTCTGATGTATTTATGCTTTTTGTCTTTATCTTCCGTAGACTTGTCGCTGTCGGCTGTGATGGTTAAGTAACCGTCATTCAGTTCGGCCTTTACGTTTTCCTTGTCAAAACCGGGAAGATCGATCGCAAGTTCGTATCCTGCTTCTGTTTCCTTAACATCAGTTCTCATAAGGCTGTTGGTCTTAATATCGGGATAGCTTGTGAAATTGCAGAAGCTGTTATCAAAATCATCAAATAAATCATCAAAAACGTTATTTCTAATCATGGGCATTAACATAATAATTACCTCCTTTATTAAATAAACTATTCATTATGTTATTGACCAAAGAGCATTTATATGAAGCTCGAGCTTTTCTTGTTCCTTGTTCTAACTACGTTATAAACCCATTGTTAGCACTCGTCAAGGGTGAGTGCTAATTCTTTATAAAGGCTTTATTTTTTGTTTATAAACAGTAATAAACTTTATTTTTAGATAATAAAATCCATATTTTACCAAAAAACTATTGACCTTCCACCTTGTGGAGGGTCTAATTTTAGTATATAGAAAGCATCGCGAGCTTTTTGGAGGTAGTTTTTTGAAGATCAATCAGGTTGAAGAACTGGTGGGCATTACCAAAAAGAATATCCGGTTTTATGAAGACGAAGGCTTACTTAATCCGGAACGTAATCCCGCAAACGGATATCGTGAATATTCATTAAAGGATGTGGACGTGTTGCTGAAAATCAAATTCTTACGACACCTCGCCATACCAATAGAAGAAATAAGAAAGCTGCAAAATGGATCGACAGAATTTGAAGATGTGTTAACCCACCAGATTGATTATTATGATAAGTCGATTAAAGACTATTCCACCATGAAGGATTTTTGCAAGGAGATCATTCTAAGTAATCCTTCTTTTGAGAAAATCGATGCAAAAGAATACCTCGACCACATAAAAAAAATGGAAGCAGGAGGCACTGTATTTATGGATATTGTTAAAACAGATGTAGCAAAAAAGAAAACCGGTTCCATTTTATCGGCAACTGTCATGATAACATTCTTTTTAACTTTCCTGGGATTCATGATATTTGCCATGACAGAAAGCACCGGCGAGGAACCGACAATAATGTTTATTGTCATGATCGCCTTCATGGCACTTTGTGTTCTGGGGGTAGTGATAGCACTAATTCAAAGATTAAAAGAGATAAACGGAGGAGAAGAAGATGAAGCTAATAAGTATTGATTATTTTCCCGGAAAAGAAATTGAAGCATTAGGCCTTGTAAAGGGCACGGTCGTTCAGACCAAGAACATCGGCCGCGATTTTATGGCCGGCATGAAAACCATCGTCGGCGGCGAGATCAAGGGTTACACAGAAATGTTAATTGAAGCCCGACAGATTGCTACTAAGAGAATGGTCGACGAAGCCGAAGCTCTCGGAGCCGACGCCATCGTAGGAGTTAAATTCGGTTCTTCCACCATCATGGGTGGCGCAGCCGAAATCCTCGCATACGGCACAGCAGTTAAGTTCTTAAACTAAATACGCCATATACATGAAAAAAAGCCCTTCACTGCGTGAAGGGCTTTTCCCATTTAAACTGCCTTCCACAAGATTATCCCATCCTTTTCGACATTTTTATAAAATGGGAGCGTATTTTTCCACTTTTGATAATTGTCATATTCGATTGGCACCACGGATAATGTCACGCCCAAATCAAGCTCATAGTCTACAACTATATCGAGCATTCTATCATGCATCGCTTCTGTATTTCCGTCTTTAAGAAGAACTGCAATATCAACATCGGATTCTTTTTCTTCTTCCCCTCTGGCATATGAGCCATAAAGGACAATCTTATCCAATGTAGAGCCGTATGCCTCACTTAATTTAGCGCACATTTCGTAAAGAGCATGCATAAGAACAGGGTTTTGTCTGTTTACTAGTATTTTCTTTCGCCACCCAATATAGTTGCCGCTCTTAATTCTCTTATCTTCAGGAAGAGTTGTATCCTTAGGTATGAGCCATTGTCTTCCAACCTTTTCTCCCTGTAGTTCACCTCTTATTAACATTCGTCTGATGTTGCCCACATCTTTACCGACAAGATTGGCATATTCAGTTACTGTATAATAATCGATCATTTATTCTACCTCAGTTTGACTATAACACGTTATCGTGTAGATGTCAAAGCATTTAAATCTTTCAATTGCAATATTCCCAGACGAAAATTTGGGGCAGTGAGAATTCACTGCCCCGAGCCCTAATTTATAATAATCCTTTCTATAGAATTATTAACTAAAATTGAATACGGATTAACCGTTTCTTCTTGTTCTTACATCGAATGCAACTGCAAGGATGAAGATTATGCCCTTTACAACGTACTGCATGAAGGTGTCAACACCCATAAGGTTCATGCCGTTTGTAAGAGATACGATTACAAGTGTACCGATAATGGTATTTGTTACTTTACCTACGCCACCGCTTACGGCTACGCCGCCGATATATGAGGATGCGATCGCATCCATTTCAAATGCTGCACCGGCACTGGGTGTTGCAGAAGAAAGTCTGGATGAATAAAGCATTCCGGCAAGTGCTGCAAGTGTTCCCATTGAACAGAATGCAAAGAGGATAACATTTTTAACGTTAACACCGGAAAGTTCTGCTGCCTGATCGTTACCACCGATACCGTAGATATATCGACCAAGCTTTGTCTTGTTAAGCATAAAGTTGTATGCAAGAAGGATCACACCGACAATAACCGCAGACCAGGGAATACCTTTCCATCTTGCAAGTACTGTCACAATGATCATGATAACTGCGGATATAAGGATCAGCATGGTAATGAAGATAGGAAGGGATACAACTTTAAAGTTATATTTTTCCTTGTTTCTTCTTGCCTTAATCTGTGAGTAAACTACCATGCATGCACCAATGATACCGATTATCATGGTAACAATGTGCACGTTGTGGGCGCCGCCAAAATCAGGAATAAATCCATTGTTTAAGGCGATGAAGATTTCATCTTTGATTACGATGGTACCGCCAAGCTTAGATGTGGTAACGCCAAGTAATCCTCTGAAAATAAACATTCCTGCAAGTGTTGCTACGAATGCGGGAACTCCCACTCTTGTAACTAATACACCCTGGTATAAACCGATCAGAAGTCCTACAATAAGTACCAGAGGGATTACAAGTCCTACCGGTAAACCTACTTTTTCAAGTAAGATTGCTGCAATAGCTCCCGAAAAACCTGCTACATATCCTACCGACAGATCGATCTGTCTTAAGATAAGTATAAGTGTCATACCGATCGCAAGCACCGCTACATATGCAGCCTGGTTAAATAAATTGGAAATATTTAATGCTGTAATAAATTTACCATCCGTTCTGGATGTGAAAAATGCAATGATAACAATCAGTACGATGTACATCATGTAATCACGGAGATTCTTTTTGGCAAGAGTCAATAACTCTTTACCGAGACCAACTTTCTCTTCTACAGCGGTTTCATTAATCTCAGCCATAATTGTTCCTACCTTTCCTTTGTACCTTTAATTGCCAGAGCCATTACTTTTTCTTCGGTAGCTTCTTCTCTTGTAAGCTCGCCTGTAATGGTGCCTTCCGACATTACATATAATCTGTCACTCATTCCCAGTACTTCCGGAAGTTCTGAGGATATCATGATAATACTCATACCTTCTTCAACAAGTCTGTTCATTAGTGTGTAAATTTCATACTTTGCACCTACGTCTATACCTCTTGTAGGTTCGTCCAGGATAAGAACCTTGGGATGTACAAACATCCACTTGGCTAACTGAACCTTTTGCTGATTACCACCACTTAAGTTTCCAACCTTCTGTTCAATGCTGGGAGCCTTGATATTGATGGAATCTTTGTAGTAGTTACCTACATTGATCTCTTCATTTTCGTTGATAACAACTTTATCAATAAGTGCATCCAGATTGGCAATAGTGTTGTTGTATTTTATATCCTGAATAAGGATCAAACCATTGCCCTTTCGGTCTTCGCTTACATAAGCGATGCCTTCGTTGATTGCCTGTCTGGGGGACTTGGGTCTTACTTGTTTACCATCCATAAATACTTCACCGGATGTGATCTTATATCCGGGAGTATTGCCGAATACGCTTAATGCAAACTCGGTTCTTCCGGCACCCATAAGACCCTGAAGGCCTACGATTTCACCCTTACGAACTTTTAAATCAACATGGTGAAGGATCTCTCTTCCCTTCTTAGGATCTTCAACTGTCCAATCCTTAACCTCAAAGACAACGTCTCCGATTTTCTTTTCCTGTCTCACAGGGTAGATGTTGTTGATCTCACGTCCTACCATGTGCTTGATGATCTCTGCCTCGGTAATTTTATCCTTGGTAGCATCAAGAGAGCAGATTGTTGCACCGTCTCTCAGTACTGTAAGCGTATCGGCGATTTCTATTACTTCACGCAATTTATGAGAAATCATGATACAGGTAACACCCTGATTCTTAAGTTCTTTTATAAGTTTCAGAAGGTTTTCACTATCGTCCTCATTTAATGAGGCAGTGGGTTCATCCAAAATCAGGAGCTTTACGTCTTTACTCAAAGCCTTAGCAATCTCGATAAGCTGCTGAGTTCCGACACCGAAATTCTTTACCTTGGTGGAAGGGTCAACATCGAGTCTTACCTTCTTAAGAACTTCGGAAGCTCTTTTAATAGTTTCATTCCAGTCTATTACTTTTCCCTTTACTATTTCATGTCCAAAGAAAATATTCTCATAAACGCTGAGTTCAGGGATAAGTGCAAGTTCCTGATAAATTATGCCAATTCCTTTTGCTTCGCTGTCCGCGATACCCTTGAAGTGCTGGACCTCGCCGTTGTATACAATATCGCCTTCATAGGTGCCGTATCCGTACACACCGGAAAGAACCTTCATAAGAGTGGATTTCCCGGCGCCGTTTTCGCCAACCAGACAGTGAATCTCCCCACGTTTAACGCTGAAATTTACATTATCAAGCGCTCTTACACCGGGGAAGGTCTTGGTTATGTTTTTCATTTCCAAAATGAAGTCACTCATATGACCTAAATCCTTTCACATGAACAAGCCCCAAAGGACTCATTCCGACTCTCTCTTTATTATGGGCCGCGGTTATCTGCCAATTTGGTAAATAGCGCGCGGCCCATTGTAAACTTACTTATTAGCCATCAGGCTTGAAGTTTTAAGAGTTATTATTCTCCTGCGTCAATCTGATCCTGTGTATAGTAACCGGAGTTAACAAGAACGTCCTTGTAGTTACCCTGTGTAACAACTGTTACATCAGTCTGCTTAGCGGGAACTTCAACACTACCGTTGTTGTAAGTAGTATCTGTAGCGGGCTTGGAGCCACCGAGAATTGACTTAGCCATTTCTACGGAGTCAGCTGCAAGTGTGCTGGTGTTCTTGAATACTGTCATGCTCTGCTTTCCATCCTGGATGTACTTGATAGATGCAAGTTCAGCATCCTGACCTGTTACAACATAGCTGGAGATATCAGCGTCAGCTGTGAAAGCGTCTGCGATAGCTCTTGCAGTACCATCGTTGGGAGCAAGGATTAAAACATCACCCTTTGCGGATGCATCAGCTGCTGTAAGGTGAGCTTCTGCTTTAGACTTAGCAACGTTGAAATCCCAATCAGTTGTAACCTGACCGATGATCTTAGCTTCTTCATCATAAGAAAGTTCTTTCTTATCCTGTAATGCTACTGCTTCAGAAGAGTTAGCGATTACGAATGTACCGTCAGCTACGTAGGGCTGAAGAACTTCCCAAGCACCCTGGAAGAATAAGAATGCATTGTTATCTGTTGCAGCACCTGCATAAAGGTAAAGAGGAATACCTGAACCTGCGGGCTTGTTGTCGATCAAGTACTGACCCTGTGCTCTACCAACTGCAACTGAATCGAATGTTACATAGTAGTCAACAGATGCTGTACCTGTGATAAGACGGTCATAACAAATAACTGTTACGCCTGCTTCTTTAGCTGCGTCTACTGCTGCACCTGCTGCGGAAGCATCCTGTGCGCAGATAATAAGTACTTTGATACCGGAAGCGATAAGAGATTCAACATTGGTTTTTTCAGTTGCTGAAGAACCCTGGCTGAATAATACTTCACTTGTGAATCCTGCGTCTGAAAGAAGATTTTCAAACTGTTTCTGGTCCTGTAACCATCTGGGTTCATCCTTGGTAGGAAGAACGATACCAACCTGAGTACCACCGGACTTGCCGCCGTCTGCGGGCTTAGCGTTGTTTGCACCTGAACATCCTGCTAATGTAGCAACGGAAAGTGTAAGTGCAAGGAAAAGACTAACTAACTTTTTCATACTTTAACCTCCATATATTAATTAGTTTTTTTGCCACAATTTTTTGTGACCCTACGCTTATAATGATAAAGGTCACGACACTCTAAAAAAATAGTAAATTTCCGTTATCGCATGGACTTTTTTAACAGTTTGTTAACAGAATGTAAAAAAATAGCACTATTTTGACAGGATGTTTTCACTACTGCACAAAATAATGCTATGAATATATGCATGTTTCTTTATTTTACGTTCAGATAGACTTCATTTCTCATGTGGAAGCCGCTTTCAATTATCATTTCATCAATGTTTTCTTTGGTCACGGCGTAAGGCATGATATAAAGGCAGGGAACATTATATTTTCCGTCATTGATGGTTTCAAGTTCTTCGGAAAGGCCTTCTTTTGCAAGCTTCACGGAGTATTCCGCCGCAGTCTCCGCAAGAATATCGATCGGCTTATATACTGTCATGAACTGCGAACCTTCCACTATTCTCTGGCAGGCATCGAGATCCGCATCCTGCCCCACAACCGGGATATCTCCGGCGATCCTGTTTTCGGAAAGAGCTTTTATAACCTGCCCGGCAATCGCATCATTACCGCACATTATTGCGCTTACATTCTTAACTGCATCAATGTTTTCATTGATATAATCATAGGCAAGTTCCTGCTTCCAGCCGTCGATATAGGTCACATCCGTGATGTTCCAGCGTTCGTCATAAGCTACTCTTTTGAAGCCTTCACTGACAAGAGCCACGTTATTATCGGTGGTAGGGCCGTTTACCATCATGATGTTATCCCCCACAAGCACCCTGTCAGTGAGAGACCGGGCCATAAGGGTTCCTACCATCGCATTGTCAAAAGAAATATATAGGTCGGCATTGGAATTTACCAGCAGTCGGTCATAGGCGATCACCTTAATGCCTTTTCTGTGGGCTTCTTCCACTTCGTCATAAAAAGCGCTTGAATCGGCAGCCACTATCAAAAGAACGTCCACGCCCTTATTTATTAAGTAGCGTAACTGTTTTTCCTGAGTGGACACATCTCCGCTTGCGTTCTGTATGTTTACTTCCGCACCAAGTTCTTTTGCCTTGGTGACAAAAACGTCCCTGTCTCTTTCCCAGCGTTCCACCACAAGTGAATCAATGGAGAATCCGATTTTGATGGTGTCATCTTCTCCGGAAGGCGCAACCTCCGCCTGTATCCCCGTCTTGCATCCCGTCGTAAAAAGAAGGATCAATATAAGGCTAAGAGACAATATTTTATTTTTCATTGTATTTCTCCTTATATTCAGTAGGAGTAAATCCCGTAGTCTTTTTAAATATGCGGCTGAAATAGTTAGGGTCCTGATATCCGACACGCTGGCTTATTTCTTTTACCGCGCATTCATCGGACATAAGCAGCCTTTTAGCTTCATCGACACGGAGAGTGGTGAGATAATCAATAAAATTAACGCCTTCTTCTGCTTTAAAAATCTTACTGAAATAATAGGGTGTAACATCTACCACTCTTGCCACTTCGTCAAGGGACAGGTCTCTGTCAAAGTGGTTCTTTATATAGTCAACCGCCTTCATGATGGGGGACTTTAAGCTTTCTTCTTTTATCTGATTTACGCGCCTTGCACATTCGCTCATGCGCTCCACGAACCAGTCTTCCAGCTCACCGTAATCGCTTTCGGACAGTTTCTTTATATATCCGGGACGAGAGTCGAACTTGTAGGTGGCCATACCTTTTTGATAAGCTATGTATTCTGCTCTCAGCACAAAATCGATGACCTTTATGCGGACACCGTTATCATCTCCCTTATGATTCTCCATCATCCAATGCCAGAATGCCTTGGTTTCCCCTGCGGTTTCAGATACCAGTCCGCCTTCCACGCTTTCAAATATCATGCGTTCAAGATCGATTGGATAGTCACTTTCCCATCTGGGGCCGAGTTCTAAGTCATCGGCATTCGATACCACACCCACATCGATCTTCAAAGCCTGAAGAGCTTCTCTGTAGGATTCTCCTATCTGCTTCCAGTTCTTGATTCGCCCTATTCCCACATGAAGAGCAAGATCGAACTCAGACTCAAGCTGATGAAGTTTATTTCTGAATTTATCCGTTAATACACTTCTTTCCCCGAAGGGCATCTCACTTTCTTTGTAAGGCGCAAGCACGATTATTCTGTTTCCCATAATGGGACCCACGATGCAGTGCATGCAGGATTTGAGACCTTCTTTTATGGCATCGTATCTGTCGTCAAGGCGCACGCCGCTCCCGACTTCGTTGGATACCCGCTTTCCGTCATGTTCACCGGCCTCCACCACCAGTACATAAGCATATTCTTCGGGAACGGAAAGCAAGTCCCTGTACTTCTTAACGGTCAATGCATCGTTTTCGCCAAAAAGAAGGGAATAGATAAGGCCGTTTTCAATAAAGGGGACAACTATCTCAAGCTTTTCTTTTATCTTAAGATCGTTGCTTCTTTTTTCGCGCCTTGAATCAATGAGATTCATGGCTTTCTTTAATGTCTTCTCAATGATTTCGCGCTCAACCGGCTTGGTTAAATACTCTAAAACCCCTAAGTCTATGGCCTGCTTTGCATAATCGAATTTATCATAAGCGCTCATTACCACGAATATAATGGAAGGATTGAAGCTCTGTATTTCCCTCATTGCTTCGATACCGTTGATTCCCGGCATCTGAATATCCATAAATGCTATGTCTGGCCTGAAATCCGCTGCCAGCTCGACTACGCTTCTGCCGGTCTTTGCGAACTGAACTTCGCACTGCTCACCGAAGGTTTTTTCTATGATAAATTTCAATGCTTCTATAACAATGCTTTCATCATCAGCCAGCATTATTTTGTACATGAATTATTACCTCCGTTCCTTCATCCTTACCATTACTTATGATTTCCACGATATCTTTCTTATTATAGAAAAGTTCCAGTCTGTTAATAACACTTCTCACGCCGACTCCGTTGGAATCCTTATTGTTTTCATCAGGCTTTATGGTACCGTTTAAGATCGCATCTATGGTTTCTTTTTCCATACCTATACCGTTATCGGCGATGCTTATAAGGACCTCGCCCTTCTGTTCATAGATGGTGAGATAGATAAATCCCTTCCGGTCGATTCCCCTGATACCGTGATTGACACAGTTCTCAACTATGGGCTGGATTATCATCTTGGGAAGCTTGACATTACTTAAGTTTTCATCCACATCTTTTATGAGATCAAGCTCATCTCCAAAGCGGGCTTTCAGTATTTCTATGTAGTAATCAATAAGCTTTACTTCTTCGCCGATGGTGGATTCACCCTTATCGGAGCTTATATTGTATCTGAAGAATTCCGACACATTCTTTAAGAACTCACCGGTTCTCGGAGCGCTTTCAAGCATGGCTAACTGCATTCCGGCATTTAATGTATTAAAAAGAAAGTGCGGATTGATCTGCGCCTGGAAATACTTAAGCTGGGCTTCTTTTATTTCAGCTTCCATGGTAAGCTCGCGTTCACGGAGATCTCGTTCCGTTTCAAGGCTTTTCTTTTGCTGCTCCATGTAGTCTCGTATGCTTATAAGCATGCCTGAAAAGGCATTTGACAAGACGCTTACTTCATCATTCCATGGACTTACCGGTATTTCAACTCTGAAGTTACCGGTCGATATGATCTCAGCTTTCTTGGACAGGTCTGTAATGGGGCTTGTGATCCGGTCCGTTAAGATAATGGTTAAAAATACCCCGATAAAGAATACCAGCGCCAATATGATAAAGCTTGCGGTTTCCAGGAGTTTCATGGAGGCACGAAGCTCCGAATATTCCCTGGTATTCTGTTTAAACTGTTCTGCATTGAGAGATGTGATGGCATCCCGCATGTATGTATATAATTCCGTAGCCTGAGCGTAGCTTCCGGAATACTTTTCCACGTCTCGTCCCCGCTTCCCCTGTATTGTCTCATCGGCACGGCTTAAATATACATAAGCCATATTCTTCACATCGTCCCTTGCGGCGGGAGCTACCGACTCGGAGATCGGCGTTTCCATTGTATCAAGCTTCTCGGAAAGGGCATAAACGGAACGATAGTAGTCTTCCATAATATCCGTTGATTTTACCTGAAGATAACCCGTCATGGAATTCTGTACGGCTTCTATAAGTTCCAGGAGCTCATTATTCTGCTCATTGCCTGCATATACATCATCAACGGATGAAAGCTGACGGTCGATCTCAATAAAGATTACAAAATTGGCAACGAAAATAACGAGGGCAGTAATGATAAAAGAAACAAGAAGCTGCCTTCTTATGGACATTCTGTGTATTAAGTTGGAAAAAAAAGTACGCATTTTCTTCATGGTGACCTACTTTATGATTTCAACTCCTACAGAAAAATAATCACTTACATATCCGCTTTCGAAATATTCCTCGATGGCGTTGATGCAGCTTTCACCCATTTCAGTTGCATCCACCGAAACGGCTGCCTTCAATACTCCTCTTTCAACCCCCTGTACTATGGTCTCTGAATTGTAGTACCCGATCACTTCGAATTTTCCTACTTTATTGTAGTCAACCAGCGCGCGATAGAAGTTGGTGGTAGTGATCTCGTCAAGGCACAGAACCACATCCACATCACCTTCTTTATAAAGAACGATCTCTCTCACCGCTTCTTCAACATTAAAAGACTGGGATGTATCCAGCTGGTAAAAATCTATATCGTATTCGTTTCCCTGAGTTCTTTCATCGGAGATTTCCGACATGAGGCTTGAAGAAAAGCTGTTTTTACTGCTTTCGGGAAGTGTTTCTTTGACTAATACCAGTACATTTACGGTATCATCCTTTTTAATTTTCCTAAGCTCACGACCGTACTGCATGCCCAGTACGTAGAAATTGCTGCCCACATAGCTCTGACGATTGCTTTTTGAATCGTCATTCATATAGGTAATTACCGGAATCCCCTCTGCTTCCGCTTCATTAATTAAAGAAGTCATTTCTCTTGAATCATCGGCTTCCACAAAGATCGCATCATATCTGGAAGCAATGGCGATCTCCATAAGGGCGTGGGAATCATAGTCTCCACTTAAGTGGTCACCCATGAATTCAAGATATGCATCATGCTCAGATGCTTTTTCTTTTGCCACATTATACACATCGCGGACAAATGCGTCATCGGTATCATTTGAGATAAAAGCGTATTTTTTATCATAAACCCGGGCATCCCGCTTCACCGGATTGGTGTTATTAAAGCGCACCATAATGAAAAGGGAGATTACCCCAAAGATAAATAAGGCCATGATCCCTGCCATAATGGCGATTATTAACTTCTGTCTGTCCGGCTTTCTTTTCATATGTAACCCTAATATATAAGTAATGCCCGCTGTCCCATAAGTGTCCACACGGTTTCAAATGTGGCTCTGTCGATGGTAGCCCATTCTTCTCCGTACATGGGATCGGCAATGGTAACCGTCGTGTCCGTATAGCCCGTAAGCACCATACAGTGAAGATTTCTGTAGAGTCCGTATTCATTCTTTACGGGTGTCTGCCAATGAAGCGTACCCCATACCACTACAGGACGTCCGTCACGTATGCATCCGTACAGGGTATTTACATCGGATCCCGTCAGATCTTCAACGGTTTTGCCTATTCCTTTTTCCGTTAAATACTTGTCTGCGCAGGTTTTAAGAGCCCCTGCAAAGCAATAGAATCCGGATCCGTCTCGAGGTTCAAACAGAAAATACTCATTAGGATCGGCGCTTAAATCAGCTTTCTTCGGAAGATAATTATCTGAAAGTGCTGTTTTATCCACATCTATGCCATTGTAGTTAAGAACAATGGTGAGAGAGGTAACTTCGCAGCCGTTGGGAAGCTCCGGCTTCTGCAAAATATTCTTTACTTCAAGCTGATGATTTTCCGCGGGATTCTCAGGGATTTCCGCTCTTGCATCATTTAAAACTACAGGCTTTTTATCCCACAGTTTATCGATCAGTATGTATCCCGGTTCGTCACCCTCTATTTTATAAAACTCAGATTCTTCCGCGGTGATCTCGCCTGTTTCGGGATCCTTCACGCCGGAAGCAATAACTTTTCTTCTTACTACTATCTTGTCTCCGTAGGAAAATGTATCTGTAACTGTACCATTCTCATCGGGAGATGCGTAGACCTTGGTATTAAATACTGCATAGTATTCTTTAGGATCCGTATCTTCTTCGGCCCATCCCCAGTTCGTATCTATGCTGTAGGATGATATTCCCTCAACTTCAGCCTGTTTTTCCAATATGGTTAATAATCCTAAATATTCACCCTTATATTCCGGGTCGATGGTGGCAAGACCGTTACTTACAAGCACTTCCTGGAAAGTACGATCATCATTCGTTATGGGGAATATGTACTCTGCATCTCCGATTGTTTCCTGCATGAAGCCGTTACCCATGAATTCTTCTGCCATGATCTTACATATGGCCGAAAACGCCGGTTCTTCTATATTTATTGCAAAAGAAACTTTATCCGTTCCCTTTTGAAAGCCCACCGGATCTGTCAAAAACATAGCATAAGGCACCAGAATATCGAGATTCTTTTCTAGTCCGACCCGTTCGTCCAAAACCGTTTCTTTTCCGGCATTAAGAGCATTTACAATTTCATCACGGGGAAACTCCGCTAAAAATAACGATTCATCCCGCGCAGAGCCTCTTCCGCAGCCTGCAAATGTAAAAAGCGGGATTGTCAAAAGAAAAAATAATGAGAACTTAATTTTTCCGGGATTTAAGTGCATATTACTAACCTTCTGTTTCTTAATCTGCTTATTTTAGAATATCATAATTTTGCCCTTTATGGAGAGAAATTTCCTGTGAAAGAGACAAAAAAAGGGCGCCTGTATTGAACTGCATCCCGAATGTTTTTTCTAGCATTCGAGGTGCAGTTCATATAAGGCGCCCTTGTTATTAATTACATTTTCTTAAATTTACCGACTTCTCTTAAAAGCACACTTGAAATTTCTTCATTACCTTCAGCCAGTTCGTCGATCTCTCCGAGAGTACTCACAAGACCCACGGTATTCTCCGTCACATCGGTAAGTTCCTTGGCGTTTTCATCCATGACATTACTTATCTCTATCATGCTGCCGGAGATCGTCTGCATTGTATCACCGATGGTCTTTACCTTCTTGTCAATTCCGATGATGATGTCATTCATGCTGTCCGCATCGGTCTTATACTGGTCAACTACCACTACGAAATCATCGAAATCTCTGATGACATCTTCATTGACATATTTAAGCATGCTTTCCGCATCTTCTGAAAGCTTATGCACCGCATCTATTACGATGGCGCTGATTTCCTGTATCTTATTGGCGGTATCACGGCTGGAGTCTGCAAGTTCTCTTATCTCGTCGGCAACAACCGCGAAGCCCTTACCCATTTCTCCGGCTCTTGCAGCTTCTATGGACGCGTTCAGAGCAAGAAGATTTGTCTGGCTTGCAATTCCAAGAATATCATTGGTAAGTTCGCTGATCTTATCGGCTTTTTTACTTTCTTCCACTGCGATTTCCAGTTCTTCCTTAAGGCTGTTGACCGCATCATTTACTTTACCCTGTTCACAGGTGGTATTCTCATGCATTTCTTTTGCACGGTTATTGATATCACGTACAAGACGCATTCCGTCTTCCACATGCTGTTCCATATCCTTTAGATCATCCAGAATACTCTCTGAGCCTGATGCAACAGTTCCTACCGTAGCAGTAACTTCTTCCATTGATGATGACATCTGTTCCATGGACTTTGAGATCACTCCGGCATTGGATGATGATGCCTTTACGCTTTCTTTTACCTTGTCGGAAGAATATTCTATATCATCGGATATTGACTTTATGCTTGTCATGGTACTCTGGAGCGTAGCTATAAGTTCATTTACACCGTTAACAAGCTGTCCTATTTCATTCTCATGTTTAAAATCTATCCTGAGTGTAAGATTTCCTTCACCCTTCTTTAATTCGCTTACCATGTAAGCTACTTCGTCTTTAGCTTTTTTGGTAGGCTTCACAAGACCCAGATAAGCAAATACTACACCAAGGATAATAAGGACTATCACCACAAAGAGCGCAATGTTATCAAAAGCAAGAAGCTTGTTGAGATTTGCTGACGCTTCTCCCGACATACCTGCCTTCAGGCTTCCCAGCATCTGGGAATTTGCAAAAGTGATCAGGAATGATGCAAGGCCCATTAAAATAAGAATGATGTAAATAAATGTGCCTATACTGTGTTTTGTCTTCATAAAAAGCCTCCTTAGGTGAGCAACGCTCTGCGCAAACATTATATTAGCATCAAAACATTAACCGAAAGTAGTATCTTACCTTGTAATCACATTGGTAAATTTGATATATTTAAAATTGAAAGGGGTCTTATATGATTATTTATTATCTCGTCTGTGCCCTGATGAGTTATCTGGTGGGCACCATCAATCCATCTTACCTGATCTCACGACTCAAACACTTTGATATAAGAGATGCCGGTTCAAAAAATGCCGGCGGCACCAATGCCCTGATGGCCATGGGAGGTAAGATCGGCGCCTTCTGTATGATATTCGACGTACTGAAAGCCTTCTTCATAGTGAAGATGTCCATGAACCTGATGCCGGATCCTGCCATAGGTATGGCGGTATCATCAACCTTTGTTATTTTAGGACACATCTTCCCTTTTTATATGAATTTCAAAGGCGGCAAAGGTCTTGCCTGTCTTGGCGGTTCACTTTTGGCTTATTCCTTTACCGTCGCCATGATCTTTCTCTTTGTGGAAATAGTGATCGTCTTAATAGTTAATTACATGGTTGTGGTTCCCATTTCAGGTTCCATCGCCTATCCAATAGTATACTACTTAAGAGGCGGCCCTGTAATAGGTACGGCAATTCTTTTCTTGTCAACCGCAGCCATTCTTTATAAGCACCGCGAAAATCTTAAAAGGATCCGTGCAGGCCGCGAAGTTCATTTCAGTTATCTTTGGAAGAAAGAAAAAGAACTTGAGCGTGTAAAAAACAACATGGGCGATGAAGAATACGATAAATTACAGGTAAAAAAGAACGTAAAAAGATGAATTTTTATGAAGGATTTTAATTCTCCCGTGCAAGTTTCGATTCATTGATGAGTTAATTGTAGGTGCAATTAGAGAATTGTCTGAAAAGAATCTTCAAATCGCAATATTAACCAGATATTAACAAGGCGATTTTGTATTCATGGGTCGTATGTTCATAAAAATGTAAGGAGCTTAACTTTCTTAAAAAGAATGCACTAAAAAAGCGCTATGAACAATATAATTCATAGCGCTTTCTTTTTACAAAGTGATGATCCCGCCCCCGAGAACATAGTCCCCGTCATATAAAACAGCGGACTGACCTGCCGTAAAGGCTCGCTGAGGTTCATCGAATACTATCTTTGCTTCAGTATCTGATATGGGAATTAAGGTTGCCGGCTGTTCTTTATGTCTGTATCGGATTTTAGCATAGACCCTGACGCTCGTCTTGGGTTTGTCTCCGGTGATCCAGTGAAAATCTCTTATCTTTAGTTCTTTTGAAAATAAATCTTTGTCGTCCCCCAGAATTACTTCATTCTTTTCTACATCAAGCTTAACCACATAGAGTCTTCTGTCTGCAGGAATACCAAGTCCCCTGCGCTGACCGATGGTATAATTTATTATACCTTCGTGGGTTCCCAGTATATTTCCGGCGGTATCGACAAAATTGCCCTTTTCATATTCTTTGTTTCGATATCTCTTGATCATTGCGGCATAATCGCCGTCAGGGACAAAGCAGATATCCTGGCTTTCCTTCTTATGAGAGGTTACAAAGCTCATTTCTTCCGCAATTTCTCTTACCTCATCTTTTGTAAGTTCGCCCAAAGGGAAATAAGTATGCTTAAGCTGCTCCTCCGTAAGATCATAAAGCACATAGCTTTGATCCTTATTTAAGTCTTTTGCCTTTAAGAGATAAAAATGTCCGTCACGTTCCTCTATACGGGCATAATGACCTGTTACGATATTTTCGTAACCAAGCTCTCTGGCTTTATTATACAGGATATCGAATTTTAAATATCGATTACAGCGGATGCATGGATTGGGGGTTTCGCCCCTTTCATAGCTTTGTACAAAGGGCTCTATTACATTATCCGTAAATTCCGCTTCGCAATGATAGATCTGATACGGAATACCGATCCTATCGCATACGGCTCTAGCATCATCGGTATCCTTCTTACTGCAGCAGGTGGAGAATAAGTCTTCGCCGATCATATCATTTTCATAAAGACGCATGGTGCATCCCATGCAGTCAAAACCTTTTTTAACCATCAATGCGGCGGAGACACTGCTGTCCACTCCGCCGCTCATTGCTATTAATGCTTTTTTATTCATAAAACTCCGATTCTTTTTAGATAAGACTCAAATTAAATATCCTTAATTTCGTCCGGCTCCCTGTGCACCCAAAGGCCGATAAGAATGGGCATTGAGGCAATTATCGGAAGCACATAACGTATTATCGCCGTGGGACCCAGTAAATGTGTAAGAAGAAGGGTTAGTGGAAATACGTATATAAGAGCTTTCTTTGGTCTCTTAAAATATAAAAATGCGCAGAAACCGAATAACAGTATCCAGTTATAAAGTGCAGGTTTAAACAGGTTAAATATAAAGGGCACTTCCAATATACCGTTATTGGCGATCGTATACTCGAGGAAGTTTCTGAGCCATGGAATATAGCTCATGTATTCGATGCCTTCCGGAAGCACTTCGGAATGGGAACCGTTAAATGTATATAAAACGCCAAGATTATTATTATCAACATGAAGTACCGTGGCAAAAGAGGTATCATCCATATACCAGTAACCGCGCACCGTTTCCAACGCGCCGTCAATATATTCATTCGGATAATAACGGCCGATCTTAAGCCATGTTTTTAAAACATCCGGCATATTGTCTTTCCAGTAAGCCTCGTAGTTCTGGGCAGTTACCCAGGATTTAACGGGATCGGAAATATTAGGCATATATCTTTCCCATATCTTTTCATTCACAAGCTTATTTACATCTTCGTATAGACCGTTTTCTTTTAACTCTTCACCATGTAAATAGCCCACTCTTGCAACTGTCTGCATTATTACGGAATAAGCCTCTGCCTGAGAGCCGTATATTTCGCTTCCGATGGCTTTCTGCAAAAGAAGAGGGCTTGCAAATCCAAGGCCTAAAATAAGTACCGATAAGATAAATACCTTAAGCTTTTCTTTTCCCTTTACTATAAAGAAATATATAAACATGAAGGCGGCAATTGCATAGATCGCATTATTCCTGAACATGCATAAAAGAATGCCCGTGATCACGAAAAATACATCAAGATATCCACTGCCCGATTCATCAAGGAAAGTTTTTTCCACAAGCAGACCGATAAAGCACACGAAAAGAGCCGTAAATATGGTATCTTTGGTTGCTGAGATCGCCATCATGGAAAAGATCGGCATGAGTCCAAAGAAAAGAATGGATACCACAACGGTCCACAGTCTGTCAGTGAGCCTGTAAAGAAGATTGCATACATATCCCAGTGCCAATGATAAAACTAACATCTGGAATATGCTGTAAAGCGCCATTCCTAACTGCAATGAAGAAAGCAGACTTCCGATCTTAAAGAAAAGTGCCATAAGCAATGTATGGATTATCGGCTGATAACTGTCATACCAGGCAAATCCCTTCAGAATGGAAATTGATTGTCGATTAAAATCATATGACAGGATTCCCGGGTAATAAGCCAAAAAAACAGGAACCCACAAAAGCAAAATGCATATAAATGATGAAAAGAAAACCAAAGCAGGACTTGCAAAAGAAGCCTTTATCTTGGTGAAATTCAAGCGTCTGCACAGGAACAAAAGCTCACTGAATACGGGAAACAATGCTATTCCAAGGCAAATTGAGATAATGATCATAAATCCCTTGCCAAGAAATCCGGGACTTGTATATCCCTTGGAACTAAGCTGTCCGCCCCATATAAGGCTCAGTGAAAATACAAAGGAGAAAACTCCCGAAAAGATCATATGGGATGTAACGCTCATGCTCTCCCGCATCTTATTGAACCAGTTATACTCATAGCGAAGCATTACAAATATAACTGCCGCAAAAAGAATGGGTGTAAAAGAAGCACTTATAAATGCATTTCCGTTTAACGAAAGATAATAGGAAAAACCATAACTACCCAACACGGCAAGTAACAATTCAATCAGTGTTTCCAGCATTTTCTGTCTCCTTATTCCTCTTAAATATCCAAGGTGTAATACTCATGTTAAACAATAACTTAGTGAGATAAACGAAGAATAAAAGAACTCCTACGGGAATAAGGCATGATGTTACTATCAAAAGTGCCACCGCATCAACAGTCTTACTTAACACATTCTTGATCTTGTCCTTGATCTCCGCATATCCTACGGTCACTTTATTCTTTATATCTTCGGTAACTTCACCGGTAAATCCGATGATCGCGCCAAGAAATCCGCCTTTTCCTTCTTCTTCCTCCACTACAGTTTCCGCTTCCTCCATGCCTGCAAGGCCCAGGATCTCTTCGGAAACAACCGTGGCTTCCTCCATGGTACGGGTATAATCGTTGCTATGCTCTATCTTGTCAGACACAAATGTGCTGGCAGGGATCAGCAAAGCTAAAATAATCGCAAACGCCGCAAGGCGCGCCGATAAAAGCTTTAATTTCTCAGAGAGCCAGAAGTAGCTTACAATGAATACCCCGCAGGCAATTGGCAATATAATCTTAAATGCCACCATGCCTGCCAGAGTTACGAGATATTTTTCAAGATAGATAATACAAAGAATCAGCACAAAATATCCGGAAAGATCTGCAAGCTTATCAGCTATGGGAGTACCTATATCTCCGGGAATAACGGTGATAGCTGCAGATGCTCCAAAGGTTCCGCTTGTAAGTTTAAGGACATCATCCCTCTTATTATCAAGGCTTTCCACAACGTTTTTATACGTATCGGGACTTCCTGCCCATTTTGCAACGGGAAAGAAAGAAATAACCGCGATCATCAAGGGTATCAGTATTTTAACTGCCCATATTATATATTTCTTTGTATTCTCCTCCATAACTCCTCCTCTTAACAATACTTAGTCCTTGGTCAAGGTATCCTGATTGTATCTTGAGTTCTTAAGTTCTCCTTCTTCTTCGATCATCACCGACTTATATGCAGGTCTTATGATCTTACTGTTACCAACCAGTTCTTCAAGCCTGTGAGCGCTCCATCCTGCAATTCTTGCAATGGCAAAAATAGGCGTATAAAGCTCTTCAGGTATATCCAGCATGTTATATACAAAACCGCTGTAGAAGTCCACGTTGGGGCTTACGCCCTTAAAAATATGTCTCTGCTCGGATATTACTATGGGAGCAAGCTTTTCTATATTGCTGTAAAGAGTCATATCCTCTTCACGTCCTTTAACCTTGGCAAGCTTTGTTACATATGATTTAAATATTCTTTCTCTGGGATCGGAAATCGAATAAACCGCATGACCGATACCATAGATAAGTCCGGTATGATCGAAAGCATCACCGTTAAGGATCTTTGAAAGATAAGCCTTGATCTCATCTTCGTCAGAATAGTCCTTAACATTCTTTCTGATGTTCTTCATCATTTCCATTACCTTGATGTTGGCGCCACCGTGCTTAGGTCCTTTAAGCGAAGACATGGCTGCAGCGATCGTCGCATATGTATCGGAACCTGATGATGTTACAACTCTTGTGGTAAAGGTCGAATTATTACCGCCACCGTGCTCCATGTGAAGCATCAGAGCCGCATCAAGAACTTTAGCTTCAATATCCGTATATTTCTTATCGGGTCGCAGCATAAGAAGAATATTCTCTGCAGTGGATTTATTCTCGCCGGGTCTGTGAATATACATACTTTCCAGGCGCTCATAATGGTTATATGCATGATAACCGTATATAGCAAGCATGGGAAATACCGCAATAAGATTCATGCTTTGTCTTATCACGTTTTCAAGCCCCGTATCCATGGCATTCTGATCGTATGATGCCAAAGTAAGAATGGACCTTGTCATGGAATTCATGATGTCCTTGGTGGGAGCCTTCATGATCACGTCACGGGTAAAATTGGTGGGAAGCTCTCTTGCAGCACTTAAGCATTTAACAAACTCCTGAGCCTCTTCTGCATCCGGGAGCTTTCCGAACATAAGTAAATATGCAAGGTTCTCATAAGCAAACCTTCCCTTTGTATATTCATTTACAAGGGTTTCCACATTGTAGCCTCTGTACCAGAGCTGTCCGTCCACAGGCTCAAGCTTATCCCCGACCTTTTTCTGAGATATTACTTCTGATATTTTGGTAAGACCCGTCAAAACACCACGACCGTTTTGATCTCTTAAGCCTCTCTTTACGTCGAATTCCTTGTAGAGCTCTTCAGGGATACTGTCGTGTTCTATTACCATTTTCTTGTGTCTTGCAGCATAAGATTTGATTTCGTCATATGACCCCATACTATTCTCCCTCCTGGTTGCGTAATGAAAAGTTATGGGTTTAATTGTATCAGTTTCGGAAAATCACGGCAATAAAATTGAATAATTATAACAAAATTTTAACATTTTCAGTTTATTTAGTTATTTTCGTCCAGCATCTCCGAAAGAGTTCTCCAGGAAAGAAGAGCGCACTTAACTCTGGCAGGCATGTGAGAAATATCGATCAATGCCTGAGCATCTTCAAGTTCTTCAAGTTCTTCTTCGGTAACTTCTCCCTTGATCATGCGATTAAATATCTCGGCAAGATGCTTCGCTTCATCCACAGTCTTACCGATGATAAGATCCATCATCATATCTCCGGAAGCCTGGGAGATCGCGCATCCGTTACCCACGTAGGAGCCATCTGTTATTACGCCCTCTTCCACCTTTAAGTTAATGGTAAGGTCATCTCCGCAGCTGGGATTTACGCCCCTCTTAAACATTGTGGGGTTTTCAAAATCATATTTATGTGTCGGGTGGAGATTGTGTTCATTCACGATCTCACGATACATTTCCTTAAGATCCATATCCAAGTTCCTTTCTTACATTCTTAATAGAAGTAAGGAATCTATCTACATCTTCTTCCGTATTGTAAAAATAAAGGCTGGCTCTGTTGGTTGCATTCACCTTCATGAACTGCATCAGGGGTTGAGCGCAGTGATGTCCCGCTCTGATGCACACCTTGTCCGCATCCAGAATGGAAGCTACATCGTGTGGATGACAGTCATCCACATTAAAAGTCACAATGCCCACATGTTCTTTATATGAGTCCGAGCCATAAACTGTAATGTGAGGCACCTTCTTTAATTCATCAAGAAGATATGCCGTAAGCTTCTCTTCCGTCTTTTCTATAAAATCAAAACCGACATTTTCAAGATAATCTATTGCCGCGGCAAGACCTACCGCGCCGGCTGCATTTACGGTGCCCGCTTCAAATTTATGGGGTACTTCTGCAAAAGTTGCACTCTGCTCCGTCACATATTCGATCATCTCGCCACCGGTCAAAAACGGAGGCATCGCTTCAAGCAATTCTTTCTTTCCGTACAACACTCCGATTCCCATGGGAGCCATCAATTTATGTCCTGAAAAAGCAAAGAAATCGGCATCCATATCCCGTACCGACACCTTCATGTGAGGTGTTGACTGAGCTCCGTCCACCACCATTACGGCACCGACGGAATGGGCAATCTTGGCATATTCTTTAATGGGCTTTGGAATTCCGAGTACGTTGGAAACCTGGGCCATGGCAAAGATCCTTGTGCGTGAATTGCACTTGGCCTTTACTTCATCTAAAGAATATTCACCCTTTTCATTAGGATAAAGATATACAAGCTTTGCATTCTTTTCTTTTGCAAGAGTCTGCCAGGGAATAATATTACTGTGATGCTCCGACACGGCGATCAGTATTTCATCCCCTTCTTTTACAAAAGCACGGCCATAGGAATAAGCCACCAGATTAAGGGATTCTGTTGTATTCTTTGTAAAAATGACCTCCTCGGAAGAAGAAGCATCTATGAAACGGGCAACTCTTGCCCTCGCGTCTTCATAGGCATCTGTAGCTTTTATGCTTAATTCATAGAGTCCGCGAAGAGGATTTGCATTGGCAGTTCTGTAAAAATCTTCAACAGCCTTAAGCACCTGCACAGGTCTCTGAGCCGTGGCAGCGCTGTCAAGATATGCATATTTATTTTCACTTAATACAGGAAAATCTTTCCTAAAAGCATTCATTGACTTCAAATGCCTCCCTGATAAATAGGTTTATGAAATTCACGGTTTCATCATCCGGAATGGTATTTGCAATACTGAGTAACCGGCCTCTTGTAATAAGCATTTCAGCAGCTTTACTGTCTATGCCTCTGGTTCCAAGATAATAGAGCATATCAGGAAGGAGATTTCCCACAGTGGCACCGTGACGGCCGTCCACATCCTCTTCTTCCGTTAAGATAACCGGCACGGTTTTATTGATCACTCCCGGTGTCAAAAGAAGGACATCTTCCTGTTCATCGCCCTTGGAGCCCTTGGAACCCTTTCTGAAATCAATGGTTCCTCTGAATACTTTGCGGGCACTGTCACTTAATGACCCCTTCACAAAAATCTTCGCGTCGGAATTTTTGCCTCTCATAGCTCCGTGATAGTTTATATCAAGTAAGTGATCTTTATTTACAAGATATCCTGCATTTATATTAAAGATCGTATTATCTCCGCACTGATCCGCGAAGCAGCCTACGTAGTTCTTGTTTCCTCCAAGCACCATCTGCGTGAAATTAAAGGTCGCATTGTCACGTAAAAGGGCGCCCGTATCGTTTAATACGGTAATACCGTCACCAAGAAGGTTAACTTTGATCAGATTGACCGTAGCTCCTTCTTCCAAGATGACCTTTGTCTCCATCATAAGTTCGCCGGAAGCTTCTTTTTCCGATTTGGTGAAGATCAGGAAAGTGGAGTGGCTGTCTTTAAGAGCGTGGATAACCTGCATGGATGCAGAATGTCCGGTCTTTCCGAATTCCCACTTTAATATAACGGGAGCGTATACTTCAGCCGCTTCAGGCACTGTATAGATTTCCGCTTCATCCACATTTTCAAGTAAAAAGTCCGTGAGTTCACGGCCTAATCCTGTCTGAAAATGCTGCTCCTGGTAGATCGCGCGTTTTCCCGCAATATAAGCTTCACGTCTGATGCCGTCACTTAATGAATCGGCATATTTTTCAGCTTCCACTGCTCTAATCTTTGTGCGTCTCACAGGGCCTAAATTATTTAAAGTAAACTGAGGCTTTTCTTTTTCCTTGGAAAAAGAAGATATATCCACCGTAGCTCTGTTGACACTTAATTTATTCCATGTGGGACAGGGAAGAATGTTTACATTTAATGATCGTGTATCTGTCATCATATCATGCTTCCCTCCATTTCAAGCTTTATAAGATTGTTCATTTCAGCTGCATATTCAAGTGGAAGTTCCTTACTGATGGGATTTGCAAAGCCCGATACTATCATGGCCTTCGCTTCATTTTCGGGGATGCCGCGGCTCATCAGATAAAATACCGCCTCATCGGAAATCCTTCCTATCTTTGCTTCGTGTCCGATATCGCAGTTATCCACTCTCACATCGATCTCAGGAATGGTATCGGAGCGGGAAATATCATCAAGCATAAGAGACTGACAGTCAACCGACGATTTGGAAGCCTCCGCCTCGGGAAGCACCTTTATCTCGCTTCTGAAGGTATTGATACCGCCGTCCTTCGCAAGAGATTTTGCCGTAATAAGGGAACTCGATCTCTTGCCCATGTGCACCATTCTGCAGCCTGTATCCAGGTCCTGACCCTTGCCGGAGAAGGTGATGCCTGTATACTCACAGGAAGATTTATCTCCTTTAAGAATGGTAGTCGGGTAAAGATAAGATACATGGGATCCAAAAGAACCGGAAACCCATTCCATTCTTCCGCCTTCTTCCACAATGGCACGCTTTGTATTCAGGTTATACATATTCTTAGCCCAGTTTTCGATAGTCGAATATCTGAGACGGGCATTCTTTTTAACATAGAGTTCAACACATCCCGCATGGAGATTTGCCACGTTCCACTTAGGCGCGGAACAACCCTCGATAAAGTGAAGGTCGGCGCCTTCATCGACGATTATGAGAGTATGCTCGAACTGGCCCGCACCCTTTGCATTTAATCTGAAATAGGACTGTAAGGGCACTTCCACCTTTACTCCCTTGGGAATATAGACAAAAGAACCGCCTGACCATACCGCTCCGTGAAGGGCTGCGAATTTATGGTCCGTGGGCGGCACAAGGTGCATGAAATATTCTTTTACCATGTCCTTGTAAGGCCCGTTAAGCGCGCTTTCCATATCGGAATATACGACGCCCATTTTGGCAACGGATTCCTGCAGATTGTGATATACAAGCTCTGAATCGTACTGGGCGCCCACTCCTGCCAAAAACTCGTGCTCTGCCTGGGGAATTCCGAGCTTATCAAAAGCACTTTTGATTTCTTCGGGCACCTGATCCCAGGAAGCCTTCATGTCGGTATTGGGACGCACATATGTCACGATGTTATCCATATTAAGACCGTCAATGGGAGGACCCCACTGAGGCACATTTAAATTATTATATATATCAAGACACTTAAGTCTGAATTCATGCATCCATTCCGGATCATGCTTTTCTTCGGAGATCTTATCAACGATATCTCTTGTCAAGCCGGAATCCACCTTGTAATAATCCGTGGATTCATCCCTGAAATTATATAAAGAACGGTCGGTTCCTTCGAGATATGCGTTTATGTCATCAACCGAATTATCAATGGCAGGATCGTAGTGGATTGCGCCTTCCGTTTCCATATTATTCATGGTCGGTTTCTGCCTCCCTGATAAATTCTTCAAAGCCGTTTTTGTTAATGGTTTCGATAAGCTCGGGGCCGCCCGATGTTACAAGCCTGCCCTTTACGATCACATGTGCATGATCAACATCCAAAGCTTCCAGAATGGCTGCGTTGTGAGTGATTATAAGTAACGCGCCATCGGTTCTCTTCTGGTATTCGCGGATACCCTTTGACACGGTTCTTACGGCATCAACGTCAAGGCCCGAATCTGTTTCATCCAGGATTGCAAATTTAGGTGAAAGCATCAGCATCTGCAATATCTCGGCCTTTTTCTTTTCACCGCCCGAAAAGCCTACATTTAAATCTCTCTCTGCATAAGAAGAATCCATATTTAAAAGTTCCATGGTTTCTTCCATTTCTTTCTTGAAGCTGAAGATCTTAATGGGCTTGCCTGTTTTCTGTCTTATGGAGTTTCTTATAAAGCTTTCAAGGGAGACTCCGGGTACTTCCAGGGGATTCTGGAAAGACATGAACATTCCTGCCTTTGCGCGCTTATCGGGAGTAAATTCCGTAATATCTTCTCCATCAAAAAGAATCTTTCCCGATAATACGTTATAAACAGGACTTCCCATGAGAGCGTTGCCGAAAGTCGACTTGCCGGCACCGTTAGGTCCCATAAGGACATGTATTTCTCCTGCGTTGATCGTTAAATTGACATCTTTTAATATCTGACCGTCTGCTATTCCCACGGACAGATTTTTTACTTCCAATAATTTACTCATATATATCTTCCTTTAGTTAATGCATTTTCCTGTATCGATCTGTTCATCTATGCCGAGACTGTCATCGGTCAATGAACTAAGCATCAGCCCGTCCACTGCGGATTCAATGGCATTGTTTATTGTTTCCCACACTACTTTTGCAGCGCATTTTCCCGACTGATCGCAGGATTCTTCCGTATCCTTGCCACTGCAGGACACCACCTCTATGTCGCCCTCGCAGGCACGCAGGATATCTCCTACGGAAATCTCGGATTCGTCCCTTGAAAGCTTATATCCGCCGTTGGCCCCTCGTACACTCTCAATGAGACCTGCTTTTTTAAGAAGACTTACCAGCTGTTCCAGATAGCTTTCCGAAATATTCTGTCGCTCCGAAATCGACTGAACCGACACAGTTTCGCCGTTTTTAGTGTGTTTTGCAAGATCCAGCATGGCTCTTAATCCATACCGGCCTTTGGTTGATATTTTCATATGTCACCTAATTCCTACTAATTTACTATGAATTATCTTAGTTAAGTTATCACGAGGGAATTAAAAAGTCAAGAAATGGGCAGAAAAATGCCGTAGGTCTGTGAGGGTTGACCTACGGCATTTAGATATAGTAAAAGCTATATCAATAAACACTAAATCTTCCTCTTTGGGACAGGAAGATGAGGGGGCTTTTTTTCAAAAACTTGAGTCCATGCTATCACAAAAGCCTTTTACATGTATAGGGCAAATGTATCAATTATTCATATTAATTTTCGTCAATTTGCCACTTCACAGTGATGGTGTGTTTTTGTGAAAGGGACGGGATTGGGATATGTATTCACGGCGCAGGCACGCTCCCGCGAACCTCTTCAATATAATCTTTATATCTTTCGTTATGATGCTTCATGGCTGTGTCGGAGTCCACGTATTCTATGAGGCCGCGGGCATCTACCCACTTGTATTCTGTGGTTTCGCCTTCCTGGAGTACTACAGCGTCTTTATCCGCATCTACGGTAGCAAGGTATGAGTAATACATGCCATGGCTTTTTTCTGAAAAGGTGTGGCTCACAAGTTCAAGTCTTGTGGCTTTAAGCCCGGTTTCTTCGAATAGTTCACGTTCTGCTGCAGTAATTGGATCTTCTCCTGCAAGAGCGGATCCACCTGCACTTGCTTCCCAGTACCCCGGGTACACATCTTTTCTCATATCTCTTTTGGTAAGTAGGAAAGTCCCGTCTTCATGTCTTACGAGAATATCCACTACCATATGAAAGCGTCCTTCGGGTATTTCTTTAAAATTTCCGAATCCTCTCTCCCAGGTTTCGTGTGTTTTATTTCCGTCTCTATCGTATAAATCCCACAGTTCCATATTTAGCGGTCCTTCTTTTTATTCCAGTGTATACTGCATAAATTCATATTTAAGCCTGCTGCCCTCTACGATTTCTGCAGGAAGAAGGGCTCTCGCCACAAGCTTCAGATCATCGGATTCAATGTCGGTTCTTTTTAAATTAGCATAATCGCCTTCAATACTGTCTACAACATAATAGAAAGTTTCCATAGGGCCTCCTGTCAGTTCATTCAATCATCAGATAAAGTATAGCACAAATCCTACTCCTTTATCCCCATCCTTTTTTTTGCTATAATACTTTTGGTTTTAATTGTGTGATTTGTATCTTACACAAGCAGGTACTGGCGAGCCGTCGGCACTTAGCGAGGTATTGTCGAGCTTAGTGCCGTTACGAGAGAGCCCGTAGCGGGAGCGTGCCTGTGGTGTAAGATACAAATCACACAACCCCCACAAACCCCAAAAGAAGAAGGAGCAAAAATGGATTACGGATTCAGGAAGGTTTCGGCAGCGACATTTGATGTGAAGATCGGAAATGTAAATGCCAACAAAGATTCAATACTTGAAATAATAAAGAAAATGGACAAGGACACCGATATCCTGGTATTTCCCGAGCTCTGTCTCACAGGCTACAGCTGTCAGGATATGTTCTTACGGAAAGAATTGTCGGATAAAGCTTTAAAGGCGCTTCTTGATATAAAGGAAGCCACGAGGAAAATAAACACCTTCCTGGTACTGTCTCTTCCCTTAAGACATGAAGGAAAGCTTTTTAATGTGGCAGCCATTCTTTATATGGGAAGGATCCTTGCAATCATTCCCAAGTCATACCTTCCGAATTACAACGAGTTCTACGAAAAGCGCTGGTTTTCTTCTGCCTTTGATGCTCTTTCAAATTCAGTAAATATAACCGGCGAATCCATCCCCTTCGGAAGCGGGATCATAGTTTCTTCTTCCGACGGATTAAGGATCGGCTGTGAGATCTGTGAAGACCTGTGGGTTACCACACCTCCCAGCAATGCGCTTTCACTTAATGGTGCCAACGTAATCGTAAACCCTTCCGCAAGTAATGACTTTGTTTCCAAGCATAAATACAGAGAAGACCTTGTAAAGAATCAGTCCTCCCGCTGCGGAGTTGCCTATATCTACGCCTCAGCCGGAAGCGGAGAAAGCACAACGGATGTGATCTACAGCGGTCATCATATTATCGCCGAATGCGGCAATTTAAAAAAATCCGAAAGTGCTCTCTTCTTGGATGGGCCCATGATCACCACGGCCATAATAGATATTGAAAAGATCGATAACGATAAGGTTAAATATAACAGCTTTAAGCCTAAGCACAGGTCACAGGTGCAGTTTGTAAATGTGGAAAGAGAAGGCGAAAACAATCTGCTTCCCGATTCATATCAGCCTTACCCCTTTGTGCCCCATGATACTTTGAAGAGGCGCGAGCGCTGCGAAGAGATTCTTCGCCTCCAGGCTTCAGGTCTTGCCACAAGGCTTAAAAAGACCGGCATGAAGAAATGCGTCATCGGTATTTCAGGCGGTCTGGATTCTACCCTTGCGCTTCTTGTAATAAACGAAGCCTACAACATGCTTAATCTTGATAAAAAGAACATCGTTGCCATTACCATGCCCGGCTTCGGCACCACGGTCCGCACAAAGACCTCTGCAGACTCTCTAATGGAGCTTATAGGCTGTGACGCCCGAACCATAGATATCACTGCCGCCTGCAGACAGCATATGCAGGACATCGGACAGCCGGAAGACCTTTACGATGTGACATATGAAAATATCCAGGCACGTGAACGCACCAAGATACTTATGAACGTTGCCAACAAAGAAGGGGGCCTTGTAGTCGGTACAGGGGACCTTTCGGAGCTTGCTCTCGGCTGGTGCACCTATAACGGCGATCACATGTCCATGTACGGCGTCAATGTATCGGTACCCAAGACTCTGGTTCGCTTCATCATCGAAACCTATGCTCATGAAAAAGCCTCCGAAGAAATGAAGAAGGTTCTTTTGGGAGTATGCGATACCATTATAAGTCCCGAGCTTCTTCCACCCGACGAAAACGGGAATATCAAGCAGTCCACGGAAGATACCATCGGAAAATATGACTTACATGATTTCTTTTTATATAATCTTGTCCGTAACGGCTTTTCAAAAGAAAAATTAAGAGCCTTGGCATACATTGCATTCCCTGCAATAGAGAAAAAGCAGATTGACTCGACCCTTGATATTTTCTCACGTCGTTTTGTGACAAACCAGTTTAAGCGAAGCTGCCTGCCTGACGGTCCCAAGATCGGTTCCGTTTCCCTTTCACCCCGCGGTGACTGGCGCATGCCTTCCGACTACCAGGGAGAATTATAAACAATGCCAAAGTTATTAAAGAGACTTCTTTTTACATTACCTGCCGTACTTTACCTGTGCCTTTTTCTCCCGGTTTTTATAACCATGATCTTAAAGGGATTTGACATAAACTATAATCCCATGCATAAGCTCACTCTTTATCACAGCAATAA
The DNA here is from genome assembly GCA_016283575.1 of Lachnospiraceae bacterium. Classification (GTDB taxonomy): domain Bacteria; phylum Bacillota; class Clostridia; order Lachnospirales; family Lachnospiraceae; genus UBA1258. Next base: position 8,625 of record JAEEND010000007.1, on the reverse strand, counting down.
AGAGCTTTTTATGGTATCCGTCATTGTCTTTATGATCATCGCGCTGATCATGATCATTCTTTCAAAAAGCTTTTCCGGTCTGAATCACCGTTTATGCATAGGCTTTACGATATTTTTTATTGTTTTTGTGTCCGCAGGTCTCTATTTTGTTAACATTTACAGCGCTAAAAGAATGGGTTTCTACGGCGGCTGGGACTGCGGAATGATAGCCAATTCGGTCCGTGATATTTTTGCCGGCGGTGACATGGGATATGGGACCTACTACCTTGTATTCACCAACAATCTTCCCATAATGTACCTGCTTCTTAAGCTCTATGAATTTGCCGCGGATTTAAAGAATTATCCCTATGAACTTGAGTTTATCTGGGTTCAGTTTCAGTGTCTCATGGTTTCTCTATCCGTAATGTTAAGTGCCTTTACGGTGTTTTTTGCTACCAAAAAGAAGCTTCCGACTCTTTTTACGCTTTGCTTTTCTACATTGATAGTGGGGCTTACACCCTGGGAAGTGATTCCATATACGGATGTAGCTTCAATCTTTCTTCCCATAATGCTTCTTTTTTTCTATGTGCTGTATTGCAAGGTTTCGAATCCCGTAAGATATGCATTTTTAGCCCTGGCGATAGGAACGGGCCTTTTCGGAGGAATACTAAAAGCCACGGTATATGTTGCGCTTATAGCGATCCTCTTGATAGAGACCCTGCGATTCATAATAGATATTAAAGAAAGATTTCTTTCTTTTGGCATGTTATTGATTTCAGTTTTGGGATTCTACGTTCTGGGCCTTCTTTTTACAAATAACATGTATAAGACATTAAATTACACCCCCGATGACAGATACCGGGCGACCTGGTCCAACTATCTTTACATGGGCTTAAATGAAGAGCGGACCGGCGCGTCAAGCGGCGATGGCTACGACCTTATTCACGAGAATGTGGACATGGATCTCGCCGACAGAAAGCTTTTGGAATTATCTCTCGCAAAAGAACGCATGAAAGAAAAGGGAGTTCCGGGGCTTATTGATTTTTACAAAAGAAAAATGATCATGACCTTCAACGATGGTACCTTTTCATGGTACAAAGAGGGCTTTTTTAATATAGGATATTTTGATTTTGAGGATTTAAACGATAATAAGGAACTTTTACGTGACTTTTACGAAGATGGCGGTAAGTACTTTATCAATTTCTGTACCGACAGTCAGCTTCTTTGGATCTTTAACCTGTTTATGGTGGTTTTATATGCTTTTATTTTCATCATAAAAACACTTTTAAACAAAAACACGGAAGCGAACCTGTTGATTCATTCCTCCGTGTTTACGATCCTTACCGGTATGTTTTTATTTATCATGCTCTTTGAAGCAAGATCACGATATCTCCTTAATTACCTTCCGTTCTACGTAGCATCCGCCGGGATCGGGATGTCGGAACTCATCCATTTTAGCAATGATTAGTCTTCAAGATTTCTGATACCTGCGATCTCGGAAATGGGAAGCGAAAAGCAAATGGCGCCTGCAGATGTCTGCGGGCCCATTTTTTCTGCAATGGCCTGCATGATCTTACTCTTCTTATCCTTTCTCTCCGCAATAAAAAGAACTTCTTTTTCTTCTGCAAGATTCACACCAAAGAATTTGCTCGCAAGCTTTGCGCCCGTCCCCTTGGCATGTATTACGGTACCGCCGCCGGCTCCCGCTTCTCGTGCCGTATCCATTACATCATCGGTGAAGCCGCTGTTAAGCACCACTACAATAAGTTCATTGTTAAATTCCATTGAAGGCTTTTCTTTATTTAATTCTCCGTCATTTGTCATATATGCCAATGTCTTTCCTCCCGCTACGCTCTTAATGGGCACGGTCATCATTACACCGTTACCGGGTACGTCTATCATCATTTCTTTTTTTGCCCTATTGAAAAAAGAATGTATCCTGCTTCCCTCTATCACGCCTGCGATCAAAGCTTTTTCCGAAGCATCAAGCCCCAGTGTACGAAGCTGTCCGGGAGTTGCGGTTCCCGAGCCGAGCATCATGATGAGGGGCGAGATCTCGTTCTTTTCATAAAGGGCACGGGCCTTCTTCAGGTTCCCACGATTTAAGATTGTAATAAGAAGATTAATGTTCATGCGCCCTCCCTAATCCCAAAGCTCGATAATCTCGGTATCGGAATAGCGCTCCGAAACGGGGATCTCTTTCTTTTTATTGTTAAGCACCGATACTATGCCCATGATCTGAACAGAAATGAGGGGCATCAGTGCCACAAGGGCGACGGTTCCGAAGGCATCGGTCAGGACATTTCCGCCCACCGCTCTGCACACTCCCATAGCAAAGGGAAGCATGAAGGTCGCCGACATGGGACCCGACGCAACTCCGCCCGAGTCAAAGGCAATGGCTGTGAAAATGGGCGGCACAAAGAACATAAGCACCAGGGCGATAAGGTATCCCGGCACCACAAACCACAGAATTCCTATTCCCGTAAGAGCCCTTATCATGGAGAGAGCCATGGCAAGGGATATGGATACGGAAAGGGAAAGAAGCATGGATCTCTGGGACACCGCTCCCGCGCTCACTTCTTCAACCTGCTTTGAAAGCACTCTTACCGCAGGCTCTGCCAATACAACAAACCATCCGATGAGCGCAAAAACAGGGACTGTGAGATATGTTTTTTTGTCATTTACAAGTGCCTCGCCCAGGGCCCTTCCCAGAGCCGAAAAACCTACGTTAACGCCGGTTAAGAATATTACAAGGCCTATAAATGTAAATATGAGGCCTATTAAGATCTTCTCTAACTGAGCCTTTTTAAGTTTAAGTGAAAAGGCCTGAAATATAAGAAAGAACACAAATATGGGAAGAAGCGACGTGAAGACCTCTCTTATATAAGTGGGGACGGCATGAAGATAGGTGTTTCCAAGCTCCATGGTATTTTCATAATGCATTAACAGTCCCTCTGCTATTTCTTTTTTATCTCCCGGGTAAAAGAAACCTAATAACAGCACCGAAAGAATGGGGCCGATGGAGCATAGTGCCACCAGACCGAAGCTGTCTGCCTCCGCGTTCTTATCGCTTCGTATAGAAGCAACACCGATACCGAGGGAAATAATAAACGGCGCTGTCATGGGGCCGGTGGTAACTCCCCCCGCATCAAAGGCTACGCTTATATAATCGGGATCCGAGATAAATGCGAGGATAAAGATAAGGCCGTAAAAGAATAGTAAAAGCAACCGTAAAGGGATACCAAAGAGAATCCTTACCATGCATAAAAGCAGGAAAAGGCCAACTCCCACTGAAACCGTAAATATTAAAATATAAAAATCTATATGGGAAACATTGGAAGCAAGAACCGTAAGATCCGGCTCCGCCATGGTAATTATGATACCGATTATCAAGCTCACCCCGAGGATCAATGAAAGCTTCTTGGATCTGGTAAGAGAAGAACCTATATGGTTTCCTATTGCCACCATGGAATTTTCGGAGCCAAACATGAAGATGCCGAGACCCAGGACCAGTAATACGCTTCCCAGTAAAAATGCGAGCATTACATCAGTGGTAACCGGCGCCGCGAAAAAAGTCAGCACCCCTACTATCAGTATGATTGGCAGCACGGAACTCAAAGCTTCTTTTATCTTATCCTGCAAAAGTGTCTTGTGATTCAAAATGACCCCCGAATTAACAATGAAGATGTTAAGCTATGTCTTTGTAATTTTACCATTTATGCTTTATTTTATAAATATTTATTTAAAAAGATGCGTATACATGTATAAAATATGTTACAATACAGGAAATTTTTAATAGTTTCGGGGAACAGATATGAAGATCATTGATATTTTAAACACACATAATATGTCCCTTTCTTTTGAGGTTTTTCCTCCCAAGAAAGAATCAGGATTTGATTCCATAAAGAAAGCCACTGAAGAGATTGCCTCCTTCGGCCCTTCTTTTATGAGCGTAACCTACGGTGCCGGTGGCGGAACAAGTGAATACACTTTGGAGATCGCCAAAAATATCATGAATAAATATAAAGTGCCTTCTCTCGCTCACCTGACATGCGTATCATCGGATAAAGAAACGGTACGTAATCGTATCGAAGCCATGAAAGAAGCAGGAATAAAGAATGTCATGGCTCTTCGAGGCGACCTTACTCCTGAGCTTATGGAATCCGGGCTTGAAAACCGTGACTATAAATATGCAACTCAGCTGATCCGAGAGTTAAAAGAAAGTGACGGAGATTTTTGTATCGGTGCGGCCTGTTACCCGGAAGTACACCCTGAAAGCCCCAATCAGGAAGAGGATATAAAGCATCTAAAAGAAAAGGTTGAAGCAGGAGCTGACTTCCTCACCACTCAGATGGTATTTGACAATAATCTTTTCTTTCAGTTCATGTATAAGCTTCGCGAGGCAGGGGTTACGGTGCCCGTTATTCCCGGTATCATGCCCATTACCAACGCAAATCAGGTGGAGCGCGCCATTAAGCTTTCAGGCTCCTTCATGCCCCACAGATTTGTGAGCCTGGTGGATTATTTCGGCAAGGACCCTGAAGCCATGAAGCAGGCAGGTATTGCCTATGCCACTGACCAGATCATAGATCTGTATGCAAACGGCATCACCAATGTACATGTATATTCAATGAATAAGCCCGATGTTGCAAAGGGCATAATAGATAACTTATCCGCAATTCTCGGAAAGGATTTCGGCCGATGATAGACCTGGCGGAACTGTTAAAATCCGACAATTTCACACCATTTTATGCAGAGTACGGATCTCCCGCCATCAATCGGGGCGAAATCTTACGTTACAGCGGGATTCCCGCCTATGACCTTAAGCAATATTCCAAAGATACGGATATTTCTTTGATCAGCGCGCTTAAAGAGCGATGCGAAAGGTGTGCCACCAAATGTGATTACACGGTGTCTCTCAGTACAGATCACAAGTGTCCGGAGCTTTCAGAGGCAGCTGCGGTTAATGAGCTCTTAGACGAAACCCTGAATCTTTGCATTAATGGGTTTACATACAGACTCATGTATTGTTATGTAAACTTGTCGGATTTAGATAAGACACCGTTATATAACACATTTATCGATTCCAAGAATCTTTCCAAAAACCTTGAAAACTGCCGCGGAGTCATTCTTTTTGCGGCTACCGTCGGTTCAAACATAGACATGCTGATCCGAAGATTTGAGCGCACCAAACCTGCTACGGCTCTGATGCTTCAGGCAATAGGTGCAGAGCGAGTAGAAAGTCTATGCGATATTTTTAATGATGAAGTGACAGTGCTTGCCAAAGCTTTAAGCATCAATACTCATCCCAGGTTTTCCCCGGGATACGGTGACCTTGACATTTCCGTACAGGCTCCCATTTTAAACATGTTAAATGCCGAAAAACGCCTCGGCATAACCTTAAGCAATTCTTTTCTCATGGCTCCATCCAAATCCGTAACTGCCATCATCGGTTTAGAGTAACCATTCGGGCCATTAGGTCCCTGCACCGGGCAGTTTCGGCTATCTGCAGCCACAGGAGGTTTTATGCATATTTTAGATTATATGAAGGACCACTTTCTCATTCTGGACGGCGGAATGGGAACATTATTACAGGAATCGGGATTAAAGCCCGGCGAGCTTCCCGAACGCATGAATTTAAGTGCTCCCGAAGTTATAAAGAACATTCACAAAGCCTACTACGACGCAGGTTCCAATGTGGTGCTCACCAATACCTTCGGTGCCAATCCGCTTAAATTTGATGACGAAGAGCTGGATAAGATCATAGCTGCCTCCATTGAAAATGCCCGTGCCGCGGCAAAAGAATCTCTTTCTTCTTCCGAAAAGTTCGTGGCTCTTGATATCGGACCTCTCGGTAAGCTTCTTAAACCCTACGGCGATCTCGAATTCGAAGATGCTGTTTCTTTTTATGCAAAGATCGTAAAGACCGGAGCTAAATATAATCCCGACCTTATCTTCATAGAAACCATGAACGACAGCTACGATACCAAGGCTGCCCTTCTCGCGGCGAAAGAAAATTCGGATCTTCCCGTATTTGTATCCAATGCTTACGGCAGCGACGGCAAGCTCATGACGGGAGCCACTCCCGCCGCCATGGTTGCAATGCTCGAAGGAATGCATGCCGATGCCATCGGAGCCAACTGCTCTCTCGGCCCCAAGCAGCTCATGGGTGTCATGGAAGAATATCTGGAATACGCCTCCGTGCCGGTGTTGATCAAACCGAACGCCGGACTTCCCAGAAGCGTTGACGGTAAGACAGTCTATGATGTGTTGCCGGAAGAATTTGCCGGAGATATTGAAGAATTATTGAAAAAGGGTGTGCGTATCACGGGTGGCTGCTGTGGAACCCGTCCGGAATACATAAAGGCGGTGGTGGAAAAAATATGGACCATGAACCCCGTCCCCCTGGTCCGGAAGGGGCGGTCGGTGGTGTCGTCCTATACACATGCGGTGGAATTCGGTCACTCACCCATACTCATCGGAGAACGTATCAACCCTACGGGAAAGAAGCTCTTTAAAGAAGCATTGAGAAACAATGATATAGATTATATCTTAGGCGAAGGCCTTAAGCAGCAGGACGCGGGAGTTCAACTCCTTGATGTTAACGTAGGACTTCCTGAGATTGACGAAGAAAAGATGCTGATAACGGTTGTGAAAGAACTTCAGGCCGTATCAGATCTTCCCTTACAGCTCGATACCACGGATTATAAAGCCATGGAATCAGCCTTAAGATGCTATAACGGTAAGGCCATGGTGAATTCCGTTAACGGTAAAGTCGAAGTCATGGAGCACGTGTTCCCTTTGGTTAAAAAATACGGTGGCTTCGTGGTGGCGCTGACCCTTGATGAAAACGGCATCCCCGAAGATGCCGACACCCGTGTGAAAATAGCTAAGCGCATTATAGAAAAAGCTAAAGAATACGGCATCGACAAAAAGGACCTGATCTTCGATCCCCTTGCCATGACCATCAGCGCAGATACGAAGGCGGCTCTTTCCACCCTCGAAGCAGTATACAGGATAAATACAGAACTAAAAGCCAATACTTCACTCGGTGTTTCCAATGTTTCATTTGGTTTGCCGGAGCGAAGCCTTGTTACATCGGTGTTCTTCGGAAATGCTCTTGAAAAAGGTCTTTCCGCCGCCATCATGAATCCCTATTCTCAAGAGATGATGAGCGTTTATTATGCATTCAGGGCTCTGCATGACATGGATGCAAACTGCACCGACTATATCGATTACGCATCAAAACTTCCCGCAAAGCAGGAAGTAAAGGCTCAAAAGCCGGACGCTGCCACCATTTCATCAGGCTCAGCCGCTGAAGGTTTATCCCCCTTAAAAGAAGCGGTTGTTCGAGGCTTGAAGGATAAAGCAGGTCTCATTACAAAAGAACTTCTTGCAAGCACCGAGCCCCTTACCATAGTACAGGAAGAGATCATTCCTGCTCTTAATATTGTAGGTAAGGGCTTCGAAGAAAAGCGCATGTTCCTGCCACAGTTATTGATGGCTGCGGAAGCGTCCAAGGCTTCTTTTGAAGAAATAAAACTGGCAATGGCCGGAAAAGGCTCCGAAGGTCCTAAACGTATGAGCTTTATAATCGCTACGGTACACGGCGATATCCACGATATCGGTAAGAATATCGTTAAGCTTATCCTTGAAAATTACGGCTTTGACGTTCACGATTTAGGAAAAGACGTGCCCCCTGAAGTGATCGTCGATAAAGCTATAGAGATCCATGCTCCCGTGGTAGGTTTAAGCGCTCTTATGACCACAACCGTTCCCGCCATGGAAGAGACAATAAAGCAGCTTCGAAAGAAGGCTCCTTGGGTCAAGGTAGTGGTAGGTGGCGCAGTTCTCACACAGGAATATGCGGATCAGATCGGTGCCGATAAGTACTGTAAGGATGCCATGGATACCGTAAGATATGCAGAAGAAGTAGAAAAAAGCTTATAAATAAAAAGAAGCTCGAAAGAGCTTCTTTTTTATATCTAACCAAATATTACTTTAGTATCAAGCCTTCAATATTCCGAAAGCTGCACCAAGCTTACCGCCGGCAACTATAAAAGGCTTTACTGCGCGCTGCAGGCTTGTATCTTCCGGTAATTTTTCAAAAGGCACTTTGTCAGTGGATTTAAAGAGCCACTCCAGGCAATCCATATTATCTGGTAACACTTCTTTTATCTCAAATCTATCCTGAAATTTACGGATCTTCGATGTTTCAGGTAAAAACTCTCTTAGCTTGGGAGAGAGAAGCCAGGACTCACACATATATCTGCGTCCTGCATTTTCAGGAAAATACTTTTCAATAAATTCATGAGACTTTTTAATGGATGCCGTAACAGATCCATCAGTCATATCTGCGTCTGACGGAATGTGAACACTGATGGCATCTTCACCATGAAATTTACAGAATTCATATTCAAGAGTACCGATTCTCATTAAATTCATGCTTATCTGCCGATATGTCCACCAGCCTCGATCAAAATAGTAGCTTCCGTTTCTCACAAGGCATTCACCTGCAAAACGCTTGAAGCATCCCATCGTATCTTTAAAAATATCATCGGAAACTCCGAGCTTTTCGTACTTTTCGTGGATCTTAACTGCGCACAGACTTTGCACATAGAACATTTTAAAGTTACCGGGATCATC
>JAEEND010000006.1 GCA_016283575.1 Lachnospiraceae bacterium | reverse complement strand
AGCATGTATTTTTATAAAAGTTCGGATGATGGTAAGACATGGAGCAGAGTAAGTACACTTGATCCTTCGAACTATGATGGGCTGTCGAGAGATAAAATGGGCATGAGTGGCATGTATGTATTGCCCAGAGCGGTAGGCAACCTTCCTGCGGGAACGATACTTTTTGCACTATCGGATTGGAACTCTTCATCCGAGTACTGTATTCACGTATGGCGTTCTACAGATAATGGCGCGTCCTGGCAGTTCCACAGTAATCTGGCTCCAAGGGGCAATGTCACTTCCAGCGTATGGGAGCCGGAATTTATTCTGACGGATGACAATAAACTGGTCTGCTATTATTCGGATGAACGTCAGTCGGGATATGATCAATGCATCGCCGAAGAAATTTCTTTTGATGGCGGAGTTACGTGGTCAAATTATCAAATCATTGTAGGTACAAGCGACCCTAACTGGGTACGGGGTGTGGATCCTTCCATGTGGAGACCCGGAATGCCGAGAGTTCTGCGCCTTAATAACGGAACATACTTTATGGCGTATGAGAATATTGCAAATGGATACGGTGGAATTGTATCCTGCAGGACATCTCAGGATGGCATTAACTGGGGCGACGTAACCGCTTTGGGAACGCGCGTTGTGACATCAGAGGGTCTGGAAGCACATCAGTGTCCCATGGTAGCTTGCATAGATGATGGAAGTACATATGGAAGACTGGTTTTGAAAGGAATGAATGATACCTGCTCTCCTGCTCAGTGTTTTACTTCTACAGATGGTGGAAATACCTGGAATGTAATTGATGCGCCATTGACTGCAGTCAGAAATGAGTCGGTAGGCAGCAGCTGGAGCGGTACGTTTTTAACAAAAGGAAACGTTCTTTTTGAAATAAACAATGCCTTTAATGGCTCTTTTAACGAGATAAGGTGCAATACAGGAGTGCTTTCGGGAGATAACATTTTTATTTCCGGAGCCGCTTACACTTTGGAAAATGCAGCAACCGGATATTGTATAGATGATGCCGGCGGCTCATTGGACTGGGGTAATGAATTAATTTTATGGAGCAGAAATGACTTAGATACACAGACCTGGATATTTGACAAGCTTGATGGAGAATATTTTAGCTTTAAATGTGCCTTCAGTAATTTAAACATGGATGTTCCATCAGGTTCATCGACAAGCGGTTTGCGAATTGTACAGTGGGATATCAACAACTCCAATGCACAGAGTTTTCGCTTTATTTCCGCGGGTAACGGGACCTATCGTATTCAGAACAAGGCAAGCAACCTTTATCTTGACACGGAAAACCATTCGACCGGATTGCATGCTAATTTGGTACAAAACCCTTATTCCAACAGTTCAACTCAAAGATGGAGTGTAAAAAGAATCTGGGATACTGTCACATTGAGGTCGGTTAATATAACGGATTGCACCGTATACCATGCTTCGGATGGCAGGACACTTATTTCAAACGGACAGTCAGCTTTGCCGGTTGAAAGTTCTCATTGGAAAATAGTTAAGGGTCTTGCAGACGAAAACTGCATCTCTATAGAATCTATAGACTCGCCCGGTTATTATTTAAGACATTGTAACGGAGAGGTAATTATTTCTCAGTCCAATGGTACTGAACTTTTTAAACAAGATGCGACTTGGAGAATTCGGGATGGTCTGAGTGGTTCCGGATACTCTTTCGAAAGTTATAATTATCCCGGACAATATATCAGACATTATAACAGCTATTTAAAGATATCATCGATTTATACAGAACTCGATCAAAAGGATGCGTCATTCGCTATTCTTTATCAATGATAGATTGTTATTTTCATAGGCCGTTCGCTTAGCTGATCCATGTGGGATTGGTTAGGTTGAATATGTTAAGGGGCTGATTACTCAGCCCCTCTCCTCTTTTTAAATCTTTATTTCTAAAAACTAATCAGATGCGCTTCAGCAGCTTTCATAAACCATTCCATCATGAAATCGGCACATGCCATACCGAATACAAAAAGTATCACTAAGAAGCAAAGTACGATGGCGCCCTTGTCAATGATGAACTTTCTTTTTGAAAAACCTGCAAAAAGAAGTTCAAGTCCTAAAAGGATCATGGGAATGGGCCATGCATGCATGATCATGTCAATGGGGATGGCGGGTGTGAAAAGCCTTGCAAGATACAGAGCACCGAAGGATATAAGGGTAAGACCAAGAGTCATGGTGCCTACACGGTGAGTTCTGACAGGTTCTTCTTTCACATTTTCGGGAGTGACTGTAATATTGGCTTCCATCAGTTTTCCTCCTTTTTAACTTCTTCGATTTCTTTTTCGCTTTCTTCCTTTTTACCTGCGATAAGTGCGATACCGAATCTTATTACCAGACCGGCCGCTACGCATTTGGGAAGTAAGCTGAGGACTCTTTCATAGATCCAGTACGCAGCGGAATCGTAAGGGAAAAAGTAATTGAACTGATTCAAAACAATATATATTCCCAGTACAACAAGTAACGCGCCAACCCACTTTGGAATGTCCTTCTTTTTAATGAAATCAAAGGGCTTTGTGATGCTGTCAAACATCTGAACGGGTTCATCGGGAGTTTCTGCAAGTTCTTCGTCGGACATATGCACGAGGTTACGTGCATGGAAGAATCCATATACATAGATCACTATGTCCACGAATAAAATAACTTCGATCTCAAGCGCGATGGCAATTGCGGCAATAAGTGTGAAGGGGAGGAGAAGGCTCATGCCCATCTTCATAAATCCCCAATACATTTCCGTGCATCCGGGTATGAATGCAAATACAAAGGACCAGAATGCGTTTCTTCTTTTATGTGTCATTTTCGTTCCTCCTTAGGGTCGTCTTTTTCTAAATTGTCCATAAAGTCTCCAAGATATACGATTTTGTGAGCTTTATCGAAAAATGTTTTTCTGATGTTTTCTTCTTTTACAAAAAGGGTGGCTTCGCGTTCCGCTCTATTTGTGGAGAATTCGTTCTTTAAGGGGCTTACGATTATTAAGAACACCGCGGCAGCAGTCACAGCCGTGACTTCCAGAGAATAGAGGATAAGCTCACCGCGTTTTTTGAGCCTTGTGGAAAACTCTTTTCTTTTATCAATCTTGTCTGCCCTTGCAAGTATTTCTTCTTTTAAACCGATCGGAGCCGTAAGCAATGGTCCTGAATCGATCTCGTTAATTAACTGCTCTAACTCTTTGCCCGTCATAGGTGCCCTCCTTTCCGTAAAGCTTCCGCAACATATCCCGGGCCCGGTAGAGCTGCGTTTTTATGGTTGCCGTTTTTTTCTTAAGATCTGCGGCTATGATCTCCGGAGTCTGCTCAAGATAATAGTATCTGTATGCGACCTCGCCGTAGGGATCCTTGAGTTTTCGGCATTTTTGTTTCAGTTCTTCCCGTACATCTTCTTCTTCCAGCTTTTCATGTATATCAGGAAGATCTGCAGGGATTGCACTGAAATCTTCGTCGGACTGTATGGTCTCGTGCTTTCTTTTTCGAAGATAGTCAATGCATTTATTATTGGCAACGCGGGCAAGATAGTACTTTTCTTTCCCTACCTCAATTTCCGACATATGCGCGTATGCGGAAAGAAAGGTGTCCTGCGTTAAATCTTCGGACGCAAAATAGTCGCTCGTAAAGCGATAGCAAATCGTGAAAATCAGGTTCTGATATTCATTTATCAAGTTGGACAACCGTTCCTTGTCGCCACCCTGCTGCATTGTCTAAGCTCCTTTTTGTTGCGTTCTATAAATATTAACGTGTGTTAAGCGCGTAAATTTTCAAAAATCGATAAATTATTAAAAAAACATTCCATCAGGCATATTTTATGAAAAAGAAAGCCTAAACGGGATGCGGTTTATATGGTAAGGGGAATATGATTCCATACGGGATCTGACAGATACACGGGGAGGGCTACCTTAAATACCATCCAGACTATTGCGATAAATACCCAGACGGTTATTATGCAGGGAACAGCTTTAATAAGCCGATTCAGTGCGCTGTTCTTGAACTTTTTATTTTCTAAGCGCCAATACCCCTTAATTACGTAATAAACCAGGGGAATGAGCATGGGAAGAAGGTATCGTCCCTGCCTCTGAAATTCAACTACATAAACATAATACATGTGGAGAAAAGCAGGCATCAGAATGCAGAAGAGCATGTTAATATGAAAGAAAACAGGTTTAAAACCGGATGCGCCGCACTTTCTTTTTACAATAGAAGATATGGCAAAAGAAAGGGACAGAATAAGACCTGTTAAGTAAATGAGCTCGTAAATTATATAGTAAAAGTCATTACAGAATATGGAAACCGATCCGAGGCTTGCAAAGAAGGTTTTAAGCACTACGGGAAAGTAATCGGGATTAAGTTTAAGCATCTCCATGATGGTATAACCCGAATTCCTGTAGGAATTCCAGCTTTCGGGGTTGGCGGCATGGAACAGGGCGTCGCGGATCCTCATACCGAAAATATCACCATTAAAAAGAATGATATTTCTGATAAACCACCAGCCTGAGGTGGCGAGCACGATACCAAATATCATGAAGCCGTACTTGAACATGCTTTTATGATCGATGGAAAGTTTTTTGCCGGCACCTTCTTTTTCGGAAGAAGTGAAACTTATAAAGTATGCAATAAATAATAAAAAGGCTGAAATGATATATCCGTATGCATTGTAGTATGAAGAAATGATGATGGATAAGCCTGCGGAAATTGTGAGGGTATTCTTTATATCAGCCCCACCCTGATACAGGGACACGAGGCCGAGCAAGAGAATAGCAATACCGAGAAAACACATGGATTCCGTGTTCACGTAGCTATGTACAAAAAGATGCTCGGGTAAGAACATTACGGAAACGGAAAATGCCATGGCGTATTTTTTATTACTGAAAATCCTGCGGCCCAGGAAAAATACCACTGCCGCCATAACGGTGCCAAAGCATACGTTTACAAAACGTGCGGTATATATAAGAGAGAGGGCTGAACCGCCGAGAAGATATACGATCCGCATGGCGTAACCCATGATCACAAAGGGAAGATAGGGGGTAAGGCCGTAGGAAAAGCCGTAGCCCGGAATTATCACTTCATCTTCGAGACCCGTGGGAAGATATCCGTGAAGGGCGATGAATTCAGGGATAAGGATCCTCGCGTGTTCATCGGGGGGATTTGAAAAAAGAGGGGGATTATTATCTGCAGGTTGAAATAATGCAAGCACCAGGGCTGTGACAAAAAAGAACAGCAAATAAAGTATGAAGAAAAGCTTTTCTTTTTTGGTAAGTGGTGAGTGTGAATTCATGACCTGCTCCGATGTTGGCAGTGTTACTTCTGCCGGTTTGATGTTAATATATAGATGTTCGCATAAAGCGAAAGTTTTTTATTTTATTTTACTTTTGCCACATGGAAAAAACAAGGCGATTTAAATATAAGAGGCTATCCCAAAAGACACTCAAAAAGAGTATAGGGATACGAAACAATAGAAAGGCATAAATATGGAAGATTACAGCATTAAAAATACCACAAAAGAGCAGAGAATCGAACTTATCAGATCCTGGCAGCCGGAGGATGAGACTTCCGACGAAAATAATCTTGATATGTGGGAAATATACAGGGATTACATAGACGGCAAAAAAGAGATAGCGGAATGTAATGCTGAGTTCGCTAAGAAAGCTGACTACATGGTGGAGGAATAGCCGGTGATTAAAACAAAAGCGGATGGAATTTCCATCCGCTTGTTTTTATTTGTATTTTATATAGATAATTGGTCTCACGGTAATTCCTTTTGTGGTTACGGGTATGCCGATGGTACTGCTTTTTGCTGAGGAAGCAATTCCTTCATGAATTCCCGCACCACGGCCCCACCAGTCACATTCATTGTATTTTGGATCCACAAAGGCTCCGTTTTTAAGAGCGTATGCCGTGGGATAACATTTAAGCATGAAGCCATCGCCGTTATTGACATAGATGGCATTTATTTCTGCTTCGGATATAAGTGTTACTTTATCAAGGGTATTGTTTCCGTTATCGGTTTTGTAATATTCATTGGCTGGGGTTAATATTTCTTTTTCCTGAATCATGTACTTTTCCTTTTCGGAAAAAGCACTGTCATAAAATTCAGTATTGAGCCACGCACGGATATCACTTTCTTCCCAGGTTATGGCGCTCTTTTCTGAGTGATACTGCTTGGTATCAAGACCGTAATAGCTCATGGCCTCTATTACTCCAAGACCTTCCCAATTGGTGAGAACAATCCATTCTATTGGTTCGGAGCCATTTGATTCATTGGCATCCTGCTCGTAGCTACCGAATGTGAAAGTGTCCCCTCTTGTGAGCTCCGGAGCGATTTCTTTAAAATCAGGCGTTTTCGGCCTGCTCATTATTATGACTGCGACAACCAAAAAGCAAAGCACAAGGGTCGCAAAAAGAAGGACAGTTTTAACGGTATTGTTTTTCTTTTGCTTCTTTAAAAAGTCGATCTCCTTTTCTTCTTCGTCGGAAGTCTCGGGAGTAATATCCATTCCCATCATGGATCTGTATTTATTGTTACATTCACTGCATTCTGAGAGATGTTCCTTAATATATGAACTTGTGGTCTCATTGGTGAGGCCGTCAACGTATGAAGGAAGCAAATCTGTTACAACGTCACATGGCAGTTTAGATTTCATTGGCTTCAAGCTCCTTTCGTAATCGTTCTTTTCCCCGGTAGTAGGTTACCCTGGCATAGTTCTCACTTTTTCCAAGCATTTCACCGATCCTTGCAAAAGAAAGTCCCGCGAAGATCCTAAGGCCCAGCACTTCCTTGTAGGCATTGGGGAGCCTGTCTATGAGTGAAAGCAAAGTCTTTATGTTTTCCTTTGAAAAATAAGCGTCCTCCGCAGAGTGTTCGGCATTTAACCCCATGTCCTCATCCGGCAGGGGTTCCCACACGGGATGCTTTCTTAAATAGTCATAAAACTGATGCTTTGCGATGCTGAAAAGCCATGTGGTGAGCTTTGAGCTTCCGTCAAAGCGGTTAATGGACCTGATGGCCTGATAGAAGGTTTCCTGGGTCAGCTCTTCCGCTATATCCCGGTCGTGAGAGAGGGCTAAAAGAAACTTATATACAGTTTTCGCATATTGCTTGTAAATATCTTCGGGTGACTGCATGCTTATATACCCCCTCCCTTCTTTATCCTGCATTTTAAGTAAGACGCTTCATGAGCTCATTCATACATTAATGTCATGATACCCGATTTCGTTACACCTTGCATGGATAGTTCGGTTATACATCACACAAATTATCTGTTTTTGATGACATATTGTTATATTAATTGACTTTAAAATATACGTAAAATTAGGGTGTTACTGAAGGTTTTCTTTTTTATGGAGGTGAAAAATGAAAAAGACATTTGGCATGCTCTTGGCTGCCCTTTTGGTTCTTTCTACCATGGGCGGCTGTGGGCCGAAAGTCGCAGCGGCAGATTCTTACACAGTGATCGAAGAATCTGAGCAGCCCTTGGCAGATACCGTAATTGAGGCGGTTACGGAAGATACGGTATCTGATGAAAAAGAAGATGTGGCTGTAGAAAGCGCATCTATCGAGGAGGTTACGGTAACTCCTGAAACAAACACTACCGTAAGAACGGCGGCAAGATCCTCAAGGACCGGAAGAGGCCGTAACAATGGGGGAAATTCAAATAATAACAATAGCAGTAACACAGGTAGCAACACAGGATCCGGTAATGCAGGATCAGGTAGCACAGGTTCCGGAAATTCCGGATCATCCAATCAGGGAAGTGCGCCTGCCAACACACCTGTCACTCTTAATGTGACAGAACATCAGATTCAGGCAGGACCTACACCGGATGTGAATCCTTTGAAGGGACTTATTCCTTTCTCGGGTGAGACCACATTCCCTGTAAGTATGGAATGGTTCTACATTGCGGTTAATGAAGTGGAAGTTGCAGAAGGGGTTTACGACTGGTCTGCCCTTGAATCAAGGCTTAATACCATTGCAGGTCGCGGACACCAGGCAGTGCTTCGCTTCTATTATGACTATCCCGGTGAAAGCACGGGTGTTCCTCAGTATTTGATTGATAAATATCATCTTGAAATGAGACCCTACAATGAGCCCGGTAATCTTGGGGGATCCGGCTTATGTCCCGATTATGCGGATGTCCATTTCAGAGCATCCATGGCTGATTTTATAGCAGCTTTCGGTGCTCAGTATGACGGAGATCCCAGAATCGGATTTATTACAGAAGGTCTCTTAGGCTTCTGGGGCGAGTGGCATAACTGGCCCTTCGATGAAGATACTTCGGACGGAAAGCCCAACTGGAACATTCCCGCTGAGGTCTATACGGAAGTATATACTGCATTTAACAATGCATTTGATACTACACAGCTTGTAGTCAGAGAACCCAAGGATGGTGTTGACGATCCCGCCTTCCGCACAGGCTACCATGACGATTCTTTTGCTTATGCAACTTTATCGGAAGCTAACGGTGGCCAGAGCTGGAGCTTTATGCAGAGACTCATCAACCAGGGAGTTCAGAACAACTGGCAGTTCGGCTGTATCGGCGGTGAGGTTTATCCTCCTCTTCAGGGAAGCATTTTCACCGGAAATACTACAGGTGATACCCAGAACTGGCAGGCATGCGTCAATGAAACACATGCAAGCTGGCTTATGTGCGATCAGATAAAGGGTTACAGTGGTAACACTAAAGCCAATGCCATCAATGCATCAAAGGGTCTCGGCTATGATCTTCAGGTGGTAACTGCTTCATACAGCGAGACGATCGGCGGCAATACAAGCCTTCCCGTTTCGGTAGGTATAAAGAATAACGGTGTTGCTCCCTTCTATTACGATCACAACACATGGCCGGTAATGATCGGCGTTAAGCAGGGTGACACTCTCGTCAAGAAATACTACACCACATGGGATTTAAACAGTATTCCTGCTAACGGAAATGTTGTTTCTTTTAACACAAATATAGAAAATCACGGACTTGGAAACGGCAATTACGCTCTTTGCATGAAGGTTCAGAATCCTTTGAGCGGCGGAGTATTCTTGAGCTTTTCAAATGCGGGACAGGGTGCTGACGGATGGTTAAGTCTCGGAAGCTTTACGGTATCTAATGCAGGAAATGTAAATTATGACCCTGTAGGTGATGATAACGGCCCCGGTGAAACTCCCGAACCCGAACCTACACCCGACGGTGTTAACGGCCTTTATGAAGCAGAGCGCGGCACGCTTTACGGAAAAGCCACTCTTTCAGATAACTATAAGGCTTCCAACGGAAAGATGGTGGGCTGGATTGGAACCGGCGACGGTGAAAGCGGAAGTTTCAGTCTTGACCATATTGAAGTAAGTGAAGCGGGCGCATATACCGTAGAGATCGCCTATGTACTCGGTGAAGATCACAGAACCGCTACCCTTGAAGTGAACGGCGGTGCATCGGCAGGCGGTGAAACCGTAACAGTTAATTTCACATCAACAGGCGGATGGACAACTCTTGGTACGAAGCTTGCAAATGTCAACTTAAGGCAGGGAGTAAATACCATCCTTGTACATAATGACACAGGTTATGCTCCCGACATGGATTACTTCAAGTTTACAAAGGGCTATACGGAAATTACTGAGCCTGAGACTCCTGATACGGGAAGCGACCACTTTACCCGCGGTTTCTATACCGATTGGAGCAACGTGAATCCTATTTATACCAATGATTCACAGACGATCTGGGTAAAAGATGATACAGAATATGTTTATTTTGCAACGGAATATAAATACAGTAACCTTCAGCACTGGCAGGTAATGATAGATGCTGACGGAAATTCCGGAACAGGCATGACAAGTACCTGGCCCTTCGCACCGGGCGGTATCGATTACATGGTTGAAGGTGATCTTAACGGCGGAAATCTTGCATATAAGAGCACATCTGACGGAGACTGGAACTGGGATTACACCACATATGTGGAAGATGCGGTAGCAAGCGTAGTTGATGCAGGCAATAAATGCATAGAAGTAAGGATAAAGAAGGCAGCGCTTAACAAATCCGACAGACCTTTGGCTGCTACCATAGGTGTAGGGCTTCGCTATATTGACGGTGACTGGGGCGAGATCGGTTCAAGTAACGGAGCTGAAGTATTAAGCTATAGCTCATCTAACCAGAATGCAGGCAACAACGGAGGATCCGGAAATGAAGGTGGTGATACCGGAAATACGGGAAACGAAGGCGGAAATGAGCAGGGAAACACCAATCCCGAGCCCGGCGCAATATTCCCCGGTACCCTTAATGTATGGAACGGCGTGAACGCATTCTACAGTGACAGTATCATGGAGATATATGTTACCGATGATGCAGATTATTTATATGTAGGCGTAACAGGAGTGCCCGAGAGCACATATCCCCACTATGCCATCGAGTTTAATACCGATGGAAATACTGCTACAGGCTATCAGATTGACTGGGTATGGCAGCCCGGAAGCACAGGCTCTGATTTCGTGATCGAGTCAGGTCTCTTGAGACAGCAGACCACCAATAATACATCATGGGCGCCTCTTATTGATGTACAGGATGGTTTAAGCTATTACTCTCTTGTTGACGGTGTAATGGAAATAAAGATTCCTAAGAATAAGCTTGTTACAGCCGAGAAGACTTTGGCATCCACCATCGGAATAGGTATGGAGCTCAAGGATTCAGACTGGTGTCTGGTACATTCCAGCAACTATGACAACATGCAGAGCCCAATGGCTACATACAGCTTTAAGCATTAAAAAACGATTTTTTGAAGAAGGTTCCAAAAGGGACCTTCTTTTTTTGTGAAAATTTGTGATATTGATTGAGTTGTCTCACAATGATAGAATTAGTTTAACGTTAAACGAAAAACAGCACGTAAAAATGGTTGAAAAAAGGAAGGAGAACAGTATTTTTGTGGGGAAATTAATCGGAATTCGAGACGTTTAACGTTAAACGTAAATCTGCGGAATATACCCTTCATAGCCAAATTTCGTTATTGCGGGGTAAATCGCAGAGGTAGCAAGAAACTATGCAGTATTGAAAGGATTGTTTTATGAAACGAAGAACAAGGTGGATATGTGCCATGACTCTCGCAGCACTCATGGTACTAAACGTAGCTAATCCCGCAATTCAGGCAGAAGCTGCAGGCGTTGCCGATGCTTTTCAGATTCCCGGGGCAAGTGCTAACGGTGAAGTGGGAGCAGCAATGCCATACACTAGATATGATTCGATGCAGGCGCAAATAGGGGGCGGCGCTGCCATTGCATCATCTCCTGATTTTAACAGAATGAATATTGCGAGCCAGGCTTCAAAGCAGTCTTATGTAAGACTTCCGGGTTCAGGCTCTTACGCACAGTGGACCATGGTAACCGATGATCCTCTTGCAAACACGGTGGGCGCAGGTGTAACCATGAGATTTACAATGCCTGATTCAGGAAGCAACGGTCTTACAGGCTCACTGGATGTATATGTAAATAATAGAAAAGTAAAGACTGTAAATCTCACATCATATTATATGTGGCAGTATTTTGCTCAGGGTAATCCCAGTGATACCAACGATGGTGGAGCACCTTGTTTTGCCTTTGATGAAGTTCATTTTCTTTTGGATACACCCTTAAAGGCAGGGGATGTATTGAAGATTCAGAGCAGCGGCGCTTCCGGTCTTGAGTATGGTGTTGACTTTGTGGAAGTGGAAAATGTTCCGGATCCCATTTACCAGCCCGCCGGCAGTGTAAATGTTGAAGATTTCGGCGCTGTTCCCGATGACGGACAGGACGACTATAATGCGATCTATTCCGCAATTGAATATGCTGACAGCCATGATATGGACGTATATATTCCCGCAGGTACTTTCCATATCGGACAGACCTGGAGATTGTACGGCTCCAACATGAAGATCACCGGTGCGGGTATGTGGTATACCAACATTCAGTTTACCAGCAACCAGCCTGACAGCGGCGGTATCTCGGGCGGCTGGATGACCTATGGTCCCAAGGACGGATATTGCAATAATATTGAATTCTGTAACATGTACATCAACTCGAACCTTAACTCGAGATACAATCAGCAGGCAATTTACAAGTGCTTCATGGATGTATATACAGACGGTTCCGTGATACATGATATCTGGGAAGAACATTTTGAATGCGGTTTCTGGTTCGGAGATTACAATGGCAAAATGGACTACTCCGACGGAGTTAAGGTTATTAACTGCCGTATCAGAAATAACCTTGCAGACGGTGTTAACTTCTGCCAGGGTACATCAAATGCTGTTGTTTATAACTGTAATATAAGAAACAACGGTGATGATGGTCTTGCCATGTGGAATAACACCTATGGCAATGCAAAGGATGAAACCGGAAATATCTTAGCTTACAACACAATCGAATTTATATGGCGCGCCGGCGGCATCGCAATTTACGGCGGAAGCGGTCACCATATTTATAATAACTATATCTGCGACATGTTTATGGCAGCAGGTATTCACTTGAATACAACCTTTGACGGTTATAAGTTCAGCAATAACACAGGTATCACTTTTGATAACAATATCTTAGTACGCTGCGGTACAAGTTCAGACAGCTGGAAAGAAGAGCTTGGTGCAGTTGATGTTAAGCAGAATGTATCAAATGTAACCTTTAATAACACACAGATCTACGATGCACAGCATGAAGGCGTAAGGATCTTAGACAATTCACCTACAGGCATTGTATTTAACAACACCAAGATTTTTGGTGCGGGAGTTGACTCTCAGAGAGCAAACTACTCCTCCGTATATCATGAAGGTGCTGCCATCAGAGCAGGTGGCGAAGGCGCAGTATTTAACGGTCTCGAGATCGCCAATGTAGCCTGGACGGGAGAAAACGCTCCTTACTTCCTGACAGGTGGCGTACATCCTTCTTTTAACAACGTTACAATTTATGATGAAGGCACATCATATGTAATCCCCGGATATCCTACACCTGATAACAACAATCAGGGTGGCGGTGTTGTGGATCCCCTTGACGGTATTCAGGATTATGACCTTAAGATCACAGGCTTAACATGGAAAAATGCCGCAGGTTCTCACGACCTTACAAACGGTGATCAGGTAACATTCTCCGCAGCGATCAAGAACGATTCCAACGTGGATATTCCTGCCGGTGTTCCCATTACTCTTAAGGTAACTGTGGATGGCAAGGGTAATTATCTTAATACAACATACAGAGACGGCCTCAACAAGGGTCAGAGCATTAAGCTTGATGCCATAAATACATGGACTGCAGCAAAGGGCGGACATACATTTGTAGCTACAGTCGATTATCAGAACAGGCTTGATAAGGAGCTTTCCGAAAACAATAACACAAAGTCAAAGTCCATGAACGTACGTCCCGGAGCCAATAACAATAATTACACCGAGGTAAGCGGCGGATACGATCTTCAGGTACTTGATATAACTTACGGAAAAGAAACAATAGCTGAAAATGAAAATCTTACATTCTCAGCTAAGGTTGTAAATGCAGGCGACAGAGCTGTTCCCGCAGGTACAACAATCGGCGTCCAGTTCCAGGTAGATGGAAATACAAGTGCCATCACATGGTGTGATAGCTATAACAGTGGCTTACAGCCCGGTGCGACAGTCACTCTCACCGCTAATGGCGGAACCAATGGTAATACATGGCGTGCTGCAACCGGATCCCACAGCATAAGCGCATGGGTAGATGATGTAAACAGACTTCCCAATGAGGTTAACGAAGGAAATAATATTAAGACAGTCAATATTTCAGTTCCTTACGGCGGAGTGGTTTATATAAGTAATCCCGACGGAGCAGACAACTTAACAAATCTCAATAATATTACCACCTATGCTCCTGATTATTATGGTGAAGATCCGAATCCTAACCCTGATCCCGATCCCAATCCAAACCCTGATCCGGATCCCGATCCCGATCCCAATCCCGATCCTGATCCGGAACCTGAACCGGAGCCGGATCCTGATCTTGACTACACACCTGTTTACGGCGGATACGATTTATTCGTAACAGATATTGCGGTTAATGATATTAACGCAGGAGATCATGTTCAGTTCACTGCAACTGTTGTTAATGCAGGTGATACAGCAATTCCCGCAGGTACCACCATCGGTATTCAGTTCCAGATAGACGGAAATACCAATGTGATCACATGGTGTGATAATTACGCAGGAGGCTTACAGCCAGGCGCAAGAGTAAACTTAACCGCCAACGGCGGCAATGCAGGAAACTACTGGAATGCTACTGCAGGTTCCCATACAGTTACCGCATGGGTAGATGATGTAAACAGACTTTCCAACGAAGTTAACGAAGGAAACAATTTGAAGACAGTTTCTTTTACAGTCGGTAACGGAGGAAACCAGGGTGGTGGAAGCCAGCAGCCCGATCTTGGATACACACCCGTAACCGGAGGTTATGATCTGGTAGTTACAGGCGTAAGCTATGATAAGAATTCAATCCACCAGGGTGACCAGGTACGTTTCTCTGCAACAGTTGTTAATGCAGGAGATGCAGCAATTCCCGCAGGCACTGTTATCGGCGTACAGTTCCAGGTGGACGGTAACACAAGCGTTATCACATGGTGCGATTCTTATTCAAGCGGATTACAGCCCGGACAGAGCGTAACCCTCGATGCTAACGGCGGAAACAACGGAAACCGCTGGTACGCAGTGAATGGCAGTCACACTGTTATGGCGTGGGTTGATGACGTAAACAGACTTCCCGGTGAAGTTAACGAAGGCAACAACCAGAAGACCATATCAATTAATGTTTATTAAAAAAATAAAGGGAAACCGGTCCTATGCGGCCGGTTTTCTTTTTTTTGGACGGATGATATTATAAGAACGCTATGGAATACGAATTAATAAGGTCCCGGAGACGGACCATATCGATAATGGTGGAACCTGACGGAAGAGTGGTGGTAAAGGCGCCGCTTTTAACCCGGAAGAGCACCATTGAAGAATTTTTATACAGGAAGCTTGACTGGATCGAAAAGGCTCAAAAGCGCATGGAGAAGCGTAGAGATGCTGCGGAAAAAGAAGGCATAAAAACCACGCCTTTTACATCCGATGAGCTTAACAATCTAAAAAAGCTTGCAAAATCCGTGATCCCGGTGGAGGTTGAATCCATGGCGAGGATCATGGGAGTAAGTTACGGACGGATTTCGGTGAGAGCTCAGAAAACACGCTGGGGAAGCTGCTCGTCAGACGGGAATCTTAACTTTAACTGCCTTCTCATGCAGTTACCTCCCAATGTAAGGCGATATGTAATAGTGCACGAACTGTCCCACAGAAGACATATGAACCATTCAAAAGCCTTCTGGCTGGAGGTTGAAAGGTATCACCCCGACTATAAGAAAGACAGGAAAACACTTAAAATACTCGGGCCGTCCTTACTTGGCAGACTGCCTTAGAATAATCCCACAAATCATCTGTTTTAGAAAACATACTAATCTGTCACATCATGCATAATCACGGCATAATGTAAACATACAGGTATGCTTGGAACTATAAATCAGGAAAGGTATGGTTACAAAAGTGAAAAAGAAACTGATCGGTATGATGTTGATGCTTGCACTTTCTTTATCCTGTGTCGCAGGCTGCGGCGGAGCCGGACAAAGCGACGATAAGGAAAATGTGCAAACAGATGAGGGCGGGGAAATGAACGAAAAAGCTAATCTTACGGCGGTGTCCCATGAGATACCTGCCGGTATTTCTAAAAGCGGAAATCCATTGAAGGGTCTTATTCCTTTTCAGGGAAGTGAAACGGATTTCCCTCACAGCATGGACTGGTTTTATATTCCTGTAAGTGCGGTGCAGGTAAGCACCAATATCTTTGACTGGAATGCTCTGGAAGAAAAGCTTAACTTATCTGCCGAGCAGGGAAATCAGGCAGTGCTTCGATTCTATTATGATTATCCCGGAGAAGAATCAGGGGTTCCGGAGTTTCTGATCGACAAGGGTCTCAAGATGCGCCCCTATAATGAACCGGATGATCTGGGCGGTGGCGGTCTTTGCCCTGATTACAGCGACGAAAACTTAAGAGAATCCATGAAGAACTTTATTAAGGCCTTTGGCGCTAAGTATGACGGAGATGCGCGAATAGGATTTATTACCGAAGGACTTTTGGGATTCTGGGGTGAGTGGCACAACTGGCCCTTTGATGAAGATTTATCTGACGGAAAACCCGACTGGAGCATCCCCGTGGAAGTATATGAAGAAGTATACGAGACTTTCGATGAGGCATTTAAGATCACACCTTTACTTGTAAGAGAGCCAAAGCCCGGAATCGACAATGCCCGATATAACGCGGGCTATCATGATGATTCTTTTGCCTATGCGACATTGACAGCAGCTAACGGCGGACAGGAATGGAGCTTCGGGCAGAAGGTTGAAAATCTCGGTGAAACAGAAAAGTGGAAAACAAACTGTATCGGCGGCGAAGTATATCCTCCGATCCAGCCGGGACTCTTTAACGATCCCGTAGAATATCCCGAATGGATAGAGCAGGAAGGAAGACAGGATTTTGCCACATGCGTACAGAATACTCACGCATCATGGCTTATGTGTGACCGCATTAAGATATACCGGGATGAAGCAAGAGAGAATGCGATAAAAGCATCTGACAGCCTGGGCTATGACCTTCAGGTTACGGAAGCGACTTTCCTTGAGGAAGTATCCGCTGAATCCATGGAGGTAGAAGTAAGCATTAAGAATATCGGTGTAGCCCCCTTCTATTACGATCACACCAAGTGGCCCGTGACTCTCGGCATTAAAAAGGATGGAAATCTTGTAAAGAAATATAAGACCGAGTGGGATTTATGCGACATTCCCGCAGACGGAAACGAAGTTTCTTTTACACATAATATAGAAAAGCACAATCTCGGCGGCGGAGAATACACGCTCTGCATGAAGGTTCAGAACCCTCTTCCCGGAGGTAAGCTTTTGTTCTTTGCCAATGAGGGTCAGGAAGATGACGGATGGCTTACATTAGGCACTGTTACGATTTTGGGACCTGAAATGGAACTTGATGTGATCGAAGAAGTTCCCCCCATTGTATATGTGGAGCCGGAACCCGTGGAAGACGGTGTTGACGGATATTTCCAGGCGGAAAACGGCCGCATCGAGGGCCTTGCCATTGTTGACAGGGATGTGCCCGAATGCATGGGCGGAAGAAAAGTCGGCTATATAGGGAAAGAAGGCGGAAGCCTCTACATGGAAAACGTGGAAGCGCCTGAAGACGGACTTTATGAAGTGGAATTTACTTATATTACAAAAGAAGAGAGATATGTAAAGGTTTCCGTAAATGAAGGTGAAGATGTCAAGATCGACTTCCCTCCTTCAGGAGAAGACTGGACCACTCTCGGAACTTTCAGCGTGGAATTTGAACTTAAAAAGGGCTTAAATACCTTCTATTTCCACAACGAGACCGGCTGGGCCCCTGACTTTGACTGTATAAGACTCATAAAGAAATAGTAATTGGACGAAACGGTCATAAATCACTCCTCACATAGATTAGAAAAAGCGTAAGGATTTTGTTCCTTGCGCTTTTTTCGTTTGATCCTATTAAGTGAACTAAGCTTCTTTTCTATACCTGCTGGGGGGCATCCCGGTTATTTTCTTAAAGAATTTCTGGAACACTACGGGGTCCTTATATCCGATCATCCTTGACACATCACTGATGGAATAGGAGGTGTTCTTAAGGAGCTCGCAGGCACGGTTGATCCTGTACTGAGATATATAGGACTGAGGGGAACTGTTCAGATACTTCTTAAAAATAGAACATAAATAGCTTCTGTCAAGACCTACATAATCTGAAAGCCCCGTAACTGAAAGAGTATCCTCCATGTAATTCATCTGAATATATGAAATAGCCTTTTGAATATAGCGATATTGAAGGGGCATATGCTCTATGGGTGATTTTAAAGTCGCATTCTCTACAAGCTCTGAAAGAAGCAGGTACAGTAATGACTGAAGCTTTAAATTGGTAGCGTACTTGTAGGCATCGTAGGTATTTACCATTTCAAGTAAGCATGACTTTACTGTATCGTCCTTATCATAGGTGAATACCGGGTTATTAGCATTTAAGGAAGCCTGATTTAAATAAATCTGAGCATTCAAACCGTTAAAGCCTACCCAGACGTATTCCCAGGGGTTATCATGATCTGCCTTATACTGAGACACCATGTTTGGACAAAGAAGAAATCCCTGATTTTTTGTGAGATGATATTTTTTGTCGCCGATGGTAAGCACACCTTCGCCGCCTATTATATAATGGATGACAAAATGGTCTCTCATGGCAGGACCGAAGGAGTGGTCGGGTTCGCACTGCGACATACCGCAATAATGCATGTAAAGATCCGAAGATTTTGAATTGTCATTTACATGCACGACCTTCATGGTTTCGTCAATATATGTCTGTTGCCAGGGAGAGACTGTTTCCTCGATTATTTCTCCTGTAGGAGATAAAAGTACCGAATCTACGCTTTTCATGAACTTTGGCTCCTGAATTTAAAGTGTCAGATAAGATAAACCTACAGTTGATAATATACCACAAATCATCTGTTTTGGAAAACAAAATAGACTATTTGTAGGATGCACTTTGCTATATTATAAAGATGTCACGTGGGGTGACAAAAACTATCAGAGATTGAGGTACATTTAATGAGCAAAAAGAACGCCTCTTCACAACCAAAAAAGTATGGCGTGATCCACGAGCTTAAAAAGAACAGAATACTCTATCTTATGTGTATACCGGGGTTATTCTTTCTGTTGCTGTTCTCATATATCCCTCTTGCGGGTATCTGGATGGCATTCACGGATTACAACGTGGTGGACGGTATTTTCGGAAGCCCTTTTGTAGGTCTTAAACATTTAAAATATTTCTTTTTCGGAACCGGCATGGGTCCCAAATCCATATACAACACACTGTTCCTTAATGTGTGGGGAATAATCCTTGGACTTATCTTTCCCATAAGCATCGCGGTCTTCTTTAACGAGATCCAAGGGAAGATGTATAAGAAATTCACCCAGAGCATGATGTTCTTCCCATACTTCCTTTCATGGGTTGTTGTGGGAACCTTGGTATACGGGCTCTTCGCAACCGATGTCGGTGTCATGAACAGAGTCATCACCTTCTTCGGAGGCGAAAAAATAAGATGGTATGCTGACGGAAAGTACTGGAAGCCCATTCTCATCATTGCCAACGTATGGAAGTGGAGCGGATACAATTCGATTATTTATCTCGGCGCCATGACAGGCTTTGACGGTTCCCTCTACGAAGCAGCAGAGGTGGACGGCGCCAATAAACTACAGCGTATCATCCATTTAACACTTCCCATGTTAAAGCCCACGGCGGTGGTGCTTACGCTTATGAGCATCGGACGAATCTTCTTCGGTGACTTCGGAATGGTTTACGGTATTATCGGTAACAACCCCGTAATCGGAGATTCCGTAGCGGTTATTGATACTTATGTTTATTCCTGTATGAGATCCCTGGGATTTTCATACTCCACAGCGGTAGGTCTCTTCCAGTCCATTATGGGACTTATCCTCGTAACCTTGGCTAATGCGGCTGCCAAGAAAATAAATGACGGGGAGGGCCTTTTCTGATGAAAGTAAAAACTAACAGAAGCGATCTGTTACTTCAGATCTTTGCATATGTGTTCATCGGCTTTATAGGATTTGTGTGCTTCTATCCTTTGCTTATGACACTGAGTGTTTCTTTTTCCTCGGAAAAGATGATCGCCATGAAGGGGTATTCAGCAATCCCCCAGGGCTTTACACTCAATACTTACATTTACATATTCGGTAACAGCGGAAAGGAAATACTAAGGTCCTACGGAGTGACGATCTTCGTAACGGCCGTGGGAACACTTCTTGCTCTTACCATAACCAGTATGCTGGCTTTTTCCGTATCCATTAAAGATATGAAATACAGAAACGTGATCTCTTTTATCTGTAATTTCACCATCATCTTTGGTGCGGGCCTTATCCCCTGGTACTTTATGTGTGTTAACTACTATGGGCTTAAGGATAACATTGTGGGACTTATAGTACCTTCGATGTTCAGTGTGTGGAATATGTTCTTGCTTCGTACGTATTTCAAGGCAATCTCCCAGTCTCTTTATGAGGCAGCCAGAATCGACGGAGCCAACTACTTCCAGATATATGCCCGTATTGCGATGCCCCTCAGTAAGACCCCGCTCCTCACGGTGGGTCTCATGTACGCATTGCAGTACTGGAACGACTGGTGGAATGCTCTCATGTTTGTTGATAACAAGAAGCTTTGGCCACTGCAGTACCTACTCTACAACGTTTTGTCAAACGTTAACGCCGTTAAGTCAGGCCGCTTACCGGCAGGAGCTGCAGCCAATATTCCACTTCCCTCGGAAACCGTTAAGATGGCGGTTACCATTATTACCATAGGACCTATTATTTTTGCCTATCCCTTTGTTCAGAAATACTTTGTTAGCGGTGTTATGACAGGGGCGGTAAAAGAATAGTTTACAAACGAATTAATACGCCGGCGAATTAAGAAAAAAACGGAGGATTTCAAAAATGAGAAAAAAGTTATGTAGCATGTTATTGGTATTGGCACTTGCTGCTTCATGTTTAGTGGGTTGCGGATCAAAAACAGAGTCTAAGGACGTACCTTCAGGTACGGAAAACGCCGAAGTACCCGCTTCTTCCGGCACAGCCGTTGAAGATGCAGGCGAAATCACCATTTACTATCCCGGTGATGAAACAGAAAGATTTTCAGATTTCTTACAGAATGAATTTGCAGAAAAAATTTATAACGACATCGGTTTAAAGGTTAACATGATCTTTGTTCCCTGGGACCAGTACTGGACCAAGAAGGAAATCATGCTTGCAGCCAATGAAACAGTAGATCTCTACTGGGACGGTCTTGCAAACCTTTCACTTATTGTTAATAAGAAGCAGGCACAGCCTCTTGACGAACTTATTCAGGAATATGGTCAGGATATGTTAAAGGTTCTTCCCATGTCCCAGGTTGAAGGCGGACTTGTAGATGGTCAGATCTACGGTATCCCTTCCGCTTACGGCCCCAGCTCAGGTATCTATCAGCTTGTATGTGTAAGAGAAGATATCCTTAAGGCAGTTGGCATGGACAATATCGAAACACCCGATGACCTTATGGAATTTGCAACAAAAGCTAAAGAACAGTTCCCTGAATTAAAGGGACCCGCTGATATCATCTTTAAGCCTCTCACAAGATACTTCCAGGATAATCAGCTTACATGGATCGGTACCGACGTATTCACAGTTCTTGATGAAACAACAGGTAAGGTATCCAGCTACTATGAAACAGAAGCATTCAAGAAGGTTGCAAAGTTCAACGAAGAAATGTACAAGAAGGGCTTATATGCCGACGAACTTACCACCAACTACAACGAAAAAGACTCTCGTATGCAGACAGGTCTCTATCTTTGGGTAGAAGCTTCCATCGGTAAGGATCGTGAAATCATCAATGCAGTACAGCAGAATGCACCCGATGCAGAGTTAAAGACATACATCTTAGCACCCGAAAAGGATAAATACATCTCCACATCCGGTGGTGAAGTACTTTGCATTCCTTATTCAGCAGCCAACAAAGAAGGCGCTATGAAGTTTATCAACTGGATCTATTCCTCACCTGAAAACTACAGATTTGCGATCTACGGTGTAGAAGGCAAGGATTACCAGATGGTTGACGGCAGAGTTGAAAAACTCACTCAGGAAGATTTCTTCTATGAGTGGATGTTCAGAAACAAGAACTATCAGTTATTCGATAAGAGCGTATCTGACGAATACATCAACACATATGAACACTGGGATGACAATGCGAAGGTTTCTTCCGCACAGGGCTTCATCTTCAACAACGAAAACGTAGTTGAGATCGAAACAGCCATCACTGAAGTTACTGCATCTGACTTTGCTCCCATCAGAAGCGGATTTGTAAGCTTCGACGATCACTATGATGATGCTGTTGCAAAATTAAAGGCAGCAGGTATCGATGAATATGTTGCTGAGGTACAGAGACAGTACGATGAATTCTTGGCATCCAAGAAAGGAAACTAATGAAGATTAAATGCTTGAAGGACGAGTATTGGTATGGAGGCTTCGTCAAAGACGGTACTAAAATGCCTCTGTCCGAAGCAAGCAACGTTACTGTTGACACTACGATCAATCGAACCCCCAACCAGGCAATGCCCCTCTTTGTATCCACAAAGGGTCGCTATATCTGGAAAAAAGAAGGATTTAAGCTTTCTTTTAAGGACGGGGAGATAGAGATTGATGACGATTGCTTTGTAAGCGAAGCCGTAGGTACACTGAAAAAAGGATATTTAAAAGCGATGGCAGAGGAGTTCCCCTTTAAAAAGGGAACTCCCTCACCGGAGCTCTTTAAGAACCCCATATATAATACCTGGATTGAATTGACTTTTAACCAGAATCAGGAAGATATCACTAAATACGCCGAAGGGATCCTTTCAAACGGAATGCCCGCGGGAGTACTTATGATAGATGACGGATGGAGCGAGTATTACGGCAACTGGACCTTCCACTCAGGAAGATTTAAAGACCCCGCCGCAATGATAAAGATGCTTCATGAAAAAGGATTTAAGGTAATGCTTTGGCTCTGCCCCTTTATAAGCGCGGATACGCTTAAATACAGAGAGGCATTGGCAAAAGACATTCTTATTAAAACATCTGAAGACGAGCCCTACATCGTTCGCTGGTGGAACGGGTACTCAGCGGTTCTTGATATGTCAAATCCCGAAGCTGTAGCCTGGTTAAAGGAACAGTTAGACGCACTTACGAGCTTAGGAATCGACGGATTTAAATTTGACGCAGGCGACAGTTTCTTCTATGAAGAAGAAAACAAAACATATGGCAGCACCACTCCCAATGAACAGTCCATTCTGTGGGAGCAGTTCGGTGAGCAATATGAATACAATGAATACAGAGTGACCTATCTTGCAGGCGGCGCGCCCGTATTGCAGCGACTCTGTGATAAACAGCATTCATGGAATGAAGAAGGAATTGGCGGTCTTATTCCGGATTCACTTTTACAGGGAATCACAGGGCATCCTTTCACATGTCCCGACATGATCGGAGGCGGCGAATATGTTAACTTCCATGAAGCATTAAAAACGAGGTTTGACGAAGAACTCTTTGTGCGGCATTGCGAAATCGCATGCCTCATGCCCGCAATGCAGTTTTCCGCAGCACCTTACAGATTATTATCAAAAGAAAACTACAAAAAAATACTCACGTTAATTGAACTCCGTAAGAGTCTCACTGACTATCTTATGGAACTTGTTGAAAGAGCGGGGTCCACGGGAGAGCCGATACTCAGATATATGGCTTATGAATTCCCCGAGGATGGCTGCGATACCGTAATAGATCAGTTTATGCTGGGAGAAAAGTATCTGGTGGCACCCATTTACGAAAAAGGACAGACAGGACGATTCCTGTACCTTCCCAAAGGAAACTGGTTACGGAACGGTGAAAAGATTATAAGCCAAGGTGAAAAACTATGGTGTGAACAGGGAGAGGATCCGCTGATCCTCTTCGAAAGACAGCGGGCAATGTAATGTTGTCCGCTTTTCTTGACAAAAAACATATATCGAGGGCTTACATATGGAGATAAATGTAAATGTGGCAACTGATGCCGCAATGAATTTTGAATATTGTGAAAAAGAAAATGTTGAATCCGTGACCCGCCACGGGAACGGCCATATAAATGATACTTTTTTAGTTAAGTTAAAAGAAGGTACTCATAAAAAACTTATATTACAGCGAATAAACCATGAAATCTTTAAAGATCCCGAGGGACTTATGGAGAATATCTTAAAGGTTACGGAGCACCTGAGAAAAAAGGCCCGTGACCCGTACAGAGAAACTCTTACGGTTGTTAAGACAAGAGATAATAAGCCTTTTTATAAAGACCCTCAGGGAAATTACTGGCGCATGTATTTATATATTGAAAATGCAATATGTCTTGAAAAAGTCGAGACGCCCGAAGAATTCTATGAAAGTGCAGTGAGCTTCGGTAAATTCCAGAGTATGCTTTCCGACTTCCCTGCGGAAACCTTAAGAGAGACCATTCCGGACTTTCATAACACAGTAAAGAGATATGAGGATTTTGAACGTGCGGTAAAAGAAGACAGAATGGGGAGAGCTTCCCTTGTTGAAAAAGAAATTTTCTTTTTACGCGAAAGAAAAGAAGAAATGGCAAGAGGGCAGAAAATGCTTGAGTCAGGGGAACTTCCCTTAAGAGTTACCCATAATGATACAAAGCTTAACAATATTATGATGGACTCCGTTACCGGAAAGGGAATCTGTGTCATCGATTTAGATACCGTAATGCCCGGGCTTTCCATATATGATTTCGGAGATTCCATAAGATTCGGTGCAAATACCGCGGCCGAGGATGAGACGGATCTATCGAAAGTGAGCCTGGATCTGGACCTTTTTGAACTATATGTTAAGGGTTATATCGAGGGCGCGGACGGAAGGCTTACGGATGCGGAAATATGCTCGCTTCCTTACGGCGCAAAGAACATGACAATGGAGTGCGGCATGCGCTTTCTCACGGACTACTTAAATGGTGATACATATTTTAAGATTCATCGTGAAAATCATAATTTAGACCGTGCCAGAGACCAGTTCAAGCTTGTATGCGATATGGAGAATAAATGGTCTCAGATGGAGAATATAGTAAACGATCGGAGGAAATAGATGCTTAGGTATTTAAGTGCCGAAAGAGGATTTGAAGAAATTGAAGAAGCCTTTTCTTTATATAAAGGATCGGGAGCTTGGGAAAGGGAATCGGAAAGGCCTTTTTTGGACCGAAATCTGTTAAGGGAGCTTTCGGAAAAATATTCTTTACCTGAAAGATTATCGGACCGCTTCTTTATCGCAATGGATGAAATAGAAGGAAATCCGGAAATATGTGCCCTTTTTAAGTTCTTACGCTGGGATTTATGCAGATATAAAAAAGGCATAGACGGTGATTTTTATCTTAATTTCAAATTTGAATATGAGTCGAAATGCCCTGATGTGCGAAAGTTTTTGCTTCTTTTATCATGCATTTCCGTGGGCACGGAGGTTTTAAAAGAAAGAAACGTTCCTGTGGAGATATATGAAAATATGCCATATTATCGTATCGAACCTCAGATGAAGCAGTACCTTGAAACAGATAACTGCGAGGTTCTCGACTTTGGCTGGGATAAGAACTTTTATGCATTAACCATTTTCTTATTCGACAGGTTCTACTTTACACCTTATACATTCGGAGATCCCTTCAGGCTGTACAGAAATAAAAAGAGTGACAGAGTAACCGGGCTTTATTTCGGCGGAGCGGGCGTTACCAGGGACGGCCAGCTTGAGTCGGACGAAAATAAAAAGGATACTCTTCCCGGTTTTGAAACCTTTTATGAAGAAGATGACGGAGCATACAGGGGCAATTATATGAACCCATGCGGTATCATTTCTAAAAAAGTCATGAGCCTTTCCAAAAAGGATTTTGAGATCGCCCTTAAACCCGGTGACCTGCTTCTTGCTTTTCACATTCCCGGAGGTGAAGGCTACAATCCGAGGAGGCTTGAAAAGTCAATGACCATGGCCCTCGCCTTTTACGAAAAATACTTTCCGGAGATGGATATAAAGGGATTCTGGAGCGAAAGCTGGCTATATGACCCGAGACTTTCCCTGTTACTTGATAAGGACACAAATATCGTATCGATGCAGAGAAGGTTTTATTGCTACTCCATAGGCGCAGGTTCGGATATGTTACAAAAAGAACTTCATGTGACACCGGATAGCACAGATCCCGTTACAAGCCTACAGAAAAAGGCTCTCGCGGTATTTAAGGCAGGATACGACTTTCATACAACATCAATGATAGTGTTAAAGGATGATGTTCCAAATATCAAAGACAGATATCCTTACTTAAAGGATGAAAATATAAAAGAATATAAAGCGGTGCTTAAAAACGCCGGAATCGACATATTAAAGGTATTGGAGGATTAAGTCATGAAGGTGGCTTTGATTGGCGCAGGACAGCGCGGAAACATATATGCAACATATATGAAAGAGAAAATGGATGTGGAAATAGTCGCAGTGGTGGATATTTCCAAAGAAAAGCTTGAACGTGCAAAAGAAAAGTACGATGTGAGCGACGACATGCTTTTTGAAAGCTTCGATCTTTTCCTGAAAAAGAATCTTGAACTCAATGCGGTTATTATTTCAACAATGGATCGTGACCACTACAAAGAAACAATCGCATGCTTAAAGGCGGGATATGACATTTTACTTGAAAAGCCTATTTCTCCCGATCCGAGAGAGTGCATGGAGATAGAAGCGGTTGCCAAAGAATGCGATCGAAGGATCATGGTATGCCATGTTTTAAGATATACCAATTTCTTTGCGGCAATAAAAAACATCATTGATTCCGGAGAGATCGGAAAGGTGGTAACCATTGACCATGCTGAGAATGTGGGAAATTTCCACATGGCTCATTCTTTTGTAAGAGGTAACTGGAGAAATTCCAAAGAATCAAGCCCCATTATCCTTCAGAAATCCTGCCATGACATGGATATCCTTGTGTGGCTTACCGGCAGCAGGGCTGAGAGAATATCTTCTTTTGGAAATCTCAACTTTTTTAAGAAAGAAAATGCACCGGAAGGGAGTGCTGACAGATGTCTTGAGTGTCCGGTACATGATAAATGCAGATTCGATGTAAGAAAAGCATATCTCCCGGTCAGAGGCGGCTGGCCTGCAGAGGTTATCTGTAAGGACCAAAGTGAAGAGGGCTTGATGGAAGCCTTTAAAACAAGTCCCTACGGTCGATGCGTATATAAATGTGACAATGATGTCTGTGATAATCAGGTCACTACCATTCTTTTTGAGAACGGCGTAACCGCAACCTTCCATTTAAGCGGACTTACGGATAAGATGCACAGAGTCATAAAGGTGATGTGTGAGCACGGCGAGATCTTCGGAGATGATTACAGCAATGAACTTATCGTAACTCATTATTCTTCAAATGCCTTATATGAAGGCGAAAGCCGAACCATGAATGTGGTAAGTGAAGAAGGATTTCACGGTGGAGGAGATTACGGCCTTACCAAAGATTTTGTGAGTATGATAGGCGACAGCGGAGCAAAAGCCCTTTCCTCCATAGATAAATCCATTGAAAGCCACATGATGGCATTTGCCGCGGAGGAAGCAAGGATCACGGGAAAGACCGTCTCGATGGACGAATTCAGGAAAAAATACATGATATAAATACAGAGCCTCAAAGATTAGGTTATTCCCAGTCTTTGGGGCTTTATGTTATAATTGAAGATAAATTAACTAAGGAGGCGTAGTATGGTAAATAGCATTGATGCCGAGGACGATCAGTTTGCCTACAGATATGACACACAGCTCTTAATAGACAGAAGAGACAAGGATCTTGACGAGGATGAAATTTCCGACTACATCACCGAGCATTTCGAAGGAAATTCTCTTATTGCAGCGGGTGATGAAGATTTGATCAAAATTCATTTTCATACAAACGAGCCTTGGAAGATCTTAGAATATTGCAACACAGTCGGTGAGATCTACGACATCGTGGTGGAGGATATGATTCGACAGGCAAACGGGCAGCAGGGTTAGTTGAGTAAGCAGGTTATGGATACACGATAGTAAATGCAGAACATTTAGACCGGAGGTATTCTATGAGTCTTATCAAAACAAACGACAAATGTATTGGGTGTAACAAATGTATCAGAGTGTGCAACTGCATGGGAGCCAATATTGCGGTTGAACGCGGTCGGGGAAATGTTATCGACGTAAATCCCGACAGATGTATTGCTTGCGGTGCCTGTCTTGACGTGTGCGAGCACGGCGCCAGAGAGTATGTAGATGATGTTGAAAGTTTCTTTGAGGATCTTAAGAACGGAGAAAAGATTTCCGTACTTATCGCTCCTGCTTTTCTTGCAAACTATCCCAAGGATTATGAAAAGTACCTGGGAATGCTTAAGAAACTGGGCGTAAACCGTTTCATAAGTGTTTCTTTTGGCGCAGATATAACAACCTGGGCCTATATCAAATACATTACCGAGCATAAATTCTACGGCGGTATTTCTCAGCCCTGTCCTGCAGTTGTAGGCTATATTGAGAGATACACTCCCGAACTTATTCCCAAGCTCATGCCGGTGCAGTCACCCATGATGTGCGGTGCCATTTATGTGAAAAAATACATGCATGTTACTGATAAGCTTACATTTATAAGTCCCTGTATCGCTAAAAAGAATGAAATAGACGATCCCAATAATAAGGGATACGTTTCCTATAATCTTACTTTTAATCACCTTGTTAACTATCTTAAGGAGAATCCCGTAAGCGGAGCCGTTCCCTACAAGGATGAGATCGAGTATGGTCTCGGTTCCATTTATCCAATGCCCGGCGGATTAAAAGAAAATGTATACTGGCTTCTCGGAGAGGATGCTCTGGTACGCCAGATGGAAGGTGAGCATCATATGTATGAATACCTTCGCAGAAATAAAGACCGTTTAAAGAACGGAAATACACCATATCTTTTTGTGGATGCACTTAACTGCACCAACGGCTGTCTATATGGTCCCGGTACCGAATCCCGTGCCGATATGGCTGAAGATGTTTTCATGGCGATCCAGCAGATCAAGATCAACAGTAAGAATTCATCAAAGAGATCCGCGTGGGGCAGAGAGCTTACTCCCAAGCAGCGTTTGGAGGCTCTCAACAAAGAATTTGCAAAGCTTAATCTTAATGATTTCTTACGTAAGTATACAGACAGAAGTGCTGCATGCACATATAAGATGCCTACGGAATCAGAGCTCAATAAGATCTTCTTAAGCTTAAGAAAAGATACGGAAGAAAAGCGCGCCATTGATTGCGGCTGCTGCGGATACAATACCTGTCGCGACATGGCAGTTGCCATATTTAACGGCTTCAATCATATCAATAACTGTGTTCACTATATTAAGGACTGCGCTTACGAAGATAAGGACAAAGCGGAAGAATTAACTGGAGAGATCAAGAAAACACAGGACGAGATGCGTGAAAAGAAGCTTTCTATCGCATCGGAGATCAGTGCGAACTTCAGCACACTTAAAGAAACCATCGACCGTATCGGTGGAACAAGTGCCGACAATGCTCATCAGACAGCGGGTATCTCCCGTGAAATGGGCGAGGTTGATGACTTTGCCAAGGAGTTAAAAGAAGTGCTGAATAACATCGCTTCCTACTTAAACAAGCTGGAAGAAAACAACGAAGCGGTTATCGGTATCGCATCCCAGACCAATCTGCTTGCTCTTAACGCATCCATCGAAGCTGCCCGTGCAGGTGAGATGGGTAAGGGATTTGCGGTAGTTGCCGATGAGATCAAGAAGCTTGCGGCAGATTCCAAGGCTACAGCCGATGACAGTAATGCCAACAACCAGGATATCAAGATGACTCTTGAACATCTGATGGTGGAATCCGACAAGCTCGTTAAGATCGTTGATAAAGTAAACGGAAGAGCAACTACTCTTGTAGCTTCGGCAGAACAGACTGCAGCCTCCATCACAGTCATGAAGGATGTGGCTGAAAATGTTGAAGATTCACTGAAAGAAATATTGGAGCATTAAATTAATAGTATTAGGAGGTTTTATGGTACAGAACAGTTTTTTTTCTGAAATCCACGGTAATTTCGGCTTCGGCTGTATGCGTTTGCCAATGAACGGGGACAAGGTGGATTATGAAGAATTTACCCGTATGGTTGATGCCTTTATTGATGCGGGATTCAATTATTTCGATACAGCGCACGGATATATCGGTGGGCTTTCGGAGCTGGCAGTGGCAGACTGTCTTTCGAAGCGTTATGACAGAAGTAAGTTTCTTCTTACCGACAAGCTGACGGATCCATACTTTAAAAAGCAGGAGGACATCAGGCCCTTCTTTGAATCCCAGCTTAAAGCCTGCGGCGTTGAGTATTTTGACTTTTACCTGATGCATGCCCAGGACAGAAACAATTACAAAAAGTTCAAGGAATGCAAGGCTTATGAAACAGCCTATGAGTTTAAAAAAGAAGGTAAGATCCGTCATCTCGGACTTTCTTTCCATGATAAGGCAGAGATTCTTGATATGATCCTTACAGAGCATCCTGAGATCGAGGTGGTTCAGATCCAGTTCAATTATCTCGATTATGATGATGCATCAATCGAAAGTAAAAAGGTTTATGATGTATGCGTAAAGCATAATAAGCCTGTTATCGTAATGGAGCCTGTTAAGGGTGGTTCACTTGTAAATCTTCCCAAGGAGGCCGATGACATTCTTAAAGGCTTAAACGGCGGAAGCAATGCAAGCTACGCAGTACGCTTTGCAGCAAGCTTCGATCAGATGACAATGGTGCTTTCCGGAATGAGTAACATGGAGCAGATGAATGATAATATTTCTGCCATGAAGGATTTTAAGGCATTAGATGAAAAAGAAATGGATGCATTAAGCCATGTAAGAGCTATCTTCAGAGGCCTTAATCTCATTCCCTGTACATCCTGTCGCTATTGTATTGAAGAGAATGAATGTCCCATGGGAATCAGAATTCCCGACATGTTCTCCTGTAAGAATCAGCAGGAAGCATTCCATGACTGGAATTCTTCCATGTATTATGAAACCGCGGTTACAAGCGGAGGTCACGGAAAAGCTTCCGACTGTATTAAGTGCGGTAAATGTGAAAAGGTATGCCCTCAGCATCTTCCCATAAGAGAGTTGCTTGAAGAAGTGGCAAAGACCTTCGACCGATAAAAAAAGAAAAGGAAAAAGAATTAAATGAAAAACAACATAAAAAAACTTGTTATTACGGCATTATTGCTTGCTCTCGGGCTTGTACTTCCCTTTTTGACAGGTCAGATCCAGCAGATAGGAAGCATGTTACTTCCCATGCATCTTCCGGTATTCTTATGTGCCCTTATCTGTGGCTGGGAATTTGGCGTCCCCATGGCTCTTGTGCTTCCGATTTTGAGGTCCTTACTCTTCGGTATGCCTCCCATGTATCCTACAGCAATTGCCATGGCATTTGAACTTGCAACATATGCTTTTGTAGCAGGTTTTCTTTACAGAAAGATCAAAAAGCAGACGGTTTTATCACTCTATATATCAATAATCGCTGCCATGATCATCGGACGTATTGTATGGGGCGGATGTATGATGATACTTCTTGGAATTAAAGGTAATTCTTTTACCTACTCCGCATTTTTATCAGGGGCATTACTTAATGCGATTCCCGGCATCATACTTCAGTTAATACTTATTCCTGTTATCATGGTAGCCTTAAAGAAAGCAAAGCTTATTCCCATTGGCGGCAATAAGGCATGATTTTCGGATGATCATAACGGATAAAGCTGAAATAATTAACAGAATAAAAGCGATACAAATGACGAAGAAGCGTGTGATAGTGGCAATTGACGGCCGATGCGCCGCCGGAAAGACAACTCTTTCAAATGAACTTGCCACGGAACTTAACGCTTCTTTGTTTCATATGGATGACTTTTTCCTGCAGCCTCACATGCGTAGCCCCGAACGCTTAGGCACACCGGGAGAAAATGTGGATCATGAGCGATTTTTAAATGAAGTGCTTAAGCCTTTATCTGAGGGGTCGGATGTGATTCTTTATAGGCCCTTTAACTGTAAAACCGTCACATTGGAAGACGGCATTGAAATCAAGGTAAAAGACATTTCAATTATCGAGGGAGCCTACAGCCTTCATCCGGATCTGTTTCCCTATTATGATCTTAGATTCTTCATGGATATATCAGAAGAAGAGCAGATGGCAAGGATCCTGAAAAGAAACGGCTCTGACGGTGCTGAAGTATTCAGGAACAAGTGGATCCCGCTTGAAGAAGCATATTTTAATACCCTGCAAATCAGGGATAAATGCGACATTGCGATTAAATTATAGAACTCTGCGATACAACATACAAAGCCACCGACACCCCAATGTGCCAAAGTCACAGACTCTTTTTGATAATCTTGATACATTGCTCATAAAAAGCAATAAAGGATAAGGTTTAGAAAAATGACATTTAATGTAACAGTTCCCGCAATAACAGTATTTTTGCAGGGCGTACTCAGTTTCTTTTCACCCTGTGTACTGCCGTTACTTCCCATATATATGGGCTATTTATCAGGCGGTGCGGTAAAAGAAAGTGAGAATGGAGAAAAAGAATATAACAGAGGAAAAGTACTGATAAATACAATATTCTTTGTAATCGGTATCAGCTTTTCATTCTTCTTATTGGGCTTAGGGCTCAGAGGAATAGGGGTCTTCTTTGCCAAGGGAAAGACGCTCCTTACAGTGGGCGGAGGTCTTCTTGTAATATTCTTTGGAATTTACCAGCTGTTCTTTTACGGACGGGATACCATTATGAACAGCGAAAAGAGACTCCCCGTAAATCTTGATAAGTTCAGAATGTCTCCCTGGACAGCCTGGGTCATGGGATTTGTGTTCAGCTTTGCGTGGACGCCTTGCGTAGGGCCCGTATTATCAAGCGTGCTTCTTATGGCATCATCGGAAGAGAGCTTCGCCACAAGTTTACTCCTTATAGGAGTTTATACATTGGGATATATACTTCCATTTATCCTTGTGGGTGTCTTCACTACAGAATTGTTGAGACTCTTCGGAAGACATAAATCCGTTGTGAAATATACCGTTAAGATCGGCGCAATACTGCTTATATTCATGGGAATCCTCATGATATCCGGGAAGGTAAACATACTTGCGGGAAACAGCGGAACAGCTTCATCGGGAGTTGCTACCGCAATCGAGAAGGAGGATTCAACGATATCAAAAGAAGAGCCGGTTTCGGAAGAAGCTTCTCACGCAGCGGAAGAAGAGCCGGAAGAAGAATTTATGGATGCTCCCGATTTTTCTCTGGTGGATCAATATGGAAATACCCATACGCTGGCAGATTATAAGGGAAAGATTCTTTTTCTTAATTTCTGGGCTACATGGTGTCCTCCCTGCAGGGAAGAGCTTCCATATATTAACGAGCTTTATAATGAATTTAAAGATTCGGAGGATGTGGCAATTTTAGGCGTAACATTCCCGAATCTTGGTAACGAGCAGGATGTCGCGGGCGTTACCGGATTTTTAGATGATAACGGATATGATTTCCCCGTGATGATGGATGAAGGCGCAAGCCTGATGCAACCCTATTATATAACTGCTTTCCCCACTACATATCTGATCAGTGACGAAGGCAAGGTATTGGGGTATATTCCCGGCGGAATGGATAAAGAAACAATGCTCGATGTGATACGACAGGCAAAAGAACTAAGCGAGGACTGATAAGATGACTGTACAGGAGTTTTACAAATTAATAGATCTGCAGGATGAAATGATTAAAGGAGTGATGGATGCTTCAAAATATGTGGATGAACATATTGAAACGTTAAGGCCATTAATGGAAAGACTTATGGTTCTGGATACGATGGAGTCTGCCTATGATGAGCTTGTAAAGGCCCTTACAGATGATCCCGGTAACTTTAAAATGTTCTATGTGCAAAGTCTGTGCGCAGTTAAGATCCACGAAAAGTACGAAAAGCTCGGAGTTTCCGATGATATTTTTAAAGATACGATGGGATGCTTCAAGCGTT